>CANQAV010000032.1 GCA_947589425.1 Candidatus Gastranaerophilales bacterium | reverse complement strand
TATACATTCAAGAGAAATACGATACAAATTTTACTTGTACCTTAGAAATATTAAATGGAAATGTTTAAAGAGGATTTTATGACAAAAGAACTAAGAAAAAAATTGAATTTAAGTAAACAAATTTGCAAAATTTGTAACTTGCAACCAAAAAAAGAAGATGATGGTGGCGGTTGGTATTATGAATGCTATCCCAATTTTTTATCACCTGAAAATTTTGTAAAATTGTTTGAATTACCAATAACAGATAAGTCTTATCTTGCAGAATATATGAATAAAAATTTTAATTTTTCAAACAGAGAAACATTTTTAAAAACTTTAATATTAGCTTGTATAAATAAACCAAGTATCAAGCAAGCAATCAGAGAGGCAGAGTGGAAGTATGAGTGATTTTTCTGAATTTTGGCAAGAAGAAAAACAAGCATTTAAAGAACGATGTATTAAAAGAAATGCTAAATATGAACCTCAATTACAAGAAATCGGGGCAATATATAAAGCTGACGGAATTTATGAACTTGACGGCTATTTCTTATATCCTACAAAAGGGTTTGCGATGAGTAAAACTAATGCAAAAAAGAAAATGAAATTAGATAAATTTATAAATAAAAAGCTAAATTTAAAGGAGCAAAAATGACTAAAACAAATTTTGAGAAAATAAAAATTATAATAGACATATTACAAACCCCTTGCTTCTATTGCTATTTTAATATGTCAACTTGTAAAAAACAGTGTTTAAAAGGGGTTTTTAAATATTTAAAAGAAAAAACGAGAGAAAGTGAAGAAGATGGATGGGTAAATTATTAGCAGGCTAGAAAGCGAGTGTGAGGGATGACAGAAATAACTATTGATTTAGATTTTAGTAGATATATTGTTTGTATAAACAATAAAAAATACACTTTTACAACAAGTGCCTTGAATAGTTGTAATTCATACTATTGCACATTATGGAAAAGTGATGATAATTCTATATTTAAGAAAAAATTAGAAGATTTTGTAATTGATAATTATGGAAATACTGAAGCTAATATAAGTAAAATATCTCAATACATATTAAAAAAAATTATATTTACAAATAATTTTTCTTGTTTAGCACACAAATTTTTTGAATTAGATATATAGGAATAAAATATGACAAAACCAATAATAATTAACGGTGTTGATGTGAGCGAGTGTATTTATATAGATGAAAATACAATACCTCAAGATTGCGGAGTTAATTGCAGTTTTTGTTATGAATTTAAAAATTGCTACTACAAGCAACTCAAACGCAAAGAGCAGGAATTAAAAGAATTAAAAAACAAACTTGAAAAAGCTGAAAATAATTGCATTAAAGTATTTAATCTTTTCTCTAAATTAGGCGAAAAATACAAAGAATTAAAATTGGAAAGCGAGAATCAATTAAACAGAATTGAAAATATATTATCCGTTGAAAATATTGCGGAAATTGTCAAAAGTGTTTTACAGAAAGATGAGTTGATAAAGGAAAATAAAAATGGAAAATGAAATATTGAATACGATAGAAGTTGCAAAGCTTTTGAAATCAGATAAAAGAACAATCGAAAGAAAAGCGAAGTCAGGTTATTATCCGTCCGATGTATGCGGAAAGCACGGAAGATATTGGCTATTTAATAAACAAAAATTGTTAAGTTTTATTTTTCCAAACTCTTGAAAATCATAGCATTTTAGAGTATATAATGATACATGAGCGTATCAAAAGATATAAAAACAGGCTACTATCAATACAATTTTATGTATAAAGGAGTGCGTTATCATAGACGATTTAAAGGTGCTACCTATGATGAAGTTGCCGGGTATGAATCAATAGCAAAAGCCGAACTAAGAAAAACAGGTTACGATATTGCTGCAGATAATAAACTTGTAATGTTATCAGAAATAATAAAAGATTTTAAATTATATGCGGATAATAATTATTCTGATTCAACTAATGCAAAAAGAATTGTTGATATATTCTATAAAATAGTTGGAAATAAACCAGCTTCAAAAGTTACAATAAATGATGTTGAATTATACCGATTATATCGAAAAAATAATGTTGTTGCCGCAACAATAAATCGTGAAGTAAATAGTATAAAACGAATTTTTTCACTGGCAAAAAGCAATAAAAAAATAGAAATAAATCCTTTACAAGATTTAAAAAAATTAAAAATACAAAATCCAACAAAAAGATTTTTGGAAAGAGAAGAAGAAATTAAATTATTAGAAGCTGCCAACCCAATAATGAGGTCTATAATAATTGTTGCTTTGCACACAGGAATGAGATGTTCTGAAATAAAAAATTTAAAATGGTCTGATGTTTTTTTAAAGGAAAATTATTTAATAGCTTTAAATACAAAGAATGGGAAATCAAGAAAGCTATTAATTACTCCACAAATGAAAAAAGAATTATTAAAATTACCTAAAATCGGCGATTATGTATTTATGAATCCAATAACAAAAAATTGTTATAATGATTTTAAAACAACTTTTTCAAGAACTGTTAAACGAGCAGGAATACCCCATATTACATTTCACGAATTAAGACATACAACAGCTTCAAGGCTAAATGAACTTGGAGTTGATTTATCGACCATTCAAGAATATTTAGACCATGCAGATGCAAGAACGACACAACAATATATTCATAAACCTAAGAAAAATATTCTTGACGCTGTTAAACGACTTTCGGAATATTAAAAGGCATTTAATGAACTTTAAAACATTTACACCAAAATTACACCAAAGCATAAAATAATAAAAAAATAAAGGACTTTAACATTATTTGAAGCCCTTTATTTATACAGATTCGGAACGACAAGATTTGAACTTGCGACCCCTACCACCCCAAGGTAGTGCGCTACCAGGCTGCGCCACGTCCCGATTATTCAATTTTCAACTTTTGGGCCTGAAGCGCACTACGTGCTACCTCTCACAAAATGATATTTAATCATTTTGTTCGGCAGAGTCAGGCTGCGCCACG
>CANQAV010000031.1 GCA_947589425.1 Candidatus Gastranaerophilales bacterium | reverse complement strand
GTATCTGCTTTCCATTTAATAACTGCACTTTTCTCTCGCTCATTAAGTACAGTATCTTTAGTTTGATTAGGAAAAGGATAGTCTGGAATAGGTGTATCTTCCCTGTTAGGCAATCCTGCAACTTCTCCACCTTCTTGCCAAAGTAATTTAACAACATCTAATACCTCATTGTTTATTTGCCACTTCGTATTTTGAATTGTATTTAGAGCTTCAAAAACTCTGTTAGTTCCAAACTCTTTTAACTTCTTTAAGTAGGCTTTATCATTATTCTTAATGACTTTATTTCGTTTAAGATATGGACTTAAATATCCACCTTCAAATATATCTGTCCAAGGTTTTGGCTCTGCTACCATTGGAAGGAAAAATGGTTCTAACACTTCAAGTTTATTATTAAGGTTTTCAGTTAGCTCTAAGAAGGTTTTTGTGGGCTGTAAGTATCTTACTTGCTTCTTACCTTTAAACACGTCTTTAAACTCCATTAAGCCTGTTGTATCTACAAACATACGGGTTAAAATCATACCTGTTTGTACTTTATCTGTCGTACTCCACCTTGATATATGAAAAGATAATCTCTTATTAAACATATTCATTGTGATATATTTCTTACGTTGTGCCTTTGCACATCTTGAGTTTAAGTCTTTTTGAATAGAGTCATAATAATAATGGTTTTCTTTTCTGTATGACTGCATTTTAAACTCATCTTCCAAAGCTTGTCCGATAGCTCTATATACGGCTTGTACACTGCCCATATTTATAGAATTTAAAAGTATCTTGCTTGAAATAAGAGCTGTTTTCTCTGCTCCCAATTTCATAATAATGCTTGCTGCAACAGTACTTCTTATTGCTTTACCTTTGCTGTAATTATCTAAGTAAGTTTTAATTTCATTTATATATGTTTCTAAAATATTTGATATTAAAATGTTTCCCGATTTAGAATTGGAAAAACTGTTTTGCTGTTTCAGTTTATCAAGCTCACGTCTGAACTTTTCAACTGATAATTCAGTCATACGTTTTTCAAGTTCAATCTGTTTCTTTATATCATCCATTTATGCTGTTTTCCTTTGTTGTTTTTCTTTTTCTATATCCTTTAATGTTAGCTTCCTTAGCATTTCAGCTTCCCTTAAATAACCTTTGTAATGTTTTTGCCTCTCTTTTTCTTCGGCTGCCATTATAATTTCAAGGTTTTTATCCACCTTAAAAGGTTTTGCATTCGGATTATAATGACTATGATTTATACATCTGTTAAATTTAATATCTACAGGACGTTTGAACACTTGACAATACTTTTGTATGCAATGTGCACAACTGCTGCAAGTGTATGCAGGTAAGTTTTTTGACATAATTATTTCCTTTCTGATTATTAAGTTTTAAAAAGTTATTAAGTTTATGTTTTATAAATAATATATGCGTGTTCCTTCGTAGGATAAGCTACTTTTAGAACCTCTGCTTGAAGGTTATTCTCTACAAAATATAACCAATCATTAACGGAGTCTTCTAATGATTCACCAAAGTTTTTAATAAATACTTTTGTTTTTAAGCTCATTTGTTTAATCCTTATATAAATTACAACTATCTTTTAAAGAAAACTCCCTAAAGGCTTGTGCTTAAGTAAACTTACTACTAAAATAGAAAGGAGGTCTAATCTAGGTCGTCTTTAAGGAAAATAAATAAGCACCGTTTAAATTTGTTTTAAAAGGGAATAGTATTTGTATCTCATCCACCTGTAGCTATCACTCTCCATTGTCAGTAGAAAAGAGAGTGAATGACTAACAGATGCTTATAATGCTGTCTGATAAAGTTACTACGAGATTAATACTCATTAGTGCTGTAGTACTTTTGATATTAATTATCAGTTAGATAACTTTATCAAATAGGTTTGAGATACAAAACTAACTTCCTTTTTGGTTGTTAGTTTTTTGTTTTAAAAGGGAATATTAAAATTACCTGTTTCTCTATTCCCTTTAATTTCTGCCATTCCTTTTAGAAAGGAATTTATGAAATTTAGTTTCTTAAATTTTGTTTTTGTGCTATCATTTTATTGATAGTACATTGTAATGATTAAATTTTGAGAAAGAAAAAAGAGATAAATTACCATCTTGCAGAGGTACTGGATACTTGATAAAGTAAGCAACTCAAAGGGGGTGATAATTTATGCTAACTTTGATTTTGTTTTTATTGGTAGTGATACAACCTATTGTATTTGCTATCAGTTTAAAAATCTTAGTCAGCCAAGAAGTTTAAGACTTCTTGCTCTTATTAAATTGTTCTGCAAGTTTAACCCTTACATATATACTATTCCCAAATTAATAATAAAAATATCAGTTTAGTGATTTATTATTTACAAAACTTTACAAATGGAGTTAAATTGTGGAATTATCAAAAGAAGCTCAAAATTTAAAAACATTCAGAAAAGAAATCTTACACCTTCCGCAAACTGAATTTGCTAAAAAATTAGATGTTACACAATCTATGATAGCTAATATTGAAAGTGGTTTAACTGCTTTTCCACCTGCTTGGAAAGATAAAATTAAAAAAGTTTTTAATTATGACATTGAAAAACAGGCTTATATCATTGAAAAAGAATATACTACTGTTACTTCAAATATAATTCCTATCCCTTTTTATCACGTTAAAGCAGCTGCAAATCCTAAAGGAGAAATGTTACCTGACTATACAGAAGAAGAAGCTCTATATTTTGATAAAAGATGGTTAAAGAATTTCTTAGGTATTAATCCTTATAACTGTTCTATCTTACAAGCTAAAGGGGATAGCATGGATTCCGGTTTAAATAAGCCTGATGATATTAGAAATGATGATTTACTTTTAGTTGATAATTCAGATGTTGAAATAGTAAACAATAAAATCTATATAATTGAATTAACTACATCAAATAATATTTTAGTTAAAAAAGTAAAACAAGACTTAACTGGAAAAGTATTTTTGATATCAAATAATGAAAAATATCCACCAAGAGAACTCTTAGAGAGTGATAATGCTCTTATTAAAGGTAGGGTTGTGTGGAATGGCAGCAGAGAAAAAATTTAACCTCTAAAACCTTCTATTCATAATACTTTTCATTTCTTATAGGACTTTTAAATCAATTTTAAGGCTTGTTATTTTTTCGTATGATAATTTATACCTGCCCATACATAAAACTCAAAGAAGGGGTATTACTTCTATCCCATTGATATTTATTGATTTATCTGGGTATTTATAAATTATAGCCCCTGTCATATAATACTTTACTTCGTATCTTTCACTATTATTTGAAACACTAGGATATTGAAGGGAGTGATTTTATATGATTTTAAAATTTTATTTTTGTTTAAAACTTAATAAATTTAATATTTTTA
>CANQAV010000030.1 GCA_947589425.1 Candidatus Gastranaerophilales bacterium | reverse complement strand
TTGCGACCTTGAAGATATTGAAAAAATAATTGATGATAACAGAAAAAATATTAAAGATGAAATGCCTTTCAATGAATACCATGAATTATTAAATGCTGGAATTAATTTTGAAGTTGAAGATAAAGAAAAATACAATATATACATAATGAAAAACCCTAAAGATGAGGGTAACTATACTTCGGGAATAGTTGCTTCAAAAGAAAAGAAAGAAATTATATTTTTCTTTGCAAGACCAAAGATAAAATATACAAGAGAAAAAGGATTACCATAAGAATTAAATGAACGACGATAAAAACAAGATTATTATTGATAAGATAAAACATATATTGATATATCTTTTTAGGATATGTGCTTTCCTGTTTTTGCAATCATTTTTTGGCTGTAAAATGTGTGTCGCACTAATAAAATTTAGTATGTTAGCGGCATCGCATGAGCCATTTTTAAGCATTACTCGTTTTTTAATTGTTTTGCCGGGTATAATCTTTGATTTGGCAGGGTTAGCTCTTTCAATGCTTGTATTAATATGCATATTTGCCTGTACCCCAAATTATATTTTTGCAAAAATTACAGGACTGTTTAAACCATTGGATAAATTCACAAAACTGCAAAAATTTTCAATTATTATAATCGTAAACATTGTGTATTTGGCTTTTCACCACTATGCCCACCGAGGCGGAACACTTGAGGATAGAAATTTTCTCTACTTTTATTATTCAACTATGTTCTTTAGTTTATCTTATTTTGTTTATTTGTTTTTTAATTTTTTATCAAAAAAGTTTAAATTTGCAAAACAAATTGGTTACCTAACTTCGATTGAATTTGTAAAAGATGTTTTAGAAAAAATTAAAAAACTTTATGCGAATAAAAGCTAAGAATTAAAAAATATAAAACGAGAAAAAGGCACACTATATGACCTAAAGGGTTAGGGTAATAACCGCACGAATAGTGCGGCGGAATTTTAATTAATTATTTTTTGTAAATCAATACTTTAATTCATTAAATGATACTTGACAATTCAAATATTATTTGATACAATAAAAATAAGGAGGAAAAAAATGGCATGGAACGAACAAGAACACCCCAGAGACAATGAAGGTAAATTTACATTTAAAAACGGCGGTGCAGAAAATTCAACAAATGTAATTCTTAAAGGAAGAGTTGAAAAAAATGAATTTCAAAACCCTTTAGAAAAAGCTGCATCAATTCTTTTTAAAAAAACGAAAGCTGATGAAGAACTAAAAGAAAAAACGGCAAAATATAAAAAGGCTCTTTTGGATATTTTAGGAAAAGATGCAACCCCTGCAGACATATTATACGGGACAACCAAAGAACTGGAAAAAAAGATTAAAGATTTAGGCATTGGTGATAAGCTCAAAAGTTTTTATCAACTAAATTCCTATAAAGTAGAAGAAATAGGAAACCAAATACACGGGTTGAGTGATACAACCAAAAAAAACTTCGAAACGGCAGGGAAAAAAGTAGAAGAAAAAGTAGAAGAAATAGGAAACCAAATACACGGGTTGAGTGATACAACCAAAAAAAACTTCGAAACGGCAGGGAAAAAAGTAGAAGAAAAAGTAGAAGAAAAAGCAAAAGAAGCAATAGATAAGATAAAACCTGTGCTTTGGAAAATCGCTAATCCCGTATTACAACCAACTACGGAACATATAATAGACACACCTGGTAATGGAAAATATAACTTTCTTAAATTTGCAGGCGGACTTGATACCGCAAGTTTTATTGATTTAGCTCATGGCGAAGAAAATATGATTAAACCTGACTATCTTAAAGATACAATTAAATTAAAAAATTATGATGACCCTGCCGTTGAATCTCTCGGCGATTATTTAAAGGGTAAAGTAAAAGAACAGTTTAAAGAATATGGTTTTAATCCTGAAACCATTCCGGGTTACTTTTTTAAATCTGAATCTGTTCAATCACGCAGAATAATAGAAAATCCTTGTTTTAGAAAATTTATAAAGAATAATAAAAATGAAATTTTAAAAAACAACCCGGAGTTGAGTATGTCTTTTAATCTAAACTCGCATGATGGTTTCAATTGGAAGACTTCACTCGGAAAAGTTGATGTTAAAAATATGTATTTAGATAAAGAAGGTAATTTGCACCTTAAAATTTGTGATACTAATGATTATAACAAAAACAATATAGACCCTTTTAATAAAGCCGGATATAATCAAATGAAAAAAGGCAACCTAAAACCATTCTTTAGTGTTTTTGATGTAAAAGTTCCCAAAGAAGAACTTGATTTACTTTGGGAATAAAAAATTTAATTTATATGATATAATACCCTAAAGCATCATGAGTGAGATATTTAAAAATGACACAACGCATTTTAAAATATATTTTAAGAGTATTAATATTCATAGTTCTTACGGGTTTTCTGTTAAAAAAGACCTGTGATCTTGTAACACGTTTATTCGGAGAACTTATTGTATTTTTATATGGCTTAGTGCCGATTTTTCAAAATCTTCATTCTTTTGAAATGGATATCAGCTTATTGGGATATATAATGCTTATCCTTATAGCTGTTATAATTACGCCATATTTCTTTATTAAAATATGCGGATTGTTTAAAGAGCTTGAAGGTTTAAAAAAATGGCAGATATTCCCAATTTTACTGTTATTAAGCTTAATATTATATGGAATATCAATGTATTGCTTAAAATATCCTAAATTAATTGATTTTTCAGGCAATATGTTTTTTGCAGGTCTTGACTTAATTCCTGCGTACCTGATGTATCTGTTTTTAAACAGACTTACAAGAAAGCATCCCGTCCCCTTTAAAGCAATAGGTTATTTATGCTCGATTGAATTTGTAAAAGATTTGATAATTAAAAGAAAATATTACTTTTCGTCTCAATTTGTAAATGATGTAATAGGAAATATAAAAGTTTGGTTTTTAAAGTATAGAGATAATTTAAACAGCGAAGAATATCGTAAATTTAAAAAAACAAAAACATACATATTCTCAAAGATTATCTTAATTATAATGATAATTTTTCAGGTATTGTTATATTTTTACTCAATTCATCTTCAAAATTCTACATCCACATACAACAAATTATACAGTTTAGCAATTTTAACGGGTTGTATAATATGTTTTATTCTATATAAGAAAATAAGGAAAATGAAGCGAGTTATATATTATACGATATTAATGTTTATTATCTCGCTGATTTTTTATAAATGTGAATTTTCGTATTTCACTTCCGATTCTATTGGTGAATGTGCCCATGGGTATTGCAGTTTTTTGAGTTATTTAACAAGTGAAAATAATAAATATAATATTGCACATTTACCAAAGACTCTTCCCAAAAATGTGACAAACTATAAATCATTCTATGATTGGAGTGCTATCGAAGAAAATAATGATTATGCAAGATTTAATTGCGACCTTGAAGACATTGAAAAAATAATTGATGATAACAGAAAAAATATTAAAGATGAAATGCCTTACAATGAATATAATGAATTATCAAGTTCAAGAATTGATTTTAAGGTTGAAGACAAAGAAAAATACAATATATACATAATGAAAAACTCTAATGACAATGATAACTATACTTCGGGAATAGTTGCTTCAAAAGAAAAGAAAGAAATTATATTTTTCTTTGTAAGACCAAAGATAAAATATACAAGGGAAAAAGGAGCAAAATGAAATATAAAAAGTCTAAAGCATCATAGATAAGGGATTTAAAAATGGCAAAACGCATTTTAAAATATATTTTAAGAGTATTAATATTCATAGTTCTTACGGGTTTTCTGTTTGATAAAACCTGTGAACTTATAGCACATTTATCCCAATCTTTTCTTATATTATTATATGAAAAAATTCCGATATTTCAAAGCGCTCCTGTTACCGGAGTGGATATTAGCATACTTGTGATTATATTGCTTACCGCTATAGATTTTATAATTACAACATATTTCTTTATTAAAATATGCGGATTGTTTAAAGAGCTTGAAGGTTTAAAAAAATGGCAGATATTCCCAATTTTACTGTTATTAAGCTTAATATTATATGGAATATCAATGTATTGCTTAAAATATCCTAAATTAATTGATTTTTCAGGCAATATGTTTTTTGCAGGTCTTGACTTAATTCCTGCGTACCTGATGTATCTGTTTTTAAACAGACTTACAAGAAAGCATCCCGTCCCCTTTAAAGCAATAGGTTATTTATGCTCGATTGAATTTGTAAAAGATTTGATAATTAAAAGAAAATATTACTTTTCGTC
>CANQAV010000029.1 GCA_947589425.1 Candidatus Gastranaerophilales bacterium | reverse complement strand
AGGATATTGAAGGGAGTGATTTTATATGATTTTAAAATTTTATTTTTGTTTAAAACTTAATAAATTTAATATTTTTAAATTTTTATTTAACTAAAATTTTAAACAGGGGCTATGATTTATAACTTTTAATTAGTTTATTTTATCCTTTATTTTGTAATTTCAACCATACGTTTTTGAAGCTATCCAGTCAATGGGTGGAAGATTAACAGGAGAAAAGGTTAACAGAAAAATTAACAGATAAAATATTTATTATTTATTGTAAATTTTTGTAAAACTTTTTTATTTATTTGTTTAACTATTTTTCTTATGGGGGGCTATTTTAGACCTAATTAGCATATTTTATCTAACAGCATATATCGAATAGAAACTTGACAAAATAGACTTGAAATGGTCAAAAAACATTGATAAACTAATTATATATAATTGAGCCGCCGATGACTGGTTAGGGGGTGCGAGGGGAACTCCCCTCTGCTAACAATATAAATAATATAAATTAATTAACAACTAAAAATTAAATTAACAATAAAATAATAACAAATAAGTTATAATTAATTTTTTATTTATAATAAATAAATTATAGTTTAAATACTTAATTGTTTTATTTCTTTTTCAAGTGCTTTTATATTGTCTTCTAATTGTTTCTTATAAAAGTACATTGAGTTAAAATTAAAAACTTTTCCGAGTTTCTCACTTGTATATTTTGTTACTTTTTGAACACCTTGTAAGATTCTTTGTACAGTTAGAAAACTTAGACCTGACATTTTAACTATGTCATTAGTTGATAATTTTCTCACGGTAGTTAGAACTCTTAATAGTTCTGCTACACTCTTAAAAGATGAAATAACAATACTGTCTTTTTGATACGTTACTAACATAATTAATATTCCTTTCCTTTTTATGTTATTTAATACCTAAAATCTTTTTAAATAAATCAAAATCCCATTTAATACTCCCATTAACTTCTTCCATAGTCTTAGCGGGATTGGCTGAACAAAAATAACTGCATTGTTCTTTTGTTCTTATGCCTTCCATTATAATTAATGGGTTTTCATTATCAAAAGTTAAAATTATTTCTGCTTCGGTCATAGCTTTTAGTTTTTTTGTTAGTTCTCTACGGTCAACTTGATTTTTTATTATTAAATCTGTAGTTATTCCGTGTTTATATGGTCTGCACTCCAGGGAGTCCGTGCCGTGTCTGTCCCCTATCAATATAAAGTTATCCCGTGAATGCAATTCTAACCATACGATATAATCAAACATTGCTGATAATTTCTTAGCTAAGATTTTACTGTTGACAATTTTTTGTAGTTTCACTGTTACCTCTTTTCATAATTTATTTACCTCTTTGATTAAAAAGTTATTCCTTAAATGAACATAACTTTGTAAACTCTTTGCGGACTTTTCATTTACTATTCTCATTATTGTATGTGTATCTAATCCCGCCTCAAAACAACGTGTTATAAAACTATGTCTGAAAAGATGTGGTCTTAAACCTTCTTTTTTAAGTATATAATAAATCTGTTTATAATTAAGTGTAAATTCTTCAAAGTTATCCAGTATATTATTTAACTTATGTGATACGGGTATTAAATTATCTGTATGGTTTTTTGTATCATAGAGATTAATAAAATATGTATCTGCTCTTTTTGTTAGGTGAAACATACGGATATTTAAAATTTCATTAGCTCGTAACCCCGTATAAAAAGCAATAGTAATAAATTGGAGTAATTCTTTATTATTCTTAAATTTATTCCTTAACTGTTCAAAGTCCGTTAAGCTGATAATATTTTTATAAGCACTTTTAACTGTTTGATATGGCATTATTAACCTTATGTGGTGATACTTTAAGCACTTAGATAAGTATGCTAGTTTAGAATTAATTGTACTGTTTTTATTACCCTGTTGTTTTAAGTATAGTAAATACTTTTCTATGTCCTTTTGTTTAAAGCTTTTTAATGATTTAGTTTTAAAGACTTTTACAAGTTCATTAGCCTTAGACATAATGACATTTAAGCTATTATCAGCATAAAAAATATTATTGATTGTATCCAGTTCAGAAGCTAAGCACATTATATTAACTCCTTATTATAACAGAGCTCAAGGTGGTTAAGCATTTTAGATGTTTTTTCATATAAGTATCTACTAAATAATATTTTGTTTTTATTTTCTTTAATTTGTTTAATTTCAATATTAATATTAAAACCATCATTACAAAAGGGCTCATAATCATAACTTATATCCCTATTATATTTTGATTGCCATATCTGTCTATAAGGTATTTTAATTTCATTTAAAAATTTAATAAAGATTTCAGCTTGTGCCTTTTCTTCAAAAATATACATTTTAGATATTTTCATTTTATTTTACCTTCCTATTCTTTATTATAAAAAGCATCATACTCTCGATTACACATTGCATCATATAAAGGGCAATTACAAAACTTATTACAAAGCTGTACACAACTTATTCTTGAAAATATACAGTCATCACTTGAAAAAGTTTGTAATATATCATCTTGTGTAAGTTCTTTCGGGCAATTTTCGGAATAATTTAATATATCATTCATATAAGCTACTGTGTCACATTGTATGTATCTATTACAGTTTTGCTCACATTCATTCAGTTTTTTGCTTATTTGTTCTTGTGATAGTTTTTCTATCTCTGCAATATTTAAGTTTGGGCAATAACTCATTTTTAAATCCTTTCCAATCTTCTTAAAAATAATTTGCTCCAGATTAAATGTTTTAATAGCCAATAAAAGATATTTAATTTTAATTTTAAAAGATATATTTTAATTTTTAGCATTTTTACTCCTTATGCTATTTTTAAAGTATAATAACTACATTCTTTTAAGTATGTTTCTTGTTCAATAGTTGCATTTTTAGCTAAGTATAAAATCTGATTATAAATGTTAACAGCTAATTTTCTAAAAGCTTTTAAAACACTTGTAGGAGTATCTTTAATATAAACATTATAATTATTATCTTTGTATGAACATATTAAATATCCTCCACTTCTACCATTAAAGGATATTTTATAAAATGGGTGTAAAGTTTCAAAATCTTTAATAAGAAACTTTATATAATGGTTAAAAACCTCACTTGAAATATCGGGATTAAATAACATTTCATAAATTTTATCGTGATATTTGTTAGGGAAAATATTATAAATTTTGATATTATAAGCTAATTCGGTATAACAATTATCCCATGAATTTAATATAGGATATTTAATACGCTTTCCAATCATTTTAATTTATCCTTTCGTTTCTTATGCTGCTTGTTCTTCTTCTTGCCTTAATCCTAAGTAAGCAATTAATGCATTTATGTTTTCTATAGGGATTTTATGACAGCCTATTTTAATATAAGTAGATTTAATCTCTAAAATTGTATAATATGAAATTTTCATACCACGTTTTAATTTAGCTTTTAGGTACAGTTTTAATAAGGCTGTAACTTCTTTTAAATCTACTGTTATATACTGAGATGTTTTAATCTTTTCACCTTCTACCCATATAAAAGATAAATCTTTTTTAGGATTAAAGAGTTTTTCTGCTTTTGGTTTAAGTTTTTTCTCTTGGTTGTATGCTTCAATTGAATAATCATTAAAAAAGTATGAAGTATTAAACCATTTAACTAAATCTAAATAACTATAATTTTGTATAAAGTCTTTTAATTCTTCTTTTAATTTCTTTTGTGCTTCTTTTTGTTTAATTGATTCTTGTTTTTTATACTCTTTAAATTTTGTATCATTCGTAATAAGTTGATATGTTTTAACATTGTCTTTTAATAATTGTATAATTTCTTCTTTATAACCTTGAAATTTTTTGATTAAAAGCATATTTTTAAGCATTTTAAAATTATGTATAAATGCTTCCCTGTTTTCTTTACGTGTAAATTTTGTAGGTTTTAAATTGTTTTTAATTATTTTTAAAATTTCATCCGTATAAAATTCTCTATTGCCATAGTCTTGAACAAAGTTATAAGTATTATAAAAGGGGTTAGCACTATACAAAGCACTTAAATGTTTACTTGTTGTATGTGAAAAATTATTATCAGATATTAATAAAACTCTTTGTCCGTTTATATCTTCGGTAATTTCTCCTATACATGTATCGTATGAAAAAAATCTATATTCATCAAAACTACAAGTTCCGCCGAAAGTATACTTTTTATTGCTTGTTTGATAAAAAAAGTTGTGTGCAACATCATGCTTATTTGTTAATCTCATTTTATATTCCTTTCATTATTTACAAAGTTGTGTAATTTTTTGTAAAATATCGCTTGGAATTGGTCTATAATTCCATGAAGTGCCATATTTATATCCGCATATTGGGCATGGCTTGCATAAAATACCGCTTGGGGTAAGTTGTGCATTATAACTTAGCCATTGTGTATTAACTGTTTTTGACTTACTCAATTTATAAAATTTTTGTACTACTTTAGGAAAGTGATTTAATTTAAATTCTGAAGTAAAGGAATACCCATAATTTATAAGCTGTTTTATTTTATTGTTTATTTTGATTGATTTTGAAAGTAAACTATTTTTTTGAATTAAAGTAATTAATTTTTTTAATTTATAAAAATTACCCTTAAAGGAATATTCATATATGGACACATCTTTTGAATTCGTTTCATTAATAGCATGTTCACAGTCTGCGTGCATGTCATTTAAATGGTAGTGTTTCCAGATATCATGAATAGTTTGTAATTTTTTTATATTTCTTTTATCTTTAACAGTTTTTATAAATTCGGGGATAATATCTAAATTTTGACCACCTGAAATAAGATAATTGTCATTAAACCATGTTAGGGAATTATATAAAGTACCGCTTGCAGAAAATACAACATGATTATTAGCTTTTGTTTTAAGTTCAATATCAATAAAAAGTGTATCAGTAGAATTTTGAAACTTTAAACGTTTTTTCATTTATTTATCCTTTCATTTTTTGCATTACAAGTAACGCTATATAAGCATGTTTTGATTGTTTTATAGTTGTTAGGGAGTGAGAAAATTAATTAATTAAAATAACTGATTAAATATTTAATTGGTTGTAATAGCTAATAATTTGTTCAAGTTCTAACTGTGCCTTTTTAATATTCTCTCGGGCAATAGCTAGAGCTTTGGCTCGTTCTTGTCTTAATTCGTTTTTGATTTGTTCAATTTCTGATACTGTCATTTTTTACCTCTTTTCTATTTTATTTTTATGTTATAATTGCTGTATACTTATATAATGCCCGTAACTGATAAAAATTATCAGCAAACTAATAATTTATTTACAAAAGTTTACCTTGCACACATATAAAACTGCTTTTTGCACGTTAATATAAACCTTCCAAAAGTATATTTTCTACCGTTTTTAATCAATTCTTTTAAAACTGATAATAATTCTAAATTAGTTAAATTTTCGTATTGGTCTAAATCTTCATTTTTTA
>CANQAV010000028.1 GCA_947589425.1 Candidatus Gastranaerophilales bacterium | reverse complement strand
GAATTTAATTCTTTATAAATATCATTAATATTGTTATTAGCAATAATCAAATGGATTTTGTTAGTGCTTAATAACTTGTCTTTTTTATCAAGCACTTTAGCGGGAATAAAAAATGAACCCTGCATATTATGCTTTTTTAAAATCGGATAGGCAGCGCTATAATGGCAATAGTAACCGTCATCAAAAGTTAAAAGCATTGAATTTTCTTCTAGGCCCCCCCCCTCGAGAGCTGAAATTGTTTCTTGCATTGTTAAAACGTTAAAATTTTTAGAGAAAAAATCAAGCTGTAAATCAAACAAATCAGCGTCCAGTCCTTTTAAATTTTTAAATTTTTTAAACAGGGGATTAGTAAAGTCTTTGATATAATGATACATTACAATATATAGTTTATTTGATTTTTTATCCATATAGCTTCCCTTGTCCAATTTATTATATTAATAAACCATAAATTATTGCAAGGAATTTTAACAGCTAAATTATTTTATTCTCTTTAAAAAAGATACCATAGGGCGCTCAACAAGATGAAACATCATAGCTCCCGCAGCAAAACTCAAAATCAGAACAATTACAATTTGTAATATGGGATGATTATACGCAAATTGAGCATGAGTTTTATAAAAAAAGTTGCATAAAAAGCTTATTACTATTCCATGCACAAGAAAAATCGAATAAGTATATTTTCCAAGCTCTTTTGATAATTTGCAGTCTAAAATTTTTGAAATTATACCTCTTTTAATTAAAAATAAAAAGATTAAAACACAAAAACCGAGTATGAATATAATATTGTTATCAAAGCTTATTTTATGAAACGTCATATTATTAATTAAAAAGATTAAAATATAAACTTCAAAAGCGCTGAATAACAAAGTTTGGAGCATTGCTTTTTTCTTATCCTTGAAATTCTCACCAAACTTATCTTTATAGTCTGAATAAAGATTAAAAATTATTATCCCAAGACCAATCCCTGCTAATGCTTGCAAAATACCCGCATTGATAAAATTATAGTAAGTTGCAAGGGGATTTATGTCAATTTTTCCCTCGTTTACATGTATTAAAAAAGCATAAGAAAAAATTGTCGCAAGGCAAGTTATAAAATCGCAGATATATTTTTGAAAATATTTATAAAGATAAAAATAAAAACCGGAAGCAAAAACAAGTGCCGATACAAACCAGCTTCCGCCTATATTTGTTCCTTGAAGCATTAAGCCCGAGTTATTTAAAAAAAGTAAAACAAAAAGGTTATCATATTTTTTGAATGTTATAAGACCGATTTTTGACATTAAAAAATAAATAATATATACTCCCAAAAGCACGGGTAAAAGTCTTATTACTCTTTGTTTAATAAAGCCAATGAAACTTAGCGTTTTATTAAAGTTATATTTTAGAAAAAACCCCGAAACAATAAAAAAGAAATCATTTGCCATATAGCCATAAGCACCAACGCATTTATGTAAATAAGCATAAACTTTATTTAACTCATGGAAGGGAGGGGTAGAGGCTTGCATGAACAATGAATTTCCGAAAAAAAGATGAAACATAACGATTTCTAAAATCATCAAAAATCTTAAAAAATCGATATTGTTAAAATATGTTTTTTTATCTTCCATAATGCTCTTAATTTTTAATAAAAACTTTAATTTAATAATTTATCACAATTGTATAAAACAAAAAAAATTATTACAAGAAATTTTATATAGTTTGGCATTCATAAATATTTTTTCAATCTTTCTTATGTACTGCTGCTATTTTTATATTATTATAAAAAATATATTGCAAAAACAAATAAAATAATTATTAGACAACTAAAAAGGTTTTTAGAATTGAAATTATTTAAAATAGAATTGGTAGAAAAAGATTTCACAACTAATATTTTAAAAATAACCGTCTTAGGGATAAAATTTTCTTTTAAAATTATTAGGCTTGAATATCTGAAATTTGCTTTTCGATATTTTAAATATTTAAACAAAATTAAAAAACCAAAAAAACATAATAAAACAAGAAGGCTTTTTATGACTTCGGGCAATTTAAGCCTTATAAACACTTTAGCAATTATTAATCAATTTAATTTGAATGAAAATTCCGAAAACAATATATTGGTGTGGTCACATGTTGCTTCAGACGAATTTATTGAAATTACAAAAAAAATTAGTGAACTGACCGAAATTAAAAAATATTACTCTTTTTGTAATGTAAGTTTAATGGATTTATTAAATTATTTTATATTAGCTAAGTCAGCTGTTTTTGATGAAATATATTTGCCAAATTGCAGATACATGTTTGAAATTGCAAAAATTATCTTTCCTTATTCAAAATATTTTATAATTGAGGAAGGAATTTGCACTCAGTTTAAACACAAAAATATTGATTATTCCAAGATTGAAAAATTTATATTTAATAAATATTTAGATAAAATTGACCTTGCAAGCGCTTCTCAAGACGATTTAAAAAAGCTCTGTTTTATTGATAAAAAGAATTTTTTGCAAATAGGACAAAAAATAGCCGAGCTTTATCCTCTTGATTTAAAATTAAATAAAGAAGATAAAAATGTTATACTATGCGCCACAATTGGAGGGCTTGGAATTTTAACTTTTGAAGAGATAGCCGAATATCAAAACAAAATTGCAGATAAATTAATTGAAAAAGGTTATACGGTTATATTTAAACCACACCCGAGAGATACTATAGAGTATAAAGAAAGAGAAAAATTCAAAATACTTAAAACTAAAATACCTCTTGAAGTTTATGATTTAGAAGATAAATGCCTTGCTGTTGTTTCTCTTTTTTCATCTGCTTCTTGCCAAATGTATCATTTTAATAAAATCCCGGGGTTTTGCGCTAATGAATTAGATAAAAATGCTTGCGATTTTGGATTAAATATCATTGCTCAATATTCTCCTGATGTTGAAATGCTATATTCGCTTGATGTTAATAATAAAACTTTTAAACAGGCGCAAGAAGAAATATTAAAAAAATATCAAGCTGCCCTAAGTCAAATGCCGCTTTTGTCAAAAAATGATTATCTTCAAAAAGTTTATGATAAATTGCCTTCTTATCCCCCATCACTTCAATTCAAAAAAATGCAAGATTTATTTGATATGTTCAATAAAACGAAATAGAATAATGTTGGAGCGAAGCAACTGTAGGGTAGACTTTAGTCTACCGATAAATGAATACGGAAAAACTACAGATATTTTTTTAATTGTCGCAATTGTTGTAATTGTAGGGTAGACTTTAGTCTACCAATAACTACGGCTATCAACCAATTCAAACTCATTCCATCACCAATTATTTTTTTATATTATCATAATCCTATAACAATTTATTGCAGGAAATTAAAATTCAAATGAAATTATTTAACATTGAAAAAATATCAAACCTGTATCAAATCAAAATCAGGCTGACATTTTTATTCATAAAATTTTCTTTTAAAATTTTTAAATTACAAAAGTTTAAGCTTATACTTTTTAATTACAAATATAAAAAATATTTAAAAAGCAAAAAAGACAATACAATAAGAAGGCTCTTTTTAACAAACGGGAACTTGAATTTAATCAATACCCTTTCTTTGATCAACCAACTTGAATTAAACAAAAATTCCAAAAATACTCTTTTAGTTTGGACGCCTGCTGATGAGGAATACGAAAAAGTATTAAAAAATATAAGCAATACTACACCTTTAGAAAAATATCTTTCTTTTTGCAATAAAAGCCATGATTATGTAGTTAAATATTTTATTGATAATTTTCTGACTGATTATGATGAAATATATTTTACCAACGGACATGAATTGTTTTATAGGATTGCAAAACTTTACCCTAATATTATTCAAAATATTACTGATGAAGGCATAAACCCTCTATATCCCGCAAATTTTATCGACTATTCAAAAATTAAAAACATATATTTTACAAACTATTTGAATAAAATCAACAGAATTGGCGCTTTAAGCTACTGGAGGGGGGGGGTAAGCCGTAATATCAGCAAAGATGAATTTTTAAAAATCTCTTCAAAGCTGGAAAAGCTCTATCCGCTTGATATTAAACTTAATCCAAACAATAAAAACATAATTTTTCTTGCAACTTTTTGCTCAAAAAAATCTTCTCAATTTTTTACTTTTGAAGAATTAACAGCTTATCAAAACACCATCATCAAAAAATTAATCAAAAAAGGCTATAAGGTATATTTTAAACCTCACCCCAGAGATTTAAAAGAATATAAAGATAATGAAAATTTTAAAATTCTGAAAACAAAGCTTCCTATTGAATGCTACAATTTAAAGGATAAGTGCTTAGCAATTGTTTCTCTTTTTTCTTCCGCTTTGTGCCAAATGTATCATTATCAAAATATTGCGGGGTTTTGTGCAACTGATTTAATTAAAAAGGCTGATAATGATATAGGAATTAATATTATTAAAGAATATAGCCCAAACGTCAATGTTCTTCTTGAGATTAATACAAAATCAAAAACTTTTGAAGAGTTGCGAGATGAAATCAACAAAGAATATTTGAATTTTATAAAAGATAAACCATTGTTATCTGAGAATAAAGTTATAGAAAAACTTTATGAAAAATTAATTATTAAGAAGAAGTAGTAGTCTATCATTTTTTATATTGGTGGAGCGAAGCAACTGTAGGGTAGACTTTAGTCTACCGATAAATGAATACGGAAAAATGGTGGACTAAAGTCCACCCTACTTTAGTAGGGTAGACTTTAGAGAAACGGTGGAGCGAAGTCCACCCTACAGATATTTTTTTAATTGTCGCAATTGTAGTAATTGTAGGATAGACTTTAGTCTACCGATAAATGCAGAGAAACGGTGGAGCGAAGTCCACCCTACAGATATTTTTTTAATTGTCGTAATTGTAGTAATCGTAGGGTAGACTTTAGTCTACCGATTAAATATAAATATACCCGGCAAGCTAAATGTTATTCTGGCGTAATAGCTCAATATTTTGCAGCACTATAATTTTTATATTATTATTAAATTTGTATAAAAAATTCCGGGAAAATATAATGATATTGTTAAACATAGAAAAACACCCATCTGCTTTTTTTACGAAATATAAAATATGTTTTCTCGGTATAAAAATATCATTTAAATCGTATTTCCATTTTATTTTGTATATTAAATATTTGATTTTTCAAAAAAAATATAATCTTTATCTAAGAAGAAAAAAAGACAAAATAACAAGACGATTAATTATTACAAACGGAAACTTAAATTTAATAAATTCTCTTGCGATTATTAATCAAATGGAGCATACCAGCGAGAATAGTATAATATCATGTACACAAGCAAAGCCGGAATTTGAATTTGAGATGAAAGAAATTATTAAACAATTTCCGGTAAAAAAATATTATTCGTTTTGTAATATTGAAAGTTATAAAATAATAACTTATTTTATAAACAATTTCCTTACTGATTTTGATGAAATATATTTTACAAACGGTCATATTGCTTTTCAAAATTTGGCAGATCTATATCCTAAAGCAAAAAGATATATTACAGATGAGGGTGTGTGTTGTCTTTTCCCTATGCCGTTAATAGACTATACAAAAACGCAAGGGCTTATTTTTGCAAAATATCTTGATAAACTTAATACAATTGGATATTTAGAAGGATTTGATAAAAATATAATGGAATTAGATAAAAAGGAATTTATAAAAACAGGAAAAAAGTGTGAAGAGCTATTCCCTTTAGAAACGGAATTTAATAAAGAAGATAAAAATATTATATTCTTAGGTACGTATTGCCATGGTAAAACTTATAATTTTTATACTTATGAAGAGCTTTTAAAATATCAGCAAGATATAATGGAGAGATTAATAGAAAAAGGATATAAAATATATTTCAAACCTCATCCTCGTGATTTACATGATTATAGTGAAAATAAACGTTTTAAAATCTTGAAAACCATGCTTCCATTGGAATGTTATTCTTTAAAAGATAGAATTGTTGCTGTTGTTTCCGT
>CANQAV010000027.1 GCA_947589425.1 Candidatus Gastranaerophilales bacterium | reverse complement strand
AGGTCAAACGATAAAAGAGAGCAATTAAAAGATTTTATCAAGATATTGAAGGATATTTATAAAGATTATAATTAAATACAAAGGTAGAAATAATTATTTTGAGTAATAAATCTATTATTTACTTTTTTCAAATTTTTAAAAATAAATGTAAATAAGTTTTAAAATTATATTCAAAATTTGAAAAATTTGAAATAATTAAATTGTATTATTTAGCTATACAAAAAGGAGCTGTCATGAAAGAAGATAAGTTTAGCGGTGAAATGCCTAAAGTTATGTTAGTTCCAAAGCCGAGAAGAATTGAGATAAGTTGTACACCAAAAATGCGAGCTTATGCACTATATGACACTAAAACAGGAGTACAAGTTAAAGACTTCATAAAATGCGACGGCGGAAAGATTGAATTTAACGACTTAGACCCAAATATGCACTATGATGTCGGGTTTATTGAAAATATAGGCGATGAAAAACCTCAATTTGCAATAAATTGGACAGCTGACATGCGTGATAATACGGATGCAATATTAAATAATTCCAATGATTTGCCCGTACTATATCCTGACCCCTATTTAATAAAATATAAAGATGATAATTCTGACGGTGTTTATGATTTAGTGGATGATAAAGGAAAAATAGTAGGACAAGTCACAAAATTATACCCTCAAGAGGGTAAACCCGAATTTAGAATGGTTTATTCTTTTAGAATGAAAGATGATACTGTAAAATAATAAGTTTTAATATATTGAAATACCCCAAAGACTTATTCTTGGGGTATTTTTGTAAATATTTACGGATGTCGAAATTACCATATAAATAAGCCGACAGAGATTAAACCTCGGCTTTTTTTAAAAATTATTTTGTAATAAATTCTTTAATGACATTTACAAGATTTTCCGATGAAATTCCGTTTTCTTTTAATAGTTCATCAGGATTAAAATCCGTATGAAATGCCTTAGATATGCCGTAATTTAAAACTTTCATATCGCTATTTCCGAAGAATGATGCAATGTTTTGTCCGTATCCGCTCATCAATTCGCCATCTTCTATTGTGATAACAAGTTGATGTTTATCTTTTAATTTATTTAGCAGTTCTTCATCCAAACCGGTCAAAAATCTCGGATTTATAACAGTAATATCAAATCCTGTTTCATCTTTGACTTTTTGTGCGGTTTTCATAGCCAAAGGCATTAAAACACCGACTGCAAATAAAGCCACTTTAGAACCTTCTTTTTCAACTTTATTTTTATTGTATTTTGAATAATCGGTTGTGTCTTTAACTCCTGTTTCAGGCAGATTTGCAGGTACTCTTATTCCAACGGGATGTTCTTTTTGCGTGGTTGCAAATTTGAACATTTGGAAATATTCTTCTTTTGTTGCAGGTGCTAAATAGATTAGGTTCGGAATATGAGCAAACATTTGAATATCACATAAACCGATATGTGTATTGGAATTTAACCCATATACTCCGGGTTGCAATACAAGCATAGTTGCGGGAGCGTCATTTAAGCATAAATCGTGAGATATTTGATCATAAGTTCTTTGAAAGAACGGTGCAAAGGTACTAAACACGACAGTTCCACCATTTTTTGCAATGCCTGCACTCATAGCAACCATATTTTCTTCTGCAATTCCGACATCAATAAATTGACCTCTATTAACGTATTCTTCTCTGACTCCTTTTACCATTCCAAGCCCCATAGGAGTAGCCGCATTTAAAACTATTGCCTTTGGGTTTGTATCAAGCAATTCTTTTATGCTGTCAAATACCGGATTATCAACTTCTTGCACCTTAAACTTAGGACTTCCGTCTTCTACGTTAAACGGGCCGCCTGCATGCCAAGATTCTCTGTCTTTTTCAGCATATGGCAACCCCTTTCCTTTTATTGTATGGATATGTAATACTATCGGGTGGTCAATATCCTTTACACTTTTGAATAAATCAACAAGGCTTTTTATATCATGACCGTCATCTAAATATTTGTAGTCCAAGCCGAAAGATTTGAAAATATTATTTGATGAATTACCGTTAGTTTCTCTTAATTCTTTTAAAGTTTTATACATACCGCCATGGTTTTCTGCGATACTTTGGTCGTTGTCGTTAAGGATAATAATTAAGTTTTTATTATATTCTCCCGCATAGTCTAAGCCTTCGAGTGCCTCACCGCCCGATAATGAGCCGTCACCGATAATTGCAACTATATTGCCGTTTGCGTGTCGTAAATCCCTTCCCTTGGCAAGACCCAAAGCTAAAGAAACGGAGGTTGAAGTGTGTCCTACGGCAAAAATATCGTGTTCACTTTCAAGAGGATTTGTGTATCCTGTTACATCACCAAAATGATTGCTATCTAAAAATGCCTCTTTTCTGCCTGTCAAGATTTTATGCGGATAACATTGATGTGATACGTCAAACACTATTTTATCTTTAGGAGAATCAAAAACATAATGAAGTGCAACCGTCATTTCAACCATTCCTAAATTCGGGCCGCTATGACCTCCTGCTTTGCTAATTTTATTTATAAGAGCTTTTCTTGTTTCATCCGCTAAAACTTTCAATTCTTCCGTATTTAATTTCTTAATGTCCTGTGGACTATTGATATTTTCTAAATACATCGCTATCCTTTCTTTTTTATTTTTCCAAATATTGCCCTATAATTGAGCCTAAAATTTTTTCACAGAATTGTTTTGTGCGTTTTTTATAGCTGTATTCTCCGCCTGAAATATCCCAGCACAGCATTTGACCGTAAAGAAGGTCGGCAAAGGTTTGCGTTAGCAATTCAACGGGAGTATCTTTTTTTAACTCGCCCTTTTGAATTGCATTATTAAGTAAACTGTTAATTGCAGAGATGTCGGCTGACAACTTTGTTTTCCCGTCAGGGAAAATATCAGGATTAACTGAATTTCGGACCCATTCCTGACACAACTTCAGACTGCTTTTTTCGATATATTCGGCAAAACTTGTCATATAGACTGCAAGACGTTCTATAATTCCTGCATTATATGCTAAAGCCTCATCATAAAGTTTTTGGAACATATAATCACTTAGAGCAAAAACAATATCTTCCTTGCGTTTAAAATAGGTATAAAATGTTCCGTTTGATACACCCGAGGCTTTTGTAATTTCCTCAATAGATGTATTTATTAGCCCCTTTTTGCATATTATATTTTTTGCCGTTTCAATAAGTTTCTTTTTAGTTTCCATAGCAGCAAGCTGTCTGTTTGTCACAATTAATACCTCAAACACTACCTCTTTACTTTTACAATTTTTATTGTACTATATTCATTGAATATAAGTCAATGAATATTATTCGGTTTTTGTGCACATTAGAAATAGTGAGGTAATTATGGAAGAAATAAGAATTGATGTTAGAAATCAAGAACCTGAAAGAATTGAAGAAGCAAAAAGAAGTTCTGATTTATGTTTCAGGATAAACCAAACAAATCCTACTACTCCTGAATGTAAAAAATTAATTGATGAACTTTTTAATCATACATTAGGAGAAAATACCGTTATTCATCCTCCGATTTTTACGATTTTAGCCGATAAAGTTAAAATAGGTAAAAATGTCGTTATATTAAACGGTTTTCAATGTATGTCAGCGGGTGGACTCACTATTGAAGATAACACAATGATTTCTTTAAATTGCACAATAGCAACAAATAACCATGATATGTATGAAAGACATATTATTACCTGTAAACCTGTTCATATTAAGAAAAATGTCTGGATTGGGGTGAATGTAACAATTCTTCCAGGCGTAACTGTTGGAGAAAACGCTGTAGTTGGTGCAGGTGCGGTTGTCACAAAAGATGTTCCCGATAATGCCGTTGTTGTCGGAAACCCTGCAAAGGTTATAAAATATTTAGACGGTGAAAAGTTTAAAATATAATTTTAAATGTAAATAAATTTTAAAATTATATTCAAAATTTGAAATTTATCTATAATTATTTTGATGAGAGTCAAACAAAAAAGGAGAAGTTATGGAGCAAGATAAATTTAGCGATGTTATGGCTAAAGTTACGTTAGTTCCTAAACCAAGAAGAATTGAAATAGACTGTACACAACTAATACGTGCTTATGCACTTTTTGATACTAAAACAGGTACACAAGTAAAAGATTTTGTAAAATGCGACGGCGGTAAGATTGAATTTGATAACTTAGATCCAAATATGCACTATGATGTCGGGGTTATTGAAAATATAGGCGATGAAAAACCTCATTTTGCAATAATGTGGAATCAATATATGCGTGATAACACTGATGTTACATTAAAAAATTCCAAAGATTTACCCATAGATTACCCTCAGCCTTATGTAATAAGATATAAAGATGGTAATTCAGATGGTGTTTATGACATAGTGGATGATACCGGCCAAACAGTCGGTCAAGTCACAAATTTAACACCGCAAGGGGATAAGCCTAAATTTGTTATGGTTTTTTCTTTTAAAATGAAAGATGACACGATAAAATAATAAAATTGTATATATCAAAATAAGTAATATTCACTATTCGCTAAATATTGATTAAATAAAATTGCGATTTTATGTTAAAGTTGTTTTATGATAATGCAATGTATATCAATCTTTATTGGCGGAGGACTTGGGTCAATGTTAAGATACCTTGTAACTCTGCTTGCTAAAAAAACTTTAATATATCCGATAATCGGCACGTTTTTCGTTAATATTATCGGTTGTTTTATTATAGGTTTTGTTTTTGCACTGACTATAAATAAAATTAATAATTTCCCTCATATTTTAAAATTATTTATAACCACAGGCTTTTTAGGCGGTTTAACAACATTTAGCACTTTAAATCTTGAAGTTTTTGAACTTATCAAAAACGGAAAAATATTTTACGGAATTTTATATTTTATATTAAGTTGTTCAATAGGTTTATTGGCAACTTATTTAGGCTATATTTTATATTCAAAGATATAAAATTTATTTAATCAGTCTTAAACCAACTGTGCTTATAATTATCAAAGCAATAAATAAAATTTTTAAAAACGAAATATTTTCGTGAAAGAAAAATATTCCGATTAAGGTAATTAATACAATCCCGACAGCTCCCCAAACCGCATAAGCAATACTAATATCTATTGTTTTGAATGCTAAAGATAAAAAATAAAAACACAATATATATCCGACTACCGTTCCGATTGAAGGTAATATAACAGAAAAACCGTTTGAATATTTTAATAATGTTGTACTTACCGTTTCAAATACTATTGCTAAAAATAAATAAAGCCAGCTCATTTTTTATATCTTACTTTCAATATTCGTTGCTTCGAGTTTGAAAATAACAGGGCGAAGACCGTCATTACAAGAGCAAATCGCAACACCGGGGATTTTTATCCAGTCGTTAAAATAAAATGTTGTTTTATCTGCTCCATGAGAAAGTGCAAATACATATTGATAAATTGCTTTCCAAGCCTCATCGCAAAAACCTTCGGGTTTAGCATAATCCGCTAAATAAGTTTGTCCCTCTTTATGAAAGGGACAGGTTGATAAACCTTCAACCCCGTATTCTTTAGCCAGTTCTTCTTGAAAAGTTGTTTTTAAAACCGTAATTTTAACTTTTTTCATAAATTTAATCTCTAACTTAAAAACTCTGCTTTTTTAATTTAGCATAAAATATGGAGTAATAAAACAAAACACTTAGCAAGCCAGTTTCTATCCTCAGCATTTGTGCAACCGTTAGACATTAACCATTCATATTTCTCATAATCAGAATTAAAAAATGGTCTGTTAATTTGTCTTTCTCTCGGTGTTAATTTCTTTTCTCTCCTTTTCTTTTCAGGTTCTGTTGGTACGGTATTTGTTTCTTCAGGTTCAATTTCTAAAATACGAAGTTCCTCTTTAGGAAATGTTGCTTTAACTTTTTTTATTAACCTGTTCTTTATCTGTTGTTGTTTAACATATTGTTGCTTATACTCTTCCATATCTTTTACACTTCCGAGAACTCGTGCCATCGGGTGTACCTTTTCAACTCTCTTAGCCACACACAAAAATTCGCCTTTTTTTGAATAAACATAAATCTTAGTTAAATCAAATAAACTATATCTGATTTTCTATATTATGTTGGGTTATGCTCTGCAAACACTACCTACATGATTAGTTTAATTATTTAAGTAAAAGGATTCAAACTTAACAATTTTTATTCAATTTTATTTCTTATTTCGAAACTCATTCAAAAATTCTGCGGTTAATATACTTGTCGGAAGTGCAAAAAGCATAATACCTATTAAAACAATTATTGCTGATAAAATTTTCCCAATAGCAGTTATTGGGTAAACATCGCCATAACCAACTGTTGTAAAAGTAACAATTGACCACCAAAAAGTATCTAAGAT
>CANQAV010000026.1 GCA_947589425.1 Candidatus Gastranaerophilales bacterium | reverse complement strand
GATGCGCAAGGCGAAGCGAAGTTTGCTAATCCAAGTCTATCTAATCTTGATGCGCAAGGCGAAGCGAAGTTTGCTAATCCAAGTCTATCTAATCTTGATGCGCAAGGCGAAGCGAAGTTTGCTAACCCCAGTCTATCTAACTTAAACGAAGAAGGCGAAAAGCATTTTATCAATAAAAACCAAGTAACTAATTGTATTCTCGAAGCTCCCAATGGAGTGGCAACTTATGATTCAAATTCTGTAACCATTAAAAAAGGAGTTAAAGTACTTATTCCAAATGGTAGAAATGAAGATGGAACACTTAATAATATTGAATATACCTTTACAGAAGATAAAACATATCCTGCATTTACAGGAAAAGGATTGCGTTACTTGACTTTGGGATATGTAGAAGGCGAAATGGTTATCTGTCCGAATATGTCAAACTATATAACAGACCCTATATTTTCAGATTACTTTATTCAAGATGAACAACCAGATATTACAGGATTGCATGAAGTTGTATGGTACAGTCCTAAAGAGAATAAAACTCGATATATTCCATATTTGTCAAAAACAACCACGTTTATAGACCTTCCTATTTTTATATTCGGTCATTTAAGTGGTACAGGAACTTCCGTAAAAACAATAAAAACTAAACAACCAGTAAATCTGTTAAGTTATGGAGACTTAAATACTATTATTACTACGCATGTAATGCCTTCTAAACAGATTGACGTATTGACCATTGGTAAGACTGGCTCAATATTTACTGCTCCTGCTAATGGTTATTATCAGTTGGTTGCTTGGATACAACCCAAAACCTATTGTTATATTTCGTCTGTGGACATGGGTGGGGCTGTTACCAATAATGCTAATGCTATTCAAGGATTTTTTAATCCCCACAACGACGGTACGGGTATAAATGTTTCTTTTCACTGGGTTGCTCGAAAAGGGCAACAATTTGTAATCCAATATAATTGTAAAATGAATGCAAATACTTTTAAATTTATTTATACCCAAGGAGAATATCTATGATATATTATGTTGAAAAAGATAACAAAATTGTATTATATAATACAATACGTCAAAATGTTGAAAATGCCTTAAAACATTATCCTCAATATTCTGATTTGGAAATTAAAGAAATCGATAGACCAATAATTGATTTCCAGTTTGCGGATACAGAGGAATACAAAAGAGAACAGGAACAAAAAGAGCGTGAGCGCTTGGATAACCTTTCACTAACCAGAGGTGATGTGTTTGAAGCTCTAATCTTAGCAAAAGGACTGGGCAAGGCTCAAATCAGAGCGATGATTGAGAAATCTGAACTTGACGAGGTTACAAAAGCTCTCTATCTTAACAGGTTTGATGAAGCTCTAAACTTTTACAGAAGCTATCCTATCTTTAATATGTTAGGGAAAGCTCTTGGTATTACCCCCACACAGCTTGACAAATTCTTTGACACCGCAACGGTAGAAGAAACCAAAACAGATGCCTACAAGTACCTTACAAATGTTACCTTTACCATAAACACCGTACCCGAAGAAGCAACTGTAACTATTAACGAAACACAAGGCAAAAGTTTGACTATACCGTACGGTACAGATATTGAATATTCCGTATCCGCAGACGGCTATCTGCCACAATCAGGAACTATTGAACATCTGACAGAAGATAAGGCAATTACCGTAGAATTGGTAAAAGAACCGGATATAGACACCGATACCGACGTTTCTGATACAGATACAGATATAGATGTTACAGACAATGAACAGGAGTAAGATATATGAAAAAATTATTTGTTATAAGAAAGGATATATTTTATGTTTGATTTTGAAAATCTTGAAGGAATGTCAGTTGAACCACCCGAATTTTTCGGGTTTGGTAAAATTGACAATAGCTATGGTTTTGTAGAAAATACAGACCCTAGGTACGACGAAAACACATTTATTAAGGTAACACCCGAAGAACACCAGCAACTATTTGAAGAACAGTCCGAAGGTAAACAAATTGTTTGCTATGAAGGCAAAGTGTTTACTGCCGAACCCGACAGATACTATCTTGACGACAACGGTGAATATGTGAAACGTACTGACGAAGAACTTGAACAGTTTAAAAAAGAACAGAGAAAAAAACTTATTTTGTCTTTAACTTGCACAAAAAGGGTATTCGCACTAGGCTTACAGCAACTTGGTATCAATTATTCTCAACTAAAAGAAATAATCGCAAGTAACGAACAAGCTCAACTTGAATGGGACTTATGCGACAACTTAAATCGTGATAATCCACTGATTGACCAATTAGCAGCCCAAGCAAGTATCACCCCCGAACAAATAGACCAAATATTTTTAGCTGCAAATAATATTGTATAATAATTAAGAAAGTGAGGTAGAAATGAAAAATCTAATTATTGCAACAGCTATTATTTTATGTGGCACAAGTGTCTTGGCAGATGAAATCACCAATACTGTTAATCAAGAAATTGTTAATACTAAAGGATTTTTAGGTGTAAACTATGACAGACAAGATATTGATGGTCTAGCTGTTCAAAAAATTACAAACGACCATTCGTTTTTTAACATTAACATTCAAATTATCAAAAAAGGTGCATTGTTCAATAAAACCGATAATAACGTTGACAAAGCTGGGAATTAAATTTACATGGAGATTTTAAATGTTTTGGGATGAAGAAAAAATAATAAGTGTTTATCAAATACCCGAGGGGATTGAGGGTCAACCTTATATAAGGCAACCTCATGAGGAAGATAAAAAGCCTTGTACTCGTAGAATTGACAGAGAAACAGGCGAATATATCACTCTATGGGAAGAAAAATTAAGATATCCGTATAAAACAACCGTACCGTTTACTTTAATGGTAGCTACAAATTTACATGTGTATAAATTTGATTTACCACTTGAAAAAGAACAAGATAGTACACAAAAATCGTTTTGTTGGAATGGATGTAATATACCAAAAGTCTTTTGGACTCTGCTAGGATTTTCAAAAGACAGCCCGCAAGGACTCCAAGCCTCTTGTTGGCATGATGTTTTACTCTATAAAAAAGAATATTTTATTAAAAAACTTAAAAATAAAGGTATTGATATAAGTGTTAATCAATATAGACGTCTAACTACGCTAATATTTCGTGAAATATTGAAAAATTACGGGGTAAATACAATAAAAGCAAATATTATGTCAGGTGCGGTAGGTGCATGGCAATTCGTAAGCCCTCAATGGTGGGGATTATAAAAAGCGACTTACAATAATCTTTCTTACAACTATTATTGAACAGTAACATTGTTACTGTTCTTTTACTTATAGTTGTATAATAAAACTAAGGGGAATTACATTGGATACAACTATAAAACAATCGCAAATTACCTTTGGATATAGTAATATTCTTAAGACTTTATACAAACGTGGTCAATTACCTACTGTTAAATATGGATTTTATGGAGATAAACTTACTCAAAAGAATGTTTCACTGGAACATTTAATTCCTCATTCTAAGGGCGGTAGGACGTCCATAGAGAACCTTGTTTTAGCTTCTAAAGTAAATAATTCTATAAGAGGAAATAAAAGCGTTATCCCCTTTTTAAATGCCGAATGCGTAATGAGATATCTTAATCAGTTTATCGGGGTTAAAAAATTCGGGTTTGACGGGAATGAATATGTGATAAAAATATTAGATACCTTGAATAAAATCTTTGACAAAGGATTATAAAAATGCTATAATGCAACTATGATAGAAGTAATTTACAACAACCAAATAATAAAGATGTGGGATTTCGTTTATTACGCTATGATAAACTGTAAAGGAAGTTAAATGAAAAGAATTATCGCTCACTGGACAGGTGGCAATACTAAACCAAATAGCACTGATTTAGAACACTATCATTATGTAGTTGACGGTAATGGCACTGTTTTAACAGGTAAATATAAACCCGAAGATAACGAGAATTGCAATGACAGCAAGTATGCACAACACACAGGCGGCGGTAATACCGGTTCAATCGGTATTGCCTTATGTGGAATGTATGTTCCGAACGGTACACCTGTTCAAAAAACGCAATACCCTGTCACCAAAGTACAATGCGAAAGATTTTTTAAACTAATTGCTGAACTATCTCAAAAATACAACATTCCAATTACCCCCCAAACTGTAATGACTCATTACGAGTTTGGTAAAAAAAATCCTAAAACATCAAGTTATGGGAAAATAGATATAACCTATTTACCTCCTTATCCTTCTCTCTATAAAGAGGAAGTAGGCGACTTTATTCGCTCTAAGGCTAGGTGGTATCTGAAAAACTTATAATACTTAATTCCTATAATATTTATTCTAAGACAAATGGTATTTTTATTCTCTAATCTCGGAAACGAGATTTTTTTTGTAATAGTTATTTTCAAAATGTTTTATAATAATAATATAGTTATTAAATTTATAGGGGGTAGAATGTTCAATATTGACTCAATTATGAATTTAGCTGTAAATGCAGTTCTTATCATAATTTTTCTTGTTAAACAATCATGTAATGTCGATATGGTAAAAAACCAATTACAAGAATTTAAAACTGATATCCAAGAAAAATTAAAAGAAAACAAAAAATATACAGATAATTTATTTAAAAACTTCAAAGATGATTTGCAAGAAAAGCTAAACGAAAATAGAAAACACACTGATGAACACATAAAAAGGCTTGAAGAAAAACAAGATAAACATAACGAGCTTATGCAACGAATGTATGTAGCCGAAAATAAGATTGATGATTTAGAAGAACAAATAAGTACACGAACAACTGCTAAAAAACGTAAGACGAGTAAATGATTAAAGAATTAAGAAAGCAATTAAAACATTCAGAGCCTTATCAAATAAGAGATAAATTATTACCTATCTTGTATTTTAAAGATGATGATAATGATACTGAATATTGGATTTTTTATTATAGTTTTATAACTAGATTGAATGATACCGCCATTGGTGTAAGATTGGGTTATGACAGACATCAAATTTACAGAATGACTATCAAAATCTTAGAAAATAATTATACTGCAATAACTGATTTTCTTAATAACAGAAAAATACCAAAACTTGCAACAATTTGACAACAATAGAGCAACAAAAAACGTACTACACGCTTCATAATATAATTATGAGGCTTTTTTTTATTGAAAAATCCTCAAGCAACAGAGGAGAAATATTATGTTTAACAATCCAACCTATGCTTTTAATCCAACGCTAACACCTCAACAGAGATTAGCACAATTAGAAGCTATGTACCCACAGTATGCACAACAGCCGATGCAACAAATGCCACAACCACAACCTTCCGTAAATCAAAATAACTCAATAATTAATGTGGCAAGTTTACAGGAAGCTCAAAATGCTCAAATACCAATGACCGGTGCAGTTTCTTACTTCGCTTTTGGCGATAGTATCTTAGCCCGTAATTGGTCTTTCGCAAGCGGTAAAATTGAAAATACTTTGTACAAAAAAGTTGTTGATGATACACCGCAAGACCCAACACCCGAAAAAGAAGATAGGTTGAAAATTATTGAAGAAAAATTAGACACTTTAATCACTCAATCAAAGTACCCGATAAACAAAAACAAAGGAGTAACTAAAGATGCTGAATAATATACTAGGTATGCTTGCTTCCAATGCTATACAACAAAATCCCATGTTCAAACAAGCACAGCAATTTTTTACAGGTAAATCTACAAAAGACCAAGTATCCACATTGTTAAATATTGCTAAAGAACGTGGTTTTGATATCGATAAAAAGATGTTTACTGCCGATGACTTAAAACGTTTAGGCTTAAATATACCCCCTGCGCAGGGCGATAAATAGTTTCCGTACTGTAAATACAGTATGTTGATTTTCCCCTTTTTTAAAGGGTTGATTGGTAAATACATAAGAAAAAAGGAGAAAAACAAATGGAAAAATACTCATTAGCCGATATCGGTGCGTTATTGAACAACCGCGGCGACAATTTTCTTGAAGGTAACGGAATAATCCTTATTGCTTTATTCTTCCTGCTCTTTGGAGGTTTTGGATGGGGCAGAAACAACAACGGATTGACAAGAGATGTTATTGCTTCTGAACTTGCTACCTCTCAAACACTTCAAGATGTTCAAGCACAATTACGTGGTATTACTAACGGATTGTGTGACGGCTTCTATGCCGTTAATACAGGTGTTTTGACAGCACAAAACAACTTGCAAAAAGATTTAGCTATGGGCTTCGGTGCTGTAACCGGTGCTTTAGCTGAAAACAGATTTGCACAGGAAAAATGCTGCTGCGAAACGAACAGAAACATAGATGCGGTTAGATACGATGCTGCTAAAAATACTTGCGATATCATAAACAACGCAACAGCTAACACTCAAAAAATCTTAGATGTATTGTGTGCTGACAGAATACAGATGTTGAGAGATAAAGTAGTTGAAAAAGACCAAATGTTACAAACTGCTCAATTCCAAATTAGCCAACAGGCTCAAAGTGCTTCTATAATTAAGGCATTACAGTCTCCAACACCAGTGCCGGCATATTTGACCTGTTCGCCTTTCCAAGCACAAACACTGGCTTTAGGCAATTTATATGGGCTGAATAACTGTAATACTTGTGGTTGTGGCTATTCAGGAATATAATTGCTGGTATAGGTAAAGGGTTGACTTCGAAATATCGTTTTGATATTATAAAAGTATGCCAAGACGATATACGTATGAAGAAATAAAATCCTTTATCGATAGTAATAGTGGGGGTAAATGCAAATTACTTTCGACAGAGTATATAAATGATAAAACCCCCTTACTATTACAATGTGAATGTGGTAATACATTCACTAGAACCTTTAAAAAATTAAGACTTAACAGATTTACTTGTATTGAATGTACGAGAAAAAAAGCACATGATTTATTCGCTTTTACATACGAACAAGTGAAACAAAAAGTTAAAGAAAAAGGTTGTACATTGATAAGTGAAAATTATTATAATGGTAAACAAAAATTACTAATTCGTTGTAAATGTGGAACTATCTTTAAACGTAGTTTTCTTAAATTCAATAGTGGGCAAATAAATTGCCAAAAATGTGCGAATAAGAAAACTGCACAGGCAAAAATTAAATATACTCAAGCTTATGTTGAAAAAAAGATTGCCGAAAAAGGATATACATTAATTGGGAAATATGTAGATGCACAGACACCAGTTAAATGTAAATGTTCAAGAGGACATATTTTTGATTTAAAATTTTCTTCATATTTGAACAAACGTAACGGATGTAAGCAATGTGCCAACATTAATTCTCGTGGTGCTAATCATTATAATTATAAAGGTGGTGAAAGTGAACTTATTGATTTTTTAAGAAAATCAATTAAAGAATGGAAAAAACAAGTAGCTAGAAAGTATAATTATAAATGTTATATATCAGGTGAAAAACGAGGCACTGTAATTCATCATATAAAGTCTTTTAATACTATAGTAAAAGAAACTTTATCAGAGTTAAATTTAGAACTTTATAGAAAATTAAAAGATTATACTCCTGAACAAATAGAACAATTAAAAGAATTAATTTTATCAAAACATACAGTCGATAACGGAATTTTAATAAAAAGGGCTATTCATAATGATTTTCACAGTCAATATGGCAAAGGCGATAATACTTTAGAGCAGTTCAATGAATTTCTTGAAAAGAATTATCCACATATTAAATCATTATGAAAGGAAAATAATAAAATGACAAATTGCAATACTTGCCCGAGATTTCATATTATATCTAATGCAGTTTACACGGCAGATACATCTTTAGTTCTAACCGTTACAAATAGCACTAACGTAAGCAACAGACAGAGATTTTGTTTATGCGTAAATAAAAATATATCTAACATTGTTACCGGCACACCGGTTCAAGTTTATATAAACATTAACGGAGTAAATCAACCAGTATATACGAAATACGGTAATGCTTATCCGTTATTCTCTGACTTGTTAGCGAAATATTACAGAAGCGGTCGTATTATAAAAGGTTACTTTGTAAACAACGGCACGACTACTTACGTGATTACGGATATTCCGCATTGTGATTGCGCAAATGTAACAGGTGGCTAATGATTAACGAATTATCAGTATTAGAACGTTTAGATGTTATAGCTGATATTTTACAAGTCGCAAATTATGTCTTAAATGTTACTGATGTTTCTAACGATGATATTATGAAGGCTTTGCAAGAACAGAATAATAAATATTTAGAAATAGCGATACAACAAAATAAAGAAATAATTGACAGACTGGAAAGGATAGAAAACAATGACAAAAGCAGAAATAATCGAACAAATTGAACATATATCAGAAAGTACAATCGATGAAAAGATAAAACTTAAAGCCTTAAAAATCCTTTTAGAATATGAAGTCGAGAAGGAAAAATCAAAAAAAAATAATGAAATTTTAAAGTATATGGCAGAAGGTTTTTTATCTTAGATAGGAGAAGTAAAATGACACATAAAATAGATAATGAAGTTTTAACCCTATATAATGAACTAAAAAAAGAAAATCTAAACCTTGATAATGACATGGTTATGATGTTCTTAGAAAATATGCCAAAAGAAGCCAAAGAAACATTAGAAATAATGCAATATGGCAAGCATATAATCAGTAAATCATTATATGAGGAAGCATTAAGACATATTAAAGATAAATCAGGCAATAGCATTGTGCCATGGTCTTTGCAGGATGTTATGAAAATTGCATCCAACTATATCAATATTGATGATGAGAAATTTTTTGATTATGACCTTGCGTTATGGGCTAATGTAAAGCGTGGTGATTATGGACATATTGAAAAAGAACCGTCTAAAATCATTGAGATAGCTATTGCAGATTTAAAAGACAAAGATTTTCCGTACTATGACGCTTCTGAAAGAGCTTATTGCTGGGCGGAAGCAGTAACAGAAAAACAATAACAACTAACTTCCTAAAACACACAATTCCCCTCTAAAAAAGAGATAGCATAAGGGAAAGGCAAAAGTCCTTATGCTATCGGTTTTATTATAGCATAAAAATCGTTTTTGTGCTATAATTTTTTTATGGCAGTTAAGAAAAGTTCAACAAAGACTAAAAAGACTAACATTCGCTTTAGTCCGAAAGGGGCAGATAAGATTTTTGAGCAAGAG
>CANQAV010000025.1 GCA_947589425.1 Candidatus Gastranaerophilales bacterium | reverse complement strand
GAAACCAATTAATCCCTCATGGCCGGGTAACCACTTTTATGACACCCGCCATATATCTATTCAATTGTAAACTTTCTTGGATTGCGGGTTTCGATTATATCGAAACCAATTAATCCCTCATGGCCGGGTAACCACTTTTATGACACCTGCCATATATCTATTCAATTGTAAACTTTCTTGGATTGCGGGTCTAAATTAAAATAACAAATTGTTTAAAGATTAGCTTCCGCACAATAAGAAAAATAAAATATGGCGACATACAATAATCGCCACAGCATTATAAATTAAAAACAGTTTTTTTTCAAGAAAAATAGTAAATTTTTGTACTTTAGTACAAAAAAACGCTAAAAATACAGCGCTTACAGAAAAAATATGATATATTAAAAGAAGTTTTTCGGACAATTCAAATTTGTATCATCCCTATTTGATTTTTTATTAGAGATTGAGAAACGAGGCTGACGAAAATAAAAAGGAGGAGTACTGTGCGCCATTGCAACAGTGTTTTTAAAGCACAAGACATTTGGTTTTTGTGCGATAGTGAAAAATATACAAACAGAAAACTGTATTTGGCGAACTGCCCGATTTGCAACAAACGTATTGCATTATACACATACAGCGATTTTGAAAAGAAAAATTTTTACGAACAATATTTTTATTCGGGCGGAGCAGACAGAATTAAGGAAAAATTTAAAAAGGAAAAAACCTCAACAATGCTTGGCTTTAAATATAAGTATAAAATGCCTTCCGGATTTAAATACGGAAAAAATATTGAAGTCAAAAAAAACGGTGAAATTATAGCTCTAAAGCAATATGCATGCGATTTTTGGGGCAATAAAATCCTGATTAAAACAATAACTGATGTGTGATGAATACAAGAGAAATATCGCAAAGAGAAACAAAGAATACGGTTATGAAGATGCGCTAAAAGAATTTGACGAACTCAAAGAAATAGCGCTAAACAGTTTTGATAAAAACGGCAATCCAAACATTCAAGCAGCGCTAAGAGCTTTGGAAAACAAAGCTAAAATAGCCGGTTTATACACAAAAACCGAAAGCAAAATTTCAAATTTAATTCAAATGAGCGAAATATCCGTGGATGCAAAACAATTAAAGCTGAATATCGGAGAAGATTTTGACAGCCAATGAAAAAATTGTAAAACTGCCTGAAATATTAAATATTCCGCCAAAGCTTTACCCTTTTATATTAAATTTTAACAGCTACAGCTATTTTTTAATTGAAGGCGGAAGAGCATCCGGCAAAACGCAAAGCGTAGCAAGATTTCTTCTTTATATAATGGAAAAAAGACATGTAAGAATTTGCTGCGGAAGAGAAATTCAAAATTCAATAAATGAATCAGTAAGAACGGTATTTATCGATTTAATAGAGCAATATAAGCTCGCATATGAAATAAAACGTGACTCGCTGACAAATAAAATAAGCGGGTCAAAAATGTTTTTCAAAGGTTTTAGAGAACAGGGGAAAGTCAATATAAAAGGACTTGAAGGCGTAGACATTCTCTGGATTGACGAAGCACAATCAATCGCAAAGGCAACGCTTGACATAATTATACCGACAATAAGAAAAAAGAATTCGGTAATAATTTTTACAATGAACAGATATACACGATTTGATTCCGTATATAATTTTTGTGCCAAAAGAAATGACTGTCTGCATATCAATATCTGTTATTTTGATAATCCCTATGCTGATGAAAAGATACTAAAAGAAGCAAAAATCTGCAAAGATACAAACATAAACGATTACAACCATATATGGCTCGGCTATCCAATGTCAAATAATAATGAATTTTTACTCTCATCGGAAGCACTGGATAAATCATTAAATCTCGAATACGATTTCAACGGCACTTACGATACAACCTCAATAATGAGTGTTGATTTATCGGCATCAGGCGCAGACTTATGTGTTGCAAAGCTTTATGTAAGACAAAACGAAAAAATATGGCTTGAAAAAGAAACAATAAGCTGGTCGGAATCTGATACCGATATAACAAAAGGAAAGATTATAAGTTATTTTTCCGAATGGACGCCGAAACTTATAATTATGGATGCCGACGGCCTTGGTTATCCGATTTGGATAAGCGTATCCAAAGTAGTTAAATCCGCAATCGGTTTCAGAGGAGCAAAGAAACCTCTTTCAAAATATGCCCTTAATGCACGTGCGGACGGATACCTTGCACTAAAAGAATATGTTGAAAAGGGATATCTGAAATTAACAGATAAAAATACTATAAGGCAGCTTGAATATATCAAAAAAATATATAAACCCAACGGGCTTATTGCAATACAAGACAAAAAAGAATTAAGAAAAGAGCACAATGAAAGTCCTGATTACGCAGACTGTGCAATGATGGCTTTATATGCAATAAACTACTGTACAAATTCAATAATAAACTCATACGAAGATACAGGCTCAATAATAGAGAGTGAATTTGAGCCGTTTGAATAAAGAAAGGAGAATTTTATGTGTTTTATCAAAAGTTCGGGAATTTCAAATGCGCAAAGTGCAATACAAGAACAAAGCGCAGTTGTACGTCACGAAGCAGATGCATCCGCAACAAAAAATCAGGAGTACAAAAAGCAACAAGGTTATGAACAAAACTTGAAAACAAGCGCAATCGGACTTCAAGACGAAGCGAAAACAGGCAAAAAAACACTTTTGGGAGAATAAAATGGAATTTTATAATGTTGAATATTTTCTTAAAAGAAAAAATGAAATGGAAGAAATTTTTAACACTATAAAACCCGATTTGCAAGAGCTTGCGGATTATTTTTTACCCAGAAGCGTGCGTTTTATAGCGAAAAATACGAGAAAACCGATTGTAAAAAGTAAAAAAATACTTGATTCAACACCCCTAATTGCTCTAAGGAATTTTTCATCAGGTATGATGAGCGGGGCAACAAGCCCTACAAACAGATGGTTTAAAACATCATTTTCAAACATAAATCTTGCAAACAACTATTATTTAAAAAAGTGGTGCGCAAAACAAGAAGAACTCACAAGACAAATACTAAACAGTTCAAATTTTTATCAATGCTTAAGCGAAATATATAAACAGCTTGGAGTATTCGGATTTTGTGCAGTTTCCGTTGAGCCGGACTATGAGAATGTTGTGAATTTTAAAGTACTTCCCATTGGCTCTTACTATTATGCAAAAAATTCAAAGGGCAGAATAGATACCTTTTGCAGAGTATACATGGAAAGCGCAAAAAATATAGCAGAACTCTACGGTGAAAACTGCCCCGAAGAAATAGCCAAAGCAGCCGAAAACAACCCGCTTAAACAATACGAACTGCTCCATTTTGTCGAAAAAAATAAATATTATAGAGAAAAAAGGCTGTGTTCAAAATACGCCGAATATGTTTCAGTAGTAATTTTGCCTGCAAAAAACACCTTTCTTTCCGTAAAAGGTTTTTCTAAATTTCCGTATGTGGTATTTGAAGGAGCATATAATTCCGATTGTGATTATCCCCAGGATTCACCCGGAATTAACGCCTTAGCTGATGTAAAACAGTTAATGACAATGGTAAAGGAATATGCGAAAGCGGTAAAAAAAATAGTTTGCCCAACATACAAAGGACCGGCAAGCCTTAAAAATAAAAAACTTGCGGATATTCCCGGTGCTTACATAGAAGAAGACGAAAACGGAAGAGGTATATCGCCCGTTTATGAAGTTAATCCTAAAGTTCTTGAGCTTAAGCAGGAAAAAGACGAACTAAAAGATGCAATTAAGGAACATTTTTATAATGATTTGTTTGCAATGATTTTATCGACATCTCAAAGAGGAAGAACTGCAACCGAGGTAAATGAACTTAAAGAGGAAAAAATGGTATTGCTTTCACCTCTTTTGGAACAGATACACAATGCACTGAGGCAGGTTTTATACTGGATATATGACGAAGAAATAAGAGTCGGAATACTTGAGCCCCTTAAGGAAGAATATCAAAATAACAGAATAAATATAGAATTTGTATCAAGTCTTGCACAGGCGCAAAAAGTTGCTAACATATCAAGTATTGAACGTTTTACAACGTTTGTTTCCAATATCGCAAATTCAATAGATCCGATATTGAAATCAAAACTAAACGGAGAAAAAATAATTGAAGACTATGCAAATTTTGCAAACATAGACCCGACACAAATTGTAAGTGCCCAAGAACTTGAAAAAATTAAAATTCAAAACCAAAACACTCAAAATCAAATGCAGCAGCTTCAAAATGTAAAAGAAGGAAGCCAAATCATACAAAACATGGGCGGTGTCGATTCTTACGGAGCAGATTTGCTTGAAAGATTCGGAATTATTTAAAAATCAAACAAGGAGGTATATTGGATATTAAAAACATTCTAAAAAGCACATATTATCTTGAATTTATAAACAAGGTCGACAACCTTGTATATGATCTTTTATACGGCGAAGAAGGCTATTGTTTACAAAATTCAAAAGCAGCGGTTGAAGATGCGCAAAAAACCGTTGAAAAGTTTAACTCAGAAGCGGAAAAACTTACGGGAGAATTTGAAGAAGAAAATTGCTGCCGAATAATCGACGAAAAAAGAGCCGAGTTAACCTCAAAAATAGAAAAACACTATCTTGCTCAGGTTAAAATATGGGCAGATGAAGTATATCAAAATATGTTGGATAATTCAATTTTGGGAGCAACGCTAGAGAAAGAAGAAAAAGATAAATTTTACCACAGGGGGCTTTGTGCAATAAGCTGGATTTCGGGAGTTAAAGAATATACACCTCAAGAAGAAAATAAACTTATTGAAAACTTTAACAGAGAATTTACCAATGCACTTAAATCAACGGATGATGATTTTCTTCCTCTGAACTATCCGCCCGAAAGCGAGCCGAAGACATATTTAATGTTGAGGCAGGAGATAATAAAAAATCCGAAAGAATTCACTCAAATAAAATTAAGTGATTTTACATCCAAAATCAGTGCATACGATATGAGTTGCTTTAAAAAAATGCAAAACGAGCTTCTGACATATAAAAAAACCGAATTGACCGACGAAATAAATCTTATTGACACCTCAATAGAATTAATGGAATTAAAAGATGAGTCTGAAAAATATAAATTTATAAAAGAAGTATATAACGACTTCAACAGATATCGCATCAAAAATAAACAACTTGAAGAAGAAGACAAATTAAAACTTATTAAAAGAAGAATGAAGCTTTTCCCAAAAAACGGAAAAAGCTCCGGCAAATATTTTAAAGAACTGCTAAGTTATGATAAGAAAGACTAAAATTAACCAAAAATTTTTATGGAGTTAACCCTTTTTTTGAATGAGTAATTTGACAATTTTTCGGATCAGCTATGTATTTTTGAAAAACCAAAGCATTTGATGTCATTTTAGCCCCAAAAATTTTATTTTTTGCTATTTCGTTTTTGAATACATTGTTATAATCCTGCATGTATTTTGACATTGCTTCCAAGTCGCTCATGCTGAAATTACAGGTTAAAAGCTCATACTCTTTACCAAGAGAAATTTTTTCTTTATAAACACACTTGTTCGCTTTTTTTTCAAGCGAAATGTTTAAATTGAAAGTAGTATTTTGATGCGCTGCGCTGCCATTCTGTGAATAAGTTTCACATGTTTTTAAGGCTTGCGGAAAAGTCAGTTCTTCTTTTGCGCAAGCAATCCCAAAGATGCAAAATACTGCAATAAAAATAACAAATAAACAACTTTTTTTCATAATTTAACTCCCGCTATTTAACAAAATTATATCACACAGAAAGGATAAATATGCAAGAAGAAACTAAAAACTTAATTTGCCTTAACGACAATTCAAACGAAGAACTTTTCGGGAAGCCCGAAAAATATGACTATTCAAAATACACAACCCTAAAAGACATAGATTTTGATGAAGAGCTGATTAAAAAGTTTAGACCAATAGCACAAAAACTTAATCTGTCACAGAGCTCGTTTGACGCACTAATGGATATTGCACTTGAAATGTCGCAAAAACAAAATGCTATTTACGAAAAAGACGACGAAACAAAATTGCAGGAAAAAGTAAGAGAATACAACGAAATGCTCACACAAGACACACAGATGCCTTCGCAAAATTCTATCGGCTTCAGGGAATATATGAAAACTGCGGATTTAGCTTTTAATACTTTTGCAAGTCAGGAATTAAAAGAATTATTCAAAAAAACCGGTCTGATATATCATCCGGAGTTAATTAAAATGTTTAACAAAATAGGAACTTTGGCAAAAGAAGATGCACTGCCTCAAACAAAAAAACCGGCAGTAAAGGAACTGACACCCGCAGAAATTCTGTATGGCAGAAGAGATAACAATTAAGGAGGAAAAATGGCATCATTAAAAGGAAACACATATTTAACACTTAAAGATAAATTTGCACAAAAGCAAGACGGCGAAATAGCAGGAGTTATTGTAGATGTTCTTTCGCAAACAAATTCACTGCTTGAAGATGCAGTCGTAAGAGAATGCAACGAAGGCTCAACTCACAAAACAACCGTACGAAACGGGTTGCCCGAAGTAGAATTCAGAAAATTTTATCAAGGCGTAAACGCATCCAAAGGCGAATATACACAAATTACAGACTCTACGGGAATGCTTGAAGTATATTCACAAGTCGACAAATCTCTTGCCGATCTTGAAGGCGACACTCATCAATTCAGAATGAATGAAGCACAGGCATTTTTAGAGTCTATGAACAATACCGTGCAGGATAATATTTTCTACGGCTCTAAAGCAACAAATCCTGCCGGATTTGACGGATTGTCCGTGAGATATAACAAAATATCATCCGACAAAAATTCAATAGGCTACAGGGTACTGGATGGCGGAGGAAAAGGCTCAGACAATACCTCTATTTGGTTTATTACTTGGGGGGAATTACACACACATTTATTGTATCCTAAAGGCTCTCAAATGGGTTTTAGCCACACGGATAAGGGTGCGCAAACAGCACTTGATGCTGACGGCAAAATGTATGAAGTATATCGAGATCACTATAAATGGGATATTGGTATGACCGTCAGAGATTTCCGTTCAACCGCACGTATTGCAAATATAGATGTAACAAAACTTGACGGAGCTGATGCTGCGGATTTAATAAAACTGATGATATTGGCATATCACAGAATTAAAAAATTCGCAAAAACAGGAAACACCGTAATATACTGCAATGAAACAATTGAAACATATCTTCACTTTCAGGCAATCAACAAAGCAAATGTAAACTTAACAATGAGTGAATTTGCGGGCAGACCGATTGTAACGTTTCTCGGCATACCCGTAAAATGCGCAGACCAAATCAGAAACAATGAAAAAGCAGTATCTTAAATAAGGAGAAAAAAATGTTATTAGATGCACAAAATATATTTTCGGACAATCAATCCATAACTGAAGAATCAGTTAATTCAACAAATATTGTAGCGTTCGGCAAAGGAGATATTTCTTATCTGCCTCTTTTTATAGTCGTAAGCGAAGATTTTAATGATGCCACGGATTTAACAGTCAGCATCCAAACAGCAGATAATGCAGAGTTTTCAACGCCTAAAACGCTTGCTAAATCAACTCTTGAACTTAAAGAATTAAAAACCGGAAAAAGATTTCCGCTCAATCACCTCCCAAGCGGATGCGAGGGGTATATAAGGCTTCTTTACACAACAACGGGAACTCAGGAAACAAAAGGCAGGATTACTGCCGGAGTTACCGCAGGAAACGAATACTCCTGGCACGACATGTAAACCCTCTTAGTGGGCATTATGCCCACTTTTTTTAAAAAAGGAGAAAATATGTGTACACCGATTGACCCCTTTACCGTTGCACAAAAAGCAGTGACCTCGGCCCAAGGGATATATACAATGATGGAAAATAAGCAAAATGCTAAATACAGAATTCAAGCATCTATAAGTAACGCTCAAAATGCCGCAAACGAAGCTCTAAGACAAAGACAACTCGGTATTGAAAATGCAAGAAAAGAAAAGCTGGAAGGAATGAAAGAATCCGGAAAGCTTGCCGCAAAAAACGCATCCAATGGTTTTGATATTTATTCGGACACCAACAACTACAATATGCAAAGCATAACAGACAGCGCAAATGCCCAAGCGCAAGAAGTTGACAAAAAATACAATAGAGTTGCAGATGATTACTATAACAGAGCAAATGAATACCTCAGAGGCGCAAATCAATACAGAAAACAGTATAACTCAAGTGTATGGGATGAAGCATTTGCCGTTTTGGGCTCTACAAATAACGTGGCAAAAAATTGGTACAGCAAAAAAGAATAAGGAAAAAATGACAAATTCAAAAGTACAAATATATAACATAACACTTAATATTCTGGGTGTATCAACACCGCTTGAAAACGCACAGTGTCAAGATAATAAGGCAATACTGCTGAACAATTATTATGAACTTGCAAGAGATTACGTACTTAAAGACTTTGACTGGAATTTTGCATGTGCATACAGAGTATTAACAAAATCAACAAAACAAATAACATCAAACGAATACTTATATTCCTGGGATTATCCGAATGATTGCATCTGCGCAAGAGATGTATTTGAATCGGGAAACAAAAAATTAAATACGTTTTCAATATCGACACTTGATGACGGACAAAAAATTATTTTGACAAACGTAACAAATCCGATTTTAAGATACACAAGAAGGATTGAACAGGAAATTTATTATACTTGTGAATTCACAATGGCACTTGCGTATTATCTTGCATCACTTACATCAAATGTAATAACTGGAAGTATGCAAAAAGGTGAAAATGCATACCAAAAATACAGACAGATATTAAAACGTGCAAAAGTTCTTAATGCGCAGGAAGGAGCCGACATTATATACGATGAATCAACATATTTAGATGCAAGAGGTTAAAATGAGTATCAGAGTTACACAAAATTCCTTTTCAAGAGGAGTGCTCTCACCGTCATTATACGGCAGAGTTGATCTTGAACAGTATTCGCTCGGGCTTAAAAAACTGAACAACGGAATTGTTTTGCAGGAGGGTTGTGTACAAAACAGACCCGGACTTGAATTTTTAACAAAAACAAAATATCAGGATAAAAAATGCAGATTGATTCCCTTTGTATTTGACTTAACCCAGAATTACATAATTGAAGCAGGGGATAAATACTTCAGATTTTTAAAAGACGGCGGTTATATCCTTGATGATTATAACAATGTTTACGAAATTCAGTCACCATACGACGAAAACGAAGTATTTGAGCTTGATTATGTACAACAGGCAGATACAATAACCATAGTTCATCAAAACCACAAACCCGCCGAATTAATCAGAATTAAACATAACGAATGGCAATATAAAACAGTTGATTTTTGCGCTAAAATTTCGCCGCCTGAAAACATAAAAATATCATACACGGGCTCAAGCGCTGCAAACACAACGGAATACGAATATGTTGTCTGTTCTGTTGATAAAAATACAAAGGAAGAAAGTGAAAGAAGCGAAGTCGTAAAAGTTACCGGACATCTTGAAGCATATTGGACCACTGCCGAATATATAACACTAAGCTGGGACAGCGTAGAAAATGCGCAGGAATATAATATCTATCGCTCGCTAAACGGAATATTTGCCTATGTTGGCACATCAAAAACCACAACATTTAAAGACAACAACATAGAGCCCGACCTTTCAAGCTGTGCGTGCGAATACAACAACCCCTTTGAAAATGAAAACCCGACATGCGTTTGCTACTACCAGCAAAGAAAAATTTATGCAGGCTCAAATTTGACTCCAAGCGGTTTATGGGCAAGTATGTCCGGAACTAACGACAACTTTAATTTGTCCAGACCTCTGAATGCAAACGATTCAATATCAATGAAGTTTTACGACAATGTTGCAAACAAAATTCAACATTTAATACCATTTGAGGATTTAATCGTATTAACAACAAACGGCGAATGGTCAGTAAACGGCTCTGACGGAATATTTAGTGCAAATCCCGCACCAATAGCCAAAATTCAATCATATTACGGAGCATCAAAAGTAAAACCCGTAATATCGGGCTCAATGGTCTTATTTATGCAATCAGGCGGGACAATACTCAGAGATCTCTCTTATGATTTTATGTCAAACTCTTATGACGGACAAGAGCTTACATTATTTGCAAATCATTTGTTTGAAGGAAAACAGGTGATTGATATGGCGTATGCAAAAGAGCCGTACAGAATAGTGTATCTTTTAATGGATGACGGAACAATTAATGCACTCACATACAATCCGAAACAAAAAATCAGCGCATGGCATACGCATACCACAAAAGGGAAATTTGAAAGCATTGCTTCCGTAAGAGAAGGTAAAGAAGACGTTGTATATTTTGTCGTACAAAGAGAAATAAACTCAAAAGTTCAAAGATACATTGAACGGTTTAAAACAAGGACGATAAAATCCTTAGAGAATGCATTTTTCTTGGACTGCGCACTTGCTAAAACTTTTGATGAAAAAGTTGAAAAAATAACGGGACTTGAACATCTAAAAAACGAAAAAGTCAATGCCTTGCTGGATTATGGTGTAGCAGAAGACTTGGAAGTCAATTCAAACGGAGAGGTGAAATTACCGTATCCGGCAAAAAATATTGTAATCGGACTTCCATACAAATTTGAACTTGAAACGCTTGATTTGGAAAATGAAAATTCATTCGGAATAAATAAATTAATCAATAAAATTGAAGTAAAAATACTAAACTCAAGGGAAGACTTTTTTATTGTAAACGATAACGAAACAATTTCGCAAAATTCAAGGAGCAGGGAAAGCATTAATAATCCCCAAAAACTGTTTTCAAAAGATGTTGAATTTTGTCCTTTATCAAATTCGAAAAAACAAGTGAGTGTAAAAATTCTTCAAAAATTTCCGCTTCCGATAAACATAATCGCAATAAGCGCAACAATATCCCTTGAAGGAGCACAATAAATGATTGAAGTAGTACCAAACAAACAAAATTTAAGCAAACTCTTTGATAATTTAAGAAAAGAAGATTTTGAAGAATTAAAGTTTTTTTTGAAAGACAATTACAAAGAAAATTTTATTAAAATCTGCATGGGGGCAAAAAACAAGTGGTTTCTTTGTGATAAAAGTTTTAATCCCGTCGCAATCGGCGGTGTTGAAGATGTATGCGGGCACAAAGAAAAAATAGGACAAGTGTGGCTAATGTGTTCTAATAATGTCACAAGACATAAGCTTGAGCTGTTTAAGTATATAAAAAATAAAATTGATGAATTTAAAAAACGCTATAAACTTTTATTCAATTACATATATAAAAGCAATTACGACGCTTTAAAATGGCTTGAAGGCTTCGGTTTTAAATACAAAAATACAAGCAAAGATTACAGATTTTTTTATTTCAAAAAAGAAGGAGAGAAATTTGATATACGATATTACACCCGTAAATAATCATAAAGGCAACAACAACTCAACAAAATTTGACTTTGATTTTTACATAGATAACGAAAAACAAATTGTTGTATACCTGTATGACAAGAATAATGTAAAGCACGAACTAATTTTGGGAAAAGACTACACTATAAATGAAGTTAAAAACGAAAACGGCAGCTACATCACTTTTCCGATTGAAAACTCATCTTATGACATATTAAGCGATGAAGAAAAATTATCAATTGAATTGACATTGCCCATTTCACAAGAAACACAATACAACAACAGTTCACTCTTAAATCTTAAGGCATTAGAGTATTCTCTTGATTACTTGACAAGGCTTATTCAAATAATAGCAAGAAGAATAGCAAGATGCGTAAAAGTTGAGGAAATGTCGGAGTTGACTCCTGACGAAATGGTGGAAAAAATATATCAGGCAAAAGATGACACTGAAAAAAATGCAAAAAATGTACAAGAAAATACAAAAAATGTATATGAAGTTCTTGAACATATAAATAAAACATCAGAAGAAATTGATAAATTAAAAGAAAATTTTAAACCCTCAACAAATAACTCTTTAGGTATAGTTAAACCCGACAACAAAACAACATTCGTTGATGAAAAAGGAACACTGAGCGCTCCAAAATACAACCTCTTTGACCTAATTCAAAAAGACCATATCTTAACTTTTGAAGAAAGCTTTGGCTTAGCACAA
>CANQAV010000024.1 GCA_947589425.1 Candidatus Gastranaerophilales bacterium | reverse complement strand
CCAGTAAGGAAAAGAGGTACAAAACTACAAATATTTTTCTGTACAAAATATCGTACACATAATAGTACAAAATATCATACAAAATATTAGTACAAAATATAAAATATAATCTGTAACCATTTTGTAATATTTTTTCTCTTGACAAACAAATGTTTGTATGTTATACTGGTATTATAGAAAAGTTACAAAATTATTACAAGGTGATTACAATATGTTACAATTTATAATTAACTATTGGATAGAGATATTTTTTACTATTATTACTTCAATGGTAGTTGCAATTTATAAATATGTAAAATATAAATTTAAAGAACAAGATATAATAAAAGAAGGAGTACAAGCTATATTACACGATAGACTATATCAATGCGGACGATATTATATTGATAGAGGTCATATTACATTAGAGGAATTACATAATGTAGAATATTTGTACAATGCATATCATAATTTAGGTGGCAATTCAACCGGAACAGAAATTTTCGAGAGAATTAAAAATTTGTGTATTAAATAAAGGAGTGATTAAAATGTAAATTATAGCGCATATTATACAATTAAATTTTAAGAAAAGAGGTGATTGAAATGAAAGTTACAAAAGGAACAATTATCCGTACAATTTGTTTAATAGTAGCGTTGTTAAATATGATACTTCAAATGTTTGGAAAATCTCCACTGCCTATTGAGAATGAAACTATAAGTGAAGTTGTTAGCGGTTTAGCCGTTATTATTACATCAATTATAGCGTGGTGGAAAAATAACAGTTTTACACCCGAAGCCTTAAAAGCTGATGATGTAAAAAATGAATTAAAAGGAAAGACGAAAGGAGAATAATTATAATGAGCAAATACAGCGAATGGCTAGAAAAAAATCTCGGTAAAACAATAGATTATGATAAACAGTACGGTATACAATGTTATGACTGGTTTAATAAATATGCTTCTGACTTGTTGGGCGTACCTAATTCTTTATTGTTTTCACATATGTATGCTTGTGAAGTTTATACAGATTTTAATATGCAGGATTATTTTACTCGCATACCTAATACACCTTCATTTGTACCAAAAGTTGGCGATGTTTGTATATGGTCGGCTTCTCTAAACGGCGGAGCAGGACATATAGCAATAGCAACGGGACAAGGTAATACAAAGGAATTTTATGTTACTGAACAGAATACTAATGGCTTAGCAAAAGACCCGTCTAAAACGGTAAAAAGAAATTACAATTTCTTTTTAGGAGTTTTAAGACCTAAAAAGCAGGATATATTTAAAGATACAGAAAAATTAACTGTTGCACCGTCTATTGGTTCAATTTTAATTCCCGATTATTATAAACTAAAGACAGAAGTAAATGTAAGAACATCGCCGTCTTTATCCGCTAAAATTGTTAAGACTTGCAAAAAAGGAGAAATGTACTATATTTCTGAATTTACATATGTTTCAGATATGACTTGGGGAAAATTGTCAACAGGTATGTGGATATGTGTAAATTACAAGTCTGAATTTTATGTAAATGTTACTGGTACAGTAAAAGCAGACGGTGTAAATTATAGAGCTAATCCTGCGGGCAAAGTTTTAGGAGTGACAAACAAAAATAAAAAATTAACATTTACACGAGAAACAAATGGATGGGGTTATTCGCCTGAGTTAAAAGGTTGGATAAGTCTAGCATATGTAAGAGGGTGATTTAATGACATTTAATGAATTAAAAGATAAATTTAAAACATATATCGGAGATAGAAGTGACGATGAAACTATACAGATAATTACTGATTTTACTGAATATGAAAACGGTTTACCTGACGGCAATAGTGATGAATATATTACAAAGATAGCAAGTGAACAGGCAGTTAATGAAGCTGTTCGCGTAAAAGAAGAAGAATGGCGAAAAAAATATATTGACACATTTTTCAAGGGCAAGCTTGAAGATGAAACAAATGACAATGACAATAAAGAAGAGGAAAACAATGCCGAAAAAATTAAAATTGAGGATTGTTTTGTAAATGAGGAGGAAAAGTAAATGCCGACAATACCAAAGAAAATAAGAACAAATTCAAGTGATGTTGTTTTAAACGCTATTAGAAATAGCGCTTCAATCAACTATCAAAATTATGTGCCGATAGCTACGCCTAATGCAGATAGTATTAGAGAGATAGGCGCTGTAATTATGGATGACCCGCAACTACAAAACACATTTTTAAATGCGTTAGTTAACAGAATTGTAAAAATTGTAATTACGTCAAAGACTTATCAAAATCCTTGGGCAACCTTTAAAAAGGGTATTTTGGATTTTGGAGAAAAGATTGAGGAAATTTTTATTGACTTAATTAATTCGAAAGAATATGATATTGAGAAGTCTGAAAGTGAGCTTTTTAAGCGTGAAAATCCTAATGTATATAGTGCTTTTCATATTATGAATTTTACAAGATTTTATAAGGTCACAATTGAAAGAAATCAATTAAGAAAAGCATTTTTGTCTTGGGATAGTATGGATAATTTCATACAAGAGATTATTTCAAAGGTTTATACTTCTGCTGAATATGATGAATTTTTGGTAATGAAATATATGTTAGCAAAGTCTGCTATACAGGGAAATGTATATCATATTACACTCCCCGAGACAACAAAAGAAAATATCGTTGATAATGTGGCAACTATTAAGTCCTATATAAACAAGTTGCAGTTTATGAGTGCTGATTATAATATCGCTAAAGTTAGAACATTAACTGAACCCGATAATCAGTATATCATTCTTACAGCAGATTTTGACGCAAAAATGACTACCGAAGTTTTGGCAAGTGCGTTTAATATGACTATGGCAGAATTTAAAACGCATAGAGTATTAGTTGATAGTTTTTCATTCTCGCAGACAGAGTTAGAAAGACTAAAAGAATTGTTTACAGATAGAAACGGAGTACTTGACCCGACCTTTATGCAGTTTACGCCTAATCAGTTAAACTCTTTGAAAACAATACCTTGTTTTCAAGTTGATAAAGACTTTTTTCAAATTTATGATGCTTTGCTTGAAATGGGAGATGTTAAAAATGTTGAAGGGTTGTACTGGAATTATGTTTATCATACTTGGAAATATTTTAGTATTTCTCCGTTTGCTAATGCGTTGTATTATTCTTCTGAGGACGCAAGTGTTGACAGAATTGAATTGACTTCAAGTGAAGTATTTGCAGTAGCTAATCAAGAAGTTATACCACCGACACATACTTTGCACATTATACAAGGCACAATGGCTAATAGAGAATTAGTATACTCTATCGAAAGCGGAAATGAATTTGTAAAATCGTTTAATGAAAATACAGGTGTATTGACAACTAGCGATAATTTTACAACAGGAAATTCAATTACGGTAAAAATAGCTGTTGCGGATAAACCTACTGTTACAACAACATTTACAATAAAATATCCGACAACTGAATAATTAGAAAAAGGAGTGGCTGTATTTTGGCTTTATATGTTGCACCGAATAGCACTATACACATATTAAAGGGTGTGTACCTAGATAACACATATCAACATACAATATATTTTGACGATAAAACTAAACAAAGAGATTATTTTATTTCTAAAAAGTTTATTACTTTGGAAAATTACACATTTCAAAGGGAGCGCCGAGATGTAATAAATGTTGAAATACCTAGCGATAGGCTATACGATTGTACCTATTTAATGTTCCAAAATACAGCCTATTCTAATAAGTGGTTTTATGCCTTTATTTTATCCGTTGAATATGTGAATAATAATACTTCTCGTATTACTTATGAGATTGATGAATTACAAACGTGGTTCTTAGACATAACTTTTCATAATTCCTTTGTTGAGCGTGAAATGGTTATGTCTGATGAAATAGGTGAGCATACAGTTGATGAGGGAATACCTATTACAAATTATGTTTCTAATTCTACACAATTAAAAGTTTTCGCATTTCCATATCATATATTATTAGCAACAACTTTTGTTGTTCGCCCTGACCCCCGTTCTACATTAGATAGATTAGAAGCTGTAGACGCTGTCCCCGTAACTATGTTTTATCAGGGAGTATTTTCGCAGTTACAGCTGTCAATACTCAGAATGAACACCGAAGATTTATTAAGAATAAGGTCGCTATTTGAATCTATAAATGATGAGGGACTAACTGACGGCGTTATTGGAGCGTTTATTATTCCGCACGAGATTGTTGAGAGTATAGGAATGTCTGCGACTGATACATTTATAAATTTAAATGAGAAAGTTGAGCAAGACCCCGACCATTGGAAATATCCAGAAATACTAGGGCATTTTAATATAAATAATAATGTTATGGGTAGTTACCGACCTAAAAATAATAAACTATGGATTGCACCTTTTACTATATTGTCAATTAGTAATTTACAAGGGCAAGTACAGAATTATTATCCTCAGCAATTTAATTCTGGAGCAATAGCTGAAGGGAAAATGTATTATAGAATTCGTGGTGTATTATATGAGCCGTCTTTGACAATGGCTATATCAGGTTATGAAAGAAATGATTATGCAGACGATAAAAGTGTTAGTGTTTCAAATTTTGCTAATCCGTTATTTATTAGTGAAACATTTAAAGACTATTTAGCACAAAATAAGACTAGTTTAGGATTAAATATGATAAGTAGTACATTGACTAGTGCGTTAAGTATAGCTATGCCATTAGCAGGTAGTAATAATCCTAATACAGTACAAAGACAACAACTAGGAAAATTTGGTGGTATTGCTAGTGAAATTTTAGGCGGTTTTAATCAATTTGCACAAATAATAGATATGGCTAATAAACCCGCTGTTGCACACGGACAACCTTCAAATTATTATCCATATTATTATAATCAGTTAGGATTTATGTTTCAACAATATTGCCCGATAGATGATGTTGCAAAAAATATTGATGATTATTTTTCGATGTTTGGATATAAAGTAAATGCTATTAAAATTCCTAACCGCAACGGGCGTAAAGAGTGGAATTATGTTAAAACAAAAGGTTTAAATATAACAGGAAATATTCCTGCTATTGCAAAAGATAAAATAATACAAATACACGATAACGGGATAACCTACTGGAATAAAGGCGATAATATAGGGCGTTATTATTTAGATAATACTTTGTAAGGGAGTTATTATGAGCAGAATAAGAGATAATAGAAATGATACAGAATTTTGGTATAAGAAACGACAAGATATGGTGCTGATATGGATAGATAAAATATTTACACTAGCTATCAATCGTTTTAAATGGCTTAATTTACCGACTTCTGTTGATGAAAGATATTTAGAAGAATATTTAATTCGCAATGGTAAAATGCTATTTTTTAAAGATGATATTTTAGATAAATTTTTAACTCTAAAATTTACTAAAGAAGGTACATTAGATTGTTACGATAATCCTATTTTTCGTAGAGCATATGCAAATACAAATTATCAAAAGGTATTAAATGAAAAAAACAGTGTTATCATCTATGAAAATTATTTGCGAACACCTATTTATCCTAAAATTGCTTTTTATGCTGATATGCTATCTAATTTTGATATGACGATTTATCAGAATTTATATGGTCTACGCACGCCGTTAATTTTTGCCACATCACAAGATGAACGTTTAACTACTGAAAATTTTCAAATGAAATACGATAGTTTTATTCCTATAATCAAGGTAAATGGAACACATTTTGATTTAGAAAATTTTAAAGTATTAAATATGAATGTGCCTAACAATATTAGAGAATTGCAAGAAGCTAAAACTAGAGTATATGCTGAATTACTAGAATTTTTAGGGATTGAAAGTATAGTTTATCAAAAAAATGAACGATTATTAACGCAAGAAATTAACAAGTCTTTGGGAGCAACTAATGTATTTAAGCGGGCTGGTCTAAATGCTAGAAAGCAAGCTTGTGGACAAATAAATGAAATGTTTGGACTAAATATTGATTGCCAATATAATACCGATTTAATTGATAAACTAATAGAATATAATTCGCTAGACGATATTACTATTGATACACAACAATTAAATAACACTGAAAAAGAGGTGACTAATGAATGAGCGTATATACAACTGAATTACGCTATATATGTGAAAATTTTGCGGATTATGATTTATCGCAGGATTTTCCTATAAATACAGTTATTGAAAAAGCTAGAGAAAAATTATTTAATTTTGATTACCCTATTTTTGATGTTAGTTATAAACCCGTATTAGAAACTAAAATAATAAAACATTTTTATTTTAGAGAAATAGGTTTTGAAACTGTTGCACATTTTAGATATAGGTTAGACGAAAAATTAAATTTAATAATGCCGTATTATAATCAATTATATAAATCAGAATTATTAAAATTCAATCCGTTATATGATGTAGATTTAACTACAACTCATAATGAAAATACTACTGGTAATAGTGAAAGTAATGACACTAATAATACTAATACAGAAAGTACAAATAATACAACTAGTATTGATAACTATTCAAAAAACGCAACAGGAAATCAAACAGCACATACTACATTAGATACAACCGAAAACGAAACAGATAATAAAAATATTAGTCAAAACGATAAGCTAACTGTAACAGAAAATACAACCGATACGGGTGATAAAACAGTTAAGAAAAGTGGTACTGTTGGAGATACTACGGGGAGCGAAAATACACAAAACGGCGGTCAAGATACGGATACAAAATCGTTTAGTGGTAGCGAAAATGTAAACAGAAATACTGTGGAACGTTATAGCGACACACCACAAGGCGCGTTAACGGGAATGAGAAACGACCAGTATTTAACAAATGCCACATTGTTTGATGAAAACGTTACTACTACACCGCAAAATAAGCAAGAAAAAAATGTTAGTGAAAAAGGTACAACAGTAGATAAAACTATAAAATCTAAAACGGTACAAGACGCAAGCGAAACAGAAAAAACAACTAACGAAGAAACTAAAAACCGAACAGACACAAAAACATTTACAGAAACAGACACAGAAAATATAAATAAAACTGGTAAGCAAAATGGTTATGAAACTATTGATAACACTAATAATGAAACAGGTAAAACTGACGGTGAACAAAATAGTACAAGTCATATGACTAGTGATAATACGAAAAATAGCAATAATACATTTAAAAATGTAAATGAGTACATTACACATATATCAGGTAAAAATGGCGGAACATCATATAGTAAATTATTAGTAGAGTTTAGAGATACATTCTTGAATATTGACGCGCTAATAATTGAAGAGTTAGAGCCGTTATTTATGCAGATATTTTAAAGGAAAGGTGATTTAATATGTCAAAAAATGAAAACTTTAAGCCCTCAAAAGATTATAAGAATTTTCCCGAACATCTTAGACCATTCCATTGGTTTTGTCATAAGGTACTGCCATTAGTATATGATGATAGTTTATCGTACTATGAAATGTTATGTAAACTAGTACATTATTTAAACGAAACAATGAAAACAGTTGACGGCTTAATTGAAGAATATAAGGATTTAACTGCTTCGTTCGATGAGTTAGTGAATTATGTAAATACATATTTTGATAACTTAGATTTAACCGAAGAAGTTAGAACTATTTTAAATGAAATGGCTAAAAACGGTCAACTTAGCGAAGTGGTTAAGCCGTTAGTAAATGAAGAAGTTGACAAAAAGCTTGATGAAATGGTTGCAAATGGTACACTATTAAATTTAGTAAAGCCATTTATATCTGAAACTATTTCTAGTGAAATTGAAAAAGCTATAAATGAAACTATAAAACCATATATAAAAGAAACTGTAACTGATGAAATAACAGAAACCTTTGACACACGTTTTGAAGAAGATTTTGATATTAAATTCGGTGAAGATTTTGCACCTAATTTTTATAGAGAATTAAATAAGGCAAAGCGGGTTAGATATTTTACATCATTAACGGACTTAAGACAAAGTCCTAACTTATCTGACGGTGATTTTGTGGGGTGTATTAACCGTAAATTAGACGCACCATATAAAAGCGAAACACAAATTTTTGGAATGGTAGTTAAAGCTCCCACTGACGATGAGTTAGCAAATTATAAATTTCCACTAATAAAAATAAATGATAGTTTAGCATTTTTAGTTGATTTAACTGAAATTGTTGCAATATCGGTTGTTGATGTACTTTTGTTCGAAACACCATATATTCAACATAATGAAGAATATTTAGCAAATAATGTTGTAGAGTTTGACTTGCAAGGAGCAGACAAATATACAATGTGGTATGAGGGTAGGTTTAACGGAATTATATATTCAAATAGTAATTCATTTATTTTACGTTCACAAATAAATAATAAATTACTAAAATATGTAAAGAATATAAGTTTTGAAAATAATGTTCCTCATAATATAAATAATGTAATATTTTATAGGTGTAGTTTTGATACAACAAATGTTACTAGTTTTCCTATGAATAATTGTATACTTATAGATTGTACAACTACAACAGGTGACCCATTAAATATAGGTGAAAATAACATCGTATTTAATAATGATGATGTTGCTTCGACTGGTTTACGTATTGATGTTGAAAAAATTATATCCCACTGGAATAATACTTTAACACCTGAAACACTGGACGAGTTAAATAGAAAAATTACTAATTTAACAAGTCAATTAACATCTATCAATCAGCAACTAGAAAGTGTAGAAAGTGAAATAAGTGGGCTTAATAATAATATAGGCGATATAAACAATAATATTTCAGAAATCAATACAAACCTAGCAACAGCTATGGCTACGGCTGATGGCAATGTACAAGGAATTAGAAAATTACAAGAAACAGTTGAAACTAACAAAAACGATGTCAATACTAAATGGGATAACACTTTTAAAAATATTAGCTATTCAGTAAATTTTGATTTAATCGGTATCAATAGTGACATAAATACCTACGCTATATTAAACGTAAAAACACAGTATTCAGCAGGTGGAGAATATGTTAGTGGAACAGAAGGCACATATCCGTCTGATATTAAACCGACAACAGCGGGAACTGTAAACGGTATTATAATATCTATGTATCATAAACAAATTTTTATAGGACGAAACGAGGTAGAAAGAGCAGGAACAAGTGGCACATATATGCGCACATATATTGATACAGAATGGAGCAATTGGGGTAAAATATGAGTGATTTTTATGACGGCACTAAGTTATTATCACTATCCGATTTAAATGGTAATAAGCCCGAGATATTTATAAGCACATCTAATAGGTCGGCGGGAAAAACTACATTTTTTAATCGTATGTTAATAAATTCATTTAAAAAACGAGGAGAATATTTTCTGTTATTATATCGTTTTAAATATGAATTAGCTAACTGCGATAAGAAATTTTTTAACGAGATAAATATACTATTTTTTCCGAAAGATAAAATGACAGCTAAAACTTGTGCGAAAGGTCTATATGTGGAATTATATTTAAACGGTATATTATGCGGTTTTGCAACATCGTTAAATTGCGCTGATAATCTAAAAAAATATAGCCATATTTTTAGTAATGTAAATACCATTTTAATGGACGAATTTCAATCTGAACAAAATAATTATTGCCAAAATGAAATAGATAAATTTATATCTATACACACCTCAGTCGCAAGAGGTGGGGGAAAACAGTCACGATATGTTAAAACTATTTTAGTGGGAAATCCCGTAGACATATTAAACCCATATTATACAGCGCTAAATATTGGATATAGGCTAGAACAAAATACTAAATTTTTAAGAGGTGACGGATATGTGCTAGAACAAGGATTTAACAAGTCTGCAAGCAATTCACAAAATAGCAGTATTTTTAATCGTGCATTTAGCGATAACGACTATATGCAATATAATCTAAATGGAATATATCTAAATAATGATTATTCCCTCATCGAAAAGAAAACCGGAAATAACACATATCTGTGTACGTTAATCTATAAAAACAAACGATATTGCGTTAGACTTTATGATGATAATACTATGTATTGTGGAGATAATGTAGACCATTCTTTTAGTACCGTTTATTCTGTTGGACAAATAGTTGCAAATGTGCCACTAATATCGCAAGCTAATATTTATTTAATTAGTTTAATTCAAAAATGTTTTAAAAATGGTATGTTTAGATTTAAAAATTTAGAGTGCAAAGAGGCTATTTTTAACATATTTAATTATCACGCATAATAAATGCTTTTGTAACAGTTAGAGGACTACTCATTAAATTGAGCTAACTGTTGTCGTTTAGTCAACGCTTAAGTAAGTGTTATGCGATATGATAAAAAGAAATGTCCGATATAAAATCGGACATTTTCTATTATACATCATTAACATTATAAGCATACCATTTTTTAAAGCATTTCATCTTAAATACATCGGGTATTTTTAATATCTTTTGAGCGTTTATTATACATTTTCTTTCGTATGCTGACATAAAGAATATAAATGTAAATTCATCGTCATATATTTCAGATTGTTCTAAAATTTGATATAATGTATTACTAGCTATTTTAAATACGTTTTCGCCGTTGATTTTATATGATTTTTTATCACACGATTGTATAAAATTATTTATAGTTTCTTTTTCTGAAATGCTAAGCTTGCCTATTTCTATTGTAAAAATAATATCGTCCATTTTATTTCCCTCATTTCATAGTAAAATAATCTTCATATAATATAATCCCACCGTCTATTCTTTTTTGGTATAATTTACTAGGTATCTTTAACCCTGATTTTATATCAGATAATAATAACTTTTTTCGCATAAATTTTCTCTCTCTTAGATTATATAGTTTAATATTTTTTCTTGTTAAATTAGCGTATAATAATTCCTTACATCGCTTTCCCATTCCTGCACAAACAATATTATATTCATTATCTTCGCCTATCTCTATGTACCTTTTTTGTCTTAAATAAATAGCTTGTTTAAAGGTAAATTCGTGCTTCCAGTGATTTAGTTTTTTATCGTCTATCGGAACATCTTTTATATTGTCAATAGATGTATCGCAGTGCAAACTATCTGTATCAGCATAAATAAAATGTTTATAGTTTTTTTGTGCCGATGTGATTGTAAAATATCTAGCATATGCAGTAATAGCAGAACCTACGGGAATGTATATTGTTTTCCTATTAAATTCTGTTATGGTTGTCCACTTCAAAACATCGTCAATAATTTTTCCGATTTTGAATGACGAGTCTTGAGAGGTTGCAAATTTTCCATATAGATTATTTAAAAATAGTTTTGCTTCTGTTCTAACTGCATTGTTAGGAGCGTTCATTTTCATATCAGCGTAATAATTTATATAATCATCAAATAGCCCCTTATAGCTACGAAAATAACAACCATCTAAAATTTCAAAATCAATTAAATCATATTGCGACTTAATCAACTCAAAATCTGTTTGTGTTAATGTTAATGTTACTCTAGTATCTTTAACAGTATCATCTATATCTACATATTTGTTATAATATTTCCCGTTTAAAATAATATCAGAAGTTGTCAAATATTCTGTTTCCCCATAATGTGCATTATTTTTAATTTGTATACACGGCAATTTATCCGGTTTTAAATAAAAACGTGTTTTTATCCTCAATATATAATATTTATCGTCCATATACTCGGGAATGTAATTTCCTTTCCAAAATGTTGGCTCTCCCGTGGGATAATAATTATTACTATCACTATGCATAACTGAGGGATATAAAGAATTAACATCTAAAACTATACCATCGCCTATTATTTTATTTGCCTTTTCGGGTACTAAATAGCACCACGCTCCCTTATAAGATTTACGACAATATTCATCAGCATTTTCAGAACCATAAATATTTTTATCAATTTTAAATTCTGTTAAGTCGGGAAAATACGCTTTAAAATCTCCCATAATGGCAAACATCAATTTAAATTTATTCATACAATTTGAACCAATAGTTATTTTAGTATTTCCACCTTTGAAAAAATTTGCTAATGCTTCTGACATCACAAGAACATCGTTTGAAATATATGTTCGTTCGTCCTTGCTAATCGGTTGTTTAGGTGCAGTATGTAATTTATAATTTATCTTACCTTTTTTTCTCTGTGTAGCAAAATTTTTTGCAACAACTTCGACGGAGAATGGTAATAATTTTAAACTATCAAAAATATTTATTATCCGTCCATTATGCTTAATAGAAATCGAGTACCAAACAGTATTCCTATTTGATATTAGATATGTAAATTCATTATTCATTAATTCTCGTTTGGTTTTAAACCGTTTTTCTTTTTCAATATATCCGCAACGAAATTTTTTATTTTTATGCAAATAATCTAGTATAAAACTACCGTCAAATTTTAAATTATGAAAATATATCTCAATGCCCGTGTTTAGTTTAAAAATATAATCAAAAAATGTTTCTATACAATTGCCGATTATTACATCTTCATAATCTGTTTTACCTATCTCAACAAATGCCCAAGCCCATACAGCCGTAGATTTTTGCGTTTTAGGGTGTTCGAGTACAACCGTTTCAAAATCAGCACAAAATCTTCGTTTACTTTTTGGCATTATGTTCATCTTCCTCTATTTCATAGACATTATAAGCGTCTACTATATCTTCAATTAATTTTCTAGTAACAATATCTTCATCTTCGAAAACTTTTAAAAATTTTTGTGACAAAAGTAATGCAGCTTCTCCAGAAATTTGCGAGGGACTTCCTGCCATTCCTCTTTTTTCTAATAAAAGTGGCATTTCCACGCCTGACGGAAATTGTCTTATAATCTGTTCGCCCGTTGCGGTAACACCGTAATGGTCTATTGCAAATAAAATTGTATTTCTTAAAATTTCATCAACTACGGGGGATACGCCTTTTAATGCTTCCGTCAAAAAATTTTCGACAACAACTTCCGCTCTTTGCTCTCGTGACATTATATCTTCGCGTTGTAATTTTTGTTCAATGTATTCTCGTTCTGTATATTTTGTAATATTTCTTACGCTTGCTACGGTTATTTTTTTAGGCTTTTTTGGTAGTTGATAGCTTACTCCCATTTTTTCGTACTGTCTTTGGTATTTCCTAGCTGTATCACGCTGTAAATTATATTGTTTTAATAATTCGTTTAAATTTTTATCAGTTTTATTTTGTGTATAATCCTTTTTTGACATTTTATCACTTCCTAAAATAAAAATTGAGGGCGAGAAAATCGCCCTCATTTCCGATGTTAAGCTTCCTGCGCTGAGCAAGTCAAAAAGTATTGTCCATTATCAGACTTAGTCTTTGCTACGACAATTTGTATATTATCGTGACTGTATTCGGGCGATTCATCAAGCATATCCCATATAGTTGTAAAAGCGTTCATAAATGTTTGCGAAAGTGTAGTATAAAACTTTATTTTGCCCGTGTCTTTGTCAACTGCCTTTAAAACATAATTATTGTAATTTATTTCTTCTTTTGTGTCGGTGTCGTTACCAGTACAATTCATTTCAGCCCAGCCAATTACATATCCTATATTCAACGTTTTATCGGGGTCAACAATGTCGTGTAATTTTTCCGACTGCAAACTGTTTGACATATTTAGTTTCTCGATGAGTGTTATTTCTCCGTATGTGCCTATATCATTAACTTTACGCATTAGTTATTCCCTCCTTTCTGCGCATCATCACTGCTGTCTGTTTTTTCAATCGGTTTAGCCATTTCCATAAATTTTGTTAATGGCATACCATACAAAACGGTTTTTTGTGATACAATAGTTTTGTTTACAACTATTTCAATTCCCTCGTCTTGTATCTCGGTTATAATGTTGTTAATCTGTTTTTCTTCCGTGACCTCGTGTGTTTCCGTACGGAATTCGTGTGTTTCTCTGTTTACTAATTCAATTTCGTAAACTGTTGTTTTTACTGTCCTTGTTAGCATTTTTTCTTTTCTCATAATTTTTGACTCCTTTAAATTAAATTTTGTTGTGATATATAGTGTACATCAGTCAAATTTGATAGCCACCATATTATCATATGTGTATCCGCTGTCTAATGTATTATGTCACCTCCCACTATCTATTATACAGCAGATTAGACAACTTGTCAACTAAAAATATGCAACTGTAACTATTTTGTAACTAAATTGTAATATCTGTAATATTTTATATGTCTACAATTAACATACGATTATTTTTTACAGATACTTTAACAGTTTTGTTTTGGATTAGATTTTCGACGATTAAAATATGTTCTTTTCGATGCATATACCACATCAGTACATCAGTAAATTCCCAATCCCTATCGCATACTACATTAAATAATACTGCACTAATTTGTATCTGTAATGTGTCTAATCGTGACAGCGAAAAATTAGTATCTGTAATAAAACTATTGCCCGATATGATACTATCAAAAAATATGCATAAATCTGCAAAAGGTACTATATACGGTTCTAACCACGATATTGCTCCGGCGTATTTTAACGGTATATCATATATATAACCTCTAACAGTATTACATACTATTAGCGTATTATCTGTTATTAAACGTTGTTTTATTGCAAATTGCGAAACATATCCACCTTTTAAAATATTGCTATCCATTTTTAACTTCCTTTCCCCCCCCCGTATTGCCGATAGGACAGCATATTCAAAAATTTTAATCTCGCATTTATTGCAACTCCCGTATGGCTAAATCATCAATTGATTTTATAGTATTTACTATTACAAAATCTAAACCGCTCAACCGCCATTCTGGCATATTTGTTGTCAATTTTACTTTTTCGCCAAAATAATCGCAATAATCTATTTGTCCAAACGTCATAGCCGATTTTTTGTCTGTTGCATATTCCACGTGCGCACCTTGTCCACTACGGTTATTATACACGATGTGTAACATTACAGTTTTTTGTCCTTTACCTGCTAAATATCGTAAATAATCTGATAATCTTATTTCTCTCATTTTAATACCTCGCTTTCAAATGCTGTGCTAGGAATTTCGACAATTATATCCTCTTTTTTTGTTTCGTTCGCAATTTCTACCGTTGCGACATCATCGTCACGGTATATATACCATTGTATATTATCGTTTAATGTGTCCCATTTTTCAACGTCGCACATATCGCCTATTATCAATGTTATCAAATCATAGGCAACATCAGCGCGTATATGTCGTACACAATATTTACCTTGTCTGTAATATTTTTGTTTTACATCGGGTAAAAATTGTGTGCAATAAATTACAATTTTACGCAATTCATCCGGCGTAAATTCTGATGATGTGTGTGCTACCCTGGTTTTGTTGGATGTACTATATAATGCTTTAACGCGTGCTATACCCTCATTGGTATCAATCAATATTTGTGCTGCGTCGGGTCTGCAAACCGCTAATACATCAATAGCGTCCCATAGATTTTCTACATTTTGTTTGTACTTCATTTTTGTACTTCCTTTCTGTTTTAGATTGTACTTATATTATATCCGATAATTGTGAACAAATATACATAATATTATTAACAAATTGTAAACAATAAATAATTTTTCTATATAAACAAATGTTCTTTTATGCGAATATTTTGGACTAATATGTGTACAATATTTTGTACTATTATGTGTACATAATTTTGTACAATTAAATGTTTATTTCACTCGTTAAAAATTTTTTATTTTTAATGTACAATATTTTGTACTGTTATGTGTACATAATTTTGTACTAATATATTTTGTACTTAATGGGGGAGTTTATTTTGTACCTCTTTTCCTTACTGGGCGGGGG
>CANQAV010000023.1 GCA_947589425.1 Candidatus Gastranaerophilales bacterium | reverse complement strand
CGCTAAGAGAATTATTAAAAAAACCGATAATTATAACCAACTGTTTTAGATCTTCCGCATTATGGACTAAATTATATCAGCTTGGGTATAAGCCTTCTAAAACTTCTCAACATCTTAAAGGACAGGCAGCAGATATAAAAGTTAATGGAATGACACAGCAACAGCTTTTTGAATTTGTAAAAAATTCCGGTATTGAATACGATCAGCTGATATGGGAGCAAGATAATAATTGTGTCCATGTTAGTTATGCCAAAGATAAAAATCGGAGAGAAACTTTAATAAGAGATACAAAAGGTAATTATAGAAAAGTTTGAAATTAAATTCTTCGTTGTTTCATTTACCTCTTTTGTTGTCGAGGAAAGCTCTTGCAGAAATGCGAGAGCTTTTTTATATTTAATTTTTCTTAACTGTACACTTGAAAAATAATAGAAATAGTTTATAATAAGAGTAGGGAGAGGGTATCCCTCAATACCCTCTATGCAGACCCTACAACAATGATGAAATAATTAGTAAAATGTGTCCTATGATGCTAAGGGCACATTTTATTTTGTGTCTAATTTCTTCAATCATAGTTATAATCACCCCCTTTCGTACACCTTATGCAGAAAAGTTCGTTGTGCGTGAAAAGGCGGTCAGGTCTGTTCTACTCTCGGCATTAATGCCAAAAGTTTTTATTTTAAATTTTAAAATGTGCAATTTAATTTACTTTTATACTAACATATAAATAAACTTTTACAAAGTTCATGCGGCTTGTAATTTTTCAATTCTTCTGAAAATAGCTTGACATTCTTCATTGTCTATAATATTAAATATGTTGTGGAGCGGTTCGGAAATTAACCCGTTACCCGCCCCATATTTAACTTTTTTCCAATATTTTAGCTTATAAAATATTGGAAACAGTTCTATTTTAAGGGTTTCACAATTATAAGACAGGGTTCGAATGCAAGTTTGCATTACATTAATTTAAAATTAAGCAATCAGATAAAGCTCTTTTTCTTCGTTTTGAAGATATTCAAGCGTTTTAAGATATTCAAGTCTTTTGATACACTTCATGTATCTGATTTTGTCATAAAAATTTTTAAATCTTTGCGCTTTGTTTAAACCCCTTCTTTTGTCGGATGTTTCACTTTGGAAAACATAGACAAATCTTTTTGCATTACAGTTTGCGGATTTTTTAAGTTTATACTTTTTGTTTGAAATCACAATACTGTAATTTTTGTCGCTTTCTTCTTTTTCGCACAAATCTGACATAAAGGGATTTGCGGCTTTTTCTCCTAATACAAAACTAACCATAAATAAAATTCCTGCTATATTAACTTAACACTACCTAACTATATATATAAAGTATTTTTTGCAAAAAAAATTGCTAAAAAATTAAAATTTTGCAAAAAAATTTTTTCACAACATTTATAGTGCTATAAGGAGAAGATATGTTATGATAAGACCGGTTAATACGATTAATTCCCCGAGTTTCAAGGCAGTATGCAAAGTTGGCGTTCAAAAGAAAGCTTTTTCGCAGCCCGAAAGCATAGATAAATCTTATGCGGAATTTTCCGATTGCGTTTCAGATGCGCTTAACGCACAAGATGCTCCGCATCGACCTGTTAAAAAAGTAATAAAACCTGAAAATATAAAAATTTTTATTTATCCAATCGGCTATGGTTATACAAAAGTGTCTGAAATGTCGCAATATTCTCCTCAATGGGTTGAAAATCATACGGGTATTTTTCTGACAAAACCGCCAAAAGACGATTTCCACTCTTTTTATTTAATGACAAAAGAAGATAAAGACAGAGTTGTCGAACATTTGAACAAAAAAAGCCAAAAAATGAATGACAGGAAAATCAAGAATGAATACAGGCTCAGAAAAGCTAACGGCGAATGTGCGGATGAATTATGGCGATGCGCAAGAGATTTTCAACTTTCGGAAGAAGGAATTGAAAAATTTGACGAAAATGAAGTATCTTTTGCGAAATTAGACCGTCTTGCCGAAGTTTCGGAACTTATTGATGTCTTAAATCAACATGACTTAATTTAGCAGGCAGTTAAAATCAGAACATTCCTTTTTTTGCAAAAAATATTGCTGCGCCAAGTGCTGCGACTAATGAAATAAAACCCACTATCAAAAATCCGAACTGATTGTTTGCAAAAGGAACTGCAACATTCATTCCCCAAAAACTTGAAAACATTGTTGGTATCGCAAAAATAATTGCAATTGAAGTTAAAAATTTCATAACCGTATTTAAGTTATTTGAAATGATTGATGCAAAAGTATCCATAAGACTTTCTAAGATACTTCTGTTCATTTCCGCCATTTCAAGAGCCTGTTTATTTTCAATTATTGCATCTTCAAGCAAATCGATATCGTCTTCGCTGAATTTAAAGAGGGAATTTTGTTTGGCAGCTTGAGATAAGCGCATTATTTTTTGAAGCACAACGTGGTTATCTCTTAGAGCGGTTGTAAAATATACAAGAGATTTTTGAACTTCAAACAATTGAAAAAGTGCTTTGTTTTTCATTGTTTTTCTTAATTCGTCTTCAATTTCTTCCGACTGTTTGTAGATATAATTTAAATACCTTAAATAATATTTTGCAGAGCGAAACAATATATTTAAAAGAAATCTTGTTTTGTTCCTCGTATCAAAAGAGCCTGCCGTTTCTTTATTAAAAGAACTTATTACGTTGTTTTTCTGAGAACATACGGTGATAAAACCGTTTTGGGTAAAAATAATACCCAAAGGAAGTGTGTCATAAGCACCTTCATCTTCCATTAAGGGAACGTTTGTAATTATAAGGGCGCAATCATCCTCGATTTCCATACGGGAGCGTTCGTCTTCGTCCAAAGAATTTCTTAAAAAACTTTCGTCCAGATTTAGTACAAGCGAAACTTTTTGAATTTCATCATAAGTAGGGTCAATCAAATTAAACCATGACCCGCTTTGAGCATCATTAATTCCCAATTCAATCAGTTTTTTTTCTTCTGTTTTTAAAATCTCTAACATAACCGTACTTTTATTCTTGGGGCTACATATATATTAAACAACACATATAAAAATAAGTAAACAAAAAGAAGCCTCTTTTTTTCAAAAGAGGTCATTTAACACACACAAAACCAATTCAAAATTTTTCCTAGGCAACCGACGGCCTTGGCTCTTTTTGTAATTTAAGATTTAGCTCGTTTTTCTTTGCCATTTGTGCGGCAATTACTTTTCTGGCTGCCTCTGCCATCCTTTCTTTTTTAGATTTAACAGATTTCATCTGTGTATATTGTATATTCATCGTTATAGCCTTTTGGCATATATCACGCAAAGTTTGTTGAATTCGATATGCCTGCATCTGTGCATTGGCATAATCATTCATGGCATTAAGCATCTTATTCGGATCTACCATAGATGCTTCAATTACTGCGTTATCCACCTTGAGGCTTTGATATTTTCTTACCAGTGCCTTGTCTAATTTATCCTGTGCTCCGACAGCCATAAATTTTATCTCCTCTTTATACTCGTACATTAATAAAGTTTATTTATTTTGAAAAATTGTTAATTTGAATTAATTTCTTTTAACATTTGTTTACAAAAAAATACCGCTTAACTTAATATTCTTGTATAACCTGTGAAAATATTTTAAAATAGCGTTAGGATATTATTCCAAGGAGAAGTTTTGAAAGATAAAAAAGTAGTTTCATTTGAAAAAAAGCATCATAAAACTCCGGATGTTGAATATTGCAGCTTTTGCAAGCGGCCGAATACCCAAGTTCCTAAAATGGTTAAAGGTCCGGGGGTGAATATTTGCTCTGAATGCGTTATTATTGCAACCCAATATTTGATATTGCAAGACGGTCTGATGAGTGCAGATGCTCAAAAAATACTTGATTTACTGTGGGGTACTTCATCAAAAAATGAATGAAGCTTCGCTTAAAATGCAAACCAGAGCTTTGTTGGTTTCCATATTAAAAAAATATTCAAGAAGTGTAAGAGTTAAAAATTCCGACATTCAAAAGGACATTGCAACGATTAACTGTTTAAAAGATAAAGATTACGTTGCAAAAATGTTATTTTCGGAAATTCCCCAAACAAGGTGCAGCTATGCAAATATTTGTGCAATATTTTTGTTGAATGCGGTTGATAAAGATGTTTTTGAAAAACATGCTCTGAATTTTTTAGCCGACAAAAATTCTTCTGATGAGAAAAAATTCTTTATAATCTCTCTTCTCAAACAAAAAGGAATAGGCGTTGATTATGATTCATTGAGCGAATATATTGAAAATCCCGAACAATTGGCAAAAAACGGTGTAAAAGATTTTTTGAAAAATGCCATTTGCGATCCTGAGGTTCAAATTGATTTACTTGATTTTTATTTGAATATAGCAGATGAAGAAAAAATTTATTTAATCAGAAATCTTATAGCAGATTATGAAGGAGACAATTTATCCAATGCTCTTTCTCTCCTTTCAAACTTGAATTTAAATAAAGAGGAAACAAAACTTATATCTGAAGGACTTTGCTCAACTTCTTCATACTTTGCTCTTGAGGGGTTAAAAAACCTTTTGAATTCTTCTTTCGTTACCCAAAAAGAAAAGAATAAGATTAATAAAAAAATCAAAGAAATTAATTTCAAATTTCCTTGCCCCCCGAAAAATCCGATTACTCTTGACAGCAGGATTTTTCAATCTGTTGTAAGTTTTTGTGACGGAGAATCTAATTTTTCATTTGTATTGGCAAGAAAATATCCGAACGACTCAATTGATACTTTTCTTTTAACTCTTAATTTGCAATACGGTTTGGTATCCTGTATGGGGTTTGGCAATATTAATGATGTCAACCTTTCAACGCTTTTAAACAGGCTTTTCAGCGACTCTTTGCCTGTTGAAATCAAACCGGAGATTATGAAGTCCTTAATTAAACAATATATTGATAAAAATTTATCGACCTCATCCATTGTTCCTTATGAGTATTTCGTATGGAAAAAATTGCTGGATGATATTGAGGACATAGATTTTGATATAGACAAATTCCTTAGTGAAAATACAAACAAAATATCAATGTCCTCTTCCAAAGTAAAAAAATTCCTTAACGCAAAAATTGTTGAAACCTGGTATTATATTAAGGGTCAAAATCAATATATTGATGAAATTATTGATGTCGTTGAGGAGCTTAATTCTACGGATATTGCAGAAATTGAGAAAAAAATTGCCCCGATAATTAAAGAAAAGTTTATTAAAAATGAAAAATTTATGGATTTATTGCGTGAAAAATTAAGGTTTCAGGCGCTTGCCGCTTATTTCGCAAAACTTGCGGCAAGCGCTTCTTGCTCATATCATATTTCAAAGAGTGACAAGTATCTTGAAACCGTAATTAATTCTATTGTGGAAAAAAGCATCTATGCCTATTTAAACAGTGTTTTGGTTGAAGATGACGTAGAAAAAAACGTGTTTAGAAAAATAGGAAAGAAAACAAAATTTACAAAAACTCAGCTCGAGGAATTAATGCAGAAGCTGGAGGATAAATGGAGCTAAAAAAACGCATTATTGCGCTTGATATCGGAACAAAAAGAATCGGTGCCGCTGTTTCTGATGCGCTTTATTTTGGCGCCGTGCCTTTAAAAGTTATTGAAAGAAAAAGTGATAGTTATGCACTTGATGAAATTAAAAAACTCTTAGCGCAGTATAATACGGATTTAATTTTAATCGGTGTACCTTATAATATGGATGGCACATTAGGTTTTCAGGCGAAAAATTGTCTTAAATTTATTGAGCCTTTAAGAAAAGATTATACCGTGCTTGAACAGGATGAGCGGTTGTCATCTTCAAGCGCCGAGGATATACTAAGACAAAAGGGAAAAAAATATACAAAAAACAAAGGACTTGTGGATATTGCATCTGCTTGTGTTATACTTCAAGAATATTTAGACAGCAATAAGGATTAAATTATGGAACAGCAAACGGGTCAAATTATTAAAACAATCGGCGAACACGGCGAAGAAATCTTTATGAAACTGGTTGAAATTGTAACTGTTGATGATAAAGATTATGCGCTTTTGTCTGTTGTTCAGGAAGATACCTTACAAAATGATGATAATGATGAAGAAGATGAACTTGTTATTATGAGAATGATTAAAAATGATGACGAGTGCACTTTTGAAATTATTGAAAGCGATGAAGAATTTAACTATGTAGCATCTGCTATATCTGAAAGCGATGAAGAGGAAGAAGAATAAAAAAGCGGGCTTATTACCCGCTTTTATTTATTCGCAAATTATTTCTCTTGCTTCTTCTTTTCCCTCGTCATATTTTTCCTTTTCTTCGGGTGATAATATTTCAAGAAGATATAAGAAGTTTCCCGCATGGACTTTTTCGTCGTCTGCTATTTCATCAAGAATTTTCTTTGCCGTTAAATTGTCAATCGAGTCTTTTATTTGTTCATAAAGCTGTATGGCTTCAAATTCGGAAGCAATTGAAAACCTTATTGCTCTTATAAGTTCTTCTTTTGAAAGTTTTCTGTCGCATTTATTTCCGCTGTAGGGTGTTGCAAATTCGGGCATATTTCCTCCTTAGTATAAATATTTATCCGCATTCAGTTTATTAAATTGTTTGTATTCTTCTGTTTGTATTGTATTTGGTGCGTTATAGCTTTGCTGAAGACTCTTTTTTAAGAGTTTATCTTCCGAATTTAAAAGTTCTTCGTCTGCTATTGCAATATCACGACCAATTGCACAGCAAGAGAGGTTGATTGCCTGTTCTGAGGGAGCGCCCTTTGAATTTACTTTTTCTTGAATTAAATAACTTCTCCATTCGGGGCTTAATTTATCAACCGTGTTATAGGTGCCGTCTTTATCCACTCTTTTATTTGTTTCTTTCATTAGTATTTCTTTTACGTATTCTTTTTGAGATTTAAATGTGCAAGGATATACCGCTTGATTTCCGATAACGCTTTCAGGGTCTTTCTTTTCATATTTTTCAAACATTTTAGCGGCTTCCTGCAGATGTCCGAGTTCCATTTGGAATAATTCTTCCCAAATTAATTTAATTCTCGGGTGTGTTTCATCCTTGTAGCAGTTATGATAACAGCAAGCTTCCGTAAATTCGTGTACAAGCCATTTTTCAAAAGGTGTTTCATTGGGGTCAACAAGCGTTTCATACATTGTAACGTGTTCTTCTTCAACGTCGCAAATTTCTGCGTATAATCTTTTTAAGTCGGTATTGCCGTACATAAAGCCGTGTTCTGCGTAATAATTATGTGTTTGCTGTTCGCCCGATATTAAAGTCAAAATGTTTACTTTTGTTTTGGGGCTTGCCGTGTTTTTATCATATGCTTTTCTTATTCTTAAGCCGTTGCAGTTGTGGTGAAACTGTGTTGGTCTTCCTATTAATACGTCTGTGTTATTGTGAAGTATTTCATTGGGGTCAGTTTCTTCAACCAGATTTGCAAATTGGCTGTAGCGGTATAAATGGTCAAAATCTTCCAATAAGCCGAAATCAAAGGTTTCTTTAACATAAGGGTCATCTTCGTTTTGTGATAACCATGCTGTTAAATCTACGGCAACCTGTTCATAACCTAAAGTCGTATCCAATATTGTTTGATTAACGGGAGAAAGCCAGTTTACGGTTGTTTGCTGCATATCTTCAATTCTTCTTATGTTTACAAGAACTTTTTTAAGTTCGTTGTCATCCGTTTTTCTGACCCAGCAGTGTTTAAAACCCCAGGCTTCCGTTTCAATACCGTTCATTAATATCTGTCGGACTCTTGTATAGTTATCTTCACAAGCTCTTGAATATGGTCTTTTAACAATGTCGTGCCATGTTTTTAATTGGTTTTCTATGGGTATTCCCTTTTCTTTTAATAAATTCATTATTATTCCTTTCTTTATTACCTGCAGAGCGCATGGGCAAAAATTATGCCCAGCCTGTGGTTGTAGTTTCTTCCGTCATCCTTTGCAAAAAGATTTTCATAATGGCTTTGAGGGCTTCCGTCAGTAGAATATGACGGATTAGTCATCATTATATGATGTGTATTTGTGTCATATCTCAGAGGAAAAATGTCGTTTGTCTGCATAAAACTGGGGAGTTTATCGCTTGCAATTTCATTAGCGAATAGTGCCGTGCTTATTCTGTGCAGTCTTTGTTCATAGCTTATTCCGCCTTCATAATTGTCGTTTTCTATTTCGACTCCGGGGGCATAATCTCTATAATATTTTAATTTTGTGGAAAGTTCTTTAACTTTTTCAAAATCATCTCCCGTTATGTAGTCTGTTCCTGTTGTCAGACCCATGTTTTTATATCGTTCAAAATCATCAGAGCTTTTTTCTCCCGCAAAACTTAAATCGTTTCTTTGACTTCTTAATCTGATTTCATTCAAAATATATTGCATTTGATGATATTGCGGAAGTGCGCCGACACCTGTATAGTTTTGCATATCATATCCGCCAATGTGTTTTGCGGAATCGATAAACATTGCTTCAAAGCCCAATTTCATCAATTTTGCACATTCATTAATATAAATTTGAACATGTTCATCGTTATTCCATCTGAAAATTTCTTCCTGTCCCTCTTTTACAATTTTCATCTGGTCTTCCGATATAATCATTCTAAAACCTGCTTTAATGCCTCGAAAATGGCACAGGTCACAAAAAGCCTTGAGTTGTTCTTCGGGCGAAATTTTGTCTTTTATATCAAATGAAATTATGTTTTCGCTGTATCCGCTGTTTAATTTTAGTCCGTAAATTGAATTTTCTTCATAAGGGCCTTTGTTATAGCCGTCCCCAAAAATATTGGGGAATATTTGAGATATTACTACGCAATTAGCCCAGCTTTTCCCGCTCGGGGGTATTGCGGGAAGAAGTTTAATTGAATTTACAAGCCCGCAGCAGCATTTATCATTGTTCATTTGCGCTATTGCTCTGTTATTTAATTCAATGTAGTTTGCAAACCTGCCCCAGTTATCACCGTAGTTCGGGGTATAAATTTCATCCGGAAACAATGTATAAAAATTATCTCCTTCAGAAAGGGTCATAATCATATCAATAATTTCTTTAAGGCTTCTTGACAGAAGTTCTGACGGCACAATATTTGCAAGCCATTTTTTATTGAATTGACAGCCAAGCGAATGATATATTTTATCATCTGCCCAATGAGCTTTATTTAGCTCGATATTTTCATTAAATGCACTAAGTAATTTATTAACAGAATTTTTCATATTGAAAACTTAAATCAATATTGAAAAAAAATAATTACCCTTGTGACTAAATTCAATGATATTATATTCAGCTTGCGCTTTGAAGCTCGCCGAGCGTTTTTAAATAATCCATTTGGGAATTAATTGTGTTCGGACTTGCTAAAATTGATGTAGTGGGGTTATATGAGAAGATAAATTGTGAAGCCTTTTGAATATCTTCTTTTGTAACTTTATCAATTGCCTGAATATATTTATCAATTCTTTTAATACCATAGGGCTCAAGAATATTCATTGCCAAAAGTCCCGTTTCGGTGTGCGGATTTTGACATTCGCCTATTATGTTTTGTTTTAATCTCATTTTAGCAGCCTGTAGTTCTTCATCGCTTACAAGCTCGCTGCATAATAAATCCGTATGCTTTTTAAAGCCTTCAAGCGATTTTTGGACATTATCGTAAGTTTTTTCTTTGACATCGGGGTTATCTGTTGTCGTTTGAATTTTAAGAGTTAATATGCCCGTATTTTCAAAAGATTGTATTTGAGAGGAAACCGAATATGCAAGGTTTTGTTTTTCTCTTAAATCCGCAAATAATCTTGCGCTTGGAGTAGAGCCCAGTATTGTATTTACAAGTTCAAACTTAACTTCATCATCAATATTACCTGACATTGGAAATTTATAAGATTGATATATCTGCGCCTGATTAAGGTCATCCGTATCATATATAACGTTTGGTTTCGGATTTGGTTTAAAAATCGGGGTTAATTTTGGGGTTGAATCTTTAAATATTATTTCATTTGTGTTTTGGGAATTAAGAACCATATTTTTTAACTCAGGATTTTCTTTATAAGGCATTGTTGCAACAAATGTAGATGAAGCATTTTTTAAAAGCTCACGATAAAACTCTTTTACATCATCAAGAGTTAATTTATCTATTGCTTTTAATTTTGCCGATACGGTCGGGAAGTATCCGGGGTATATGTTATCCAATAAATTTGAAGTAGCATCTTTTTGGCTTGTTAAAAGACTGTTTTTAACATATTTTTTTGCATCTTCAAAATCACTTTGGGTTAATTTCGGGTTATACATTAATTCTTTTAATAATTCAAGTGCTTCTTTTGAATTTTCACTCAGGCAGTCTGCGGTTATTTCTATTGCTCTTCCGTTAACATACACATCAGCCGAAATACCGTTTAGTTCTTTGAATTTTTCTAAATCATCCTGATTGAGATAATTTGTTCCCCTGTGAAACATATATCTTAAGACATCAGGAATGTTAGGGTTTTTTGGAATAATCGGGGGTGTATTTACTTTCCAATTGTATACGCAGAAATTTTTATCCGTGTTATTAAGCGCAAGATGAGTATTGTTTTCAAGCATCAATTCTTCAATATCATCTGTTGTATTATTAATTCCTTTAAAAGCGATATTATTGAGTTTTGAAAAAGAATATTTTGATTGATTGTAGTTATTTTTTATATCATCATCACTAACGCTTGAAGGATGTACAACAACAATTGAAGCTTTGTTTAAATCATAGTATTTTCTTGCAAAATTCATTATATCTTCTTTTGTGATTGAATTTAAAATGCCTTCATAGTTGGTATATAAATCCATTGAATTATCAATCATACAGCTTCCGAGCATATCACAGATTGCGCTTGAGCTGAAATTTTGGTATTCAAAATCTTTTTTTATATGATTGTATACTGCTTTCATCTCATCATCGCTTAAGAGGGAAGATTGCAGTTTTGTAATTGCATCATAAAACGCATCAATTCCTTTTTGTTCATCATTTGGCATAAGATTTATAATGCTGATAAGTGCATATGGGTCATAAGCATTTAAACCGACTTTTTGGGCTGTTGAAGCACAGTCCGCATTTAATTCATCAAGAGCTTTTTTGAATTGAGATGATGAACACTGGCTGAGGTAATAATTTATCATTTTTGATATAACAAAATCTTTAGACTCTGATGGTTTTGGACCTGCAAAAGCAAGATAAACCGAAGTATTGTTAGTTTTTGTACTTCTGATATCGGTCCTTACGGGTTTTGTTATAGGAGTTAGCACCTCTTTATGTTCTTGTATTGGTGTTAGGGGATTATATTTTAAAGTGAAATTTTTTGAAATTAAATCTATTGTTTTATTAACATCAACATCTCCGACAACAACCGTTTTAAGGTTGGCAGGGGAATAATATGTTTTATAATAATTAACCATATCATCACGGGTCAGGTTTTTAACGGTATCAATAGAGCCCGCTACAAGGTTTTGAGAGCCTGATTGAATTTGAAAAAGATTTCTTATAACTTTATCATACGCATTTGTTGAAGGGTCATCATTAATCATTGAAATTTCAGAACATATCGGATTTTTTTCAGATTCCATTGCATCTTTATCAAATTTGGGGTTAGATAGCATATCTCCTTGTATTTCAATTGATTTTTGAAGATTTTTTTCATCAAGATATGGGGCGCTTATATAGTAATCTACTTTAGCATAGTCTGTTGAAGCATTTGTATCCGCACCCATTTGCCCGGTTAGTCTAAAAACATCTCCGTTTTGAAGATTGTCTGACCCCATAAAGACACCGTGTTCATCCGTGTGCATTACACCTCTTTTGTCGTCTGTTTCATTCATTGAGCCTGCATTGATGAAGGTTTTTACAATTGTTTCTTCATTTTTCCTCGGTACAATTGCAACTTGATGCCCGTTTGAAAGTCTGAAAATATGTGCAGTGTCCCCATTTGAAGCGTTAACAGTGCCTAAAAATACATAATTTTGATTAACTCTCGGAGCGTATAGAGGATTAAAAGGGTAAACCGTATTCGTATTATAAAAACTTGCCTGATAAGGGTTTGTGGCATAGAGAAATTGATTTTGCCCGTTTTGTATAAACGAAGCGCAATTTTGTATATTTGGCACGAAACCTGTTATATATGGATTTATATATTGAAAAGACATAATTTTCCCAACACTTATAATATTTTAAAACAAAAGAATGCAAAAAAATTGTTAAAAAATCGTTATTAAGTAACAAATGTAAAGATTTTGTTGTATCATTACATTATGACAGACAAAAAAACAATCGGAATACCCCGTGCAATTTCGTACTATAATTATTTCCCTTTTTGGTACGGATTTTTCAGCAATTTGGAAATTGACATTATTTTATCGGACCCGACTACCAAAAAAACGGTTTCAGACGGAGCTTCTCTTGTTGTAACGGAGACTTGCCTTCCTATTAAAGTATATGTCGGGCATGTTATAAATTTAATCGAAAAAGGGGTTAAAAATATTTTCGTTCCTTCAATTCAATCTATTGCGCCAAAAATATATAATTGTTCAAAAATAAGAGGCTTACCTGATTTAATAAGAAACGTTGTAAGAGGTGATTTTAAAATTATTGAGGCAACACTCGACAGATCCGAAAAAAATAACGACTTAATTGATTTTGTAACAGAAATTGCAAATCAATTTGATATAGTTGATACAAATAAAATTAAACAAGCTCAAACAGCCGGCTTTGTTGTTCAAAATAATTTTAATGTTATGGTGCAGAACGGTCTTGATTTTGAAAATGCTCTTAAATATGCAAAAAATGCTCAGGTTATAATTCCTCCCAAACAGGAAGAAAAACCGATTTCGGTTGCTCTTATTGGACATGGCTATAACATTTATGATAAACACGCTTCAATGGACATATTTAAAAAGCTAGATAAAATGGATGTAAGAGTGTATAATTCATATCAATTAACGCCTGAACAATTAAAGGGCGGTATGGCCTCACTGAACTCTACTCTTTATTGGGCAAATCAGCACGAAGTAACTGGCTGTGCGGGTCATTATTTTCAGGATGATAAAATTGACGGAATTATTACAATTACGGCATTTGGCTGCGGGCCTGACAGTTTGATGCTTGAAGATATAAAAAGAAAATCAAAGAATTTCAATAAGCCCATTTTGAATTTAACAATTGATGAACACACGGGTGAAGCAGGTTTCATAACACGTATTGAAGCTTTTTGCGATATGTTATACAGAAACAAACGTGTAAAACTATTAAAGCAGAAAAATACCGTAGATAAATTTATTACAGGCGTTTAAGCCTTTCTTTAGCAAAAAATATTGCGCAAACGGTAACGGATGATATTGAAATTTCGTTTTGATTGATTTCATTTAAATAATCAAGGACTTTATCCTCTTTAACAAGAAATCTTTCGCATATAATTCCTCCGTCATCAACGGGTTTTTGGATTTCTTTATAATCATCAACAATTACTGTTGCATAAGTAAGTGTTTCACAAGATAACCCTGCTGAAGTCGAGCTGTTTTTAAGTTCAATAAATATTTTATCAGCGTATAATCCCGCTTCTTCAAGCAGTTCTTTTTTAATGCAATCAAAGAGGTTTTCATTTATATCCGTATCTCCGATTAACCCGGCAGGAAATTCAAGACAGTATTTTGCTTTGTTTTCGGCATATATCGGAGGTCTTTTGGTTTTAAGAAAAAGAAAATTATATTTTCCGTTCTTAAAAACTAATGTCGAGATAACAACCGCACTGTCGTGATTTGTTGTATCATTTGTTCTTCTGACATAGTACCAATCATGCCCTGATGGCGATTTTGCTGATTTAAATTCAAGGAATTTTGATTTTGATATTATTGTCATAATTAAGCTCCGTCCGATTTTAAAATTAATCTTTTTTCACCTGTTTCATCAATTACATAATCAATCCCGTCTTTAAAAGATTGGAGAATATCTCCTTTTTTGTGTGCATATTTACCTATTATTTTATCTTTATCAAAGTATTTTTTGATATATCTTAAATCTATATCATCTTCTGTCATATGATATCCGTCAGCGTGCGCAATTTGAGCTATATCAAGTCTTGATGAAACAATAAATACCGCTTCATAAATTGAGCATAATTGTCTTATTTTAAGAGCAGTTTTAAGGGTTTTTGAAGGAGATTTTAAAGAGCAATTATAAATAATAAAATTTTTACCTTCCTTAAGCTTAAGTGCCGTAAAATTCATTAAATCGTCTTCATTTTTAAAATCATCAAAGTTTATAAACACATATTCCGATTTATTTTTTAAAAGTATTTGTTTTATGTCTTTCATAATATAGCCGTAATTTCTATATATTCCTGATTATAGCTAAATATTTTAAATTTTAATAGTCTTTAATTTATGGATAATAATAAATTAAAAATTATTGAACTTGCGCAAGCGGGTGATAAAAGCGCACTCAGTGAGCTTATTAAACAGGAACAGAATAACATATATACCACTCTTTTTTATCTTAAAAAAAATGACAATGAGATTAATGATATTATGCAGGATGTGCTTCTTAAGCTGTCTTTAAAAATAACCAAACTTAAAAATCCTCTTTATTTTAAATCATGGCTTAATCAGATAATTGTAAATTCTTATTATGATTATTTGAGAAAAAATAAGAAAAAACAGAGTGCGTTTAATCTTGTTAAAGATGAAGATGAGAGCATGCAGGAAGTTCCCGATTACACAACAAATCCGCAAGATAGTGTATTATACACAGAGCTGGACAGAATAATAAAAAATTCCATACAAAATTTGCCCGCCCATTATAAAATTCCAATTGCCTTGAGGGAAATTCAGGGGTTGAGTTATGAAGAAATTTCAAATGTTACAAATACATCAATCGGAACGGTAAAATCACGAATAGCAAGAGCTCGCTCTATTATTAAAGAAAATGTCAGCAAATATACAAGGAGCTAAAATGTATAGCCTTAACGAACTCAATGAAACAATAAGCAAATATTACGACGGTCAAATGGGTGATTTGGAGTTAATTCATTTTGAAGCAAGACTTGCACTGTCAGAGATATTGAGAGAATATACCGAAAGGGAAATGTATCAAAATTTTAAAATCTCAAATTCAATCAGACTGGCAAAAATGCGTTTGAATGACAAAGTAAAATCTTATAAAGGCGCAGCTGAATAAGGCTATTGATTATCGTCAATGTTAATTCCGTATTCGCCAAGAGTTTCAATAAATTGATTTGCAACTTTTTTTTGAATATCAACCGGTACAACCCTTAATAATTCTACGGTTTTTGAAATAACCTGGTCTTTATCATACCAGCGGTGACCGCCGTTAATCGGCTTTACCATATCGTAAAATTTGTCGATTGCTTCTTTGGAAACTTTTTCCTCAACGCTTTTTAAGAAAATTTCAGCCTGTTCCCTTAGTTCATTCTGATAATTTTCAAGAATGTTAATTACTTTAAGCAAAAGCGGGTCAAAATCATACCATCTTTTAAATTCTTGCGCCATCAAGTTCTCCCGGTTTTAATTCAATTGATTTTTCATCAACTCTTTGAGCATCAATATTTAGTCCTTTAAGTTTTTCCACAAAATGTTCATAACCTCTGTCAATATGGCTTAATTGACCGATTTCGGTTTCGCCTTTTGCCATAACTGCTGCCGTTACAAGTGCCGCACCTGCCCTTAGATCCGTTGAAGATACCTGAGTACCCACAAGGCAATCAACACCTTTTATTATAGCATGTTTTTTGTTAACGATTATATTTGCGCCCATTTTCCAAAATTCACTTACATGCATAAACCTGTTTTCATAAAGACTTTCGGTTACAACGGAAATACCTTCCGCAGTTGTTAAAAGCGCCATGGCAAGAGCTTGAAGGTCTGTCGGAAAACCGGGGTATGGCTGGGTTATAAAATTCATTGCACTTAATCTTTTATTTGAGCTTACTTCCATGGTGTTTGGGTCAATCAGCTTTATGTTTGCACCCATTTCAAGAAGTTTTCCCGTAAAAAGAGTTAAATGATTAGGGAATATGTTTTTAATAATCCCCGAGCCTCCTGAAGCTATAATTATACTCATATAAGTTCCCGCTTCAATCCTGTCGGGAATTGTAGTATATTCGCATCCCCTTAATTCGCTTTGACTCACTCCGGTAATAACTATTTGGCTTGTACCAGCACCTTCAATAAGAGCACCCATTGATTTTAAGAAATTTGCTAAATCAACTATTTCAGGCTCTTGTGCGGCATTTTGTATTACTGTCGTGCCTTGAGCTAAAACAGATGCCATCATGACGTTTTCTGTTGCGCCAACGGAAGGTATATCAAAACAAACGGTATCACCTTTTAATTCGGTTGCTTTTGCTATTACATAACCGTCTTTAATATCACAGCTGCAGCCGAGGGTTTCAAGACCTTTAATATGGAAATTAACCCTTCTTTCGCCAATTTTACATCCGCCCGGCAGTGCTACTTTTGCTTCTTTCATTCTTCCCACAAGCGCACCCAAAACACAAAAACTTGCTCTCATTTTTGATACGAATTTTTGACTTGCGGTACAGTTTGTAAGGTTTACAGAATCTATTTCAATTTTTTTTGCAATTTTATCGTAATAAGTCTTTGCACCCAATTCCTCAATAACTTCAAGCATAATTTCAACATCTGATAATTCGGGTACATTGTATATAGTGCATTTATCCCCGCACAAAAGAGAAGCTGCCATTAGTTTTAAGACGGAATTTTTTGCACCGCTTATTGTGACTTCGCCGGATGATGGGTTTTGACCTTTTATAATTAGTTTTTCGCTCAAAATTTAACTCTTTCCAACTGTTTTTATTATAAATTTTACCATTTTAAAAGAATAGATGCAAAAAAATAAGATTTTTGACGTATTTATTTTTTATCTTCTTTGGGTTTGACATCTTTTTTATTTTCAACAACTTCAGCATCAATTATTTCGGTTTTAGTTTGATTTGGGAGAATCTTATTTTGTTCTTCAAACTCAAGCTGTTTGTTTATCAATAAGGTTTGAAATATTTGGAAGATATTGCTTGTTACAAGATACAAAAGCGCACCTGCGGGTATGGGAATAAAAACAAATGTAAGTATAATCATAATGGGCATGACAGTTCCCATAGATTTTTGT
>CANQAV010000022.1 GCA_947589425.1 Candidatus Gastranaerophilales bacterium | reverse complement strand
ATTATTTTATATGCTTCTTTCTTCACCCAATTTAAACCTCTGGTAAAGTCAAGGGATTGTATTTTAGCTTCTAAAATTTGAGCAAAATTTTCTAAACCTGCTTCTTCCATAGTGGTTAAACTAAAGAATTTCTGCATTTTCTTAACCGCTTTACGGGCAACAAGATTAGCTCCTAATGAACTTCCTATTTCTTTACTCCATTTAGTTAAAGCATTGACGGCTTCTATATATGAAATAGCTTCTGTTTCATCTAAGTCTATTATCTTTTGTTGAAAATCAGATATCAGTTTTTCTGCAGCTGCTTGTCTTGCACATATTTCATCCAATAAACTTCTATCGTTCTTTACTATTGCTTCTTTTATACCTAACAGGTTATCTCCAAACTTTTCTGTGAGTTTATCATATTGGATTTGCCCATCTTGCATAAATTCAGCAAAAGTACGGTTCTTAATTGTTTTATCTGATTTAACAGTTTCATCTAGAACATTTTCAACATCTTGAATTGTATTAGCTTCACTTAATAGTTCGTGGGTTGTTCTTGTGTCTGCTGCGGAAGTGTCTGTAATAGTTTTTTGACTGTCTGCTGTATTTCCTCGTTTGGAATATTCTTGCTTAGATTGTGTATTATTAATGGCATGTTGTTCGCCATTTGATAACTCACTCCTGCCAGACTGTTCATATCTATATCTATCTGGAGAGGATATTCCTTGTATATCTTCTCTGATATTATTTGAGCCATTTTCTGCACCTTTAGGATTTCCTTCTGATAAAGTTGTTTCACTTCTTCTTCCGTATTGGCTACTATTACTTCCTGTTTCATCAATAACTCCTTTATTAGAGTTATTATAAAGTGCTTTATTACCTCTGTCAATTACTTCGGAAGATGTTTGATTATTAAATCTAATTCTATCAGCAAGCTCCGGATATTCTTGAATAAAGTGATTATATGATTTAACACTTTGCTCATTTATAGCTTTCCAGTAAAAATTTTTATTAGGATATTCTTGCATTAAATATGCTAGAGCTTTCCTTGCTGCTCCTTTTTCTATTCCAAGATTATCCATTCTGATTTCAAAATCATTTCCACGTTCCGTATATCTTATTTCAGCTAATACATTGCCATTCTGATTTTTAATTTGTTTTACTCTAACTGGTTCTCCGTGTATTTTTTCACTTATTGTATGATAAGAATATGAACTATTTTTTGCACCATTTATAGCTTTGTTTGCTCTTGAATCAGCTTTCTTCTTTACATATCCTAATGACACTTCACTTTCGTTCATTCCTTCATAACGATTGAAATGCTTAACACTCTGGTCTGGTACTTCTCCTCTTGCTATATCTCTTGCGTGTTCAAGTTCACTCCTTAAAATAGCATAAGGATTATCTGCATTTTGATTAATTAATATTTTAATTTTTGATGATGAACCATTTATTCCTGTTGTATTAGCATCAGCCCCACTTATTTTTCCATCAACAAATTCAATATCAATTTTACTATTAATGTCTAATTTATTACGATAATAATCTTTAATCCTATTAATAGCTTTAGTATTAATATTAACTTTACCTTTTGATGTTTTAGTTATGAGTTCTTCATTATCAGCTAATATTCCACGTTCTCTCCAAACATCTCTAACGGTATCATCCATTAATTGTATACCATCATTATTTGTTTGAGCTTTTAATTCATCAGCTGATACATCTGCTGCATCCTGCCATTTATTTACTTGAACTGAAAAAGTTCCATCTTCATTTACCTTAAGTTCTTGCTCTTTCTTTAATGAATTTAATATATCTGTTACTTGTTCTTTATTTCCATTATTAACAAAATCAGATTCCAAAACAGCTTTTTCAACATCATCTACATTATCTTCTAAAGCTTTTTGATAAGTTCTTTGTACTTGATTTAATAATTCTGTACTTTTTGTTTGATTATCAATAATTGTAGCTGCTACATCAGCAACTTGCTCAGAAGTTTCTTTTACAGCTTGTTTTGTTGTTTTACCAAATAACTTTGCAAGAATAGGCATACCTGCAAACTCAATAGCATTACCTATAGCTGCTCCTGCAATAAAATCATTAAGTGCAGCTTTATTGCCTGATTGAGCTTCTGTGTCACTTTGTTTACCTCTTAGACCATCAAGCCAATGCCAATTTTCAGGAGCTAAATTTGCTAACTGAAATTGCCCTTCATCACTTCTTCTATGAAATTTTGATACATAAGCACTTGATAATGAACCAGAAAATGTACCTCTCAAAAATTTGCGAAATACAGGATTAGCCATAATTTTTGCAAGCCTTGCAGCTTGAGTAGCTGTTACTGCTGCTTGTGCCGGAGCTGCTGCTATACCACCCGTACCTATACCTATACCTGCTACACCTAATTCTGTTGCCAGAAAGGGTGCAACATATCTGCCAAAATCTCTAAAAGCTTCACCAATATGCGTCTTTGGTATATATCTTATCTCTTTATCTTTAGGTATTAAGGCATTTGCTATTTCAGCTCCATGAGCTTTACTTATATCTGCAAATGTGCCTAACATACTTAATTTCTCATAATCAGGTCTTAAAGGAGCTACCTCGTATTCATCAGCTTGATTTTCAGGAGCTTGAAATTCTTCTTGCTCTGCCGAAGGATGATAAATACCCATTTCATCTAATTTGGCTTCATCAGATGTATTTAATTCTTCATCTATTTCATCTGATGTCATACCATCATATAGAATTTCATTTCGTTCATCATCCCATTCAATTTTTGCCATTATAATTATTTTTCCTTTTTCTTACTTTTATTAGAATTAGTCCATTTATCTATTAATTTTTTTGTTTGTGTTAAATTTAAAACATTATTTGATTCAGGGTCTATAAAAACAATATGTGTACTTTCCCCTGTAGTGTATATACCTAAATCATGTTGCGTTTTTCCATTTGAAGCTATATAACCACCTGCTGTAATGTATTTACCATTTTTTACACTCTTAAAAGCTTCATTACCTTGTATATGTTCAACAGTCATTAATAGTCCATTATCTAATCTTAAAGTGATAAAGTTTCCGGTACTTTCTTCCCAACCTTTATTTACAACTGTACCACCGCATTGTAAAGGAGTATGTATATCCCCTGCCGTAAAGTCTGTAGCAAAATGAGCTTTTCCTTCTCGACTTTCTACATCAGTTCTATAAGGTGTTACAGTCGAACTAACAATTCCTTTTTTCCTGTCTTTAGTTTTTACTCGTTTACCATTATTAGGATTATATAAAATACCTAAAGCTTCTGCTGCTCTTTCAGCTGCTTCATCAGTTTCAACTTGAAGTGTTCCACGTTTACTTTTTAAATAAGCTCCCGATGTTGGTTTATACATATTCGGAATTTTATCATATTTTGTTGATATTTGAGCTATTCTTGTATTAGCAGAAGCTAAATTAGCTAGCTGTTTTCTGCCTTCTGTCGGGGAAAGTTCACCTGCTTGAACTTTTTGTTGAATTGTGGAAACAGCTCTTACTGTCCCTAATTTATCAAAATTTTTACCTTGTGCTTCTACCCAAGTTTTGTTTTTTAAATTAGAGTTCCATTTTGATATATCACTATTAAAGGCTTTATTTACTGCTTCTGTTTCCTTTTTCTCTTTATTAACTATTTTACTTTCATAATCTCTATATAAACTTCTACCATCACTTGTAGTTATTGCTCCAACCTTTAAAGCATTAGTTATATCTTCCTGAGTTAACGTACCATCTATTAATTTTGTAGTTAAATCTAACATTGCAGCTTCATCTGATACTCTTTTTACAGGGCTCTCATCTTCCGGAGCAAGTTTATGGGCTATAGTATATAATTCATCAATATATTGAGGGACATTATAAGTTTGTGCAAGCTCTCTACCTTTTGCTCTTAATTGTTCCTCTGTTATATTTGGATTTTCATATAAAAATTGACCTAAATCATATTGAGCTTTATCATAATTTTCTTGTATAGCTTTTTCTCGTGCCTTATTAGCTTCTTCCAATTCAGTTAAACGTTCTCTTGATATTGTTTTATGGAGCTGCTTTACTCTATAATCAATATCAGGAACTATATCAGCTAAAGTTTTATTATTAACTTTTAAAGCATGTACTATATTTTGAACTTCCGATAAACTTACTTCTTCACTTGATGTCTTTAAATAAGTTGTAAGAATAGGTATAATTTCATCTTTTAATATTTCATCATCAACTATACCTAAACTTGAAGCATTTTGTATATGATTTTGAAGAATAGGGGATATAGCTGTTTGTAAGTTTTCCCCACTTTTTAAAGTTGCAGATATCTGTCTAATTTGGCTAACAGTATCATTATTGCGTATTCCTCTATCCTGTGCTTGTAAATATTCAGCGTGTTTTTCAATATATGCTCCCTGCATTTTATATAATGAAGATTCCATACTTTCTAAAGCACCTGCTGCTAACCTCACAGGTATTTTATTCTCTTTTAACCAAGATTGATAATTATTACGAACTTCATTTAATCTTTGAGTATATTCTGCTTCCGTTCGTTTATAAAAATCAGGGTCTTGCCCAAGTTCATTTATTAAACCTTGAGCTATATATTTTGCACTTTTTTCTTTGTAACTATCTCTTTTATATGGATTATATTTACCTAATCCGGAAAGATTTTTTGAAGCTATTTCCCAATTATGCTTATCATTACCAATTAATTTATCCTGTTGGATTAAATCCATGGCACTTATATCAGCTTCTCGTTTTAACATCCTATCAACATCTACTACTCCACGACCTAAGGAAGCTAAAGCATTTGCTGTGTTTATAAATCTATTTGCTTCTGTTAAATCAGGTCTTACCTGTATTTGTTGATTAACATTCTGAGCAAGAGGAGTTATTGCTGTTAAACCCTCTGCCTTTGGATTTAATCTGTTATTATTATTTTGATATGGCATTTATTACTTACTCCCTGTTAATCTACTCAAAAGGTCAGATGAAGCGGTTGATGTTAAAATATTGCCAAAACCACCTAACAGAGTGGAACCTGCACTAGCTCCCGTATAAGACTGTGTGCCATATATACTGTTGATGGCTTGTGTTCTTAACCCTTCGTAATTTTCATCATATTGCATACCCATATTTCTAAGGTTTCTCTCTGAAATGAAATTACTTAGAGCTGTGGTTCTGTCATAACCTCTGAATAAATTATCTATTGATATTCCTGATACTCCCGAACCTGCTGCACTTGTTTGAGCTGCAGCTTTTTGCTGTAAATTCTGCAAATAAACTTGCTGTGCCTGTTCTTGAGCTGATTCTTGTTCTTGTGCAAAACGTGTATTATTTAAGTTTACATTTGTTCTAAAATTATTTAATGCTGAATTAATATTAGCTATCTGTGCATTAGCATAAGCTCTTTCCTGTTTTCTTGCTCCTAATGCACTAAATACTGTACTAACTCCCTGCAATCCTAAACCGATTGATGCTACAGTACACATTGATTTATTTCCTCTCTTTTAAAGCATTTAACTTGTTAATTATATTTGTGCTAAATTAGAAACCTGCCGCTGCAGATAAAAGGCATAGAACTCTCCGTTAATAAGCTTTATAGGTTTAGTTTCATCTACTGTTAAGCCTAACCTCTTTAAATACTCTATATGCCCTTTATTTTCCTTATAAACAAGATTAAATATTGAATAATCCTGCAATACTTCATTTATAAAATTTTTACCTTCTCTTACAAAGGTAATAGGATATTTTTCACTTTCTCTGCTGCCTAAAAACCATATTGCTGCATAACCTTTAGGCATTCCTTTTGTACAAGAACCATACATACCTATTAATAATCCATCTTTAGTATATACACTTCTTTTTATATATGAATTTCTTACGGCATCCTTTAAAGCTTTTAAAGGTGTTTTCCCTGCTGCAAGACATTCTCTCTTATCATCTTCCCTTAAACGAGGTGCTAATTGAAACACCTCGCTAAGTTTAGACTGTTGTATTATTAAACTTTTATCTGCCACGTTGTATAAAATCCCCTATCCATTCCATAGATAAATAACAGCTTGGTAAATAACTGTTATTCTCTATTATTATTGCTATATCTTCATTTCTTGATATAATAGGAATTAAAAATGTTCCTGATTCTATCGGAGTTTTACCTATTGCTGCAGATGGTAATCCCCCTAACTTCCCTGTGAATTTAAACTCTGATTCCATTTGAGTTGTATATTTTGGTACTACTTTTACAATAAAATGTCCGGAATTTGCATAAGCTAAATTAATATCCCTTAGCATTAATGTGCCTTCTACAACTTTTATTGCATTATTATTTGATTGTCTTACATAAATTGTAGGTAGCTGCCATAAACTTTTATAAACAAAACCTGCTGCTATAGTTTGAGGTTTTTCTTTTATATAACAAATATTATCTTCAATTCTGTATCTTAATTCAAAACCTTTTGTATCAATTACTTTAAAATTATTTGTATCAGTAACTTCATAAGGTAAATTAAATGATGATTCTTTTGTATCTTCATTATAATTTATACTTGATGTGATGAATTTTCTGTCTAAATATAAAATAAATTCTAAATCAAAATCTTTAAGTTTTGGTGTAAAATCTATAACTTCAAGGTAAACACCATCAGCATATTGAATAGTTAAATATAATAAATGTTTATCAAAGTCAGCATTTAATATTTTAGCATTCTCAAATTTCCATTTACTCCAAGCACTCTGTCCTCTTTCATTACCTTTTACATAAAAATTATAAACATATAATGTATCTCTTTCGGAAGTTGACAGAGCTAACAAAGTATTATTTGCACTTGAACCTGCCAGTTTATAAACATAAGAAGGTAAATAAGACGGACACTGCTCTGTTATATCTTCTGCATCAACCGTTAAACTCTCTGTAACAAATAAACTCATTACTCTTGTATATGAACCGTTTTCATATATAAAATATCCGTTTGCGCCTAAATTAACAGGTTTACAATCTTTTGAGCATTGATAAGATGTTACTAAATCTAATGATACTGTGGAATTAGAAAAAGTATCTCCGCCTTTTAATATAAATTGTGCCGTTTCACTTATTAACATCAGCTCTTGATTAAATGGAAGTGTGTGCTTTAACAAAACCATTTTAGAATTTGAAGCTATATCTATAGGGTCAGTATCTAATTCTGTTAATACACTTTTCTTAAAAAATGAAAAAATATCATTAACATCTGAATATATTACTTTATCAACAGATACAAAACCTAACCTGCCTTTATGAGTCATTATTTCCTGTATAGTATTATTAATAAAAGATGGATTAGGAGCTGTTTCTTCATTACCTGAAAGTCTTTCACCCCATTTTAATACATCTAAAGTAAACCCGCCGTCAGCTTGTCTTACTAAACCCATAGGCATTGTTGTATCATCTAATTTATATTGTATATTAGGACTTGGACATTCACTCCAAGTACCTTGTCCAAAATTGCTTCCGTCTGAGGTTTTAAATTTAACAAAGTAATCATCAGCTCCGTCTTTTGCATCTTGAATTATATTTAAAACAAAACCGTTAGGAGCTACGACAGGTAAATCTGTTGATGTATCTGCTGTTTTATAAAAAGCAAATAAATTCCTGTTTCCGTTTGAGTCCTCACACGATATTGTAAATTCTTCATTGTTTTTATTTGTTAAAAGAATTGTAGAACCATTTTGTTCTATATTAAAAGTTTCTCCGGCACTTGACATTAAAGCTTGAGTTAGTTTTTGTGCTATACCATTTGTTTTTATATCAGCTGCGGATGTTTCAGATGTTGTAATATGAGCTTTTTGTTCCCCGTTAATTGTAATTGTGTAATCAGTAGAATAATTACCTTGTTTAACAAAAATTAAAGCACTATAAGGATATGGATTTATAAATTTATCATCAGATAATTTTACTTGTTTGATTTTATTTAAAATAAATGTATAATCAGCTAATGTAATGGCATATAATTCTGTTAAAGGACTTTGAGATTGAATATAAGCTTGTGCTTTACTGCTTATATATAATTCCTGCTTCTCACCTTTTAAATTAAATATTTGACAGTCTGTACCATCTAATATTACCTCATATTCTTCATCCTCTTTTATTATTGTATGAATATACGGATGAATACTAAAAGGCTCACATAACTTTGCAATATATTTTGATGGGGGTCTGCGTTTTAAGCCTTCAACTGTATCTAAAAGATGATTGATTAATTCTTTTGATTGATTAGGATACATTAACTTATCTGTTTGCTGTGAAACACCGCCTATAAAATTAGCTGTTGTATCTCGCATTATAGTCATTATATATCCCTTCTTATTGTGCGATTGTGCATCTCTGGAATTAATGTATAATTACCTGTTTCCAGTTCATAACCTAATAAATCTCTATAAGCTTCCGCTACATCTTCTCTTGTATATGCACAAGCTGTTTCACTTCCTAATACTCTTTTACAAAACTTATAGGCTGCGGATATTGTTACAAAATGTCTGAAATTCTCAGGAATATCTTCAAATGTAAAATTCCATATAATTTTAACTTTTAAAGGAGATTTTATTTCATAGCTGTGATTTACTTTATCGTAAAGTTTACCTTGCCTTGTTACATATCTGTTTCTGTAAAATTGAGGTAGTTGAACTAACAGCATATCATCTGTTATGTGTATTATTTTATTAACATCAGGTTTTAGCTCATAATGTTCATCAGTGTTAAAATCCCAGCCTTCAAGTAACACTCTTTTACATTCTTTATCTAAAATCTGCTCTGCTGATACTGTATAATAACTTTTTGTACCTTCAAGAGTCTTTAAAGGGGATTGACCTGCACAGGAAAGCATTGTATTTATTGCTTCAAGCTTTGTAGTCATATCAATTCCTTTCTAAATAAAAAGAGGGGATTTTTAGCTCCCCTCTGTGATTATAATTAATTATTCACCTGCTTCACTTGAAAGTTCTGCTGCACATTCAGGTCTTAAGAAACCATGACCTTGTGCAATTCTGAATGTTAATAAGTGATGTAAATATTCAGGATTCCAGCTTACTTCACCTTTTAACCCCATCAAAGTTACTGTTGCAATCGCATCTCTTGTAAATGCTAATGCTAAAGTATTTGTAAAGTCACCATTATAAGTATTCTTAACAGCTTCATCTGCTGATATTAAAGTGCTCGGTAAGTGATTTGTTTTTAAGATTTTGAAATTATCAATAGCACCTGAAATACCTTTTGCAAATGAACCTTCACCAATATTTTTATCTATAATTTTGTTATTTTGTAACAGCATGGAATATTGAAGAGGTCTTACGGCAAGTATTCTGCCTTCTTCTGCTACATTCTTTTCATCAAATGCTACACCTGCTGCATAAATACCTTTTACCAAAGCGTCAGAGTCACTAACCATGTTTGCATCTTTAATTACCGTTCCGCCTCTGTTTTCATTTGCAATTAAAGACTTGCTACGTGCAGCTAAAACACCAACTTGAAGCAGTGTTTCATCTTCTTTATTTGCAAGAGCTGCAGCAAGTTCTTCTGCTAAAATTTCTCTGTCTTGCGTTTCAGACATCTTTTCTTCAAGGCTATAAACAATAGCATCTGCGATTAAGTAAGGGTCAATATTAATAGTTACTTCATTTTTTGCTATGCTTTGTGCGCCATTAATCTTTTCCCCTCTCTTGTAATATTTAGCACCCATCGTACCAAAGAGCGGGAAGGAAGCCGATTTACCTTTAGTAATTGTTTTGTTTCTTACTAAATCCTTCATTATTCTTTTACCATCAAATGTGGTTAATAGAACAGGTACAAACTGGTCACGAAATAATGCTTGTGTATCCCCTGATAAATTTGCCTGCCCTAATTCTACATAATTATAGTCTGCCATTTTTAAATTTTCCTCTCTCGATTAATTAATTAAATTCAATATCTTGAAATCCCTTTCACTCGAACTTGTCACTCCTTCGGCTTCGCCTGTCGTCGCTTCCGTTCTCGCTAACCGAGTTATACTCGTACGGGATTTCGCTAAATCCCTAAATCTATACCTGCTTCTCTCGAAGCTCTTATCCTCTTTGTAACTTTTGCCTGATATGCAGGGTCTTTTTTATATCGTGGGTCACGTATTGCTTCAAACATTTGCTGTTGACTTTCAAACAGCTCAATATTTTGTGAACCCCCGCTTCCTTGCAGAGTGACTTCCGGCAGAGAACCTTCATTCTCTTCCATTTTGCTTTTTAAGACTGGAAGAAGTAATTTTAAAATATTCTTATCTCTTATTTGGTTAATTGAGTTAATTACTTCCGGTTCTAAATTATTTGAAGCATAATTGATAACTTCATCGTAGACTTTTCTTCCGCCTATAACCTCTGCCAGTTCATTAATTTCCTGCTCATATAGAGCTTTCTTTCCGTTAATAAAATCATCAATGAACTCATTACTAAACCCCTGCTTGTTTAATTTCTCTCTTGTTTCCTGTAAAAGCTCCCCGTTGTTATCAATATATTCCTGTTCTAAGGCTTTATAATCAAAACCTGATTCAGTGAGCTTATCCTCTATCTTATCCTCTTTTATAGGTTCACTCGCTTCTGTTGGTGTTGTGTCGGGTGTTGATTCTTCTGCCTTAACAGGTTGTTCATCTGTTGGCTCTGTTAATTCATTATTGTTTAATTCTTCTGTTGGTTGTGGTGTTTGATTTTCTTCTGACATTTATTCCTCTTTTATGTACTTTCTTCTTGCTCTTGCTGCATTAACATATCTGCTCCTTTATTTACTATGTTTGGAGCAACTTTATTAGCTAATTCGCTTTGCTGAATAGCTTCTGCTTGAGCTTGCTTTTCTTCTTCCGTATAAAACATCCCTGATACATCTAAATTTAATGAAGCTGCTACTAAATCTGCTAACTTGTCTGTCTTTGCTCCGACTATCTGGGCTGATTGTGCCAGTTTCGTTAATACATCAAAGAATGTTACTAATTTGTTTAAATCTGATGTCCTGCTTAACGCTTCCAGTCCTGTGGTTATTGTTAACTTGATGTCCTTTTCCCTTAGTAAATCCGGAAGCTGATTTCTTTTCTCTTTTCTTAAATGATAATAAGTTATTTTGACATAAGCTAATTGAAATTCTTTTGCCATTAAAGCATAATGATTGCCTAGTGCTTCTTCTAAATCAGCTGCCATTTGCCTTATTTCTTCGGCTGTTACCCTCTCGGCATCTCTCTGAATGGCTGCTTTCATACAAAATATACGATTTAATCTCTGCTCTAATCTGTCAGCTGTTGCTTGAGCTACCTGTAAATCATTATATTTATTAGCTTGTAAAGCTTGTACATCATTTGGGTTTCCTTTTACAAAATCCCCATTCTTTGCACGTGATAGTTCCCTTATTGATGTTGTACTATTTGGATTAACTAACATTAGTAACTTTGAACCTGCTAGTGCCGACTCCTTTATTGCTAAAGATAAATAATCTAAATATGAAATATCTCCAAAATAATCTTCAATTAAACCTCTGCCATAACTTTCTCCATCTACTCTGACGTATCTTAAAGCTATGAACGGTGCAATATCTATAGGATATTTCCCTTGTGTACCTTCTAACTTAATATCATCAACTTCCTGCCAAGTAACCCAATTCTTTTTACATCTGTGAAATTTGGTATAAAGAATAAACTCTTTTTCTTCTAACTTGCATTTATCTTCATCTTTATCTAATGTCATTTGCTCAAGACGCTTTTTTAATAATTCATCTTGAAATTTAACGGGTAATTCAAGAAAAGCTATCTTCTCTGCTGTGATTACAGTTTGTACATTTCCGCAATAATCACGCTTTATTACATATCTGCTTAACGGATAGTATTTTAAACCTTTCTGTGGTTCAAAAACTAACAAAACATTACCTGTAATATATAAGTGCTTTAAAGCTTCTCCTAAACAAATTCTATCTCCAAAGCTCTCCATATAATCTAAAAGCATTGTTTCAAGGTTTGCTAAACCTGAATTAACATCTTTTTCATAATCATCAGGATTTAAACCTTGCTCCTCCGCTAATTGCCTTATATATGCTTTATCTGCTTTAAATCTGAAAAAAGCCTGATTTGGTGGAAGTAATGTAGTAGTTACTTTTGCTGCTAAATTGTTTACACCATCTGCTCCTACGGATTGATTTGGAGTGATAAGTTTCTTCTTTGTTTTATTTTTAAATTTTAAATCATCATTATCAGGTGCTATTGATGGAATAGTATATTTTGCAGCTTCCGCTCCGGCATATATCCATTCTTCTCTGTCCCTTTTTAATTTCTCATATTCTGCATGCAGAGTCTTTTTTATTTCTGTATTATCTTCCATATATCCCCTATAATGGTATATTTAATCCATAAGAACTGTTTGAAGTTCCGCTAACTACTTGCTGGGTAAGTGGTATACGTAATGAATAAATATTCCTCTTTTGTGCTTCACTATTTGTTTTAACAGTAGAATTAGTTCTGCTAACCATATCTGTTGTTCTTGCTCTTTGGGCTGCTGCCATACTCTCCATTGCCTGAGCTTGAGCTGCTGCTGCCCTTTTTGCTGCTTTACTGCTCCCTAAACACATATTCCCCTCTTATTTATCTGTTTCTGTATCACTTTGATTTTCCATTTCAAACTCTAATTTATTAATTATTGATTGTTGTCCAATTAAATAACCTAGTTCATAACTGCTAATTTCTTTCTGTGGTAATTGATTTGGAAAATCTTCTTTTAGTTTTTTTATTAGTAATTCATTTATTTCTGGGTAAATGTTTTTCATTTTTATTTTTTCCCCTTCCTTCCTTTTACGGGGAATTTTATTTCATAAAAAATTAGCCCCAAAACCATGTCAGTCATGACTTTGAAGCCTAAAAATTTGTTGTCGACAGTTCTTAAATTTCTGTGTCCATTCTGTGTCCACTTTATATCTTAATTCATAGAGTTAGGATTTTATTCAAATTTGTAAAAAGCTTGATTTTATAGGATAATTTTATTTATCTAATTAAGCTAAAGGGGTTTCGTAATCAATAGGTCAAGGGTTCGATTCCCTTCATCAGCTTATCTCTACCAACTTCACTAATCTTTTATGTCCACTCTGTGTCCATTTTTAATTTTGAATTAAATACTAAGTGTATGAATTAAGAACTGATATAGCTTCAATTTTTCTTTTAGGTACTGCATGAGCATATCTCATTGTAGTTTGTATATCTGAATGTCCTAAAATCTCTTTTACTACTACTACATCAATACCTTTTTCAATTAATCGTGTTGCTACTGTATGTCTTAAATCGTGAAATCTAAAATTCTCTATGTGAGCTTTATTTAATGCCGTTTGAAAACTGTGTTTTATATCTGTATATGGAGCTTTGGTTTCTTTATTTATAAATACATATTCACTTAGGTGTGTTTGTTTATTTAAAATATCTTTTAATTTATCTGATAAAGGTATTTTACGGCTTTTACCTGACTTCGTTTCTAACAATTCAATATAATTAAATTCAAAATCTATATTACTCCATTTTAAATTAAATATTTCACCCCTTCGCATTCCTGTTTGTAAGGCACATATTATTAAATCTGATAAGTAAGGAAAATATTTATTTGTTACATTTAATAAATTATTTTCTTCCTCTTTTGTTAAAAACCTTATTTTAAAGTTTTGCTCCCTCATTTGTTTTAATTCTTGAATAGGATTTTCTTTTAATAATTTATTTGCAATACCTAAATTATATGCTTTGCTTAGTAAAGCCCTATATCTGTTAAAAGTGGCATTTGATACTTGTCTTTCAATAAGTAAATATTTTTTAAACTTCTCTAATTCCTTTAATGTTAATTTATTTGCATATATCTCTTTAAAATAAGTTCTTAATATCCCAACAATATATACATCAGATTGATAGCTTTTCTTGTTTATTAAGGAATATTGTAGAAAATCATCTAAGAGTGTTTTTAATTTAATATCTTTACTTTCTTTTAAAATAACACCATTCTGCTGCTGCATTATCTTAAACTTCAATGAAGCTTCTATCTGCTCAGCTTGCTGCTTGCTCATTGCCCCGTCACATAAATAATGATGTCGTTCACCATTTATCTGAAATCTGCAATACCATTTGCCTTTTCTCTTACTTACGCTCATATCTCTCTCAAAATACCTGATGTATTATTTTGAACAAGCTCTTTGAACTTCTCTGTTTTGATAAAAATATCACCGCCTATCTTTAGAAAAAGAAAAGGGGGAAGCTCCCCTCTCCTTTTCCATGTCCTTACTGTACTTTCACTCTTTCCTATTTCTTTTGAAAATTCCTTTATCGTCATTAATCCAAACATTTATTTTTTACATTCCTTCATGTAGTTTTGTTAACTTTTAGTACTTCTGGGTATTTAAGAAATATAAAGTCCTGTTTATCATCACTTTATCTCTCACCTTACACTATCTTAAAATTTTGTCACGAGGAGTGTAGAGAGGAAGGTATATGATAAAAATAAATTTAATTTTATTTAATTTTAATTTTGATACTTTTTTGAAAATTATTAATAAATTGTTTTAAATTTACTTTAAACAGGACTTTATTCTTCTTTTTCTTCATCTTTATCTTCTAAATTAGGACTGTCCTTTATTAAATCAAACAGTTTACATTCACTTATTATCAATTTCTGTGCTGCCGGATATACATAATTACTCTTTAAGCAATGAAGTAAAGGACAGTTATTTCTCACAATCTTTGGGCATTTACAACATATATCCGTATCTTTATATGCCGTTAGTTTTGTTACATCTAATGTTTCATCATAATCAAAATCCATTTATCCTGCTTCCTTATATTCAGTGTAACTAAAATTAGGACTGCATTCTGTTGCATAAGCCATCATAAGTCTGCATAGTGCATGGTCTATATGGTTGTCCTGTGTATCACCCATCTCGGCTGCTAATAAATGAATTAATGCGTGGTTAATATGCTCCTCTTGCGGAATTAACCGCCAATTGTTTGGAGCATATCTACTTGCTCCCTCTTGTAAGACTTTTGCTATTCGGATTAATCTTTGATATTCATTAGGTTCAAGTATATGAAGTGCAATATGTAAGTGCATTATATTTGTGGTATCTTCCATAAATCTTGCAATACCATATATTGCTTTTGAAATTACAGAAGTTTTAAATTGAAAGATTTGTGCTAAATAGAATGGGTCTATCAGGTGCATAGCCATAGGACTTTTGGATTGTTTACCACCATTTGCATTTGTTACTACTTCTGCATCTTTACCTATACCTTCTATAACTACTTTTTCTTCTTTTTTATCTTTATCTACCATTTATGCTCCTTTTCCTCAAAATGCTCACATATTCCTTCACAATCCATTGATGAATCCGGCATATATCTGCCACACTCCTGTCTAATACAAGAAAGACCTTCCCATTCATGATACCAAGTACACTCTTGCGGTTTATAATCTTCCCCTGCTTCACAAAATTTACAGAAATTTATTAGGCTATAAAATAAACACTCTCTGTTTTGACAAACACCATTCCTATCCTTGTATCTACACTTTTCCATTTTCACTTATTCCTGTTTTAGCTATAATTTCTTGCACTTTGGTTTGTTCCTTTTTCAATAAGTAACTTACAAACTCTAATTTATTTATATCCCCTTGAGCTGTTACTTTATATATCCATTCACCTTCTACAAACTCTGATTCTGCTGTCTTGATATGGAGAATTGCTAAAAAATGCTCTTTGAGTAAGGATATTAATGTATTGTAATCACTTATTCTATAAACAATATAAGTTTTTTGTTCTTCTTTACCCACTAGTATTTAGTCCTTTTTTATAACCTGGCTTACTTGATAAGGCGACCACGTACAAGCTGAAAGAAAACTCTCTAAATACATTGATAATTCATTTAAGTCTACTTCTTCCCTAAACTTGATTTCTGCTACGTAATCACCGCTTTTAAAACTTAATCTGTATCCATCTTCCATAACTTTACTTCCTTTGTCTTAAAATCATAGTCTGTGTTTCTTAATATTCTTGCCATTCGGGCATTCATTAAGGCTTCTTCTTCTGTGTGTCCGTGTTCTTTATAGGTTGCTTTAACTAACTTCCACATTTCCTCTAAAGATTTTTCCCCTGCCTTACCAAGTATTTTTCTTGCTGTTACATCACCTATTCCATTACATCCGCTGTAACCGTCGGTTCTATCACCTATTAGTGTTTGATACATAAACCACCAATCTGCTTCCTCCGGTGTTATTACAGTCTTTTTGATGTTGCCATCAGGGCTTCCTTTTGCAAATTTACAAGGGATTGTTTTAAAATCTTTATCAAAACTCCAAACACACTTATCACCTCGTATTATCTTATCACTCGTTGCTAAAATGCCTATTACATCATCAGCTTCTAAGTTCGGTCTTTCATAAACCTTATAACCGTTTTCTGTAAAATAATTACGTAAAAAATTATATAATACGGGTTTTAACTTCTTTTTTCTGTTTGCTTTATACTCGGGGTTTATCTGTTTTCTAAAGTTTTCACCGTTTGATAAACAAATTACTACTTCATCACTCTTTGTTACTTTACATATTTTGTTTATCATTGTTTCTACTGCATTTATGGCTGTTTGTTTATTAGCATATAGGACTGTTCTGTATAAAAAGTTTTCATCCGTTTCTTCACACTCTACTTCAAAATCATCCATAGCTGCATCAGAAGCTCTATAAACTATGATATCCCCGTCTATTATTACTGTTCTTGACATTTACACTCCTATTAGAAAATCTTCTGTTTGCATCCGAAAACACCTTATTGGATAACCTTGAAAGGTCAAACTATTATCAATACTTCCTGCTATGCTTTTGTATGTATCTTCATTACAAGTAATTACTTTAGGTTCTATATTACTTTCTTGAAGTTCAGCTATCCTTGTTAAAATTCTTCTTTCTATATCGGGTAATATTCCTAACTTAAATTCTTCCGCACTATCTTTCATTATTCTTTTAAATACTCCTGTATTTTTCCTATTGTTACGTTATGCTCAAACAGTTCATCTAATTGAACATTACATCTATGACATAACAAACCTCTTACTCTGCCAGTTTTGTGGTCGTGGTCTACATAAAGGTATTCATCTTTTAATTCTTTACCGCATAATGCACATTTACCTTCCTGAGCTTTCCACATCCTTATGTAATCTTCTTCTGTTATCCCATATCTTCTCTTGATGTCTTTAAATCTTCGGCAATATTTACAATCCCATCTCTCTGTTGTAAACTCTGTATCAGGTAGTAATTTACCGCACGTATTACATATTTTCATTAAAGTTTAAATTCCTTTACCTTTGTTAGTTTGTATAAAGTAAATGTTTCGGGAATGTACTCTATATCTTGTTCTTGACAATCTTGTTTTAGATTTTGATAATACCTTATTGCATTTTGCATACCTTTTTTAAAAGCTTTCTCACTTAAGGAAGAAAATACAAAAGCCATAGGAGCTACCATATACTTATATTTATCTAAAACTATAAATTTAGTGAGTTTCATACCAGTTCTTCCCTTCTTTTACATCACCATCCAACGGGCAATTTAAGTTATAAAACTTTCCTGCTTCTTGTATGGCTTTTACTGCTAATTCTTTGTACTGTTCTTTTATTTCCGGTTTTACTTCCGCTTGATACTCGTCGTGAACATTTAAAACAAAATAAACTTTATCTTCTGTTCCGTCATTTAAGTACCACCTGTCTTTTATCCATCCTTCTTCACAGCACCAATCAAAAAGTATACATAATGCCTTTTTCATTGAGATAGCTCCTGCACTTTGAAGCAATGTATTTAATCCTTTATATTGCTCTCTCACCTTTAAAGGCTGTCTATCTAAAGCATATAAATAACCTCGTTTTTTGATTGTGTTCTTTACTCTATTAATCAAGCTGCCTAAAGATGGAATGTTAGCTAAAAATTTTGTTTTTATTCTTTTTCCTTCTTCTGCTCCTTTACCTGTTATAGAACCTATCTTCTCATCACCTGCTCCATATAAGAAGCCGTATATAAAGGTCTTTGCATTATCTCTTGTTGGTAAACCCGCTGCTATTTGGTTTTTAGTATGTATATCCCCGTTTAATATCTCGTTTGTATAATCAGGGTCATTCATATAATGAGCTAGTTCTCTTAACTCTAAGGCTTTAGCATCCGTTCCTATTAATACAAATCCTTCTCTTGCTTCAAACAGTTCTCTGCATTCCTTCCCGTAAGGTGCGTGAGCATTTGGGGTTTGTGCTAAATTCGGGCTATGGTGCGCACATCTTCTTGTTACTGCTCTTAATGTGCTGACTTTTCCGTAAATATACCCGTTTTGCTCCATTTTCAGCCAAGCATTTTCACCCTCTGTTATATAGCCTAATAGCTTTGTTATTAAAAAATATTCTGCTAATAACGGTGCTTC
>CANQAV010000021.1 GCA_947589425.1 Candidatus Gastranaerophilales bacterium | reverse complement strand
CCACCACCTGTTGACACATTACGTTTTATGTGAACATATCTGTTTTCAAGAGGTTTTTCATTGTCATTAGAGGACATATATATTCTTAAATTAATTAATTTATTTTTGGTTTGTTCTATGATAATTTTACCGTTATTACCCTTACAATCGATACGAGAAGCTATAAAACGGGTAGGATATTCAATAATAATAGTATTATTAGAGCCTTTTAAGTCAATATCAAGCCCCGGGATTTTTTCTTCCGCCTCTCTTAAAACCCCGTTTTCTTTGATATAGATTTTATTGGATTTATCTTCAATTGAATATTTTTCAATAAATTTATCCTTGTTTTTATATTTAAAGGAAAATTTTATAAAAAATAAGGTTATACAAATATGTTTATATTCCCTGCTTACAACTTTTTCTATGTTGAAAATTTTTTTCATATCCAATTTCATTATAAAAAAATTTTATCATAAACTAAATAAAAATATTCTAGTATAATAAAAATAGGTAAATATGATTAAAAAAGGAAAATATGTCAAAATTGAACGAGAGCACGATAATAAATTTAAACCGGGCGGAGGGGGGGGGCTAATAGCTCTTTTATCGTAAATGTGTCTGATTTTTCAAAAGAACGCCCCATTGGCATAAGCGGACTATTAAGAACAAAAAACGGAGCAGATTTTATTTCGGATTGCATTGACTCTTGCATAAATGCGCTTGATGAATTAATTATTGTTTATCAGGAAAGTTCAGATGATACTGAAAAAATAATTATTGAAAAACAAAAACAGTATCCGGATAAAATCAGGTTTTATTTTTATGAACCAAAGGTATATTCTCATAATTTATCTGAAGAAGAATATGATTATGCTTTAAATCTTCCTAAAAATTCAATTCATCTTTTAAGTAATTATTACAATTTTGCGCTATCTAAAGCAAAATATAAATATGCAATAAAAATTGATGATGATCAGATTTATTTCAGTGATAAATTTAAAGAAATATTGGATTTGTATAAAAGAGAAGATAAGGTTAAAATTCTGCCAAAAGAAGAGTTTGCATTCAAATATTATCAAAAATTATATAAAAAAATATTAAAAAATCCGAATTATCTAAATTCTTTTAGTTGTCATTTTTTAATCCCAAAATTTTTTATTAAGAATTTGATTTCTTATTTAAAGAAAAAAATTCAAAACGATAAAATAATGACTTCTTTTTCGGGAATAAATTTATTTGAAGATAAAATACCTTTGGGTAGTTTTGAAACACCTGATCTATTGTCGCCATTTAACGGGACTTTTGATACTGTTTGTTTTCCCGTGTCATCTGATACTTATTATATTCCTTTTTATGATAAAGAAAATAACAGAATAATTGAAAGGTTTAAAAATGATAATAAACCTATGCTGGAAATCTTTCCTATGGGTTTTTTCTGGATACACTTAAAAGAAATGAAAAAATTGGTTTATGAAAAAGTAAAAGACAAATATAAAGGTAAATGTATTAAAATAGATGAGTTTTTTAATACCAACTTTTTTAAATTGGAGAAAAAGACTAATTATAGGAGTTTTTCTCATTTAAGATTGATATATTATATTTCTTTTGTAAGTGATAATAGAATAATAAGGTATTATTTGAATAAGGTAAGTGGTAAACGGTAGCGAACGGCAGACTAAAGGAGTAGGGTGGACTTTAGTCCACAAAAAAGAATTTAGTAAACGGTAGACTGAAGTCTACCCTACAATTCTTTACTGTCATTAAAATCAGAAGTAGGGTGGACTTTAGTCCGCCAAAAAGAATTTAGTAAACGGTAGACTGAAGTCTACCCTACAATTCTTCACTGCCATTAAAATCAACAGTAGGGTGGACTTTAGTCTACCAAAAAAGGACTGTAATAAAAACAAAGATGTATAATTATTATATGCGTACAGGACTTTTAAAATTAACATCACAACCATATAAAACTTCATTTTTTTCTAAATTATTACTAAGAGTAATGTTAAAAAAAGAGGGAGTTCAAAATTGGAGAACTATTGAAATACAAAAAGGTCCAAATTCTAAACCCTATATAGAAGGAGATATAAATTTTAATATATCTCATTCAAATAATATGATATTATGCTGTACTGATAGAAATAACAACATTGGAGTTGATATTGAGGAAATAAAAGAAGTTCCAAAAGATATTTTTGATATGGTGTTTCATAAAAACGAACTTGAATATTACAAAAATATGACAAAAGAACAATTTTATAGAATCTGGACTTTAAAAGAAGCCTATTCAAAATATACATCTTTAGGATTAAATTATGATTTTACAAAAATTGATACAACTTCTTTAAACTTTAGAAAGAATATTATACAATGGCTTGAAGAAGATTATATTTGTTCAATTTATTTAGAAATAAAAAAGGAAATGAATATAACAAGATACACACAAGAAGAGATATTAAAATATTATGATTAAATTTGCAACTAAAGATGATATAGCTGATATTATGGATTTTATAGAAAATCATTGGAAGCATGGGCATATACTTGCAACAAATCGCAAGTTTTTTGAATATCTTTATATAACAGACAAAGACAGAGTTAATTTTGCGATATCAAAAGATAAGGAAAATAAAATTAACGGTCTAATAGGTTATATTCCCTATAATAAAAGCCATAGCGTTATTTCGCTTGCTTTATGGAAAGCGCTAAATGCTCAAGACTCATTTATTGGCATGGAATTATTTGAATTTTTAATGAATGAATTAAAAACACAGCTTATTGCAACAGTCGGAGTTAATATTGAAACCTCGGGAGAAATTTATCTTTTCTTTGATTATGAATTAGGGAAAATGAACCATTATTTCAGATTAAATAAAACTTCTGAATATAAAATTGCAAAAGTTAATGATAAATTAATTCCTGAAATTAAAAGAAACTCTGCAACTGTTAAAGAATTAAAATCGGCTGATGAAATACCAAAGGGCTTTGAATATAACAAAAACGCAATACCAAAAAGCATTGATTATATTAAAAGAAGATATTTTAACCACCCTGTTTTTAAATATAACGTTAATTTATTTGATGATGATTTAATTGTTATAACAAGGCTTCAAGAATATAATTCCAATAAATGTTTAAGAATAGTTGATATTTTAGGGGATTATAACAAAATTCCCGTTATAACAGCATATTATGATGAATATATGAAAAAAAATAATATTGAATATATTGATTGCTATAATTCAGGCATTTCAAATAAACTGTTTGAAGATGCCGGTTTTATTGAGATTCAAAACAGCGGAAATATAATACCGGAATATTTTTCTCCTTTTGAACAAAGGAATATAGATATATGTTATTCAAGTTCAAAGAAAGGAATAATACTTTTTAAAGGAGATGGAGATATGGATAGACCGAATTAAAATTTGTTGAGCTATTTAACTGTCTTGAATTATATTTTTATCGGGATAGAAAGAAATAAAACGGAGAGGGCGGGATTCGAACCCGCGGTAAAGTTTCCCTTACACAAATTTTCGAGATTTGCACCTTAAACCACTCGGACACCTCTCCTTAAAGAAATTTTTATAAGTATTTCAAGTTGATACTTCTATTATTACAAAAAAATCTTATTTCACAATTGATTTATTAATTAATGCAAGATAATATTACTTAAATTATTGTAAGTTTTCCGCAGGGGCTTGTTTTGAATGTTTGAAAGATGTTTATATAATATCTTTCGGGCTTTTTAAGTTTGCACCGTTATCGAAAAGAGCCGTCATTAACACATATAACTTCAATTTCTTATAAAAACAGCATTTTCATCATCAGATAAAGAGGCGCAATCTTATTGCGAAATTATTGAAGCATTAAAAAAAATTATCAGACTGAATAAATAACCGCAATTATCTGTCTTTAAATATTTTAAGCCTTATTTTGCATAAAACATCTTTTACAAATTCAATCGAGCATAAATAACCTATTGTTTTAAAAGGGACGGGATGTTTTTTAGTCAGCATGTTAAAAAACAGATACATCAAATAAGAAGGAATTAAGGCAAGACCCGCAAAATCCAAACCGCTTAGAAAATTTGAATTAAATTCTATATGATATCTGTCGCAATATATTATTGTTTTGTGGAGTATCAAGCTTAATAAAAACAGAATTGTAAATATCTGCCATTTTTTTAAACCTTCAAGCCCTTTAAATAATCCGCATATTTTGGCAAAGAAATATGATGTAAAAATATATGCGGGAAACGTGCATACAAATGCCGCTATTGCAACAATATAAGGTTTTGTATGATGCATTTGTATGGCGGGTAATAATTTATATAAAAAATAAGCAAAACTTCCGATTATATATATTAAAAAAGTTGAAAATTGGTTAAATAACAATCCGGTAAGCAAGATAAAAACAACTACTCTTAATATATATTTTAAAATATGCTTTTTCATTTAAATTCCTTAAGAATATTCCAAAAAATTATACCATATTAATTAAAATCATATTTTAAATACAACATGTTATTTAATTAGGATTTGTATTATAATTTTTTTGGTTTAAATATTAAAAGGAATATAAATGAACGCAAAAGAACTGTGCACCTGTAAAAATATAAATTGTAAATTGCATCCGAAAAATCATGATTTGGGATGCAGTCCCTGCATTGAAAAAAATTTAAAAGCGGATGAGATGCCAAACTGTTTCTTTGATAAAATTGACCCCGAACACAAAAGAAAAGGTACGAAAACAAAAGATTACGCAGAGTTTTTATTAAATAATATAAAAGGAGTTTAACTATGTCATTTTTAGAATTAGCGCAAAAGAGATATTCTTGCAGAAAATTCAGCGATAAAGCCGTTGAACAGGATAAAATCGATAAAATTCTTGAAGCGGGAAGAGTTGCTCCGACTGCGGTTAATTTTCAATCACAAAGAATATTTGTTTTAAAAAGCAAAGAAAGCCTTGAAAAATTAAAAACCGTTACTCAATATCATTTCGATGCTCCTCTTGCTTTTTTGGTTTGCTACGATTCCAATGTCAGCTGGAAAAATCCTTTTAATAATATTGATGAAGGAGTTGTTGATGCAAGTATTGCTGCGACTCATATGATGTTAGAAATCGCTGATTTGGGCTTGGGCTCAACCTGGGTTGGATATTTTGATTTAAAAGTTGCTCAAAAAACATATAATTTAGAGAATAATATTATCCCCGTTGCAATCCTTCCTGCGGGCTATCCTAATATGGGAGCTTCAAATATGCACAACAGCAGATTTGAACTTGCTAAAACTGTTAAATATCTGTAATTATCCTCGGAAATAATTTTGAAAAGAGTATAAAAACCTGCCTCAATATATTTTTATTGCAAGTAAAAAAGTAATTTCAAAATGAGGAAAATATTAACTAACAGGTTAAACGGTCATATTGTCAAGGTCAAATAAAGCACGGGACATAATTGAACTTGCAATGATGTTTCAAAACAGCTTCATTGGGCTTTCTATCGAAGATATTAAAAATCGTTTCGAATGTTCAAGACGTTCTGCGGAGCGTATGAAAGCGTTATTATTTGATATGTTTCCGGGATAAAATTGAAGAATTCCCGACTTAAAAAATAAAAAAGCTTAAAAACGGCAATATTCAACTAAAGTTTAAAGCCTATCTAACAGAGGCCATATGCAGAAAATTGTTTAAACGGGGCACGAATGTAAAAATTGTAAAACCAAACAGCTTAAAATCACACTATAAGCAATATTTGTTAAGTGTGTTAAATAATTTATAATTTTAATTTTGTTTTTATTTTAAATAACTTTTATAAAAACCCTCAATCTTATCAAAAGGAATTTTATCCAAATTATCATATAAATCAACGTGGTTTGCATCTTTTATAATCAAAAGTTCTTTATTATCCCCTTTTAATTTTTTAAATGCGTCTTCACCAAAATATCTGCTGTGTGCTTTTTCGCCGTGGATAATTAATACCGCACTTTTAATCTCCGGCGCATATTGTAAAATCGGCTGATTGATTAAAGATAGGGATGATGTCATATTCCATTTGCCGTTTGAATTAATTGAACGGGGGTGGAAACCTCTTTTTGTTTTATAATATCCCCAATAATCCTGAACAAATTGGGGCTCTTCGCCTGTTAATTTTTCGGGGAGTCCGTCTGCACCTTTATAAGTTCCCGTTTTAAAATCAAGCGTTCTTTGATTATTTAAGGCCTTTTTCATTTCATAGCGGGTATTTTCATCTGTTGTATCATTGTAGCCATATGCACTTACTCTTGTCATGTCATACATTGTACTTGCAACGGTCGCTTTAATTCTTGTATCAAGCGCTGCAGCGTTTATCGCAAACCCGCCGAAACCGCAGATACCTAAAATTCCGATTTTTTCAGGGTCAACATTTTTATAATTGCTTAAATAATCAACCGCAGCAGAAAAATCTTCCGTATTTATATCAGGACTTGCAACATGCCTTGGAGTACCCTTGCTTTCTCCCGTATAAGACGGGTCAAAAGCTAAAGTTATAAAACCGCGCTCAGCTAATGTTTGAGCATATAAACCGCTTGCCTGTTCTTTTACTGCGCCAAATGGGCCTGAGATTGCAATAGAAGGTAATTTAGCATCTTTTTCAATGTTTTTTGGAATGTATAGGTCACCAACCAGAGTTATTCCAAATCTGTTTTTAAATTCAACTTTTTTAACGTCAACTTTTTGAGATTTAGTGAATACTTTATCCCAATTATTGCTATTTTTTGCTTCGCTCATAAGATTACCTCCTATTATAATTAGTACTGTAAAACATAATAAAATTTTTTTAAGCATTTTTTATTCCTCTATTTTTCTTATTATCTTTGCGGGGTTTCCTGCTGCAATCGTATTTTTGGGAACAGATTTTGTAACAACGCTTCCTGCGCCTATTATTGCACCGTCACCTATAACAACCCCGGGCAATATGGTAGAATCTGAGCCTATCCAAACATTTTTCCCGATTTTAACGGATTTTGGAGTAATATTTTGCCTTTTTTCAGGGGTAAAATCGTGATTTAGGGTTGCTATTGTCACATTATGCCCTATTAAAACGCCGTCGCCTATTTCAATTCCGCCTTGGTCTTGAAAACGACAGCAGGCGTTAATAAAAACATTTTTTCCGACTTTGATATTTATTCCGCAATCAGTATAAAACGGCGGAAAAAGACCAAAATCGCAACTCACTTCATTTTGAATTAATTTTGAAAAAAGTTCTCGAATTTCTTCGGGGTTGTGGTATTGATTATTTATTTCATTTGTTATTTTAAGAGCGTTTTGGCTGAATTTATGAAATGCCGAATATAAGGCAGAATTAGCTTCAACGTATGTACCTTGCGCCATAAGTTCTCTAAATTCTTCGGTACTTATTTCTTTTTCAAGTGTCAACATTATTTTCCCTTCATTATTTTTTATATTATTTTACTATAAATTCATAAATATCAAATATAATATAATTTTATGGAAACATGTGTTTTAAAATATTTTCTATATAATTTTTAGATTATAATTTTTGCGGTTTTATGGTTGTGCTTTTAAAGCGCTAATCTTTTTATTTATAAAAAGCCGTCATTAAATTATATTTAAACCGCAATAAGAGTTTCTGTAAGGGCAGAATATATTACATTCTTTCTTATTCATTTTGGGCTCAAATTTGTGAGCTTTAATATCTTTTATTGCAAGTCGAAATTTTTCAACAACTCTCTCACAGGCTTCTTTATCTAAAATAAGCTCAAACGGTTTATCAAACGCTCTCGGGAAAATAAATACCGTTGAAATGTCGTCATAATCACAGTTTAATTCTTTTCTTAAAAAATGTTTATATAGCGCCATTTGATTATAATAATCTTCATGGCTTCCGCCTTCGCAGATATCGCTTCCGTCTTTTTTATCTCCCGTTTTATAATCATAGATAATATAGCTGCCGTCGGACAGTTTATCAATTCTGTCGATTTTACCCGTAAATTCGACATCATCTATATCAAAAGTAAAGGAATGTTCCGCTCTATAAAGCTGATTAATCGGGGTCATTTTTAATCTGCCATAGGCGCTTTCGCCCTCTTTTTCTTTTGTTAGTGTTGTAATACCGTCTTTTAGCATTCTGTTTAGCTCTAATTTACTTGATATGGGCAGAGCTTTAAGAGTGTTTTCAAATTTAGCGATAAATTCCGCTTTGGTTGGAAAAATTTTATTTTCAATTGCATAGTTGACCGCAAATTCATAAGCTGCGTGAACTGCCGTTCCAAAATGAGCTTTATCCATATTGTCGGTTTTAGGAGCTAAACCAAGTAAATGGGTATAGAGATATTCTCTTTGACATGTTAGGTAGCTGTTAACGCTTGTTGCCGAATATATTTTTCCGTCCAAAATACTATCAAGATAATCACTAAATTCTTTTTTATAGTCTCTGTCACATACAATTAAAGATTTCATAATCTCGTTTTCATAATCCGATTGGCTGTCGGATTCGCAGTGTTCTTTTGGTTTAATCAATTCATTTATTTCTTTTGGCAAAAGAAGTCTCGAGGGCTCAATATCTTTTCCGTCCGCTCTTAATTTTGTATATGAAAGATTAAGAGAGTGTTTTGCTCTTGTTATTGCTACATAAATAAGTTTTATCAGGTTGGATTTTGCTATATCGCTTTTCATTTCTTTTGAAATTGTCTGCCCTGTCATATTGTCTTTTGAAATATCATCTTTGATGCTTAACGGGATTATCGGATTTTCAAAATCATTCTTTTTATTTATAAGATATGGCATATAAACATATTCAAATTCCATACCTTTTGAGCCATGGTAGGTTAAAAGCTTAACAGAGTTTTGTTTAACGGGTGGATTTGGTGCGTAGATTTTAATACCTTCCTGCATTGCTTTTTGAAGATAATCAACAAAAAATTCAAAAGTAGCCGGTCTTTCAAGCTCCATATAACTTTCCGCTTCATCTACAAGCTTTTTTATACCTGAGATATTTTCGTATCTGTTTATAGGATTATTAAAATAATAAGAAAAAATTCCCGTTTTATTGCCTATTAAAAGAATTGCATCTTTTAAATTAACCGATTGCTTTATTTCTTTCAATTCATCATAAATATTTAAAAATGCTTCGATTTTTTGAGGTTGAGAAAAAGAAATTACTTTTTCCTCACCCGTTTTTTTTGTGATTTTATAAGTATAGCCTTGGTTTTTGTAGTTTTTCATATTATCAATCAAGCAAGGTGTATTATTTCTTGTGCGGTATAAGATTTCATAATCTTTTTCATTTATATCAAAAGGCTTTGATAAAATCATTTTGAAGAAAGTGTCGCTATATAATGTTGAATTGCATAAAAATTGCATATATAAAAACATTATGGTAAACGATTGAATATCAAAAATATTTTTTCCTTTTGCCGTTTCATAAGGTATGTTTAAATTCTGCAAAAGTTTTGCATATTCTTCAAGTTCTTCGTTTGTTCTTGTCAGAATTGCAATTTCTGATAAATCTTTTTCGTTTGTTTCTTTGTTTTTGGGGCAAGAAGGAGAATTTATAAGGTTTTTAATTTCTTGCGTAATATTAATTCGCTCTTGCAGGATATCTCTATATATCGTGCAATTTACATCTTTATTTTTGTCATATAACTCATTATTTACTGCGTGCAGTTCTTTTGATATATTAAATCTTTTAAAAGCAGGGTCTTTTTCAAGACTGATGTTATCCTGTAACACGATTTTTCGAGCAAGCTCCAGTATTTTTTGAGTAGAGCGTCTGTTTTCCTTAAAACAAATTACATCTTCATTTTTGACATTTAATTCATTTATGAAGTTTTTAACGCCATCAAGCCTTGCACCTTGGAAGGTGTATATGATTTGGTCGTCATCACCAACAACAAAGACATTTCTTTTTTTCATATTTTTTGCAAGAGTAAATAAAATTTCATTTTGGGAAATGTTTGTATCTTGATACTCGTCCGCTATAATATAATCATATTTTGAAGCTATAACTTCCCTAAAACTTTCATTTCTTTCAAATTCATCCAAAACAATAGATATCATATCTTCAAAATCAAGGAAATTTTTCTTTTGCATTTTTTGCTGAAATAGGCAATAAAGCTCCCACATTTCTTGCGCTTTTTCGACTTTTTTTTCTGCCCTCATTAAAACATCCGTTTTTGGTTTATCGGGATTTTTTAAAAGTGCCTTTTGCCAATTTTCGTACTTTTCGTTGACCAAAGGAATCCAGTCGGGGTTATTGTTTAGGTTATCAAAATATTTTTCTTTATTTAATCTGTATTTTTTAATTTCTCTAATTCTGTCTAACATATCGGGGATAAAAAAATACGGTCCGTTTTTATCTGTTTTAAATGTTGTAGGCTCATCCCAATCTGAGCGTTTTTCTAAAAGTTCATCAATACATTCTTTCATAAATGCTTTTTTAATTGAATCGGTAATGATTTTAACATTTTCACCAATAGAAAAAATTTCAGGGTTATTTTTTATAACATCAAGGCAAAAACTATGATATGTAAAGATATTAACAGTTAAATTTTCAATGTTTAGAGCTTTTTCAATACCTTTTTTCATCTCGGATGATGCGGTATCAGAAAATGTTAAACACAAAATTCTATCTTGCGAAACTCCGTTTTCAATTATTGCTTTAATTCTTTGTGAAACAGTAAAAGTTTTACCTGTCCCGGGGCCTGCAATAACTAAGAAACTCCCCTCTCTTTTATATGTATCTATTGCTTTTTGCTGTTCGATATTTGGTGTTGGTGGTTGTTTTAATTCAGTTATCATTATATGTTTCCTTGTTTAAGTTTATTTAGTTCTTCTATTCTATGCGCAAATCGTTCAAACATTTGTCTTTCTTGGATATTATTTGTCTTGTGGGAATGTCTTTCTATTGCATTTAGAAAGTCTTTAAAATACGGTATATTTCCTTTTTCCGTATCTTGTAACTTTTGGAAAAATTCAAGTAATTTTGAATAATGTATAAGTTTGTATTTGTCTTTTCGCTTATCAGAGGAATTTTTTTCAAAACCTTCAATTTCGTTGTTTATTGCATCTATATCCAGGTGGTTATAATCAGGTAGTAAAATGTAAAAATATCTATTATTGTAAATCCCTGCATCTTCTAAATATTCTTGCATTTGTTCATATTTTGTATTATCTTCTTTTATTTTTATATATTTTTTACTAGACCATATTTCTCCATAAGTATAGTGAATATATTTATGAAGTTGATTTGTTATTAATTTTTCGGTTTCATTTTCTGATTTTTCTCCGTGAATTCCTGCTTTTATTTTATTTTCAATAACAATTAAATTATGATTCTTCCTATCTTTTATTAATATATCTATGTTACCTTCTTCTCTTTTTATTTCAAAATTTTCAGATAAATTTATATTTTTTGAGTGGAAAAACCCTTTAACCTCTTTTTTTAAGGAACCAAAAATATAACAAATAAAGTTAGAAAAAATAACTTCATCATCTGCTTTATTAATTATGTCAATAAAATTGTGCCCTTCGCCTCTATTATATTCTTCATCTTTTCTTTTATCTAACAATTTCTGCGTTGTACACTCTTCCATTGTTTCCCAAGATGATTCATCGTTAATTATTTTCAGAAGTTTATCATAAGCATTTTCTTTACCTGTTTTTGTAAAATATGTTTTTAATTCAGTTCCGTATGGTTGAAATTTTTTGTCGCTGTCGTTATCTTCATTATTTAAACAAAAGACTATTCCTTCTTCTCCTTTTTCAAGATAACTTTTGGCTTCTTTTGATAGTTCATCTTTTGATAAATAAATACATTTTGTTGGTTTATATAATTTAGCTGCTTTATATGTTACAAACCTTGAGATATCATTATTTATACCATCATAATTATTTTCATTAAAAATATCTTCTATTGGAACTTTGTTGTATTTTATATTTTCATTTTTAATATAATTGTTTATACATTTATTTATCTGCTTTGCTTTTTCTATTTTGGTTTTCTTTTTTGCTTTTTCTTCTTTTTGAGAATTTAGGACTTTAGACCATATATCTTCTTTTGCACACAACTTTAAATCTGTAGCCATTGCTAAAATTTCAACCGTGTCTTTTATTCCTTTTACGGTTACATATCTTGTAAATAAAATAACATCATTTTTTTCTTCATACTCCGGATTATAAAATTTATCATTTACACTTCCGTACGCATTAATATATATGTAATAATTGCCATTATCACTTTGTATAAGATTAATTACCTCATGTCCGATATTTTTACCTAAATAGTCACCTGTATACATTCGATTTAAAATTATTGTTGTAGGATTAATATCTTCACTCATAATAACATTATCTTTCTATTCTTAAATTTACTTCTCTTTTTGATTTGAAAGAGCATCCTCGAGCATTTGAATATATTCTTTTTTTAGTTTTGAAGGTGAGAGGATTTTGACATCTTCTCCCCATTTAAACAAGTGCCACAAAATCTCTTTGTCGCCAGAAGCTTTAAATTTCACGGTTACCGTACCGTCTTCATTGCGTTTTATCTTTTGTGTTGAGTGAAAATGATAATTCAAAACATCTTGCGCCACATTTTTTGAAAACAGCAATTTAACATTAAAACACTCGCCCTGATACACTCCAAATGATTTTTTTGAAAATTCATCAAGATTAAAATTTCCTTTATCAAAACTATCTTGAGTTAATTTGATATCGCTAAATTTATGAAGCAAATAGCAATATGGGATTGTACCTTTATCTTCTTCAACACCTGTTAAATAAACTTTAGAGCCGTAAATAAGCCCGAAGGGGGCTATAATTTTATTTTTATTGTTGTATTTAGCGCTTATTTTTTTATTTTGTGCCATAGCTTCTCTTATTGTTTCAAGCATACTAAGGTCAAATTTATATCTTGGAGTCTGATGAATTACAAAACCTTCCGTTTGCATTATAATTTCTATGGCGTTATCAAACTGCGGTAATTTTTTTCTGTTTAATACCCTTATTTTATTAATGGTTTGTTCCAAAATTTTTACTTTATCATCATAGCCTTGAGACAGCTGAAATTTTTTTAAATTTTCAAGATTTGCAACCTCTTGTGCCGTAAAGTTAATAAATTCTTTCATATAGCCGTTTGGAAAACCCCAGTGTTTTTCTCTTGATTTAAAATTTTCTATTTCTTCAATTTGGGGTACTGCATATATCAAGCTGTCTCGCATTCTTTCAGCCGTTCTTCTTGAAACATTGAATTCTTTTTGTATATCGTTTAGAGTAACACCTTGAACTCTTGACTGCATAAGAATTAAAAGTTCCATAATATCCGTAGTCCTTGAGTACCTTGGTTTATCTTCCATATTCATAATCCCCGTTTTAAAAATATCATACGTCTATATCGGACATATAAATTATATCATTTATTTTAGTTTTATACCACCGTTTTGGACATATTTAAAAATTATAATAATTATAAAAATGGCATTGAATATGGCTTATAGGAGATATAAGACGAATAAAATCCTTGATATAGCTAAAGAGAAATATAAAACAGTCATTAAGTCTGTTATGATAAGAATGTATGATAATTTTTTACGATTTATCGGCGCATGTGCCGGGGCTGTTGTTAATAAACAGCTTGCCCCCCTTGTATAAATCCAAGTGTTTAAAAGATTGAAAATATGACACAAATTGACATAGGTGCAATGCATAATAAAATTAAAAGGAGTAAGAACAATAAAAAATATTATTGAAGAACTATCGCCAAACCTGAATGTTATAACGGGCGCAAATGCTTCGGGTAAAACAGAATTATTGAACTATCTTAAAGCACGGAATTTAGATGCCGAATTTATTGATAATTGCGCTCATGATTTAGACTGCAGCAGTCCGGCTGAATTTGCAAAAGACTTAAAAGAAAAATCAAGACATAAGCAATATATCGTAGCAAGTCTCAGAAAAGAAATTATTGATATGGCTGATAAACTGACAGAACTTTAAATATAAATAAACAAAATTTACCTGTAATATTCTGACGCAATTTAGCGGATAAGAGTGGTTTATGCATTAAAAAAATCAGATGAAATTAAAGTAATATAAGATATATTAAGAGAAACTGTCAACTTTTGCAATTTTAAAGTATAATTTTAATCATCTTATGACAGATATTTGTCTTTAATATCAAACGTAATTATTATAAAGGGGTAAAAACAGTGTACTGTCCTAACTGCGGAAAAGAAATTGAAGAAAATCAAAAGTTTTGTACTTATTGCGGGGAAAAGTTGATTCCCGTTCAAGAAGAAGAAAACAAGCAAGAAGCTAAGGCGAATAATAAAATAAAAAACATCATTAAATCAAAACCCTTTATAATATCGTTGTCTTTGTTTGTGATTTTAATTATTGCGGGTGTTTCAAGTTTTGCATATATAGCTTATACAGGCAATTTGACAAGTTTAATAAAACCTGTTGAACAATCTCAAATTAAACAGATGAATTCGACTGAAATGTTGAACATCTTGATACAACAGGATGATGAGCTTTATAAAATAATTTCAAAATTGCCAAAAAATAAAGTAGACAAAGTTTTTGAGATATTTTATAAAAACTCGTTAAATCTTATAGGTAATATGAATGCGGATGATTTAAATATAACGGATGACTATGTTTTAACGCCAAAAACCGACATAATCGGTTTTGAAATTAACGATTGGGTCGGCGTTTGGCTGAATGATGAATATATTTTTAACAGATATTCAAAATATTTAAACAGCACTTGGCAGGAATTTTTAGAATTATCTAAAAACAGCAATGCGGAAGAATTGAGCTTGGCAAGATATGTTAAAAATGAAGATATAATTAAAGAAATAACTCTTTGGCAAAAATTTATATCTAATAACCCAAAATTTATTATGAATGAAGAGATAAAAGAAACCCTCAAGTTTTTAACATCAAATATCATTTATAACAGTTATACTTTTTTAAATTATGATTCCGGCACAATTAGTGACGAACAAAAACAAAAATACGAAGAGTTTTTTAAAACTGCGGATAGAAACACACAAGAATATAAAATAGTTCAAAATTGCTATAATGAGCTTCAAAAAAATGATTTCATACCCAATTCAAAATTTTATAAGCTTTTATCTGACTATAATAACAATGACAAATGGTATGAAGATATGTATCAAAATGCGCTCAAACAGGAAGAAAGCGCCGAGCAGGAAAAAAAGACAGACCAAACGGAAGCAAAAGAAACATGGGAAAAAGTCGCACAACATTTGTATTTTAACCCTGATTCGGTTGAAATGCAGGATGATTATATAACGGGAACTTTTAAACAATATTTAATAAACAGAAATGAAGAAGAAATAAAGAAAAATATTGCTTATAAAACTATAGAGACCGGAGCGTTTTGTAATGTAGAACAAGAAGACGGGGTCAAAAAACTGGAATTTCCCATTTATAAATTCTATGACGAAAAAGGCAATTTTATATCAGAGGACAATATACATAAATATTGGAGAGAAAACTTCCCTGACGGACATTTAGGTGTAACACATCCTGAAGATGAGGAAAACGGAGATATTTATTTTGACACGTTATGCTCTTATGCTTCCGCGGATAATTAAAGTATTAATAATTGTATTAATACCAATTGCAATATTTTTATATCACTATCGGCGATAGGGACTATTGTCTTGATACGGGAATTTGTAAAGAAGGTCCAAAACTAAATACGAATACGGATTAGTTGAAATCAATAAAAAAATTGTATGAAATATAATCGGAGCCGGGGCAAAAATCATCAAAACATAAAGAATATTGCAAAGTTAGTGATTGAAAAGAGGTTTAAAAAGCTTCTTTTTTGTTTATTTTAACAAAATTTTCCAATAAAAAACTCCCAGACTATAGACATTGGAACTTTTTGTTGATGAATTATACGGTAAAATTACAGATAAAAATAACTTCTCAACTTTTGTATTTATTGAAAATTATAAAAATATAGCGCAATAAAAACTGTTATATTTTATTCTCATCCTTATTTAACTTGCTATTATTAAAATATACAATATACTAAATAGCAGGAGAAGGGCTTAAGCAGTTATACCATCGCTTGCAACTTCTTCTAATCAATAACCGCCAAAAACAAAAAAGTTGCTGCATGCAACAAAGAAAAAAGTTTGCGAATAAAAGTTCTCCACTCCCGCCTCCTTCGTTCAATAAGCCACTCTCAAATGAAACAAAACCTAACACAGTATGTGTAGCAGAGCATATTTTGAGGAATGGGAAAGATTTTCAATCGTTAAACTTAAATATTTATTTTATGCTAATATTTTAAGGGATTAATAAATCTAAATGTCTTGTATATATTATTCAAACAAAGAAAATTTAACATATAACAAAAAAGAACACATTTTTCCTGCGACAATAGGAGGGATTGAAACCTTACCAATTGGCTATGTTTCAGATCAGGCAAATGAATATTTTTCAGTATTTGAATCTAATTTAGTAACTTCATCTTATATAGGATTAGAAAAATCTTTTTTGGGACCGGGGGAAAGAGGTAAAAATTTACCGGGAAGGATGCCTATTACAATATTGACGGACGGAGAAAAAGAAGAATTAGGTTTTATCTTTAAGGGTAAACCACACGCAATACCACAAATAATAATCAATAACGACATTCAATATGTTGAGATTATTAGGGATAATATTATTCAATCAAATAAAGATTTAGATAAATTAATTAAAAACATAAGAAATTTTAACGATAAATTCACAATTTTAAGTGTAAAACCAAATAAAGCAAAATTTATAATAGGTTTTTATAAAAATAGAACATATATTTCAACACGATTTGAAGATAAAATCAAAGAATATGTCGAATATATAAAATCTAAAGTATTAGACAATATTAATTATAGTAAAGCAAAAATTAGTTTAATTGATAAACCAAACGCCATTATTAATATGGCGGTATCTACAGATAATGATGCGAGAATATTTGCAAAAACAGCGTTGAATATAGTTGCAAAAATAAAAGGGAATGAATATGCAAATAAAACCCAATTTAAAGAATTCAAGAAATGGATAATGGGAGAAGAAAATGACAAATTTATACAACTGCCTAAACCTTTAAAATTATTCCGATTTCTCAATATTAATGATAAAATCCATTATTGTGCCCTGATGAATATAGATGGATTTTTTGTAACAATTGTAACTTTTTACAATCATTGGACAATGGGATTTAATATTTGTTCTGCATTTGATAAATTTTTTAATACTCCATATATTTATTTTTGCGATTGGCAAAGTAATAGTGAATATAGCTTGTTAGATTTGCTAAAAGCAGTATAAATCTTGACTAAAAACATAGAAATATACTTAAAAATATTTTTTATTTTTTAAAAATAAGCAGAAATTACTTAAATATAAACGGTGTTTGACTTTCCGACCAGCTTCGGGGTTTCCGGGCAAGGGATTTCAAACGGACTTTTTGTCCGGAAAGAGTCATTGGGAAATGTAGTGATATATTCAGGTTACAGCGATTTGGACGGTTTTATTGTGGAAAGTTGTCACCGGAATATGGACAATAAAGGAACTTTTGGAGTAGTTTCAGCCAACCACTCGGAAGGAGATGTAATTCAAACACAAAACCGAAAGTCGGCAGAAAAATATTTTTTCAGTTCCATTGAACCCCAATTTTCTCAAATTTCCCACATTGTTTTTCTTAATCTTCTTGATAATCCGGTAAATATCAAATATTCAATTAACTACACTAAACAAACAGGTTATTGGTTAAGAAACAATGTTAAAATAAAAATAGACATAAAAACTCGCTATAACCTGACGGATAAATTTGAAAGAGGAAAAGCGGGTATAATTTAGAAAATGTTTGAAATTAAGCCACTTCCCTCAATTTAAGAAAAAATTATCCTTTTTATCCTTTATTTATCCTTAGAATTATCCTTTTTTCTTGTTAGTTTAGGGAATTTTGCCTCAAACCACGACAGAATTTGGGTTCTAGCAAGGATAGAAAAAGGATAAAAATTTCCGAGAAGTGGGAAGTTTTTGTCGGATTAGTATGCCAAACTACTTGTTATTAAGTTTTATAAGGCAGTTTATAGTTTAACAAGTTTTGTATTAAAAAATCAATAATTATAGCGTAAATTCACAGCCCAATTTGGCATTCCAAATTCTATTAACAAGTCAATAAAACTTTTAGAATATTTTCTTATATCACCTTCAGCTGCAACTGCAATAAATTCTTTGGGATTATTAAAAGCATAGTCAAAATGTTTATTTTTTATATTTAAATTCCCTTTTTTAAATTCGTTGTATAACTGACTTTTAATTTTTGATTTAATAGTTTTTCCATCTGCTTCATACCAACTATCAGGGAATTTTTCTAATCGTTTCCAGTCAGCACAATGCATTAGTTCGTGTCTTAAAGCCCATTCAATATTTTCATAACCACATATTGCTATTTTACCAGAGCCATTTGCACAACAATAACCGCTAGATTTTGAACCACCATAAGCTGATGTGTCATCAACATAATCTTTTTGAGCCTTGAGTAGATTTATTGTTGGTGGAAATCTTAAGCTGCCCCAGAACCTAAATCCTACTCTAGTTGCACTTTTCCAATTTTCGAATACTCTTTCGATGTAATCAATTTTATCTTTACGGAAATTTGAAGTCGGTATAATTATTTTCACTCCATATTTTTCATTTATTTTTTTAAGTTTTTCTTTATCGGAAGGAGACATTGAAACAGAATTCGGAATACTATCCAAATATATATTTTCATACATATAAGTTAATGCCGGATCACGCTGATAGCTATCATTATTATCGCAGGCTTCAATAAAACATTCTACCCTTTGCTGCTCAATATAATCAAGGTACGAATCCTTATTTATTGTTATATTATTATCTTTACAATATTTTCTATATTTGAGCCATTGTGGAGTGGTTGAACCATCAATTTGTTTATATGTAATATATTTATTTGTAAGATTATTATATGCCTCTATTTTCTTTAATAAAAACTTCTGTTCACCTATTCGCATATTAATTGGCAATGAACGTATATCCTCTTTTTGGCACTCGAATAAAGTACGGAGTTTCTTATCATCAATATTCTTTATACCATTTTCTATTTCTTTTAAATATGCTTCATATTCACATACTTTAATAGCAATTGTAGGATAATCGAGAAGTGTTGTTTTACCGGTATTAATATCTTTGATAATTTCACTAAAATCTAATGCTAAAGAAAAGTTTATTTTATTTCTTACAAAACAATCCAAAGCACTATTAGAAAATCTTGTCTGATACTTTTTCGTTTGAGGGTCACGATATTCTTTTTGTGCAAGTACAAAAAAGTTCGAAAAATCCTTAATATTTGCTAACTGTAAAATTTCCTTTGCATTATAACGGTATTCTTCTTTTCCCTCTGGAGTTATTAATTTTAGGGTTGATAATAGTTCAATATTTTTATAATTTTCGTGTTTTGAGAATTCAGCCAATGCTCATGTACGGTAAAGAAGCAAGCAACCGAAAACAATAGATAGACCGCCAGCACTACACTATTCCGAACCAAA
>CANQAV010000020.1 GCA_947589425.1 Candidatus Gastranaerophilales bacterium | reverse complement strand
TTGCGACCTTGAAGATATTGAAAAAATAATTGATGATAACAGAAAAAATATTAAAGATGAAATGCCTTTCAATGAATTTAGCGAATTATCAAGTTCGAGAATTAGTTTTGAAGTTGAAAATAAAGAAAAATACAATATATACATAATGAAAGACTCTAAAGATGAGGGTAACTATACAAAGGGAATAGTTGCTTCAAAAGAAAAGAAAGAAATTATATTTTTCCTTACAATGCCAAAGATGAATTATGTAAGGGAAAAGGAGCAAAATGAAATATAAAAACAAGAAAAAAGGCACACTATATGATGTAATAGGCAGGTGCATTAACTGCACGAACAGTGAAGACGGACAAAAAATGATTATTTATACAAACGGAGAACTTACGTTTGTAAGAGAAGAAAAAGAATTTTATGAAAAATTTGAATTAGTAAATGATTAATCCTCTTTGGTTTCTTTTTTTAAACGTATTAAAATAAAACCCGTAAAAAATATTGTAATAATGCCTGCGATAATTTCAGATATATTATATTCAACACTTAAGCCGATTTTTGAATTTAAAATAAAAAATGATGTGATAAAAATATAAAATAAACTCGGAATTAAAGTTATAAAGAAATTTTTCTTCTTTTTATATAAATATACGGATGCATATAAAAATGTCGGTATTGCAATCAATTGATTGACAAAATTAAAATATCGCCATACAACAAAGAAGCTTTCTCCGTTTGATTTTGCCCACAAAATAATCAAAACTATAACTATCGAAACAGGAATTATTAAAAGCAATCTGTTTTTTATTTTTTTCTGGGGAAGTTTAAACGCTTCCGCCAAAATCATTCTAAGCCCCCTGAGTGCGGTATCGCCCGACGTTATAGGCAAAACCACAACCGCAATTGTTATAACAAAAGTTAAATAAGGTGCAACAAAAGTATCTGCAATAGAATTTATAACATTCACCCCGCCTATAAGGTTAGGCGGAACAATGTTCAAAGAATAAACATGCATTGCGCCCAAAGCCCATATCATCGCTATTAAAGATTCAACACACATCATGCCGAAGAAAACACGTCTGCCCTGTTTTTCCTCCTGCAGAGTTCTTGAAACAATTGTTGCCTGAGTAGAATGAAAACCCGAGAGCAATCCGCAGCTTACCGTCATAAAAAACATAGGTATTATATGTAATAATTTAGGATGTTGATTTATATGCGAAAAATTGATTTCTTGAAAATTAACTCCTTTTGTGAAAAATCCAATCACAATGAGTGCGCTTCCCAAAAGCAGTAAAAAACCAAGCAGAGGATAAAACCGCCCTATTATTTTATCTATCGGAAATAATGTTGCAATTATATAATATAGCGCAATAACAAAATATATCGCAATTATTACGGGGTTATCAAGAGTAAAATTGCTTTGCGCAAAAAATCTCTCCGCCATTAAATCGCCTGCCGTATAAACAAACACCGAAGCAAGCAAAATAAGCATCAAAGACACGGCTACAAGGAAAAATCCCCAGGAAAATTTCCCCAGATATTTTTTAATCAATTCCGTAATTTGCGCCCCGTCATTCCTCAAAGACAACATACCGCTGAAATAATCATGAACGGAGCCCATAAAAATACAGCCCAAAGGAATTAAAATAAATGCAACGGGTCCGAATAATATCCCTTGTATCGCCCCCAATATCGGACCTAATCCCGCAATATTCAACAAATGGATAAGCATATTCCGCCCTAAACCGAGCGGAATATAATCCACTCCGTCGTTTATTCTCTGTGCGGGAGTTTCTCCGCTGTTTAATCCGAACTGTTTTTCAACATATCTTGAATAGAAGATATATCCTATAATTAATATTAAAATTCCGACCGCAAAAGTAATCATTTGATTAAATTATAACATTTTATAAATATTTTATATCCTCAAAAATCTGTATAAATTAAAAATTTATTTCATTGATTTAATTAATCTGTATATAATTTTCAAATTTTCATCGGAAATATTACTAAGATAATCGATTATAAATTTTTTCATATCATAAGGATTTAATTTGTGATGTTCGAAATCAAAAAGTTCAATCAAAGAAACATCAAGCGCTTTTGCAATTGTCATAAGTGTTTTAGAAGGAAATGATATACCGCATTCAATATTGCTTAAATTTCTTTGGTCAATGTTGATTTTTTCAGCCAATTCCTGTTGGGAAATATTTGACAATTTTCTGAGTTCACGAATTCTCTTGCCGAGTAATACCTTTATATCGTCCATTTATTATCCTCAACCCAATTTTATTATTTATAACAAACTCTTAGAATGATGTTGTATTGGAATATTATTGACTTTACCATTAATACATTGTAGAATATGATGCATAATTAGAGTTTTTTCAATTATTCCAAATTTAAACGGCAGAATAATAAAAGCAAAAAATAAAGGTTGGCTGGAATGAATATATCGGAACGTATATTTTCAATAAGAAATCATCTTATAGTGAATGAATATTACAAAATAATAACTGTATTAGGGATAGAATTTAAAATCAAACAAAGTTCCATAAATAAAACACTATCGCTGAGAAATGAAATAATTGAAGATGAACATTATAAAGTATTAACTATTTTCGGCTTAAGATTTAAATTCAAACAAGAACTTAAAACAATAAAACAGTGTCTTAAAAAAGCCGAAAAAATCATTGAAATATCAAGCGATATAAGAAATCTTCCAAGCGCAAGAGGAAACTTGAAAATAGTACAAGATTGCTCCATTGCAGCGCTAAACCATTTCAATAATATTTGCAAAAAATACAATCTGAAATTTTGGCTGGATAGCGGAACCTTAATAGGCTATGTCCGCCACAACGGCTTTATTCCGTGGGATGATGATATTGATGTTTGCATGATAAGAGATGAATATGAAAAACTTATCCCGATTTTGGAAAAAGAACTGGATGAAGGTTTTTATTACACACGAGGAGAAATAACAAGAATATATTATAAAAATACCCCCGCTCAAGTAGATATTTTCCCTTATGATATCGGATATCAAAAAGAGCCTCTAAAAGGAAGCGAGAAAATTAAATTCTTACAGAAATTAAATGAAATAAGAAGAACAATAAAACTTGACTACAACAGGCTGAACAGTCAACAATCGGCTTGCACTTTAGAAGACAGGGGAAAATTGTTATCTCAAAAAAACATCCTCTTTCAAAACCGCCCGCCCGTAGAAAAAGGTTTCTTGTTCTACGGAATTGAGTCTATGGTTTGTAATATGAGCTTATTTTTTTATGATGATATCTTCCCGCTTAAAAGCGCAAAATTTTATAACATAGACACATTCATCCCCAGCAACACTCCGTTGTATTTATACAAAATATACGGAGATTTCATGAATTTTCCCAAAGACTTTGAACATGTTCACACAAGCATTGTAAAAAGATTGAATGAGGACAATTATACAATTTGCCAAGACCTGATTGAAAAATATTATCCCCGTACCCAAAGAGAATATATAACTTCATCAAATATATAACCTAAAAGGAGCAAAAAATGATAAACAAATGGCAGACAATATGGGAAAAAAGAGAAATCAGCAATAATATTTATACCTGTACCAATCCCCTTAAGGTATATGAACAGCTAAAAAAAATTGACGGATATGATTTAACAAATGTTTCTCTTAAGGCTTTATTGGCTCAGCATGAAATTATAAAAAATAACATTGCTCAAGGTTTTGCCGACAAAAATTTCAAAAATGTCAAAAGCATATATGAAATCGGATGCGGATGCGGAGCAAACTTATATCTTTTTGAACAGGAAGGTTTAACGGTTGGCGGAGGCGACTATTCAAAAACCCTTATTGATACGGCTCTGAAAATCTTAAAATCTTCTGATATTAAACACGCACAAGCAGTTGACATAAGTCCCGTTCCGCAATATGACGTTGTTTTATCAAACGGAGTTTTTGAGTATTTTTTTGATTTGGAATATGCAAAAAAAGTGCTGGAAATTGCATATCAAAAATCAAGAGAAGCAATTGCTTTGGTTGATGTTTATGATGAAACAAAAAAAGAAGATTTCTATAATTTCAGAAGGCAAAAAGTTAAAGATTTTGACAAATTATATGAAGATTTGCCGAAACTTTTTTACAGCAGAGAATTTTTTATAAATTTTGCAAAAGAACATAATATGAAAATAGAATTTAAGAAACCGACTCTTGAAGGCTATTGGAACAATGATTTCATATTCAGCGTATATATGTATAAAAATTAATTCAGGTTTTAATTAAAAATAATAAAATATGTAGGAAAAAGAAATGCAAGCAGTAATTTTAGCCGCAGGCATGGGCAAAAGATTAAAAGGAAAAACAAAAAACCATACCAAATCAATGGTTAAAATATTAGGAAAAACATTTCTTGAACACTCCCTTGACAAGATAACAAAATACAATATATCAAGAATAATTATAGCAACAGGCTATTTTGGGGATGAAATCAAAAAAGTTATAGGTAAAAGCTATAACGGTGTTCCGGTTATATATATCGACAATGAAATTTATGACAAAACAAACAACATATATTCTCTTTATCTGACAAAAAAATATCTTGAAGAAGAGGATACTCTTTTATTGGAAAGTGATTTAATCTATGAACAGAAAATCCTTGAAAAGTTAATTAAAAATCCTTATCCTAATTTAGCCGTTGCAGATAAATATAAACCCCACATGGACGGGACGGTTGTATGTGTTAACGATGATGATGAAATCACGGCATTTGTTCCAAAAGAAAATTTTAATTATAAAAATGTTGATGAATATTATAAAACCGTAAACATATATAAATTTTCCAAAGAATTTTTGAAAAAAGATTATCTGCCCTTTTTGGAAGCATATTGTAAAACAATGGGCAGCAACCAGTACTATGAACAGGTGCTTAGAGTGCTTTTATCTTTGGAAAGACACAATATGAAAGTATTAAAACTGCAAGGAGAAAAGTGGTACGAAGTAGACGACCTTCAGGATTATGACATTGCTGAAGTAATATTTTGCGAAGATACTCAAGAAAGATATGAAAAACTGACAAAAAGATACGGCGGATACTGGCGCTTTAGCGAATTAAAAGATTTCTGTTTTTTGGTTAACCCGTATTTTCCGACAAAAAAAATGATAAATGAAATCAAAAACAGCTTTTCCTCTTTGCTCGTTAAATATCCTTCCTGCCATAATATAGATAAAATATTGGTTTCAAATTGTTTTGATGTAGAAGAAGACCGGGTCTTATTGGGTAACGGCGCTGCAGAGTTAATCAACGCACTTATACCGAATTTAGCGGGTAATATAGGGATAATTCTGCCGACCTTTGAAGAGTACTCTCAAAAATTATCTAAAGATGCGATTGTTCACCGTTTTATCCCTCAAAATAAAGACTTTAGCTATACAAAAGACGATTTGCTTGAATTTTCAAAAGAAATTGATACCCTGATACTTGTAAATCCTGATAATCCGAGCGGAAACTATATTCCGAAAAATGAACTTTTGGAGCTTCTTTATAACTTTAAATTAAACAATAAAGAATTAATCTTAGATGAAAGTTTTGTAGATTTTGTTGACGGCACGGAAGAAAACACCCTGATTAAAACCGAAATATTAAATAAATATCCGAATTTAACCGTAATAAAATCACTGTCAAAACAATATGGAATTGCGGGTCTGAGGCTGGGAATTTTAGCTTCTTCAAATAAAAAGATGCTTGAAAAATGCCAAAACAATCTGCCTATATGGAATATTAACTCCTGTGCGGAGTTTTTCCTGCAAATATTCAATAAATATAAAAACAGCTACCTTCTGTCCTGTCAAAAAATAATTCAAACCAGAGAGGATTTTTTCAATAAACTTTCTGAAATATCTTTTCTGCGTCCGATTAAATCAAGTGCAAACTATATTTTATGCGAACTTTTAGTTAACACCCCCCCCCTCGAAATATAGCGCACAGGATATTTGCTTGGCTCTTCTTGAAAAAAATATTTTAATCAAAAATTGCTCAAAAAAAGAAGGGGTTAAAGGTCAATACATAAGAATTGCGGTAAATTCAAGAGAAGACAATGACTTTTTAATTTCAAAATTAAAAGACTGCTTCCAAAATCTATACGCTGTTTAATCCGAACTGTTTTTCAACATATCTTGAATAGAAAATATATAATTTATGCTTAAATCGGCAAAAGAAGAAAAAACCTCTTTTGCCGATTTAAGTATCAGTTTAAAATTTAAGAAATAATTTTCAATAAGCCCGACAAAAGTCCTTCAAGAATTACCAGTGCAATATAACATAAAGCCAATAAAGCAAGCGCCGTCGGAAGAGCTGCAAAAACAATACCCAAAATAATACCTGTTACCTTATTCATTTTTTTAGTTTTGTCATCATTTAAAAGTTTTTCCGGAAGCTTATTTGTGCTGATGTATTCCGTTAAAAATTTATCTTCTTTAAAATCGGTTTTTTCTTCGCCGTATATTTTATATAAAGCTGCTTTAACACTGTATAAAAGCATCTTATAGGGCTTTAATTTACAGCTTAGGTCTATTTGTACCTGTGAATCATCATTTTTTGTGACGATAAAAGCTTCATCTTGAAGCTGAGTAATTGATTTAACTTCATCTTTATTAACATGAGCCAAAAGAATATTGTTTTTTCTTTTCTTTAAATAAATTGCAATTGCACTATCCGAAATAACAAGTGTTGTTTTATTATATTGCAAATCAAGAATTGCTTTAACAAGCACTCCTAATAAGTATAAAGCATAAAGCAGCATAAAAAGCCATTTTGGAATGGGCATATCAAACAAATAATAAAATATGATACTTCCGACAATCATGGGCGGGGCATAACTAAAAATAAAAATAACAAATGAGCTTTGTGATAAATCAAATTTTTGTCCTTCAATCATTTTTTCTTCCATAATTTCTCCTTAAACAGTTAATAATATTACAACAAATGAATTTTCTTAATAGTATTGAAATGACGTTTACCTTTTTTTAACCTGTATATATTGAGATATATCGTTTATAAAATTGCCGATATTATTTTTATTAAAATCGCCTTCATACCATTCGGGTTTATATTTATTGTTTCTGTTCTCAAAACAATCCATAAAATTGTCAAAGAAGCCGAACACATAGCAAAAGCATAAAATTTCGCTGAAATAAGAGGGGTTTTGTTCGATATCACTTTTCAGCTTTCTTTTTTCCACCGTTTCAAAATAATTTTTAAGCCCCAAAATATGGGATAAAACTAAACTTCCCTTTTTACTTCTTTTTGACATATTAACAAAACAAATTGCGCTTATTACACAGCATACAAATAAAAATAATATTAAAGGAAAATTTTTATCAAAATTCGGAACACTAAAGTACATTAAATAAATGGACAAACATATAAAAAATAAAGCTATTACGGCATCAACAATCTTATATATGCTCCATTTTCTGACTTTATCAACAAGCAGTACAACTCCAAATACGAAAAACATTGAAACATAGTAAGCATAGAAATTACACGAATAATCGCCTAAAACATACAAAAATAAGCCGAATAGTCCTAAATTAAATATTGAGAGAACTGCCATTTTTCCAAAACTTGCAGCATTTTTTTCAAACCAAAGCCATTTTGTTTTTTCTAATTTTTTATATATTTTAGCGCATTTTTTTCTGAATGTTTGATCTGACATAAGCTCAATTTTTGAAATTTCAGTTATACCGTTTGGAAAAATGGCATCCAAGAAATCTTTTTCAATTTGACTTTTTCCATCATAAGGTTTTAATTTCTTTATTGTTAATGCCCATCTGCCGTTATCCGTGATTTTTAAATAACCTTTACTTGCAAGATAAAAAAACAAAGAAGCTATACCTTTGGAAGTAGGGGAGCCTTTATCCGCAACTTCAAGCCGGGCAGTGTTTATATTTTTCAAAATACTAAAATTTAGAACAGGGACTACTTTATAATCTTTACCAAAAATAAACCAAAATAAAACGCAGAAAAATGTTAATATTATAGCTATCGGAAATACCATGGTTTTCTTCTCAATTTTTTTAGGCAAATTTTTAGATAAATCCATTTTCAGAATAATACCTTCATGGGGCGATAAACCATAGGTATAGCCTGTAATTAAATTTTCCGAAACGTTTTTATATGAATTAATTCTGAAATTTCTTGCTTGTGCACTGTTAATTAAAAAAATGTTTGCCAAAATTATAAGCAAAATAAAAAAAATTTTTTTCACTAAGATTTAACCTCTGCATTTTTTTTTGACTTCATCAATTTCATACATTTTTTCGGCTTTAACTCTGAAAACCAGACAAACGACATTAGAAGGGAATACTTCCGTAAATGTATTTAATTCTCTTACAGAGTCGTTATAGTATTTTTTCGTGCTTATGACTGCATCCTCAAGGGAAGACAGTTCATTAATCAGTTTATTATAAGTTTCATTTGCTTTTAAATCCGGATAATTTTCTGCAAATGTAAGCAGTTTATTAATTTCCGCATTAAGTTTCAGATTTATGTCAATTTTTTGCCGTTTTTTCAAATTTGAATAATTATTGCTTGTTAATTTGGTGATTTCTTGAAAAATTCCTTCTTCTTGAGAAGCACGGCTTTTTATGGCTTCAATCAGATTAGGAATTAAATCCCAGCGCCTTTTTAAAAACAGATCCATTGTGGAAAATGTCTCTTTTACATAATTGCTTAATACTATCGACCTGTTAAATATAGCGGCAATAACAAGGGCAAAAACAATCCAGGCGGCTGCGCAAACGAAATTTAATGACATCCTTCTCTCCTTTAAAGCTTAAAAATTAATTTTCATCGGTTAAGTCCTTGGTATTGTAAGACGATATTAATGATGAAAAATCATCCGCAAAATTAAAAATACTTGTTTTATTGAAATCACCCTCATACCAATCCGGCTTATAACTGTTTATTTGAGAAGCCAAACAATCCGTTAAATGTTCTAAAACATTAAGAACATACGCAAAGCTTAAGATTTCGCTTATATAATTCTGATTTTCATTAATAATAATATCGAGTTTTGATTTTTCAATAACACCAAGATATTTTTTAAGTCCGTCAATTTGCCTTAGAATAATTTGATCTTTTTTGCTTCTTTTTGGCATATTGTGAAAGCAAATAGTAAACATCACATAGAATATTAGCTGAATCAAAGCAACGTGATAATTGTTATTCAGATTTGGAAGGGTATTTAACACAACTACAATAGGAATACCCGCAAAGATACAGAAAAATATTGTCGAAAAAATAATATTAATCGGCTTTTTGCCTTGAAGATAAGCAATAAATATAAAAATAGCCGCCATAATAACCAATCCGAACAGCAGTGCTTCAAAACGATTAAATAAAACAAATGAATAGTCGCCCAAGGTATATAAAATAAGTCCGTAAAGTCCCGGAAACATTGTTATAAAAACGGCTTTTCTTTCAAATGTGCCAAAGAATTTTTTAAATAACGAATCTTTATATTTTTCCAATTTATTTTTTATTTTAAGGCACTGTTTGCCAAAAACAGGGTTTGATATAAGTTCCGATTTTGATATTTCAGTTTTTTCGTTCGGGAAAAGTGCTTCCATAAAATCATCTTCAATAAATACTTGCCCGTCATAAGGTTTTAATTTTTTTATTGTATATGAACCTTGATTATCATTGATAATTTTTAAATATCCTTTATTTGCAAGATAAAAAATTAAAGAAGTAATACCCTTTGAAGTCGAACAGCCGCTATATTTAACTTCAAGCTCGGCACTGTTTATATTCTTAGGAGCATTAAAACATACAATAGGTGTAGTCTCTTCGTCTTCTTCTAAAACCAACGACAATATAAAGGGCAATGATGTAAACAGCATTGTCAATATGATTAGAATGGTATCGCCGTCTTTACCTCTTGCAAGCTTCCACTTCTTTACATTTGTTTTAAGAATAATTCCCTCATAAGGTTTTAAATTGTTGGCGTAACCCTTAACAGTATTTTTTGCAGCCCTGTATTTTATTCTCTTTGAGCCCGGCGAGTTTCCTTTATAACCTGCATCAAACCAAACTTTTTTTGCTTCAAATCCCTCGGGAAAAGTTATGTTGAATTCCGCATGCTTAATATCGGCATCCCAGCTATTGTCAATTACGCTTTGATACAGTTTATCCAAAGTCATATCTTTTGGTATTTGATATTTATATGAAATTTTGTATTTTGTATTGTAATCAGCATAAACTTTAGGTTTGCCGATTTTTAAAACAAGATTATCTCCGTTTTCATACTGTGTAAATTGTTGGGATACCTTCACATCCGTAATTTTAGCTTTTTCAACAATTTCTTTTCCGTCTTTTGTTGTTATTTCTTTTTTTTGCGGAATGGAACGCAATATACCGTTAGTTTGCTGAAAAAAAGTTATATCTATTTCTTCATGAATATCCGCGATATTATTTTCATCAATATTCATATCAACTTTATATGAATTAATTGTGAAACTTCCTGCTTCCGCACTGTTAATTAAAAATATGTTTGCCAAAATTATAAACAAAGTAAGAAAAATTTTTTTCACTGGAATTTAACCTCTGCGTTCCTTGAATCCATCAATTTCAAATATTTGTATGTAATATCAAAATGTACTGTGACAATAAAATTATACCAAAATTTAAAAATGCTGTAAATGATAAGTAAGGGACGAATAGTAAACGAAAATCAAGCGCATTTTTGCAAAACATAAAAACTGCTTTTAGGAAACAATTTAAGCCCCCCCCCTTCGAATTTTAATATCATTAAGGTTGATTTTTTTCATTTCATTTTCATATCGCAATATTCGTTTTTGAGCGGCTTTTGTTCTTTTCATCAGACTTTTGTATTCCCTGTATTTCTTCTTTAGAAGTTCTTTTTGTTTAGTTAGAACGGGATTTTTAAAAATCAGACCAAGAGCTTTAATAAAATAATATTTTACAAAAAGGGTCGAATTTTGACTTATATATTTTTTAGCCTCTTTTTGATTTTGCGGTATCAAAAGAATTGTAGAAGCCCTGTTTAGAACTTTCAAATTTTGATATTTCTTCTTTATAATAACAAGGAAAAATGTCAGCAAAACTTCTCCCAAATATGCGATTGTTCTTGTCCCGTTAACGCTATAGCAAGAATAATCAACTCTTTTTTCAATTTCAAATAAAATATCGAACAGAAATTCGCAATATTCAAAAAACAGCTCTTTTTTCATAATAAACATTTGAAACATAAGTTTTTTTGAGCCGTTATAAATTTCTTTAAAATCTTCTTTATATTGCGGATATTTGCGATTTAAAATTTCTATCATTAAATCAATATCACGAAGTTTTGTCCCCGGTATACTTATAAGATAGTCTTCTCTTAAATCCAAAGGGGGATTCCACGCAAGAGTAAAATCCGCAAAATTAGTTGTTATAACATCATAGTTTAAGCAGGCTTTTTCAATTTCTTCGTCAAAAAGATTAAGCCTTTTTTGATAATTTTCATCAAAGCAGGGCTCAAAAAGAAATCCCCATGCTTTTTCAGTTTTTGATTTTTTAGATTTTTCCCAATAATTATTATCAAATACAAAATGCCTTCTATAGTGCATAAAGCCGATATAGTCAGGATTATCCAGCTTATCATAATTTTTCCATGCCCAATAGAGAGCGCAGCATTCACAATATTTTCTGTTTTTATCCGAAATATTATCTCCCGTATCATCCCCTATAGTATTATCTAAAAGCCAGTCCATATCTTTTTTATTTATATAACCGTCTTTAGAAACCGATTTCATAACGCTTCTTCCCGCATGTACGGGTACAAAACATTTTCCTTCGGGAATTTTAAAGGGTTTATGGGTAACAAGTATAATTTTTGTTTTTTTATTACGCTCCATAACCTTAATTATACAAGAAAGATATAAAACGTAAACTTTTTAGACATCAAACAAATACATTAAACCGCTATATTGACTAAAAATTCTACAAAGCAAATTAATTTGCTTCGTAGAATTGAAACATATCCGCTGATTCTTTCAACAATTCCGTAAAGCTTGCATTTTTATCAAAGGGTTTTACTTTCCCTAAAAGCTTGTTGTCTTCAACGCTGTATATTTTTATTTTTGGAAGTTCGTCAGTTGATTTGAAATATACATATTTATTAGGATGTAATTTTTTATAATCATTTTCTTTTTTGCTTGCAGCGGCATGAGCAGCGATTTTCACTAAATCTACCTTACCCTTAAAATCTAAAGCATTCCAATCTTTATTATGAATATAGAATTTATCTTCTTTATCTGAAACAGTATATTTTTCAAAATAGATTAATGCAATTTTCTCCTGTGCGTTATTCATTTTTTCCTGGGCATTCTCAAAGCCTTTAATTGCAACAAAAGCAAAAAATATTAAAGCAATTCCTAATGCATACACAACAATCGGCACTGCTATTATATTAAATACGGTCCAAAAAGCTGTCTGATTTTCTTGAGATTTATTAAACTTTTCAACATCATTCCAGTTTTTGTTTTTATAAGCCCATTCATTACCTTTGATACCGCAAATTAGTGCAAAATATAAACACCAAGGGGTGAAAAACAAAATCAACTGCCACAGCGGGATATAAGTTTTATTATACAAACCCCATATCCAAGTTCCCAAAAAAGCACCCCAGTTAAATTGTTTTTTATAATCATAAGGAAGAGCGCCTGTTATTTTGCCCTTTTTAAACAAAAGAATCAGATTTGCAATAAAACTCAAAAAGCCAAAAGGCAGCATTAAAAAAAGAGGAAGAAAAACGCCAAAATAGCCCATAAAAATTAATGATGCAACTAAAGTATTTAAACCGTTATTAACCTTGCCGTTTATATCATTCATTCTTCGAACGGCACAATTTGCAAACAGTATGGCACAAAAAGTAAAAGCAATAAAAGTAAAAAATGCCAAAATCGGATTTGACTTAAAAAATAATTTTGCGGGATATGCAGCATCCGATAATGAATTTATTTGCGCCATAAGACCGAAATTTAAAGCAATTCCGAAAGGCAAATATATACACGCAATATAAATATCATTTAAAAAATAGTCCATTCTTCCCATGTATCCGCCTCGGGAAAAAAGCTTCGTATTTAATTTTAATTCATCGCTCATTTTGCATACCTCATCATAACGTCATCTAAACCCGAATTCATAATACTATTTACTGAAATCATCGCCACATATATAATAACGGCAAAAGTAATTACGGAGTAGATAGTACCTGCAATTGCCCATTTTTTTTGGTATTCTTGAAATGCGGCAACACTTTTAAAACGTTTATTTTCCCACGCCCATTTATTTCCCTCAACCCCAAACCAATATGACAAAACCGCCGGTATTATAGTCCCGATTAAAGGAATAAGTGCTAAAAACAAAGATAAAAATAAAGTAAAAGTAATATAACTATTGTTGCCTATACCCCAAAACGGCCCCAAAAGAAAAGCACCCCAGTTAAAACGATTTTTGATTTCATTTGGAAGTTCAATCCCTTTGCCCTGACCGGAATTATTATCTTTATTAAGAAGTTGAGTCAAATATTCTTCGTTATACATAAAATCAGCCCTTTTATTGAAGAATTATACATGTTTTAAATTGTTATGTCTATGAAGCAGTATTATAATTAATACTTTTGACCCAATAAACCAAAACTTTTGTTTTATCCGATTATCTGTTCACCAAATAAAATATTAAAGCTGCGGGAGTAATTACTCCCGCAGCTAAGTTAAATTATTTACTCATGGAATTTTGCATCAAATTTTATATTTTTTTATAATTATTCAAAACAAAATCAATATCTTTATCTCCTCTGCCCGAAAGGTTTACCAAAATATTTTTATTTTTTTGCGTTTTTGATAATTTTATCGCATAAGCAACCGCATGGGAACTTTCAAGCGCAGGAATAATTCCTTCCAGCCGTGAAAGCTCATAAAAAGCATTTATCGCTTCCGTATCATCTGCGGTTACATATTTAACTCTTTTAATATCATTTAAATAGCAATGCTTTGGACCCACCCCCGGATAATCAAGCCCGCTTGCAACGCTGTAGGCATTTAGAGTGTTTCCTTTTTCATCTTGAAGCAATTTGCACTTGAAGCCATGCAATATTCCGTCTTTGCCATAGGTCATACTTGCTGCGTTTTCACCTTGCTTTTCCCCTCTTCCCAAAGGCTCAACCCCGTATATTTCAACATCTTCATCGTTTAAAAATGCGCCGAAAAGACCGATTGAATTAGACCCTCCGCCGACACAGGCAATTATGCTGTCAGGCAGAGTATCAGTCTGTTCCATAAACTGTTCTCTTGCTTCACGTCCGACAATTGATTGAAAATATTCAACCATCATGGGAAAAGGATGAGGCCCTACAACAGAGCCTATTGCGTACAGGGTATCTTTATAATTATCCATATAATATATAAAAGCTTCATCAACCGCTTCTTTAAGTGTTCTTGACCCGCTTTTAACGGGAATAACATTAGCATTTAAAATTTTCATGCGATTAACATTGGGTTTTTCTTTTTCAATATCAACTTCGCCCATAAATATATCGCATTCGAGCCCTAAAAGAGCTGCTGCAGTAGCAAGGGCAACACCGTGCTGACCCGCACCGGTTTCCGCTATTACTTTTGTTTTGCCCATGCGTTTTGCAAGCAAAACTTCGCCAAGGCAGTGATTAATCTTGTGAGCGCCCGTGTGGTTTAAATCTTCTCTTTTTAAATAAATATTATTGCCGTATTTTTCGGATAAATTTTTGGCATAATATACGGGGCTGGGTCTTCCCGTATAATTTTTTAAAAGATAGTTAAGTTCCCGATTAAAATTATCATCATCTTTTGCTTCATAAAAAGCTTGCTCAATTCTTTTAAATTCTTCTTTTAATTCATCGGGTATGAATTGTCCGCCGTATGCCCCGAAAAAACCTTGTTCATCAGGTAAAATATTGTTATTTATTATCTGCTGCATAATTTTTCTCCTTTGTAAAATATTTGTATGTTATAGAATTTTTGTCTTTTAGAATTTTAGAGCCTCTTGTGATTTTGCATAAACTAACGTTTAATTCTTTTGCAATATCACGCTGAACTCTTTTTTGAGATAGCATATTCAAAATACGCCATCGTTTCTCCAATAAAGACATCTCATCAGGAGTAAAAATTTCGCCGAAAAATTTCTCTATTTCTTTTTTTGATTTCAAGCTTTGAATTAATTTAAACATTTCATCAAGTGAGTTCATAATTTAATCTTTGTTTCTATTAATAGAAACAATATAACATATTTTTCTTTTGCTGTCAAGCCTTGGTTTTGTTATAATTTGCAAAAAGGAGATTATATGACATACGAAACAAATATATCTAAAAGAAACAGACTTTTAGCACCCGAGGTTATAAAAAACCTTGAAAAAAGAAACTTCGAAGGATTTTATTGCGAAGGAAAAGATGATGTAATAAAAAAAATAATTTCATTAATTCCAAAAGAAGAAACAATTTCCTGGGGCGGGTCAAAAACTTTGGATGAAATCGGAATTAAAGAATATTTTGAACAAAATAACTATAAAACAATAAACCGGGATAAGGCAAAAACAAAAGAGAAAAGACGGGAACTCATTTTTGAAGGTTTAAGAGCGGATAATTTTTTAATGAGCGCCAATGCCATAAGCTATGACGGCGAGATTGTAAATATAGACGGACACGGCAACAGAATAAGCGCATTATGCTGGGGTCCGAAAAAAATTATTATGGTTGTCGGAATGAATAAGCTTGAAAAAACGCTTGAAGAAGCAATTTCAAGAGCAAGAAATTATGCTGCGCCGATTAACGCTCAAAGGGTTTCATCCGTGTTTGAAGTTGAAACTCCCTGCATAAATAAAGGAAGATGTTTTGATTGTAAATCCGAAACAAGTATATGCTCGCACATTTTAATCACAAGGCTTTCATATCCGAAAAAAAGAATTAAAATAATTTTAACCAATGAAAACTTAGGTTATTAAAATCGGCAAATAAAATTTTTCACACCTTTTTAAACAGTGAAAGATTTTATAAATGAAAATTACACCAATCATAAATTACAGCACTTTTTTTAAAGGAGGTTTAAGGCGTCCTTTAACTCAATATGACTATGAAAGAGCAAAAAAATATTGCAAAGAAAAAGGAGAGAGCGAAAAACCCGCAAAAGCAAAATTAGAAAAGCTTGACGAAGATAAATTAAACGGTATTCAAAAAGGAATAAAAGTTTTTGAAGGTCTTTCAATGAAAGATATCAGCGAAATTTTAAGACACGGCTACCTGCTTTTAAATCGAGGATGCAACAACAATTGCGCCCATTGCGGATATTCTGCCGCTCCGTATTCAATTAAGACACAAGATAGAATGAGCTGGGAAGATTTGTGTTCTCTGGTTGAGGGTATAAAGGAATTAAAAACCAGGATGGGCAGTCAAATCGCAACTCCGGTGTGGTTAAATCGGGCTCTTTTTATTGACTCCGACTGCATCAATGTAGAAATATACGATAAAAAAGGAAACAGCTATGATTATGTGGATTGCGTTAAAAAAATAGCCGAAACCAATCCTCGCTATACTACTCAATACGATACCTCGGGCTGGAATCCTAAAAATGATGAACACCAAAAAAGAGCGGAAAAACTTGTTAATTATATGTTAAGTCCCAACAACAAAATATCTCAATTGTACATATCCCTAAATCCTTATCATGTAATTTATGCCAAAGCTCAAAGTTTAAAAGAACAAGGGGAAGGGAAAAAGGCAAAAAAGCTTGAAAAGAAATATTATGAAAGAATGGCAAATGTTATGTTTACCCTTACCCCCCTTGTGATGCCTGACAAAAAAATAAATTACAGAATGGGTTTTTTAACACGAGCAATAGATTCCTTTCAAACAGATACAACTCTTGATGAAGATGCACTCAAAGATATTATAAAAAATGTGCTTAATAAATTAGAAAAAATGTATTTTAAAGACCTCATGGGCGAAAGAAAATTTGTTAAGTCAAAAAAAGATATTAAAGATTTAATGTATATCTATAAAGATTTAATTGAAGGATGTGATTCGACAACAGAGAACATTCTTCCTTTAGGAAGGGCTCAAAACTTATTTATTGAACCTTCAAGCACTCTTGAAAAAAGAAAAACCGAATTTTTAGGCGAGCTGAAAAAAGAGAAAAACAAAGGGCATTTTGCCCTTGCAATAAATCCCGACGGAAGCGTTGTAACATTTACACAAGATGTTTCCGCAAAAACCGACATTTCCCTTAATTTTGAAAAGAAAGGGGAAGTAAAACCTCTGGGCTCGGAAATTGAAAATTTTGTTTACATTATTTAACAAATAAACGGTTTTTCTAAATATTTTAAAAAAAATGCCGTAATAATAAACATCAACTTGTTATTTGAAAGCACGGTAAAAACATGGAAAACAGCATTAACCCTTTTTTGCCCGTCAAAAACGTAGGACAAATTCAAAACGAAGAAAATATTAGTCCCAATCAACCTCTTGAAGGTCAATCCGCCGAAATTGTTCAAGGGAATGAAAACGACTTGGTTGAAGTGAATATATCAGGATTGAATGAAGTTTTAGATAACCCTGAAGACGATAACATCTTAAATGCGGTTGCGCAAGAGCCAAAACCTATATATTATGATGAAAACGACTACAATATGGCCTTCGAATTATATAACAGCGGGGTTTTAAAAATAAGACCCGATTATTGGCGATCTGAACCTTTTGCGTATAACGACATATATATGAATGATGTTAAGATGATTAAAGATGCATCCGACAAAGGAATTAATCCTAAAGATGCATATATTAAAAATTTCAAAACATCCGATGAAGCACTAAACGCACTTCAAACAGGCGATTTATGCCAAATTGAAGGAGAAAAATATATAAGTATCAAATCTCAAGACGGCACGATTAAACCCCTCAACGTTACGGGCGATACTTTTATGATGCTTTTTCCTCCGGGTGACAGATTTAATATTCAACAGGCACAAGCAGGCGACTGTTATCTTTTAACTGCGTTGAATATTATGCAAAGCAATCCCGAAACAAGAGAAGCGCTTTACAGGTGTTTTGTTGAAAATGATGACGGCACGGTATCTGTTTCAATTCCTATATCCGAAGATTTAAAAGATGACCCTTTAGCACAATCCGTAGTATTTACGGTTCCCATTAACGAAAATACTGATATCAGAGATTATGCATCAACTACAATGTATGATAAAACCGGCTCGACTAAAAATAATGACGGCTCTTATACATACAGTTATCAAAATGAAACAACGGAAGGCTCATATATTTCAGAATCCTGTGTAGGTATACAAATGCTTGAAAATGTATACGGTTTACAGCTTGCTGTTGAAGAATCCGCTACATTAATTAAAAGCCTTAATGCAAGCCATCTGTCATATACCGCAGCAACACCGGAAGATTTAAGAGGTGTAACCTATGATAGCAAAGAAGGAGCCGTTCAACTATATCATGATTTTGATGAAACTTTGAGAGGAAACGGCGGAAAGCCTTCTTATGTTATGGAAAGATTTCTCTGTAATGACGAAACATTAGGTATAAATTATAAAGCAGATTACACCCGAAGCGACCGTAATTATATAGATGCCGTAATGGAATATGTAACACAAAATCCAAACAGTCATATAATGCTTTCATTCAGCTCTCAAGGCAGCGATGATAAAGATTTTCTTGACGAGGATAAAATGCTGGCTGCAAGTCATGCATATACGCTTTATCCTCAAAAAGATAAAAACGGAGAAATGAGCTATATACTTGTTAATCCTTGGTCAACTTCAAAAACAATTACCTTAAATCAACAAGAATTTGATCAATATGTCAGAAACATATATTATTGCTGTGATGAAGAAGCGTACGACAAAATAGACAAATTATTCTTTAGTAAAATGGTATAAATATTATGGAAAAATACGAATCAATTAAAAAAGTATACATTGAATTTTTGGCTGAGATGAATTCCAAAAACGACTTAAAGCCAATGCAAAGACTTGTTATTGAGTATAAAGTCGTAAAAGATTTAAAAGAAAAGGCTCAAAACTTCGGACTTGAAGATGAAATCATTGCATTAATTAAACAGGAAGCTGAAATTAATCAAAAATTATCTCAAGCAGGGGTTTCATTCAAATAAAACAATATAGGGATTAATCTTTAAATCTTTTTTAAACCTTGTTGTCATAAGGGTTTTAAATCCTTCATTGTATTCATAGCCTATAAACGAGCGTCCGCAATTAAGCGCAGAAATAAGGGTTGTTCCGCTTCCTAAAAACGGATCTAAAACAATCTGCCCCTTTTCACTTGAAATTTCAATCAGCCTTTTTGCAAGTTCATTCGGATATATAGCCGGATGAATAAATTTTTGTCCGATGCTTCCGAATTTTCTGTTTATATTCCAAATAGCCCCCTTATTTATATACTCATTTTTATAGTCTTTGTATTCTAAAAATTTTTCACAATTTATATAAGGGCAATTGTCTTTTGTAAACAACAAAACATATTCAAATCTGTCTACAATATTTTTTGGTATTGTGGGAATTCCTGAAGATTTATGCCAAACAATAATCCCCTTATAATAAAAACCGATTTTTCTGCATTGAGCAATAAAATCATATGGCAGAAGTATAACTTTTCCTTCATGAACTCTAACATTTATATTAACCCACATTGAGCCTTTGTTGTTTAATTTTTTATAACATTCAAACCAAACTTTATTCATTCTTAAAATATATGTTTCATAATCTTCCTGCCCAATCTGTCCTTTTTTAAAGTAGTCTTTTAAATTCCAATAAGGAGGAGAGGTTACAATTGTCTGAATTGATGAATTTTTTATTTTATCCATATGCTCTGAAGTTTCAAAGAATACTTTTGCCGATATTTTATCGGAATATGTTTTAGAGTTTTTAATTTCTTTTGAAATTTTCTTTTTAACTTTAGAAACTTCCTCAACAAACTCGAAATCACAATTGTAATCTTTAAATCTGTTTTCAATATTACTATTGAAAGGAATTATAATTTTTGCTTTTTGCAGATATGTTGATTTTAAAATTCTTTCTATTATATCGTTTTTTTCCATTAAAATGTGTTTGGTAATCTTCCCTTTGCCGTCATCAAGCGTAGGTATCCATACATTTCCGGGGTCTTTGCCTTTTTTATTATAATTTTTTTCTCTCTTTCCCCACTCAACATCTTTCCATATATGCTTTTCCCTTATTGCATCTTTATTGAAATACATTTGCGCTTTATTTTTTGAAAGCCATACCATATAAGAAACATTGTCCTGAATTAAAGCATTATTTGACTGTTTCAGGGGGAAAACAACGGTATTAACATATTCATATCCTAAATCAAGGGAAGTTTTTATATAATTAAAAACATCATATTCAACATTTAAATCTTTATCATATGAGCTTTTGCAAATGCAAAAAAGGCTTCCCGAATTTTTTAACTCTTCTTTTATTTTGATTAAATATTGATTTAATTTTAAATAGTCAATCTCTAATATTACAACATCATACATTTTTTTTATCCGAAAATTCTCTCATTCTTTCCTTGGCAATATCACAATATTCTTTTGCAATATCAATGTATATCCATTTTCTGTTGCTCTTTTGCGCCATTTTAACGGTTGT
>CANQAV010000019.1 GCA_947589425.1 Candidatus Gastranaerophilales bacterium | reverse complement strand
ATCTGGGTCAAACTGTGTCATTTTAAGGTCAAACACGACACCTGTTTTATTAAAAGACATAAAATTCATTTTCGTGATACCGTCAATATACGTCGCTGTTAAAAATAAGTTTTCCATTAGAATCTCCTTTCTGTTCCTTTTCTCATTTTCTATAATAATTATATAAAAAATTTTTTCTTAAAACAAATGGAGGAGTTGTGCTATGCACAACTCCTCCCAAACCCAATAGCAAATAACTAAAGAACTACGTCAATATCAAGGATTATATCGTCAAGCTTGATTATTTTATTTATATATTCAACACTGTTATTGTATAAATATGCTAAATGTATAAAAGCTCTATTAGTTATTGTATTATCAATAAATTCAATCGTGAACTCGATACATCTACGAAACTCGCACATCATAATTTCTTCTTCATCATTATCGCCAATGAAGAAAGAAACAAGAAATTCAGACTCTGAACAATCTGGAATATCTTTGCCAATATTAACTACTGATGTATAGGGATGCGGCTGGGGCGTGACTATCTTGTATGAGAAATCTTCACCTTGCTTAATTTTTTCATTGATAACTGTTGTATTTGGAAAACAATATGCTATTCTTAAGTTATCATTATGTAAATTAGCCTTGATATTAACCGTATTTATTTCATCGTTAAGAAGTATCTCGTTCGTTTTCATTTTTCTCCCTTTCTTAAATTATAGTAGATTGAAAATTCTGCTTCAAAAGCAAAAATTTAAGTAAAAGAACCAAAAGGCGTTAAGAGCAACTGGTGCGGAGGCGTCTGATATTGACGCACTTAGCTTGATTTTTCGTCACTATCTTGCTTGCCCGCCCTCTGTAAGGCTTCAAACTTTTTAAAATTTTCGTATACTAATGAACAATAATAACATGATTTTTTAGACATGCACTTTTGGTCGCATTGAAGTCTAAATAAATCAAACTCGGTGGTTATAAATCTATTATCTATTTCCGGAAGTGCAGGATGTAAAAAATTAAGCGTGCCTTCCCATAAATGTTCATCATATACATCTAATAATTTATTTACGCGTATATAATTTGTTTCATCACTGAAATCTAATGTAATACCGCGATTGAAGTCTTTTATCTTGGTTGCTTCTGGTCTAAGGAACCAATGGTGCATCCTTTGTGGGTCTGTAATTTTATCATAACTAATTTTATCAACACCACAGAAAGGTTTCATCACGATTTTATTATATGTAGTTGTTAATGTTCTTAATCGTGGTACATTAAAATTCAATGGCTCAGTTATGATAATTTCGCGCATTTTATACGCATCTACATAATCTCGCAACTGAGGATATGAATTTACATATGTACTTGTACCAATACATGGCAAGCCTAATTCATCACGATAATATAATACTGATGATACTGTTGGTGCTTGCATAAAGAAGTTGTCGAACGCGGCGAAGGAAGATAGTTCCTTCGCACGCTTGCTCATTTCGTCATAGTCATTAACGACCGCAGGAACAGAAAGATAAAATCTAAGGTCTGGATACTTATACATCCAATCTATGATTGCACCCCTATTTCTGTATTCAACTAAGATATGTTGTACATTTGGATGTTTCCAAACACTTTCTCGAATATTAGAATTTAACCTGTATATCACTTATAGTTTCACCCCACTTCTCATGTATCAAGTTATTGATTGTTTGATATGGCTTTGTATTTTTAAACTTAGCTACATCAGGACGTAAGCAACAACTGGATATTTTACCTCTAACTATATAACCATCCGTGAATATATGTTCTTGTTCTTGAGTCCATTCACGAATCAATTCTTCATTTATTCCGATAATTCTTGAAAATCCTACATTATCTTCATTCACTGTTGTTATTTGGACATTTGTTACTTTTTCACAAAACTCGCCTGTTAAATCACATAATACCATTTTGTCATAATAACATGAAGAATGATAAGTGCTACCATTACTATCTGTCATTACATCGTCATCTGGTATTCTTTCACCACAATAACAACATACATAAACTTCACTACATACATCACAATCTCCATATAAAGGTTTTGATGAAGATTTATAAAGATTTATACCGCATGTTACACAAGCAGCTTCTTTGGTAGTTAATTCATCATTTAAGTTATATTCATATACCGACATTAAATTGTAACTACCTTCATTTGATATTAAACCCTTGGTAAGACCTGTTTTAAAGTCAAGATTCTTTGCAAAATCAAAAAAATATTTTTGGTCGTAGTAATAAGGATTTTCGCCAATAGCATTGTAGAAATCATCATACATACTATTTCTAACGCGCGGCTTGAGTGTTAGGTAATTATATTCAGGCTCCTCTACACCAAACACGTCATTAAGCGGAATTTCTCGTTCGTCACATTTAATCATGTTATTTTTATTAGGATGTAACTCAAAAATCCATTCCGTAATTGTATTAGTTAATGTCGAGTTATAGTATGGATATGGAATGGATGGAATAATGCTATATGGATTGACGAAAAATACTTGACGCCATTTTTTATCATACCATTCATATTCTTTATGTGAATATTTATCCTTCCACTTGATAGTGGATTTATCGCTACGTATGTACGCCACAACCGCGTACTCAGCGCTTAGATATGATAATGTATTGCCGGCATATTCACCAAAATCATCCCAAGATAAACATGTCTTGTAATATGTACTATCAGATAATGTTAGATAGTCTATTGGATGAATTGATAAACAAAGCGTACAATCAATATTCTTTTCAGAATAATATTTCTTTGATACTAAAACTCTGAAATCTTCATACAATTTTGTTAATGATGCATTATCAACCAAGTCTACAAATTTCTTCATAGTCTTGAAATATTTTGCATTATTATCAATGATAATTCCTTTATCACCTAATACAACGACTCTTTTATGCGTATCTAACTGAATCTTGTTGTTTTTTACAAAATCAAAAGCTTCCGCGATATAAGAGATAAAGTTTGCATCATACGTTGAAGGATTGAACTTATGAATAAGATAATACATCAACTGCGTTGTAAAATCTTCCATAGTATGCTTAATTTCATCTATACACTGTTCAGTGATTTTTGAATCATCTTTGATAGTAACTTTCTTTTCAATAATTAAATTATTTTTAAAAATATTATTAAAAAGGAAGTTTTTTGTTTCAAAGTAGTTCATGAGATTAAGATACTGGATAGGATTCATCATAGGTTTAGAACCTATCTTCGTGTTGACGTATGACTCAAAAGTATCTATATCCTTCTGTAATAAATTCTTCATCTTCATCGTCAAACTCATAGTCGCAGTCGTATCTGTAATCATAATTATACCTTTCCTTTTCAATTTTGTTCTGAATACCTCTTGGTGTATCTAATCTACCTTCTAATTCTTCTACATATAATGCGAATGGAATATCAAACATGGTTTACTCCTTATGAAAACATGATAATGCTTGAAAGCACATCATCTGACTGTTCGTATGATGTTCCCTGTGATTCACTAACCATAATCTCTGGATTGAAGATCAAGATATTTTCATCAATAGGGATGATTTGAAGTTTATCAATGCGAGCTTCAAACGCAGAATCCGTGTATCGTTCTGAAATAATGTTGGCTGCCGCGCCAATATCTTCCGCCGCGACGATTCCATTTTCAACCAACAGCTTGTCGCCAATAGTTTCATCAAAATATACGATTGTAAAGCAATAAAGTTTTGAATCCATGAGTATTACCTCTCTTTTGGTTTGTTTCAGATTTAATTTTCTATAATAATTATATAAAAAAAAATTTTTTTTATCAAGTTGAAAATTTTAAAAAATTTTTTTATAATATAAGTACAAAGTGAGTTCGGAAATAATTTAAAAGTTAAGTTTTGAATCATAAATGTTTTCAGATATAAAAAATTTGGGCTTTCACGAAAATGAAAGCCCAAACAACCCAATGTAATTTTTATATATATTAAATGAGGAAAGATATGGAAAAGGCAAGAAAAAGAAAAACAAAAAGAAACCTGCCCTTTCATATATATATAAAAATTTGCTTAGTAACCTTAAAAAGTTTTGACCAAAAAATTTTGCTTACAGATATAATAGGACAAAGGATGAATGGAACAGTATTATCAAGATTTATTACCACCAGATTTAATAGAACAGTATATGGATTATCTCGAATATGAATTAGGAAACGTAATTATATCATATGACATCATGAGTGAATATTTTGATGGATTCTTAGATATGATGTATCCTGATTTGAGAGATATACCAAGAGAAGAGAAAGATAAAATAATTAACATGGTTGTTGATGTGTTAATGGAATAGGAGTAAATATGAACATTGTACAGCAATATATACCCAAAAGCAGAACTAAGCAACGTCCCGGCTATTCGATGAAGCCACTTTATATTACCGTGCATAGTACGGGCAACCCAGCCTCAACCGCGAAAAATGAAGCTACTTATGTTTGTTATAATAGTGATAGAACGGCAAGTTTTCATGCGGTAGTTGATGATAAAGGTGTTTACGAAGTGCTTCCATTTAATGAAGTCGCTTGGCATGCAGGAGATGGCGGCAAAGGCACCGGAAACCGTAAAAGCGTGGGTGTGGAGATTTGTGAAAGCGGTGATAGAAAAAAGGCGGTTGATAATGCCATTGAATATATAGCTTCACTGATGAAGAAGTTAAATATTGACATGAATCATATTAGACAACATTATGATTGGACGAAGAAAGATTGTCCGAGAATTTTGAGAAATAAGGCTTATGTCAAGAATGGTATTGATTGGAATTATTTCATCACGAATTTAAAGAAAGCATATGAAGGTGTTCAACCAACAGTAGAAGATGTAGTCACTCAAGAAGAGTTTGAAGCCATGTATAAGGTTTGGGCTGATAAAGTGCGGAAGAAAGAACCGGGCGAATGGTCTAAAGATGCAAGAGAATGGGCGGAAAAGGCTGGTATTATTGTCGGTGACGAGACCGGTGACAAACATTACAAGAGTTTTACTACAAGGGAAGAGTTAGTTCAGATTTTATATAGGGCGGTCGAGGGAGCTTAGGCTGTACTTATCTTGATAGGAGTGAAAATAATGATGAAAGATATTGATAAGCGTGATAGTTGCGCCCCAAGCGCAACTTCCGCGTTCGATTATATTACGATTGATGATGTTAAGAAATGTTATCTTGGTGGATTGACAAATAATGAAGCCGTAATGCGTTTTACATTTGATATTAAGGATGATTTCAGTTGTAGAATTGGTATTACAGGTAAGGATGGATATTTTGAATTTAAGTTGAGTAAATATGAACTTGAAGAGTTTTTTAGAGATTTAGAGTTTATAATGAATTTTAATGATATAAAAATAGAAAACGAGTATTATAATTTTAATGATAAAAGTTACGTTAAGATTACGATGGGTAAAGACGATACTTGGAATAAAATTATGATTTGGAATGATAATACTTGTTTTAATTTTGATAGATTTTATATAGTCAAGATGATAGATTTTATTCGTGATTATATTGAAATTACGAATAAATATGTAGAAAAGTATAAAGATGTAAAAACATTGTTTGATATGTATTTGTAGGCAGCTAAGGATGGTCGTAAAGTAATTATCGTGATAGTGACGTAATGAGAGGAGCTTCCGCGTGATAGAATTTATGATTAACGATACGAGTTATGTTTTTGAGAACGTAGCTGATGAAAATAAGGATGGTTTAAGAATTATTGTTAAGGATTTCAACTTGCCTATTGGTGTTGAATTTATTATTGAGCATGAGTTAGGATTTGAACATGTTAGGTTTAATTTTAAACCTGTTGATTTTAATATGTTTATGGAAGATTTAAAAATGCTTAATGATTATTATAGATTCAAGGTTAATAAGAGATATGTTAATAGTGGATTGGTAATCAATATTGTGAAGAAATATGATAAGGTGGATATTGAGATTAGTGATAATACCAATAGCAAGAATGTAAAGGTAAATATGGATATAGGCTATATTGAAGGCGTGATTGATGTAATTGAACGCGGCTGGAGCTGGTATGTACGTAATGAACTTGATAAGAAATAATGAGCGTGATAATGATGTACAAGGAGGTGCTTCCGCGTTGGAATTTTGGATTAACCAAGTTATGTTTGATTTTGAAGATTTAGATGGTGAAGAAAGTGATGGGCTTAAGATTGATGTAAAGAGCTTCACCGAACCTATTGGTGTTACGATTGTTATTGATACCAATAGCGATTTCAAACAGGAAAGATTTGAATTTACAGTACAAGATTTTAATATGTTTTATGAAGATTTGAAGTTATGTAATAAGGTTGATGATTTTAAGATTGAAAGATGGTATGAAGATAGTCAGTTAAATGTTTTGTTTGTAAAGACTTATGTTGATTTACGTATTACAATTACAGATGCTACCAATAGCAAAATGATGAAGGGAATCTTCGATGATAGATACATTTATGCTGTAACTAAAGCATTGAGGAGCGGTCGATCATGGTATGTAAATAACTATGATGAAAGTGCCAGAAATAAGATGTATATGGCGGATTTTGAAGTTATAAACCGCGGAAAGGGTACTGAATTGATGGTTAATGGTAAAATTTATGATAACGTGAATGATATTCCATTGGAAGATAAAGTTTATGCTTTTAAAAATGGAAAGAAGATTCTTGCGTGGCATAAAAACCAATAGGCAGTAAGTACAAAGTGCGGCAAAGGGTGGTAGGGACGGAATAAGGTTGTTTAATAAGTTATATCATGGTAGTGACGGACAAAGGAGGCTTCGCCGCGTGTATTATGTTGAATTTTATTTGGAGAGTTGGCTGATTGATGAAAGGGATGTTGAAAGTTATGATACGCAAGATTTTTTGAAGGCTTTAAAAGAAGCAAATGATGAAACGTTGGGGTTGAAGTGGGTAATGACGGTGACGAATATCAGAAGTGGATGGAGATTGATGCCTCTTGGTAAGAAGGATGTTATGTTTAGAGTTGTTTGTTATTGTCCTGTTGAAGGTGGAATTGGAGAGGTTGAGAAGTTGTGTGAGGAAGCTGAGGTATTTGAAAAAGAGATGCAGAGATTAGTTGATGGTTGGTTGAAGGTTAGGATTGGTTGGGATATTATGGGTAATGGTGATTGAGAAGTGTAGGGGTCAAAACTTTGAATATAATATTAAAAATTGTGGATAATATCTCGCTTCGCTCGATATACCACAATTTTTAATATTATATTCAAAGTTTTTTATCGTAATTTTAAAATATTGCTAACGCAATATTTTAAAATTACTTATAGGTTGATTTTTGAAAAATTTTTTGATATTATATTTTTATAAAGAATGAAAAATGTGTTTTTGGTTTTTTTATTTTTATTCTTTTTAGTATAAACCTTTTGACGATGTTTAAAGAGGAACAGCGAGAGTTGTTCCTCTTTGGACAAAATTTAGCAAAAGAGTTAAGGAATTTTTTATTATATATAGGAAACAAGAAACGAATTGCTTGTTAAGAGAATCTATTTAAAATAATCATACATTAGCAAGATGGAGCCTGTACACCTCCATCTTTTTTTAATACATCAAGGTTCATCTTTTCAAGCAATGGAAAGGAGTAAAATAAAATGGATGTAGTCGAAAGAATTAAACGCCTTAATGAATTAGGTGTAACAAAAAAGACTATTGCTGAAGGCTCTGGTATATCACAAACTACAATTAGTAATTGGTGTCGAGGTGTAAAATACCCAAGTCGAGAAAATGAAGCCAGATTTGAACTCTGGTTATCCGAATGGAAGGAATCAATTATTAGTGTATAATTGATATGTAATTTGTATGATTATTTTGAATAGTGGTGAACATCGTGTTTCAGACATGATAATTACTTTAAAATTAAAAGACACCAAAGATAGAAAAAGAGCAATTGTATCAGCGTTAAAAAAACGAGGCTTGATAGAGAATAAAGATTTCGAGTTTCCCAAAAAAGGATGGTGTAATTTATTTGTTGATGTAGAGGATTACACATCTGATGAGCAGAAATTATTTAATAAGGTAGAAATAAAAACGAATAGGGATAAGTTTGAAATTTTTGTATATAGTTTATTTTTAGATAGTTATTTTAATACCATGCCATGGGTTGAAAAAGTTAATTATTTAAATGAAAAATATGGAATTAGCGTGTCTGTAGATACATTAAGAAGATGGAGAAATAAATTGATTGAAAATAATATAATTAAAGAAGATGAGTGTAATTTTAGTTGGTGGTGTTCGAGAAGAAACGATAAGAATGAATTATATAGATATATGGTTGAAAAAGATGATAAAGAATTATTAGAGTGGAAGAAGTTTATAAAGGAAGAATATAATATAGATGTAGATGAAGAAGATGCAACTGCGGATATATTTAGAAAAGCGTGGGGAGAATTTAATAGAGTGTATAAAAAATATTGGGGATATTATGTAACTTTAGAAGAGAGAGCGAATGTTGAACAAATGGTTAATCGTGTAGAAAAAAGAATCAAGAATATGTCAAACGGTTCATAAATTTTCTTCCTGAATCCCCTTGTTTTGCTGCATAGTATTATATATATATAAACAGCAAAATAAGGGGATTCTGTTAATTAAAATATGAACTGATAAATTATATCATGAAGCGAACGAAGTGAGCGTATTTAATTGGTGGTGCTCAGGAAGAGATGATGATAATAAATTATATAGGTATATAGTGGATGAAAATGACGAAGATTTGAAAGAATATAGGGAATTTATGCGAAAAGAACATGGTATTGACGTAGATACTTATGAATTTAAAGGTAATGATGAAATTTTTAAAGACGCATGGTTATTATTTAGAAAGAAGTATAGGCGATATTATGGATATAAAGTCAAGATTGAAAAAATGGGATATATTAACAATATTATTAACGAGGTAGAAAATACTTTTCAAGATAATAAAGATAAGTTTATTTTTTAGCAACTTTTTCCCCTTGTTTTGCTACTTTATTATATATAAAGATAATGTAGCAAATGTAGGGAAAAAGTTTTTTAATTTTTGAACTGGAATATTATATCATAAAACAGACAGAAATGAACATATTTTAATTCAAAAACATGATTTGAAAATATAAGTTGAGATTTGAATGGAATAATATGATAATAAAATAAATAGTTAGAAATTGATAAAATTAGTAAAATCGTTGTAAATCAATAAAATCGTGATTGGGTGGGCGCCCGTCAATCAACATCAACTCCCTTTATTTTTCTTTCGCAAACCTTAGCGTGCTTTTCAGAATAATCTTAAAAATTAAATTATATCATCCTACATCCTACCTCCCCACCCTTCAAAATCAAAATTCATTTCAAAAATTCAATCCAAAAGGAACCTACGAAAAATCGACCGAAAAATCAAAACAAAAGCATCTTCCTCAATATCAACCCCTCTTCATCAAAAGCATCCTCATAAAAAACTTAAATTGCAAAAGAAAAAATCGGAAGATTTTGTTATCAAAATCTTCCGATTTTTTCTTTACGAGGGGCAGTGAAACTGCCCCTACCATATGTTGAACAATTTCAATAAATCGTCAAAATCACTTGCATATGATGTTACTTTCTTGACCTGATTTCTTTCTTTAGAAATGTTAGCAATTTGTTCCTTTAATTTTTCATTATCTTTCTTCAATTTTTCATTCTCGTTTTTTAATTTTTCATTCTTTCTTTTTACGATTCCATCAACACTATCCTTCATCTTTTTACGTAAGTTTAACTCACCAATAGACTGCAAATATAAGTCTTTGAGGAAGCGGTTGTACCTGATAAGGTTGTTACGAGCATCCTTAGTTTTATCTACCTTGTATGGTTCAGGTAGTTCATCAGTATTCCAAATAATATCTTCTATTGTAGATTTGAGTTCGTCAAGTTCTTTACTCATGCGGACGTTATCAGACATCAAAGTATCATTGATAACATTGTGACTATTATTTTTGGAATTACTAAGGTCATACACTTCATTAAGAAGTTTATCATTTCTTGTACGAAGATTGTCATTTTCTTCGTTGTATGATACCAAGAGGTCAAGAAGTGAATTAAATACTTTAGGTAATTCGTCAATATTTTTAATGTTTAAATAATACTTGTTGAATATATCATATTTTGGGTTATTGAAGATGCGCTGGATGTCCGTATAGACGCGGCGGAGGCTGCTTGGTTCATCATTATCTTCATCATTACCCTTTATTGTAGATTTGTTCGTCTTAGTCGCATCTTCCGCGTTATGTGAAGTCATGCTCTGATAGAGGGCTTCTGATATTTTTAATAGGTCATGAAAGAGTTGTTTGTCTTTGAAGAGGGAACCCTCTTCATGCTTAATTGTATTATTGATGGTATTGTCTTTGTTAAGGTCTTTAGTGTTAGATGTAGCTTTAAGGTTGTTAATATAGTTGTTGAGAAGGTCAACACAACCATTGTTGCGGTTGTTGGTATCTACATCATTTTTGGATTCTGGTGAAGAGGTATCCAGAATGTGTGGGGTGTCGCCATATGCAGAGGAAGGTGTAGAAGTTTCGTCAGAAGATTCCGATGGGTCGGATGTACATGAGAATAAAGATTCTAAGATTTCATCAAGATTAGTGTTAGGGAGATTGGTGTTAAGATAGTTTGACATAGCTTGTTCCTTTCTGTTCTGATTTATTTTATATGGATATTATATAAAAATTTTTTTGGAAAATAAATGGTAAGTTTTGGGAAAATTCGGGGTACGCGGTGAAGGGGCCTAGAATGTATCGGAAAGTGCCATATGCAAGAAAAACGGGGAACCGGTCGAGGCGCAAGACCTCGACCGGCTGGCTTTATATAGAAGATTCAGGAAGTTCTGGGAATAATAGGAAAACTGGAAGATGATACCAAAAATGTGAAAACGTGTCGAATTTGTAAATCCCGCTCAATGACGCCATTCTCTACGGCGTCATTGAGCGGCTCAACTATTTACAAGTAAATGATTGATATAGTCAATTATTGCCTACGTCAATAATTGACTATATCAATCATTGATGTCGCGATGCTTTACATGTGAATTATAGGTGTCGCAGATGATTTACAAATAAATGATTTACAAGTGTATGTAACGGAAAAAATAATTTTAAAGCCGAAGATATTTCACATGTTGATAGTGTTCCTCTTCAAGATTGTACCCTTCAATGATTGACTTCTTAATGTTTCATATGCGTAATGTTTCAATCGTCAATCATTGAAGGGTACAATCTTTTCGTGCCGAAAAGTTTACATGTGTATGATACACTTATCAACCATTGTACGTCACAATCATCCTTCGCCGCGATAATTAACACGTTAAATGGTTACATAAAAAAAATGTAACCACTTGTATTGTAAAGTGGTTACATTGAAGATGGATGTTTGATTTTTAAATAATAGACCCTATATTATTTACGTGGTGCGGATAATATCACTTTAAACTTTCGACCATTAAACGAAAAGTTTATTTCACGCTCTGGATTGGTAATTTCTATCTGCTCTGTCAGCTCTGCAATGCTGTTGGCAATTTTTTCAATAAGCGTGGATTTGTCATTATCTGTCTTTTTCGTTCTGGCTGATTTCTTCCCGTAGGCGTCAACTTTCGTGGCGCTTGTTGTGATAGTCATTTTTTTGGCTATCTTTTTCTGCTCCGGTGTCAGCTCGAACATTTTAGCTCCCTTGTCAATCTTTTTATCATCTTCCATTAACTGGATTGCTTCTTCTTCCGTGATTGACAAGTTTTTTATTAACTTCTTAATCTGTTCCTGTTCGTTCATGTTCAATTCTCTTGGATTAGGAACGGGATTTTTTCAATCCCGTTCCCGTCTGTGGGTGAGTAGTTCGAGCTTTATTTTGTTGTCAATCTATACTCGTAAGACCCCTTGTTCTTCTGGCGTTCAACCTTGCCCTCATCTACAAGGGCTTTCAGCAAGCTTGTTACTTTCTGGCTGGATACGCCTGCCTTGAAAAGTTCTTCGGAGTTATAGACAACCTGTGTGGCTTTCTGCCATGCCGTTGTTGACATAGCAAGAACAATCTGCCCCTTGAGGATTTCATCCTTTTCAGACTTTGCTTTCTTTGCCTTGTCCGATGTTCCGCTCTTCTTTGCAAGGCTTTCGTCGAGGGCTTTCAGCTTTGCAATTGCTTCTTGTGCCTTTACGGCGTCTACCGTGTTTCCGTTGAGTGCTTCGAGCGCGATAGCAATAGCAGTTCTGTTAGTCATTTTGTTGTTTGTCATTTTTTTCTTCCTTTCTTTTCCAACCGCCCTATCAGCGGTTTTTCAAAACTCATTTTGTACCTTTATTATATCATTGAGTTCTGGGCTTGTCAACACTTTTTTTAATTTTTTTTAATTTTTTTGAAGTGCTGATTTTTTGTTTTTCCCTATCCTCAATTATATCTTACTACTTTTTTACTGGCTTGTCAATACCTTTTTTATCTTTTTTGAAAAAGTTCTTTGCGCATTTTTTTGTGCTGTCGCATGCAATGCGCGAATATATCCTTTTCAATGAGGGCATCATCTAATCCTGTATGCGATTCAATAAAATCATCGTTCCCCGTGATATATCTATACAGGATTTCAGCAGTTCGCCGTGGTGCTCCATTTTTGCAAGTGTAATTATTTCTCTTGCAATAGTTCCGGTATGTTGATTGTCTGTAAATGGTATCTGTTACCATTTTTAGTGTATCCCATACTGGCACGTTAAACGGGAAAAAGTATTTTTCACTTGTCAATGTTCTAATTGTATTCTGTAAACTGCTATAATCGAAATAAGCATTGTGCGCGATTATAGCCTTTACATTGTAATCCTTTGCCATTTTACGGAGTACCGCGCGAATTGCAAGGATATTTGCGCGTTTGATTTCTCCATTCTCCCACTTATGGAAATACCCGTCTATTTTATCTGCATAGTATGCAGTCGCCATTTTATCGGGCATTTCAAAAAATACCTCGTTCACCAAAAAGCTTGCTGTCTGGTAAACATTTCCTTTTTTGTCTATAACCGCCATTCCGACGTCATAGACCAAAGATTCTTTAGGTAATAAACGACCTAAATCATCTACAGGTGTAATAGTTTCAGTGTCAAGAATCACATAGTACGCGCGACGCTTGTCAATTTTTTGATTCATAGGCTTTACCTCACTTTCTGTGTCTTTCCTTAACTTCTATAGATAGTATACCATGATGGCGGCGACCTGTCAACACTTTTTTCAAATTTTTTTATTTTGTGCGTTGGCACAAACAACGATCCACAAATCAAGCTTTGTGCATTTGGCACAAGCAATAATTTACTTGGTCAAACAAATAACAGTTAGTGTAAACTAACCACACCGTACAAGGTTGCGTTGTAAATAGTTACGACTAACCTAAGTTAGTGTCAACTAACCCAGCGGTACATGTTTCACATGTTGACTGTTGGTTGTACAGATAGTGGTTAGTGTAAACTAACTCCGCCGTACATTATCAACTTGTAAATAGTCGCCACTAATTGCGGTTAGTGTCAACTAACCTCGGCGTACATTATTGCCATTAACAATAGTGGTTAGTGTAAACTAACTCGCCGGTACGGTTAGTCGTAACTAACTAAGTTAGTTACGACTAACCGGCAATGAAGAGGAAGGGTTAGTTATGACTAACTAAGTTAGTCATAACTAACCCACAATTGTAAATTTTTTCCACCATTACCAATTTCAGGAATTTCTGGAATAGAATGGAAGTGCTGTCAACTGTTGGTAAAATTGGTAAATGGTGGAAAAAATGGAAATTCCTTCCAGCACAGCGACGCTGGAAGGCTCAGACATTTCTGTTAAGATTTTCCAGTCATGATTATGAGATATTTTACAAATAAATAATTTATTTTAAAAATAAAACATTATTTAAATAAATAATTAAAAAATAAAATTTTTCAAAAGTTTTTAATTTTTTTTAAAAATTTTGTTGACAAAATAGGCGTGGTATGTTATTATAATAATGTAATAAGAAACAAACACATCACGAAAGAGAGGTAAAAACATGAGAAAAGAAATTACTTATACTACAGTTTTCGGAAAGAAGTATTCTGATTTTGAAAGAGCTATCAAGTCAGAACTTGATACATTTAGAGAGAACACACGTGTTTATGACTGCGAGGGAAAAGATATTACAGGTCATTTCTACAGTGCGATGTACGAAGCGGCATCCGAAAAATCGTATCTGTTCAGCTATTGGGATAAGCACTTAATGGAAATGATTTCCATGATTGAATTTGCGAATGGTGGAATTTACCAGGCGTTTGTGAATTGTCAGTATATTCCTTACATGGACGAATCAAAAGAATTATTCGAAAAAGATGAAGCATTTACAATGTACAAGACAGATTTTATTTATCTTGATAATGCTTTCGAAGATATTTCGGTTATTAAAACACTTGGTGAGTGCAATTATTCTTTCGTAACTTTAAAAGAACTTAAAAGATACATTACAATTATTAAAAATGAACTTTTAAACATTAAACTTGTGGTTGAAAATGCGACGGAAATAGATTTAGATGATTTAGACGATTTCAGATAGGACAATCAACCTGCGAACATTTCAAGGCGGATGGTATAATTTACCATCCGCCTTTTTGGGATTTTCTACCAATAGTCAACAAGTTAATCGTTGAATTGTAAATTTTTGATTTGTAAATCAAAACGAAATGCGGCTCGTTCGGTCTGTGAACGAGCCGCCCAAAGCGTTACTTTACTTGTGAATTAGTCATAACTAACTCACAGTGTAAAAAATCGAGGTAGTCAATCTTTGACTACCCCAATAGGTTACATGTCAACTAAAATATAAGTACCGTCAATCTTTTCAACTTTAAAGTTTTTCGCGGCAAGTGCTTCTTTAATTTCTTGCATCCGTAAAAGATTCATCTGTAAATGTTTCATCAGTTTAGGCATGGTACGTGGTCTATGCTCCTGCAAACATTTTACAACTAATTCTTTTACCCCATCTTCGTCTGTCGCGTACTTTACATATTCTGTAAAAATATCCTGCACTGTCATTTTGTCGTATTCTCTTAATGTCATTTTTTTTACCTCTCTTTCTATAATTATAATAACACGGGGTCGGCAATTTGTCAACCCCGTTTTGAAAATTCATTTAAAATTTTTTCGTTCTATTTTAAGTCGTCACAGTCGATGTCATTGTCAGAAAATGGAATTTCATCTTCCTCTTCATACCCTGTTTCGTAAACCATTTCAATAAACGCTTTTTCAGTACCCAGCAGTGAGATACTCTGAATGTTATCAAGTAAATTGATTACATCTTCAGCACTTGCCACGCCCATTCCTTTTTCTGCCAGATTATCCGACGCTCCCAAGAGGATTGATAAACCTTTAGCTTTTCTTTCGGTATCGGCTTCAATCTCGAATCTCAACAACGCAGTTCCATTGTCAATATTTGTTTCAAGTTCTTCTTTCGTCCAGTTACTCGCATCTGAACCCTGTTGAAACTTGAAACGTGCGTATCCCGTAACCTGCACATAATCCACGTACATTGTAAGTCTTTCACACTTGAATAAGTCTAATACTCCATCGACTACTTCAAAATTTTCAATCTTCATGTTTTCACTCCTTTGTTCTTTTCCTTTAACTTATATTGTTATTATAACACAGCTTGCGCCGATTGTCAACATCTTTATAAAAAATTTTTTTTACAAGGAACGAACCGATTTTAGATGAAAGAAAGAATGTAACTATTAAATAAAATATAACCATTTTTGTTGAAGTCTGTGGTTATAATTTTTTTATCGGTTCGTTCCTTGTATTATTATAATAACATATCGCAGTTATTTTGTCAAGCGGAAAATAAAAATAAACGCGGAAAAGGACGGCTATGCCGTCCCTACCAAGATTTGTAAATTTCTATCATGGTTTGCCGCAGATATACTTTTCAAGTTCAAAGATTTCTTCCGGTTTAATTGCAGCTCCAACATTCCACCCGTTTAAGATTTTTTCGTTATCGTCTACAAGGATAGCTGTTTCATTCTCTGACAGATATTTCCGGATAACCTTGCTCTTGGTTGTTCCGTATTTTACTACATGCAAATTCGTGTAATTGAATCCATATTTTTCAAGCCACGCCTTTTTTACCATTTTTACAATTTTTGTCTGTGTAGTTGTGGCGTGCATAGCTGACCATGAAATAATACGAACTTCAATATTTGATTCAATCAACGTTTTAGTTAATTGCGCTAAATGTGACATGTTAAACATTGGTTCCGCATCTAAGTATGGGGTAAAATCTCCCATGTTTAACTTTTTTTCCCAATCCGGCACATTGTAAAGATTTGCCAATGTACCATCCATATCGAAGCATACCATTCTTACCATGATTTACCAGTCCTTTCTACATCTGTTACCTTAACTCTATATATAGTATAACACACCTATTGGAGTTAGTCAAGGCTAATTTTAAAAAAATTTTTTGGAAATTACAGGAAATTTCCAGACCTTGCCATTGGCAAAAATTGGTTGGAAAAATTGGTAAATCCTGTCAAAAATGGAAATTCCTTCCAACACAGCGACGTTGGAAGGCTGAGACGATATATTTAACTTGTGAAATATTGATATAGAAAAAAATGAGCGTATCAATAATTGACACGCTCAATATTTAAAATGGAGGTTAAATTATGAACTAATGAATTGTTACAACCATATCGTTAAATGCGTTTGCTGTACCCATGTAGCCCTGATTGGCGATGTATTCGTTTATCCAATCTTCAAGGTAATATTTGTCTTTCATGGTTTCTTCATCCGGATATTCGGCTGGGTCTACTACTTCTTCCATAAACTGGTCAAACGTGTATTCGCTTGATTCGTATAACCAACTATCAAGATTCATGATTGATTCTCCGGATTCTTCACACCATTCTTCCATCAAGTCAATAATTTCTCTTAATCCTTTGTCGGAAAATCTATCCGTTGTGTATGTATGCTTGATGTATTCAAATAAATCTTCTCTGTCCATTTCGATTCTAATCATGTTGTTTTCCTTTCTTGTTCCTCTTTAACTTTCTATAATTATAATATCATATCTTATTTATTTTGTCAATACTTTTTTTAAAAAAGTGAGGTTGGATTTTCATCCAACCTCTTGGTAATTACTGGAATAAGAAGTGGAACTGTTCGATGTGATGGCAGTTGTTGCAGTACCATGTGTATTTGAAACGATTAGGTTTTAAATGTTTCACGTCGAAATATTCAAGTTCGTTATCGCATGTGATACAGTAACCGTCATTCCATGCTTTCAATTCCTTGTTGTACATTACGCCTGTTGGAATTGCAATAGCCAATCCTAAAATAACTAATGTAGTGATGATTTTCTTTTTCATGTTGTTTACCTCTCTTTCTATAATTATAATACCACAGGTAGCGCGGCTTGTCAATAACTTTTATAAAAAAAAATGGCGCCCGTGTGGACGCCAAAGGAAGGTAGGTAAAATGTTAAATTATTGACTATGCTAATGAATAGTGCATCTTACCCTGAATCTTATTCTTTGCGATAGACCCATCAGCGATAAGATGCTTGATAAGTGAAGTAAACTTCTGTGTCGTTACTTCACGGAGACGGTCGTCACTGTAAACAATTTCCAGTGCTGTAGCCGGCTTGTTGAGCGCCTGCATAGTTTCGATGATTGCGTTCAGTGCCGCAGTATCTTCATCAGACTTTTCAGCCTTGCGTTCCGCTCTCTTTTCCGCTCTCTTGTCGAGCATTTCAATCTTCTTGTTTGCCCATTCGATGATTTCTTCATCGTTCACAAGTTCTAATACTCTTTCAAATGCTTTTCTGTCTGTCATGGTTTTTAATCTCCTTTTCATGTTTTGTTTTTTATCTTTATCTTGATTATATTATATCAAAGAAATAATTTTTTGTCAAGAAATATTTCAAAAAACTTGATAAAAATTTCAGGAATTTTTGTAACTAATTGAATTATCAATTGTTGATTGCGAAAAACATTGACATGTAAATTAGTTCAAATGCCTCGCGTCACAGCCACAACGCGAGGTTTTTCAACATGTTAATTTTTCACTTGTAAATCATTTATCATTTTAAAAGCTGGGGTATACTGCAACCCCAGCAAAACCGATTTCAAAAATTCATTTCACTTTTCAAAAATTAATTTGAAAAAGTTGAAGTCGAAATATTCATGACCACTTGATAAGTTGAAGATTCCGATTTCAATAAATGAAACGAAAATCCAAATCAAGAATAAAAGTATAATCACGAATAAAATTGCTTTAGTTGCTTTTAATAAGTTTGTCATAACGTTTTCCGCCTTTCTTGTTCTCTTTAACTTACAATGTTATTATAACATTTCTTTTAAAGTTTGTCAAGCGGTTGCGGAAAATTTTTTGCGCGGTCAAGGCTGATTGTTTCGGGATAGCCTTGCTTCGTGCGGCTGCTGCGTTGACGGGTAAAAATCTTGATTAGACGGTCGTTCAAGCAAGTTTGGCTCGTTAGCGGTGACTAACGCTCCAGACGCGTTTTATAACGTTTCGCGCATTTGGTAAAGTTTGTCAGGCACTTCTGCGCCTATCCGTTCAAGCGTGCGAATTGTTATATCTGCGTCAGCCTTTGTTATTTGATGCTGTACGCCGTCTGTTATCAATACATAGTTTTTACCATTCATTCGAGCAGTTGAGAAATACATGGGAGAATTTTCCTTTATACCCAGTCTTTCTCGCAGGATGGTAGGAATTACCACTCGACCTTGGCGGTCTAACTTTCTCATAATTCCCTCATCTTGGTAATTAAGTAAAAACATGTCATTCATAACTATTCACTTTTTAGACTACAAGGTTTATTACCTTGGTACAGACAATCACACAAAGGATAAAATTCACAATTCAAGCAATTACCTTCATTTGTTTCACAAGTATCACAAATCAGCTCGATTGTTTCTTTTATTCTTTCTATGAAAGTCATGAAGAAAATCCTCCTTTCCTCATCTTGTATAATTATAATATCATAAAAATAAAATAAAGTCAAGAAAAATTTTTATTTTTCTTGACTTATCTTGAACTTTTTTATTTATCGCGGTTTATATTTTATCCTACGACAATGTTTAAAAATGGATGAAGTGTTCCGCCTGTAGGGAACTTATGACCTAACACATTCATTATAGCTTTTTCATCCGTTACAGTTGCTTCATACATGTAAATGATTGCATCATCTACTTTGTGTTTTGAACACTTAAAGTCTATCGCATCGCTTTCATTCATCTTTGTAAGTGTTTCGTCAAAGTCTTTAATTCTTTCGTGTTCATGTTCAATCTTTTCAGCGAGTTCAGGATTAACTTTCTTTGCGTATTCATAGATATTCATGCTTATACCTCCATTATCAGCCTTCGCCGCGTTTTACTTGTTGGCTCTTGGTTTGATTTATCTTTCTGTAATTATAATAACATAACGCGATTGATTTGTCAATATCCAAAAGCAAGAAACTTGAAAAATTTTTACGCGGCGGCGCCGGCTCAAACGACCTCAGATGCTCCATATGGTGCCATATGTGTAAAATCTTGCCAACCTTCCGCGGCGCTTCCTGGGAATATTTTCCAGCTTCGGCGCGCGTGGCTTCCAAAATTTTCCATTTCTGGCAAATGGTAGAACCTTCCATCTTTTCCATTTTTTTCAATTTTCAAGTTTCAACCTATATCTTTACTATTCAATTATACATTACAGAATTGCAATTGTCAATACTAACTTTAATAAAAAAACATGTATAATTGTATACAATTAGCGCTATTGTATTTCTATAAACATGTATACAATTAGTTACAGGAATAAAACATGTATTTGTAAAATAGAATATAAGTAAAGCAAAAAGTGGTTAGTGTAAACTAACCCGGGTTTCGGTCGATACTTAATAATCGGTAAAAAAATGCTACGCATTTTTTAATTTATATTGCATTGTGCATTTGCACAATGTGCAAATGCACAATTCGGGAATGGTTGTGCATTTGCACAAAACAGGTGTTCGCTGTAAAAAATTAACAGAACTGGAAAATTCTGGAAAACCGCCCGCCGCGCCGAACACGTGTTCTTTTTATGTGAAATTGTTAATTTTTTAACGAACAAGGCTGTGAAATTTTTAACAAGGTATCGTGAAACTTTTAACAGGATCGTTAAAAATTTAACAAACAAGGCTGTGGCGGCGGTGAGATGCGCGATGGAAAAAATCCTATATAATGTAGAAAAAAATTTTTTGAAAAAAATTAAAAAAAGGGGTTGCAATCGTCTGTGACGGTGATATAATGTATGTGTCATCAGGAATGAGGGCAACGGCGATGCACCGCTTGCATCCGCGGCGCGACGCGATAGGTTGCGAGAGAGGATTTTTTCTGAATTTAATAGAACATTAATAAGTGAAAAGATTGAGAGGTTAAAAAATGGAATTTTTAAAAATTAAAGAAGAAAGAACAAGCACTTTTACAAATTATTACATTATGATTGATAATGAAAAAATTTGTTGGTTTAGCGTCTCAAACACCGGCTATATCACACGCGTTAGAGAGTGTGCGCAGTGGTATGACTACATGTTCGCGGATGACTGTAGAGAGCCTAACACAACATTAATGCGCGGTATGTTGCCGGCAGATGCACGCATCCGCCGCGTGGTCATGGAATGTATCGAGGATTATTTCCTCGAGAAATAATAAGATAGTTAAAGGTTTACAATTCAAGCGTGGCGGCGGAAAAAGCCGCCACGCGGTTAAAAATTCATAAGAAAAAGATTGAGAGGTTAAAAAATGAGTGCTAACAATAGATTACTTGTAAACATGGTAAATGAAACGATTCTCATGTTGGACGCCGGCGACGCCGTAATTTTAGGCGAGCCTGACACGGAACTTGAGATTTTCAAGGTTTTTAAAGACGGTGAAAAGATTTATTTCGTAAACATTTGTGATACATGGGAAAACGTTTACACGGTATACGATGATGAATTATTTGATACACTGTGTAAAATGTTCACAGATGATTTATCGCCGCTTGCAAGCTATCCGCATCCGCATGCTTATAGCCTCGAACGCGCTCGCACAAAGGCGTACAAGCGGCTTGTATGCTTTGGTGATAACAAGCCACTTACTGTATCACAGGAAAATAAACTTGCAAAGTTCATCATTGAACTTGCAAGAAAAAAGCCACAGGTGCGCGTATATTTCCGTCGTACCGACGGGTACGGGGAAAAAATGGATACTAAAGCAATTCTATCCATTCACGAGCACATGAAACGTTCAAAGGTGCAAATCTTTGAGTATGAAATTGATACAACAGAAACGGTTAACGTATACAACTATTCGGGTGAGGAACGTTTTACAAATGTATTATTTTCACTCGTGCGTGACATGGAATTGATTGATATTTATGCAATCTAATCCACATTAGCGGCGGTATAGCTACACAGACGGGCTTTTTGCCCGTCTTTTTTTTACCCTTTTTGCCTGTGGTATATTCATGTTTTATTTGCCCGTTTTTAGCCCGATTTTAGCCCCGTAGAGCGATTTTATCCCATCCGAGGTATAACCATACCACACCCACATTTAAGACGATTACAAGGGCTTTTTCAAGCCTTGTAGACCCATAGCCTGTAAAATCGCCTGTAATCGATTTTTTCGCGTGTGGTAATAGTAAGTATCCTGTTATCACAAAAAACGATTACACGCGATTTTAGACCTATTATAGGCGATTTTACGCGCGACACATTAGCCCATTTTTACGGCGGCGGCTAATGTAGATTATGATAGTTTAACCGTGCATGTATATCCAACAGGTGAGTTAGTAATGACTAACTTAATAGCGGCGGAGCTTGTTAAAAAATTCACAACCTTGTTATTTATTAAACGAACAAGTTATATTTTTAACAGGCTTGTTATTTTTTTAACGAACAACTGTACCAAATATTTGTTCTCGTTAAACTTTTAACAGGCTTGTTAAAAGTTTAACGAACACGTGTTTCAAATATTTGTTCGCGCTATCGTTTTGGGAACATTTGTTTGCGCTATTTGACCGCCTGTTCGCGAAAAACACTACAAAATCGCCGTTTTGTTCGGGTATAGGTAAACGTATGTTCGCGGCAGATTGAAATTGGTGAACAAGTGTTCTTTTTACTTGTAAAAAGAACACTTGTTCACGACCTTTCTTGTTAAAATTTTAACAATCTCGATACAGTTTAGTATATCAATCGTTTACTTATAAATGTTTGAAGAGGAACTGTTTGAGAAGTGAAGTAAAATCGAGTTAGTTGACACTAACCTAAGTTAGTGTCAACTAACCACGCCGTACATTATTGCAGGAGAAATAGTTGAAGAGGGCAAACATTTACTTGGTTTTAAAAATAGTGGTTAGTGTAAACTAACCCAGAAACGGGCGACTGGTAATAAACGGAAATTCAGTTTAAAATTTCAAAAAATGGAATAAAATTCCATTTCAAAGATTCAATTCAAAAAATGGAACGAAATGTAAAATCAAATTAAAAGATGGAACTGTAAAATATTTCATTTTAAAATATTGAATTGTGCGGCGGATGCAGATTGAAATTTTCACTCGTGAATTATTTGTTTTACCATGCAAGTTTTTTAGATAGTTGAGAAGTTAATAATTAACATGATAATGTTTTACATAGCAGCCTTCGCCGCGCTGTACTATTTGCCTGTTGGATTATTTACTTGTTAATTATTAGGTTGTACATTATTATCATGAATTATTGTATTATTCAATTATTTATTTATCAATCTTTGCTATTGGATTTATTAACTTGTTGATAATTTATAAGTTAAAAGGCGACTGCAAGATGCAGCCGCCTGATTTTTTACTTGTTGATATTTTACTCTACTTAAGGATTCCTTTTTCGCGGAATTCTTTTACAGTTAAAATGAATTCTTCGAGCGTGTCGAAGAAGACCATTTCACCGTTTACAAGCAAATATTCAACGATGAAACCCTTTTCGAAATAATAGTCTTTCAGCCAATTAGAAAGGGCTTCTTTATTAGGGAATGTATACAATTCCCCTTCGGATGTCGTAGCAGTTGCACGGTATCCGGCACGCTGCACGAGATGAACCGCATCGAAATGACGGTCATCAATGTAAAGATTTACTTCGCAATCGTTGCGAAGCGCAACTACTACTGCAAATGCTGCCTTGTTCATTGTTAACTTGTTCATAATTTTACCTCCAATTAATTAACTTGTATAGGATAATCGGTACCCCATCCGGTAAAGAGTTCCATGCCCTCCTTACATTATATATATTACCACGATTAAAGAAATGTGTCAACATTTTTATCAATATTTTTAATAAATATTTTTTTAACAAGCCGGCTCCACAGCCATCTTTTTATTTGACTTGTTGACTATTGGTGTGCTAACGAAGCGCGTAGCGCGTTTTTTTAATTCACAATTCAATTAGTTTTAGTTGGTTCGAGTTGGGTTTAGTTAGTTTAGGTCAGTGGTTAGTCATAACTAACTCACTAACACTAACATTTGGTAATGACTTCCAACTGTTGGGTTTAGTTCGGTTAATGAGATTGTGAAATTTTTAACAATCTTCGTATTTCCAGTTCTGGAAATGATTACCAATTTTGGAAAAAATTTCCAATGAAGAGGAGTTAAAAATGGAAGAAACTGGAAATAAATTACCAAGATTTGGAAATAACTGGAAGAAAATGGTAAAAATGGAAGCTATTACCTGGAAATTCTTGGATAAAATGGAAATAACTGGAAATGAAAACTGGAATAAGCTGGAAATTTCCTGGAAATGATTGGAATTCCCAGGGAATGATTACCAGGGAATCCCTGGAAGCCCTGGAAAAAGCTGGATAGGTTGGAAATAACTGGTACATATGGGAAAAATTTCCAGAATGGATTGGAAAAAACTGGTAGAGCTGGAAAATGCTGGCTCAAATGGAAATAATTTCCAGCCTTTTTTCGCGCGAGCGCGGGCTGTCAAAAATTTCCAGTAAAGGAAAATTTTACCAATCGAGGCAGATTTTTCCAGTCATTCCAATTATTTCCTGTACTGGAAATTTTTACCAAATGTAGGAGATTTTTCCAACGCTACCATTTTTTACCAAATCGAGATTGTTAAACTTTTAACAAGCCTTTTGGACGTGAAAAATTTTTCCAATCATGATAAATATTTCCAGTTTTGGGATTGAAATACTTTACATGATGAATTAGTTTTAGTTTGGTAAGTTGGTTTTAGTTTATGATTTTTGAAGAGTAGTGTAAACTAACTCACCCGAAAATGTTGAATTGTGAATGATTGATGAGTTAAGATTCCATTTTTTGATATTGATTCCAAAATCTGGAAACTGGCAACAGGGCTTGTGAAATTTTTAACTCAAAACTTGTAAATAATTGAGCCGGTCAAGTGCTCACCGGCTCGTGTGTGATATTTTACCAAGTAACCATTGGGGAACCAACAATTACAAAGTAAATAATTTGAATCAGAATAAATAACATTTCAATAATTGAAATGAAAATTATTCTGAATTTAATCTCCTCTTTTTCCGGAAAGAATCTTTCCAAAAAAATTGAATAGAAAATAAAAATGAAAACGAAAATAATTAAAATTGTAATATTTGCTCCAACGATATTTAACATATTAAACTCCTTTCTCACAGGGCGGCTTTTTGGAGCCGCCCGAAACTTGACTTTGAAATTATTGAACTTAGTATTCAATCACCAAGTTCAATAACTCATCGGAATAATCGATGATTTTCTTAAGGAAAGTGATTGCCTTTCCTTTGTTGGAGAATGTGAACATTCTCCAATCGTCAAATTCTTCTATCCAATCAGGATCTTCATAAAGAAGAACCCCGACCTTCCAAGGGGAAAATTCCCCTTTGTAAACAATCACGGATTCAAAGAACGTATCTTTGTTTCCGTAAAGTGTGAGGGATTTGAACCCTGCCCCGTGCTTTGCAAATGCACGGGTAACTTCATAGCTTTTTCCAATTGTTGTTGTTTTGTAAGTGTTTTCCATTTTTTTACCTTTCCTTTCTTGGGCGGCTCAATCGCCGCCCGTTCTTCTTTTATTGTGTTGTTGTTTAGAATTCTGCCGTGTCATACTCAAATCTTGAGTAGACTTCCAACGTGCCTTCAAATTCAGCGTCGCTCAATTCCTTGAGCATTTCAAAGAATCTGCCAAAGCTCATCGCTCCAGCATTCTCAAAGCGCTTTGTTCTTCCGCGCTTTGTCATTTTCATGCTCGCCAAAAAGTGCATTTTTGGCTCGTCTGAGTTCAATGCGTAGAACTCAATATTTCCACGCACGCCCTCATTGTTTTCAGTGCTAACCACGAGATACAGTCTTCCACTCGTGGCAAGCATATCCTTTACTGTTACCATATTAAACTTGTCAATTCTCATTTTTTCCTTCCTTTCCTGACTTCCAGTTCTTGGAAGTCGTTTACAACTTATTTAACTGACCTGCCCGTTGGTTTTTATCCCTTCGGACAAGTATATAATACCACGATTATAGCAATTCGTCAACACTTTTACGAAACTTTTTTTAAAAAATTTATTTTTCCATTTCTGGTAATGACTGGAAGCCCTCGGTTGACTAATGTTTCCAGTAAATAACTTCCAGACCTGGAAGCCATTTCCATTCCCAGATGCTTCCAGCATTACCATGTATTTCCAGCCCTGGTAATGCCTACCTGGAAAATGTTGGGAGATAGGGAAGTATACACCAAAACTGGAAACGATTACCAGGAAGCTTTTACCATAACTGGAAACGATTACCATGGAAACGATTGGTAAAACTGGTGTATACTACCAAAAATGGTACATACTTCCAGTAAATAACTTCCAGTACTGGTGTATACTTCCAAGACTGGAAATGATTACCAGAATTGGTGTATACTTCCAGTAAGTATGTACCAGTTCTGGAAGGAATTTCCTGGAAAGGACTGGTAAAAATGGTGTATACTTCCATAACTGGTAAAGGCTTCCATGGAAATGATTACCATAACTGGAAGTATGTACCAAGACTGGAAGGAATTTCCAGGAAATGACTGGAATGTCTGGAAGTGATTCCCTATAATGGAAATAACTGGAAGTGCTGGAAAAAACTGGAAAGGCCCTTTTATGCGCGAGCGCGGGCCTGCCAAATTTTTCCATAAATGTCATTTTCTTCCAGTCGTGGCAGATTTTTCCAATAGTGCCAGTTTCTTCCAATAATGGTAATGATTTCCTGAACATGTGAATGATTCACAAGTGAATAGTTGTACATACCAATAGTCAACAAGTAACGCGGTTGAGCTTGATAGAAATTTCACAATCTTGTTGAGTTGTAAATAATCATGATAGTGACGGAAATATCTGCCTTCGCCGCGCTTTTCTTCCATCTTTTTATTTCACAAGTTAATTAGTTTTAGTTTGGTCTGGTTGGTTTTCATTCAACCTATTGGTTTGTTAGCTGTCACTAACCCACCTTACTTTGTTCCTCTTGGTCGCACTGGAAGATTTTGGTATCCAGCTTTTACCAGTTTAGCGTGGTTGTTAAGTTTTTAACAACCACTTGTAAATAGTTACGGGAGTCAATAGTTGACTCCCGTGATATTTGTGTTTGTAGATTGTTGATTACTTCAAGCAATCTACAAATTCATTCCATCCTGTTTCTTTGGCATACTTTGACAATTTCGTCATTTCTGCTCCAGTGATTTCTTCCATTACCGGATATTCAATCACTTTTCCGTTCATGCAGAACTTGATAAAATCAGACTGTTCTAACACGTCGGAAAATCTTAACTTTTCAAAGAAATGAGTAAAAACTCTTTCAGGGAATAAGGTTACATTGTCAATAAACGCGTACTGCTCCACTTCTACCTTTTCATCTCCCCAAAGTGGTAAGATTAAAATGTGGCTATTTCCTTTTTCATCAAGGTATACCATCATTGTTGTTTCGAGTTCATACTCTCTAACCATAGCAATTAAATCAAAATATTTTTTCATTTCAAAACTTCCTTTCTTTACCGGTCGGGGCTTGATTGCCCCGACCATCCTTGACTTGTTATTTATTGTTCGTGCTTAGTGAGTGTACCAATACACTCCGATAGCTAAAGCTACTACTTCTGCCAGAATGTGGCAAATGTAATTTTTTACCTTTTTGCTTCCATCTTTTGTTTCTGCCACGATACTTACTCCGTCGATGATTAACATAACAATCATCATTCCCATGATAAAACTCATAATACCTTCCTTTCTTTTACTGGAAGTGATTGGTAATTTCCAATCACTTCCTATTTGATTTATTTACATTCGAGCTTTAGAACGGGTAACGATTGATACTCGTTACCTTGTATGTTTCTTCCTCATCCGTGTATGGGATAAGTGCATTTACTAATTTCTGTCTGTCAATTCTTAACGGATAAACCGTTTCAGAATTGAAAATGATTCCAGAAACTGTTTCTTCTGATGCCATAATATAAATTTTTTCTTCAGACCGTTCAATACTAACAGTCTCCATTCCCGTTGGAATATCAACTAAGTTAATGATTGTTCCAACTACTTCCAATTCCTTTACCATTTCTCTAAGTGTCATATCTTACCTTCCTTTTCTTATATCAGCTAATCGGTAGCCGTTCCGGTCAAGCGGTATTTTGTATATCTCCCCTTGACAATTATAATATACCACACCTTGAGCGACCTGTCAACAAAAAATCGAAAAGTTTTTTAAAAATTTTTTTCTTCCTTTTCTGTAATATTCTTCCATGTTTAGTTCAATCATTTCATTTTAAATAATCAAATCATAAATCATTTACATCTTGACTATTGGTTCCTCATCTATCCAGTTCTTCCAGTATCTACCATACTTAGAAGTATACACCAGTTACCCGTATCCAGTTCTTCCAGTATGTACCATTGATGGTGTATACTACCATACCTACCATGTATTACCTGTAAGTATCTTCCTCTATTGGTGTATACTACCATGCCTACCATGTATTACCTGTAAGTATGTACCAATGATGTAAGTTATTTACTGTAAATAATTGTAACGATTCCCACCATTTGCCAGCGCTGTCAAGCTCTGCCTGGTAAGGTCTACCAGTTGGTACATACTACCATAGTCTGGAAACTCTTACCAGTTCATGACAGTATCTTCCAGTAAGTATATACCAATTACCAGTTCTTACCTGTTAATAATTACCAAGGCTGTAATCCCCTACCATGGAAATTTCTTACTGGTAGAGCTGGTAATAACTGGAAGTACTGGTAGAAATTTCCAGTTATGGAAATGATTTACAAATCTGGAAATGGTTTCCAGTTAGTGGGGACTAACTGGAAAATACTGGTATAACAGGAAGGAACTGGAATGGCTGGTAAAAATTCCCATGGTTGGAAAAATGTGGAAGAGCTGGAAATATCTGGAAACGCTCATCACAGGTGATTTCGCGTGGGTGAATATACATTGATAACGATTTGAACTCATTCTCATTTCATCACAGCTCAAGCTCTGTTAACCAACAGCATGATGAGCAAGTCTTAGGTCTGCATGTTGTAGAAGTTGTTAAGGTGGGGCGTGCCAAAATTTTCTAAGGGAGGGTGTTCTATTTTTCCCAAGATATACCTTTGAAAAATACTCAAAGAAGGGGCGTAGTTTCGGGAAAAGAAAATTTTTAAAAATACGATAAGTTTATGGCTCACAAAACAAAAAAACTAAATTGCATCTTGAATCTTAAACACGATAATTATAAAACTATAAAGCAAAACAAAAAACTAAATTGCACTTTTATTTCAAAACACGATAGTTATAAAACTATGAAGCACACAAAATTAAAAAAACAAAAAATGAGGATGATTGTAATATTCATCCTCATGTTTATATTATACTATTCATCCTCACGAGGTGAAGGGCGAAGCCTCTTCACCTCATAATTCTCATCCGTTATCCCTAACTTCTCAAGTGCTTCTTCAACCTTGTCCGTCCTATATATAAACACCGTTTCATCAGGAAAAACTATCCCAACTCTTACATCTTCACGAACCAACATGATAATATCATCCTTATCATATTTATTCATCAATTCAACGACAACATTATCATGGTCATTTATCGTCATCATTATTCGGGAGTTAGAGCTTCGCTCTACTCCATCATTTTCATACATCATAAAACACACCTTCTTACATCATTTTTAATCACCATATAAATCCTTAATATACCTATATCCAAAATATATCGCAAGACCTACGCTTGCCAATATTGACAAATCAATCGTAAGACCAAAAGTCAATGCTAAAACATCACCTATGTCCATATTTATCCTTATCACCCCTACTCCTCAAATAATATAACATATCCGTACAAACCAACGCATCTAAAGCAACCGTCAACACAACCACACTGCCTACCATCAACACCTTAAAAGTCGTATCGTCATATCCCCAACCACCAAAAGCAATCATCAATGAAACAAAAGTACCAGCAAAACTGAGGGCGGCAAGCACGATTTTTTCAGCCAATACACGGTTTACTCTCCATACCTCGAAGAAGCCGATAACATTGATGGCGACGACAAGACTTATTATACAAAATAAAAATATTCTCACAGGCGGCGAAGCATGCTATGTACGTTACTATCAAGCATGGTTCTTTCTCCCCTTTCTTATACGTCGTTCAACTTTGTTAGTTAAATACATTCCAGCATTTAATGCTCCATACATGACTATATAACAAACAGTTGCTAATATTGCACCGATAAATGCACCGATAGTTATAATAAGAACACCTATAACACTCTCAGTAATCATAAACTACACCTCCATCTGTATATGTAAATCACGATAGGGATGAACCGACCATCCTTGACCGCACACTATTAGCCTATTGGTTATTTATAATTCATCTTCTTCGTCTATAGTTGGGATACCATAATTTGTCGCTACATCAAACTCTGTACTACAACCACGATTATAAAACCAACCATCACCAAATACTGCAATATCTGCGTCAGCTAATAACTTAAGTGATTCAGCCAGATATTTGATTGCTTGTCTATTGGGATCTTTATTATTACCTACATCATCAGGAAAATCTTCAAAAAACGAGTCAATAAATTCTACGCTCGGTCCATACTTAAATCTACATTTAGATTCAATTCTTTCACGGTCAGCTAAAATTTCTTCATCAGTTTTACCTTTCATAGGCTGCGAAATAAAAATCTTCATATATATCCTCCTAATATGTTCTTATATAAATCAATATCAACAATTCTGGTATTATAAACACGAATACTGTTATTATATTCACGATTGTAAAATATCTTTCATCATATAAATATTTATGTACGAAAAATATTGAAGTTACAACCATTATCAATATTAGCAATACTATACCAATAGCAGTCATAACTACCACCTATCAAGTTTTGATAAAGCATATCCTGAAATTAACGATATTAAAATCATTACTACAGCTTTAAGTATCATTAGGGCGGCAAGCACGGTTATGACGGTATGGTCTGTGCTTTTGTTTTCAAAGAGAGCG
>CANQAV010000018.1 GCA_947589425.1 Candidatus Gastranaerophilales bacterium | reverse complement strand
ATTTGAGCGGTACGAACATCAGCTCGTTACCGGACAACCTCACCGTCGGGGGTAGTTTGTATTTGAGCGGTACGAACATCAAAAGAAAGAAAGTCAACAAACCCTCAAAAGAATTTATGAGAAGTTTCGCTAATGAGGTTGAAAGTAAGCTTTGTTGGCAAAACGGAAAATATCGAAAAATTGACGGTATTTTCTGTGAAATAATTTCTTCTAAAGGAAATATTCTCAAAATTAAAACGGGGTTAAAAACAGCATATATATTTTTCAAAGACGATGTTTATGCTCACGGAAATACCGTACGACAAGCATATTTTGATTGGCTATTTAAAACATCCGAAAGAGATGTAAGCCAATATAAAGGCATAAAATCCGGTGAAGTCCACGACCTCGGTTATTGGGTAATCGCTTACAGAACAATTACAGGCGCTTGCAGTTTCGGCACAAATAATTATCTTGAAAATAACAAAGATAAATACAAAGATAAAATGACCTTGACGGAAGTGCTTAAAGCGACGGAAGGTCAATATGGTTACAATATTTTTAAAGACTTTTTTGCATAAGCCATTCGGGTGCGTGGCTTTATGTCCTTATTAGAAACTTATTACACAGAACCCGTTTTTTTAAGGAGATTATAAGCGAGGTGGAAAATGAACGATAGATTTAAGTTTAGGATATGGGATAAAAAATTAAAAAAGTTAGCAGAGTGGGGCAATAATCCTTATCATAATATGGAAATAATGAATTATATATGTGTGGAAAATCCTGTTACAAATTGGAAACATGAAGATTATATTCTTATGCAATGCACAGGGCTTAAAGACCGCAACGGCAAGCTGATTTATGAGGGGGATATTGTAAGGCTTGATGATGAATATGAATTGAACTGTATTGCACAATTTCACAAAGAATATGATATGGACTTCGGTAGAATAGAATTTATTTTGATTGGCGGGCATCCAAAATGCCCTACAATTTACATACCAACAGTTGCACACGAAAGTGCAATCATCGGCAATATTTACACCACACCTGAACTATTGGAGGATGAAAATGGAAACTAATTTTGATTTACTAAAATCTTTATCAATAGAGGATTTTGCGTACGCGGTAGCGATTGATAATGACGGCGAATGCCGAGGGGTTTGCGTAATTTGTCAAAGACACGTTGACGGTAATTGCGATGATAATTGCATCAGCGGTATTATTGAATATTTGAAAAGCGAGGTGAAAAATGGCTAGTATTGAGTATTTAATATCTAAAATGCCTTATAGTCTTACAAAAATCTATGAAGAACAATGCTTTTGCTGTGGTTCTTACCACAAAGTAACCAAAACTTTGACTTTAAAAATAGATACTGTTTTCTATACGACAAATAAAAATAAATATACAAAATATAGAATGTATTATAGCGACAGTGCAGGGAAGTATAGCATAGGTGTAAATGTCGGGCTTGGTTATCCCACTTTAAGAGAGGCGTTAAAAAGTTTATTAGTTTATAAAAACGAAATAAGAGGTAAAGACCATTTTGTTGACGCTAACAAAATGGTAGGGGAATAATAAATGAAAGGATAAAAAACAGACGGTTGGGATGTTTGGGGAAATGAAGTAGTTAGTGATATAGAATTTGACTAAAGGATTTAATAATGTGCGAAATCAAACTTGGCGACGTAAAAGATTTAATAAAAGATTATCCCGATGAGTATTTTGATTGTATTGTATCAGATGTGCCGTATAAGATTTGTACGGGCGGTGCAAGGATTTCAGAAGAAAGTATCGAGAAATTTGGTAAAAACGACCCAAAAGGTATCTTCAATAGAATAGTTGTACTTAATGACCCTAAAAAGCAAAAATGGGTAAAAGCAAATTATGATGCAGATAATGCAATACTTATAAGCAAGGGTAATTTATTTTCTAATTGTGATATCAAATTTTCGGAATGGTTGCCTTTGGTTTATCCCAAATTAAAAAACGGTTGCCATGCTTATTTTATGGTAAACGGATATAATTTAAAAGAATTACAGGTTGAAGCTGAAAAAGCAGGGTTCATTTTTCAGAATTTGTTAGTTTGGGTAAAGAATAATTCAACCCCTAACAAGTTTTATATGAAAAGAACGGAGTTTATCTTGATGTTACGAAAGGGGCGAGAAAGATATATTAACGATATGGAAATGAGTAATGTTTTTACACATCTAAATATTATTGGTAATAAATTTCATCCGACAGAAAAGCCTATTGAATTAATGAAAGATTTAATAAGACAGTCAACAAATGAAAATGACATTGTGCTTGACCCATTCATGGGCAGTGGTAGTACATGCCTTGCTGCGAAAGAATTAAACCGTCAATATGTCGGTTTTGAAATAAATCAGAAATATTATGATATAGCCGAAAAGCGGTTAAATCAAGTGTTTGTAAGTAGAAATAACGAATACGAAAATCAAATAAAACTACCTCTTGACAAATAAATATTTGTATGATACAATAATTATCGAGCAAAGGAAAAAAGAGAGGTAAAAATATGATTTATGACATTAAAGAAATAGAGCAAGGTTATAAAGAGCAATTAGCTTTGAGATACCAATTATATCTTGTTAATAGGATAAGTAATATATGCGTATTTGCAATTATTTTAGCGATTTTAATAATTGATTATATAAGAGTTATGGGGGTTAATTAGAATGAGTTTAGAGCAAGAATTTGAAGAATTTAAGGCTATACACAAATATAGCATATTAAAGGCAGTTATGATGAAGTATTATTCTGATTTAGAAGAAATGCGAGAAGAAACAAATATGCCTGATTTTATGAGGGAAGATACACCTGAAAAATTGGCAGAAAAGAGTATAAAAACACTTATACTTGGAGAAGATGGTATAAATAGATTTAATTATTTTTATGATTTAGCATGGAATAAAGTTGCTGAATGTTTACCATAAATATTTATACGAAAGGAGATAATATATGGTAGAAAAAGACAAAGGGCGTATAGTAGTTGATTTAGGTCGAGAACGAAAACGTGATTTTAAAAAGAAGTTAGCAGAAGATGAACTAACGATGAACGAAAAAATATGCGATATGGTAGATGAATATACTGAAAGTGAGGGTAAGGAATGACTTTAATTAAAAAGAAAGAAGAATTGCCGATAAATGAAAATTTATTTATTTTGATTTATGGGCAGCCGGCAAGTTTTAAGACGACAACGGCATTATCGGCTTCAAAGCCATTGTTAATTGATATTGAACAGGGCGTACAACGTGTTAATCCTGAATGGCAAACTGACACAGTACAGCCTGAAAATTATGCACAATTATTAGAAGTATTAGAAAAAGAGGATTTATCACCTTATAATACTTTAGTTTTTGATACTTTGTTGGCATTAAATGACTTAGTAATGGCAGAAATATTAGATGAAAACACAACTTTAGTGCAAAAAGATGGCTCTCCGTCATTAAAGGCATACGGTGTAGCAAAAATTAAATTTAAGCATTTAGTTGAACTTTTATCTAAAAAGAATAAGAATATTATCTTTATTGCTCATTCAACAGAACAGAAAAATCAAGATGAGATTGAGATAAGAATTGACGGTTCAAGTTCTGCAATAAAAGAAATAACTAAAAAACTTGATATTATGACATATATAAATGTTGTTGGCGATAAAAAGATTATGGAATTTAAGCCTACAAGCCGTTTTTATGCTAAACCGATACAAGGGGTTCCCGATAGTATTGAAATACCAGTTTTATCAACTGGTGCTAACAATACATTTTTGCAAGATATGGTTATTAACCCTGCTATTGAATATCGTAAAAATAGCAAGAATGTCAAAAAACAATATGATGAAGTTATTGCCAAAGCAAAAGATATTATTGCAAAAAAGGGGGTAACGGAAGAAAGTAAGGTAGAACTCCGTAAATTACCGCAAATAGGCGATAGTATGTTACGAATAAAAGAACTTATAGACGAGTGGACTAAAAAGAATGCTAACAAGTAAGTATTATGTAACACCTACACTATTGAATGCATGGCTTAACGGTTATGAGTCGTTTTTTGATTTACTATATAGACGAGAAACGGAAATAACTGAAAGTATGCAAAAGGGCTTGGACTATGAAAAATCAATAGTTAATGGTGAAATACCTGAACTGAATGATTTATTAGACGGTGCATTATATCAGACATTCCTATATAAGCCTATTAATGATTATATAGGAGTGTTAGGATATAGTGATTTTATAAAGTTTGATACTATATACGATGCAAAATATGTGTCAAGTTATGATGGTTTGGGTAAGTATAAAAATAGCTGTCAGCACTTAATATATCCATATTGTGCTAATATTGATAATTTTGTTTACATTATTGGTTATGGCAAAGACATATATTATGAGGGTTATATGCGAGATGATAAAAAGTTATTCGGTATAATAAAGCAGTTTTTATTATACTTAAAGATAACAGGACTAAAAAAGGTATTTGAGAAAAATTATGGTATTGAGAGGAAAATTGATTTAATATGCAAATAAAAGAACCCGATAAAGAAACAAAATCAATATTAACGCTTATGGACATGGTAATAGATAATATCCCATGCAAGGCTGATATAAGCCGACCTAAAGAAGCGAAAACAATGAAGATAAAATTAACTAAGCAAGAACGCAAAAAGTTTTTTCAGCTTGGTGGCGAAAAGTGGTTAGTAGAATATTTAAGGAAAATGTAAAGGAGAAAAACGATGTTAATTAAACTAAAAACTTTAGAACAAGCAGAAAGTACACAAAAAGAATACAAAGAAGGTAAATACAAAGTAAGAATTACAAAAGCAATAGAAGGTGTTTCAGATTTGCAAAAAACACCGTATTTAGAATTGACTTTTGAAACAGTAGAAGGAGATATTTTCTCAATTAGAAATAGATTTTACTTAACTGAAAAGGCTATGAGTAATTTATTAAATCTTTTGGCTGCTATTGATATTTATGATAAAGATAAAAAAGAAGATTTAAATTTTGAACCGAACGATTTGCTTGGTGCATTGTTAGAAGTTGAATTTGTAAAAGGTGAACCGAATAAAGATGGTAAACGATATTTAGAGTATAAACCGTGGTCAGCTAAAGCAGTCAGCGGGGTGGCAACACCTGAAAAGGATGAAACTCAAGAAATCCCGTTTTGATGCTATTATATAGGGGCTTAAAGCCCCTTTGATAAAAGGATACAATAAATGAATTTATATCAACATCAACAAAAAGTATTAGATGAAATAAAAGGTAGAAATCGTGTGTTATTAGCTCTTGAAATGGGGCTAGGTAAAACTCTTGTAGCTACGGAACATTTAAAGACTCTTAATTATGAAATATGTCTTATTGTTTGTCCTAAGTCATTAATATCTATGTGGAAAGAACATTTTATGAAATTTTATAATCAAGAGATAAACGACTATACAAAGACAAAGAAACTTATTAATGGGATAAATATTGTCAACTATGATTTAATATTCAGACGTAAAGACCTTATAGGACTCAAAAACGCTACACTAATACTTGATGAAGTTAATGCTATTGTGAATCCTTCTGCTAAACGTACTAAAGTATTAATGAAAATGGAAATAGACAATCTTATCATGTTGTCCGGTTCGATTGGTAAAGGCAGATATGAAAACTTGTATGTACTTGCTAAAATGCTTAATGCACAATGTACTAAAAAGCAATTTTATGATAGATATGTTATACAAAGAGAAATAGAGGTTGCAAACAGTGTATTTCCTATAAAAATTATTACCGGATATAAAAATATAGATGAGTTGAGAAGTAATATGATTAAAAGGGGAACAGTCTTTATGAAAACAGAGGAAGCTGTAAGCCTTCCTGATAAGACTTTTATTGATTTGAGTATAAACCCTACTAAAGACTATAAAAACTTCAAGAAAGACCGTATAATAACCTTAAATGACGGAACTGAACTTGTAGGAGATTGTACTCTTAATCAGATGTTATATGAAAGATATTTATGCGGTGTATATAACAAAGATAAATTGATAGCTTTTAAGGATTTAATTGATAGTACTGATGATAGACTTATTGTATTTTATAATTTTTGGAATGAGTATAATGAGCTTGTAAAGCTCATTGACCGCCCATTAAGTGTTATCAATGGTAAAGAACGAGATATGGAAAATTATAATAAGTTTGATAATAGTATTACCTTGATACAATATGCAAGCGGAAGTGCGGGTATCAATGCTCAAAAGGCTAATAAGATTATTTATTTTACACCGCCGTTATCTTGTGAGTTTTATTCACAAAGTAAAAAAAGGATTCATAGGATAGGGCAAGAAAAACCTTGTTTTTATTATAGATTAATTGTAGAAAGCAGTATTGAAAACAAAATATATAAAGCATTACAACGTGGTGAAGATTATACAGAACTTTTATTTAAAAAGGATGAAGCTAATGGGTAGAGAAGAAACAGCATTTACTAAAAAAATAAAAGATTATTTAAAAAGCAAAGGAATATGGCACGTTAAATTTTTTGCCAATGCTTATACTGCAATCGGAATTCCTGATATATTAGCGTGTATAAATTCAAAATTTGTAGGCTTAGAGATTAAAACTGATAAAGGTAAATTAAGTAAATTGCAGGAATATCAGGGTAGTCAAATAAAAAAATCCGGTGGTTACTGGTTTTGTGTAAAGCCACAAAATTTTGAAGGAATAAAGATAGAAATTGAAAAGATTTTGAAAGGAGAATAAGAATGTTGTTTAATGATATATTAAAAAAACTTTGTCTGATAAGTGAAGAAATTGGTGAAGAAGTATATAAAAGAAATAAGTTAGAAGAAAACATTTGTGATACAGAAAAAGAAGGTACAGATGAAAAACTAATAAATTCTATGAATACTACTTTGATTTTAAGTAATGAAAAAATAAATAATTTTGTTGATTTTCGTAAATACTTATTGGAACTTTTGATTAAAGAGAAAGAACGAATGGAAGCTGATTTGGAGGAGATAGACTAATGACAGAAGAACAATATCAATTTGGAATAAGAGATTTATCGAAACATGAACTCGTTACACTTGTTACAGCTTATAGAAATGAACTAAAGTCTTGTAACGAGATATTTAAAGACTTTGCTGAAAACAATCTAGCACAAGATGTATGGCATAAGGTTATTTGTGCAAGGAAATTAGCAAGGGTTCAAAGTATGATTGAAGATTATAAGGAGGCAATGAAGGGAGAGTAAAAATGGAAAAACTAATAAGGAACGGTGTAGATGTAAGCGAGTGTGAGTATCGTATCAGAGGTAAACTGATATATATTGTAGTCTAGCATATTATAAGGAATATGAAAAATGTTCTAATAATCCTGAATGTGATTATAAGCAAATAAAAAGATACAAGCAGGACTATGAAAGACTTACTAATCAATATATTGCAGTAGTAGAGCAAAATAAACAGTTGCAAACAGAATTGAATAATTGCAAAAAACTTTTAGATGAATATAAAGATAAAAACGAGGTAACGCAACAATGTCCATAGCAAAAAAATTTGGTTTATATCTTGATGCAGATAATGTTGATTTTGTTGAACAAATACAAAATAAACATGGTTTTACTAAAATCTCTAATACTATAAATCATATTATTAGAGAATATAAGGCTATATTAGAAAATTCAGCAGATAAAGAAGATGGTGAGGAACAAACAGGCGGTAAGTTTATAAACTGGGATGAGTGGGTGTCATTTTAAAGCAACGGTTGGACTGTTGATGTGGTTGCGTATATATTTGGGTTTTTAAAGAACGAAAATATTGACAAATAAACTATTTCCTGATAAAATTTAAGGGGAAATAGCCTGACGGGGCGAAAAGATAAGTTCTGGTTATCCTGTTCCCCATTTTTATACCAGATTAAATCAACAGAGGATTTGTTTATGTTAGAAATTGAAACAGAAAAAGAAATTTGGAAAGATGTCGTAGGATATGAAGGTCTTTATCAAGTCAGTAATCTTGGTAGAGTTAAATCGTTGGCGAGGAGTGTTATAAGCCATTATACAGATAGAAAACCTATTGTTACTACTAATAGAAAAGAAAGAATTATGAAACAATTCTTATATAAAACAGGCTATTTATATACTGGTTTAGCTAAAAATAGAGTAAAGAAAAAATATAAAATTCATAGATTAGTTGCTATGGCATTTATCCCAAATCCAGAAAATAAACCAATGGTTAATCATATTGACGGAAATCCATTAAATAATAGAGTAGAAAATTTAGAATGGTGTACAAATCAAGAAAATCAGATACATGCGATTAAAACAGGATTAAATAAGTCTATTGGTGTTAATTCTCATTGGAGTAAATTTACAGAAGAACAAATAAGGTATATTAGAGCAAATTTTAAATTAAGAGATAAAGATTTTAGTTGTGTCGCTTTAGCAAAAAAATTTAATGTAACACCTACTGTTATTTCTTTTATAATGAAGGGCAAAACTTATCAAAGTGTAAAATAGTGATATACTAAAAATAGTATGTCAGATGAACTCAATGATAAACAAAAGAAACTATTAGATAAAATTAAAAATGAAGCCCATTTAATAGGTCATTTAGTGGGCTTTGAAAAATTAACTCCTTTACATAGCAAGTGGATTAAGAATATGCTTTTATGTAAGGATATATATGTATTAAAGGCTCATAGAAATTCATACAAGTCAACTTGTATGATTTTAGTTATAGCTCTTATTATGATTTTATATCCTAATAAAACTATAATTTTTATGCGTAAAACAGAGGACTTGGTAAAAGAAGTTGTAGAGAAAGTAAGTAAAATATTGCATTCTGAAACTTTCCAGTATTTTGCTCAAATATTACATGGTACGACTTTTCAATTTACAAAAGATACTACATTAGAAATAAATACAACATTAAAAACAAGTTTAGGTGGTAAATCACAATTAATTGCTATGGGTTCAAGTTCGGCGGTAACAAGTATGCACTCGGACATTGTTATTGTTGATGACTTGTGCGATATTCGGGATAGAAGAAGTGCTTCCGAACGTGATAGAATAAAAAATGTATGGATGGAATTACAAAACGTAGTTAACAGGGATGGCTGTCGTATAGCAATTGGGACAACTTGGCACAAAGCAGACGTATTCTCGCTTATGCCCCAAGCTGATGTCTATACCTGTTATGAAACGGGGCTTATGAGCGATGAGGAGATTGAAAAAGCAAAGAGTTCAATGACACCTGCTCTTTTTGCTGCTAACTATGAACTTAAATTTTTGGCAAGTGAGGATGCCTTATTTACTGATATAAGATACGAAAAAGATTTAAAATTGCCTGATGATGTAACAGCAAAAAGCCTTATTCAGAACGGTATATGCCATGTTGACGCAAGCTATGGCGGTAGTGATACAACGGCATTTACAATAATGAAAAAATTGCAAGACGGTAGAATTATTGCCTTTGGCAAAGTATGGAATAAGCACGTTAAACAATGTATGAACGAAATAATAACCTATAAGAACTATTATCTTGCAGGTACATTATATATGGAAAATAACGGTGATAAAGGTTATTTAGCACAAGATTTTAGGGAACGAGATATTAGGTGTATTACTTATCACGAAAGTATGAACAAAGATACAAAAATTTCTACTTATCTTTATGGTTCTTGGCAGAATATCTATTGGTTGAATGGAACTGATGATGAATATATAAATCAGATTATGGATTATGTAGAAAATTCAGACGTATTAGTTGATGCTCCGGACTCTGCTGCTTGTTGTTGTAGAATATTTGAGAAAAACAGAGTAAGGTGCATAGAAGGGGTAATGGTATAATTAAAGTATGAAAAAATATGTTATAGCAAACGATACAACGATAAACGAAAGTAATGTAAAGGATTGGATAAAGGATTTTTGTGGTAATATTCAACCGCATTTATTATATTTAGATAGTTTTTATCAAGGTAAAGATGATATAAAAAAATATCCTTATGATAAGAATAGGATAAACAACTATATACATGTTAATTTGGCATATATGGCGGTTCAAAACGTTGTATCGTATTGTTTTGGTAAAACACCTACACAAGATTTTAAACAAGGTTTCTCCGAAGCTAATTATATACAGGAATTAAAATTTAAGAATAAAGAAAATACAGAAGATAAGGCATTAGAACACGATTGCTCGAAACTCGGTTTGGCTTATGAGTTTATAGGGGCAAAAGAGAATATTAGAGGTGAAAAAGAGCCGTTTTATAAACGATTAGACCCATTGACTTCTTTTATGGTAGTTGATGATACTATTTTAGAAAATAAGGTGTGTTTTATAACTTATACTATTGTTAAACCTAAAAATGCTGCTGCATATAAACATGGCTTTGTTTATACGCAAGGACTTATTATCGAGTTTGATTTTAAGGGTTCGACAGTAACATTTACTAATGAAGAAATGAATACGGCATTCCCTGATAAATTTCCTGTTGTGCTTTATAAAAACAATGCTGATATGGTTGGAGATTATGAACCTGCAACAGAGGTAATGAGTGCATATAGTAAACTTTATAGTGTAAGTATGGACGACCATGAAAGTATTGCTAATGCTTTATTGTTAATTTATAATGCTGACTTATCCGATGATGAAAAAGAAAAACTAAATCGTACGAGAGTTGCGGCATTATTTGGTGATAACGCAAAGGCAGAATATATATACAAAAAGCTAGATAGCGCTTCATTTACGGCACTAAAAGAAGGTTTACGAGCTGAATTTTATGCTATTACCAGTTTATGTGATATGACAGATGTAACGGCTTATAATAAGGCGGCTTCTGCTATATTGTATAAGTTAATAGGTATGGAAAACATAAGAGTAAATAAATCGGCTTATTTTGAGGAAGGTATGAGAGAGCGTTGGGATATTATAGCTTCTTATACCGGTAAAAAATTTGATATTGCTTATGATGATATAACATATACATTCTATAATAATTTGCCAGCTAATATTGATAATGATATAACTATAATGCAACTTGTAGAAAAAGGTGGAATGAGCTTAAAAACTGCATTAAAGAGAATGGTATCAATAGAGGATGCCGAAGCTGAATATAATCAGATATTAGCTGAAAAGAGAATGGCTATGGATGAAGCTATTGCAAATATTAGAAGCAAAATTGATGAAGAATTAGAGAATGTTGACAAAATCTCGTAAATTCTTTATAATAACGGTATATGAAATTTTGCCTATATCCAAAAACTGAATTTGAATTAGATATTATGCTTGATATTTTATCAAGTGAGAATATTATATATCAAATTAAAACAGATAGAGAGTTTATGCCGTTTGTATATTTTGAAGAAAAATGTATAACTTTTGATTGTGATTATAATAAATTTTCTTTTGTTAGATATTTGCTAGATAAAGATTTAAAAGCTGAAGAAAATAGGTTGAAACTAGCATATAGATTAGAAAAGTGCGCGAAAAAAGAAAATATAATGTGTACGACAGAAAAATTACCTATGTTCACTATTCTTATGGATGATAGTATTTTTGAGCCAAAGAAAAAGAAGCAAAAATACAGTACACTTTATTCATTATGGAAAAAGTTGTTTAATAAATAAGTTTATAATAAGAATATGGAAATTCAAGAAATATACGATACTATACAACAATATATTGGTACTGATACTGATTTAACAGAGGATTATATGAACCGTATAAATATGCACTTTAACGCATATTTAAAAAATCCTACTGATAAACAAAAAGATACTTTTAAAGATTTGAGAGATGCCTTAATAGCTATGTGGCTTGCTGATTTAATAAAAAAGATATTAAAGCAAATGAAAACAATGCTTAAATATGGTACAACGCAAGCCAAAGATATTCTAAAAGCAACTGCTTTTAAAAAGATAGTAAAAAAGGCAATAACTTCCGATAAAATAAAAAATATAATTGAAGCAGGTGTTGAAAGTGCAATAACTGATATCCAGTATATTTCAAATGGGATAAAAGTAAATTCTGATAGAGCGATTAGAGATATCCAAGAAAATATCACGCAGACTAAAAAAGTTATATCAACTCAATTAGCAGAAGAATTTAGTGCGTATGGTATAACATATTTTACAGATACCGCCGGTCGTAGGCAAAATATAACAAGTTATATAAACAAAAAAAGTTTTGATATTGTAATGAATGCGTTTAGAGATGCGTATTTGGCAGAATTGGTTGCTAATGGGGTGGAATTTGTAAGAGTTCAAAGATTACCTTCATTGGCAAAAGAGTGTAATTTGTGCATAAAATATGATGGAAAAATATTATCTATAAATGATAATGTGGAAGGATTTGAAAGTATATCAGAATCAAGAATGAATGGGCTCTGGCATTTTTACTGTCAACATTATGTTATTCCTGTTCAAGGAGAATTTACAGAAGAAGAACGAACAATATATCATACAGAAGAAAATAAAAAATTTAAAGAACGTAATATCCAAAAAGGTGTAAAAAAAGGATTACTCAGTTGACTTTTTTAATGTTTATGTTATAAATAATTATGTGGGTAGGGCAGTACTCCCGAAAGCAGAACTTCTAACATCTGTTCCCACATTTCATTGATGATAGGTAAGATATTTTCCACACACTATATTGCATATAGTGTTTTTTTATGTTATAATAAATATTATTATTACTTTTCTTTACGAGTTTTTACCCTAGCTTTCTCTCAAAAAGCTAGGGGTCATAATTTAAGGACAAAATGTATAATTTTGCCCGATTTTATGTGTGTTATATAAAAAGTATGTTGACTACTAGCAGTAATTAGTAGGTTTATGTATAGTAACCACAGTGAAAGGACAAAATTATGGCAGAAATTGAAACACAGACACAGCCTTTAGACGGACAAGAACAACCTGTTGAAGGAAATCCCGAAGCATCAACAGTACCTAAAACTTTTACACAAGAGGAAGTAGATGCTCTTATTAAAGAGAGAGAAACTAAAGCTTATGTAAAAGGTAAAACCGACACGACAAAAAAATGGGAACAGAAAGCAGCAGAACAAGCAAGATTAGCAAAAGAGGAAGCTGAAAAGCAGGCAAAATTTGCTAATATGTCCGAACAGAAAAAAGCTGAAACTGAGCGTGATGATTACAAGAAACAGTTAGAAACTTTACGTGACCAAATTGCTTATAATGAGCAAAAAGAGGAAACACGTAAGATTTTGCAAGACAAAGGATTATCGGATTTCTTTATTGATGCAGTTTTAGTTAAGGGGGATGCGGAAGCTACTATTGCAAAAGCTGATGAGTTGAAAGTTTTGATTGATGCCGAAATCAACAAAGCAGTCGAAGCCAAAATTGTAACTCATATACCAAAACAAAACAAAGTACAGGATGAGTACAGTTTTGATGAAGAATATGCAAGGAAATTATTAAAATTACCGCCTAAACAATAAGTAAAAAAGGAGAAATTAAATTATGGTAGCAACAACGCAAAAAATCGATTTGGTAACGAAGTATTTACCTCTTTTAGATGAAGTTTACAAAGTAAGTGCAAGGTCGTCTGAATTAGAGGCTTCACCGACTTTGGTAAGACAAACAGAAGAAGCTAATGTAGTTAAAATCAATAAATGTGATTTTGACGGATTAGGCAACTATTCTAAAAAAGACGGTTTCCCTCAAGGTGCTATTACTTCCGAATGGGAAACATGGACATTCTCTAATGACAGAGGTCGTAAATTCAATCTTGACAAAGTAGATAATATGGAAAACTTAGGTATGGCATTTTTAGACATTACCGGTCAATACTTAAGAACAAAAGTTATTCCTGAAAAAGATGCTTATACATTTGCTAAGATTGCAGGAACGGCAGGTGTACAACCTAAAGAAGAAACTTTGACAGTAGCAACAGTAAAAACTGCTATTGATGATGCTCTTGCTAAATTGGGTGAAGCAGAAGTTGACGAAGGTAATATGATTATGTTCGTAACTCCTACTGTTAAAGGTTATTTAGAAAGTGCAATCGGCAGAAAATTGGACAGCGGTGTAGGAACTTATAACCAAAAAATTAGTTCTTACAATGATATTCCTTTAATTTCTGTTCCTCAAACACGCTTCTATTCTAAAATTAAATTACAAGATGGAACTACAAACGGACAGGAAAAGGGTGGTTATATAATCGATGCTGATAGCGGTTCTAATGTAAACTTTATCATTATGGACAGAAATGCAGCAGTTACAATCACTAAGAATGCTGTAACGAAAATAATCACTCCGGAAGAAAACCAATTATATGACGGTTGGACATTCAACTATCGCTTCTACTATGATACATTTGTTTATGAAAACAAAGTTAATGGTATCTATGTAAGCAAACAAGCATATGAAGGCTAAGTAAATTTAATTGCTAAGTAGGGTATTTAATACTCTGCTTAGCAATTTTATATAATGTAAAGGAGAAAGACAATGGAAATAACTAATGGTGGTATCACACGTGATATTGACTCATCAGAATATGGTTATTGGTTTAATGCAGGTTACAGAAAAGTTGAACCTAAGGCAGAATTAAAGACAGAACCGATAGAAACAGAACCTATTGATGATGAGCCGGTAATAGTTAAACCTAAACCGAAGAAAAACAAAGAAAAATAGTTACCGATTAAAATGCCTTATAATGATTATAGGGCATTTTATAAATTAAGGAGAAAATAATTGTTAATATTTGGAAAAATTGAAAATATAGACGGAAGTTCGTCTGGGGGCGGTGATTATGCTACTTTAGCTGATTTAGCTACCAAAGTTACAAAAGAACTTGACGGCACAAATATTGGTGATAAGGCAAAAATTCAAAACCAGACAGACGGCGGAGTAATGCAGTATGTAAGCGCTGATAAATCTAATTCAGCCGTAACGGTTAATGACGGTTCACAAGATGTAGGTGCAGAAATCTGTTCATTAGACCCTGACGGTAACGGGTCAAGAATTATTGCAAATAAAACTGGTGCTTATTATAGTGTCGGTAATGCGGTTAATGTAACACCTGAAAAAGAAATTGCTGTAAAAGGTGATTTGGATAAATATATTCTTGTTAATAATGACCAAGAAGGCAACAAGTCCTACATGGCAAACGAAAAAGACGGGGGAATTATTAAATATATTAAACCTGATGAAAGTTATGCTAAAGTTACTTTATGTAATGTAGATGAGGAAGCAGTAGCTCAAATAGTTGCAACTGATAAAGACAAAGCTATTTTTGCTAAAATAGATGCACGTAAAGAGGGTATATGTTATAGCAAAAAGCCCGGCAATCCAAACTTAGTTGAAGATGAGTTAGTTGTTAAAAAGGACTTAGAACCTTATGCTACTCGTGTTGAATTAGACGATTATACAACTGATAGCGATTTTAATATTTTAAAAACACAAATACAAACTACATATATTACAAAAGATGATGTAGATACAAATTATTTAAAAAAATTGGATGCTTTAAATTTGTGTCCAATGGCAAAAGCGGAGGAACTTGAAGCAAGAATAGCAGCCTTAGAAGGAGGTGGCGCATAATGAAAAATTTAGGTAATTTTGTTATTGAAAATACAGAGGGTAAATATAAGTCATTGACTGATATAACAGGTTTATCTTTTGAAGCTGGCAAAAAGTATTATATGCAGGTTCAAAACTCTGTATATCTTTGTGAGGGCGAAAATGGGGGATTTTTAATCAATTCACCTGTTTTAATAACTTATATACCTGATGAAGAACCATTAAAAGTAAAATCAGCTTCTGACGTAGCATACATAAACATAGCAGGTTAAATAAATGAGTGATACATGGTTTTATATAACAAAAGACAAAGTATTTGATAGCCAAGATGAAGCATTATCAAGCAGAATAGGTGATTATACGGACTATGAAAATCCGCTATTTTGCTATATCAGCACTGATTATGACTATGATAAATATGAAGTTACAGGGATAGAAAAACTTTTTACTGTAACGAAATCAAGTAATGTTTTTGTGCTTAATTATATAAAAACTAATCAAGACACTAATATAAACGGGCAGATACAAGTCGATTTATATAAGTCTGAACAGATTGTAGCAACTGATAACATTAAATATAATATTGAGGAAAAGGGTACAAGTTTAGACGGTCAAGATGAATACGGCAAATATGTAATGATAAATGATTATAAGTATTATGTTTATGCTAATATTGCCGATTGCGATAAATATTGTGCGGCTGTAAATAATAGTACATGGCATTTATTAACACCAGTGCAAAAAGCTCAATTACTTGTTATGGCTACAAGACAGATTGACAGCTATAATTATATCGGGTCAAAGTTAGACCCAAATCAACCGTTAAAATTCCCTAGAATTAAGACAAATAATGTAGTTAGTGATGATAACGTTTTAAGGGAATTATGCTGTCAAGTTGCTAATTTTTTCAATACTTATGGTTCATCAAGTTCTACTTCTACCGAATTTTTACAGAATATTAGTAAGTGGCAGATAGGTGATTTCAACGTAACACTTAAAGATGATGCTGATTTAAAATTCGATGTTGACACTTTTGATGATTTAATTCAAAGGTTATTAAAAGATTGGTTAATAAGTCAGTCTATGGAGATATGGCTATGATAAATTTCGTTGAAACACTTATCAAAAGCAATATATGTCCGCACGAAGATATTATTGTAACCAGAAAAGTTGCGTATGAAAAGCCTGATGGTTCAGAAGATGTAATAGAGGAACAGGTAGGTCGTTATACTGTTTTTGCTATGCCTCCTGATACGACTAATAATGCAGACGGTGCAATATTAGAAAGATTATTAGCAGGAGACTCAACTAAAAAAGTAATGATTGTTTACGGTGTTATGCCGGAAGTCAAAGAAGGTGATTATGTACAACGTATTCAAACAGACAACTATATATACGAAGTACAAATTGTATCGCCTCATGGTGTAGGACAAGAAAAAACACCTATAACGCATGATAAATTATATATTGTATTAAAGGATAATCAAAGAGATGTCTGATTTATTAAGTATAAAACCGTTAATAAGAGATTTTATAGCTGAAAATATATCAGACGAGTTTAATGCTGTATATTGGGAAGCTGAGAAATACAAAATACCTCAAAAACCATATTGTATGCTGACAGAATTGTCTGACAGTCCTACAAACAGAACGGCTGAATATTCTGATAAACAAATAAATAATGATAGAGATAAAACAGTTCAAATGCACAAACAATGCGTTATTACTGTTGGTGTTTATGTTGACGGTTTATCTGATTACAAAGTCAGAAAAGAATTTGCATATAGTGAAATAAACAAAATACGTACTTTATTTGAGCGCAAAGATACGAGATTATTCTTTATAAGACATTTTTCTATAAACTCAATTTCGGGGATAAGAGAGTTAAATAAAACAGTAGATGGCGGTTATGAATACAGATACGAAATTGATTTAACGATTGGTTATAATGAAATCGCAAGTTACACATTGCCTATTGGTCAAGGTGTTAATGTTGATATTACAAGCCCGAGTGGTAAAGATAATATAAATTTTGAAGTTACTGTTGATGATGATGTCGAAGTTGAAATAAAGTAAAATAAAGTTATAAAGGAGATTGCAAATGATTAATTTAGAAAAATTAGTAGAAACCATTTTTACTGTAAGTCAATCAACTGATATTTTGAATTTCTTTAGAAATATCGGTTATTTAACGGTAGGTGAAGATAGTATCCAAGAAAGTTATCAATTAGCAGAAAACAAAGTTGCGGTTATTGATAGTACAGATACTCTTAATTCTGTTTTAAAACCCGGAACGCAAGAGTATATGGATATATCAAAAATCATTGTACAGCGTGGTAATATGAACCCGAATAAATCAAGAGTAAATAACGTAATCGTTTATTTTGCAACAAAACAAGAAACTGATGATTATGAAAAATTAGTTAATGAATTTGTATCAATAAATGCGAATTGGTCACAACTTTTAATCAATTCAAATAAAGATGAAGATATTGAAAAAGCGGCTAGTGCAGCATTATTGAATAATAGATTATTGATTGGGCAATGTAATTCCGAAGCTGTTGCTAACAAAACGGAAGAAAATGTTGCAAGTAAATTAAAAGCAAAATCTAACTCTAACGTAATGTTAGTATATCATACAACACCTAATGAAAGTTTAGCGGCAGGTATGGCAGGTATAATGGCACAGCCTTATTTGGGTAGCATTAGCGGTTTGTATTCGACTGTTACAGATATTACTCCCGAAGATTATACGGCTACAATCAATACTAACTTAGAAGACCAAAAAGTTACTTTTTATAGCTATATAAATGCTATTAACGGTGGCGGAGTATCTCAATATGCACAGCCTATAACTTACGGCGGTTATATGATAAACGGCGAAGATGCCAAAAGAAGATATATCAGATATTGCTTAGATTTCTTGTTAAAAGCAAAATCAATAGATTTCTTGAAAAAGAAACTTGGGTATGAAGATAGTTCGGCTGATGTTCTATTATCTATGTTGAAGTCTGTTTTAAACGCTGCTAGAACAAACGGTTTGATTAAAAGAGATAGTATAGTTAAATCAGGCGATAACACTATCGAAACAAAAGGGTTTGAATTATGGGCTGTTTACCCGTCAGCTTTGAGAGAAGAAGATGAGTCACTTTATAATTCTCAAACATACAAAGTTAAAGGGTATTACAGAGATAGTTTAACAGGTCGTAAGGTCGTAATCGACTTGTTAATTGACCCGTCAGAAGCAGAATTAAATTTGTTCCAATAATAAGAAAATAAGGAGAATAACAAATGGCAAAATATGATAGTCAATTAGAAACCCTAATTATAGACGGTGTAAACGTTACTTTTTTTGGTGAAACCATTTGCGATGTAAGTTTTACAGGCGATTGGACTGAAACAAGGGCAGGACGTAAGGGCGATTGCGTAACGGATGCAAAATATGATAATTTATTACAAATAAGAACGACTGTATTGCCTACAAGTCCGCAATTAGCTCAATGGGATGTTTGGGCAAGGTCAAGAAATCCTCATAACATTCAATATAGTAATCCTAACACTAATGAGTATTACACGTCGAGTACTGCATATATTCAAAATTCCGGCAACAGAAACGGTAATGCTGATAGGGAATTTACTATAACTTGTGAAGATTATTCATAATTCTTTTTTGTACCACTTCTTCAGCATATTTTTAACTCCTTTCAGAGGTACAGTGAAGTTGATTTTGTCAGCTTCACTGTTTGTTATAATTAAGTTATGAAAGGAGAATTTTGTTATGGTAAAAGAATTTAGTGTTAAGTATGGAAAAGATACTTATACCCGAAACGCATTAACAGGTGCGCCGTTACAGTATTTAGGATTGAGGTTAATGCCTAAAGTTTTAAGTTTAGGCGCTACAATCGGTGCAATGATAAATAGGCAATATGTACAGGGCGAAAACCATTTATCTTATGTACAGAGTATTGAGAGTATATTTAATGCTGATGATTGGAAGTGGCTTGTAGAAGAATTGATATACAATCCTGAAAATCCTATCAAGGTCAATAACAATTATTTGACAACAGAAATGGATATTGATAATCACTTCGCAGGTGATTTTGTAAGGCTTTATACGGTAACATTACAGCTTGCGTATCAAAACTTGGGGGAGTGGAAAACGCTAACCGAGAGCGTGAGCGGGTTAGCAAAAAATATAAGCGATTATTTAAAAAATGTCCTAGAGAGTCATTTGACGGATTTAGAACAATCTTTCAATACGTACGCAAACAACAAGAAACAAGCAAAAAAGACTGGGAAATCGCAAAACAAAGCATAATTGATTTAGTTATATTTTTTAACCAATGTCAAATGAATACCAGTTTTGATGAGCTTAATAGAATGGATACCGATATTTTGCTTATGACTTTTAAACGGTTATTAGAACAAGAATATCAGAAGTTGCTTGAATATGACAAGATAAAAACTAGGTAAAATAAAGATATGGGTATAACTGATAATCAAAAAGTCGTAAATTATTTTAATGCTATGCTTAATTACTTTGAAGATTTAAAAAAGGTCAAAGCAAGTGTAGGAATTCATGCTGAAAAAGGAAAATACAATGTTGATAAAGCGGTATGGAACGAATTTGGAACTACTCATATAACGCAACACGATTATAATTTTGTAAAAAATGATGTGCAAGTACATATTCCAAAAGGTTCAAATATCAGTATAAAAGCACGACTTTTTATAAGATTATATTTATACCCTAGTGCTGTTATCAGACTAACGGATGAAGCAGTAAGAAATATTGAAACATTTTTAGCTAATAAGCGGTTAAATAATTCTATGAAAACTGCTGTAAGTACTGTTGATAATATAGGTAGGAAAGCCAAGAGTATAATGAAAGAAAATATTACTAATTCAACTATACATGCGCCTAATAAGGATTTGACCGTAGCGTTAAAAGGATTTAATTATCCGCTTTATGATACTGGTGATATGTTAGACGCTATTGACAGTAAAGTAGAAAGACGAGGTATTTAATGGCAGATATGAAAGATATGGCATTAAATATCTATGTTAATGCTCAAACAGTAAAATTAAAACAATTTAATAGAGAATTAAATAACACAAAAAATAAAATTAAAGATGTTGAAAAAACATCTACAGTATTTGGTGGTTTATTTAAATTTGCTGGAGCATATATCGGTATTAGAAGTATTATACAAGGTGTTACTAGTTTAGTTAGGACAACCTCTAATTTGCAATTAATGCAAGCCTCAATAGAAGGATTAACAAAATCCACGCAAGATTGGCAATATGTTCAAGATGAAGCATTTAGAACAGGTACAAGGGTAGAAGCGGTAGCTAGAGGATATAAAAACTTCTATAGTTCTGCAACTATGGCAGGATTTGATAAAAAGAGTATTCAAGGAATGTATTCTGACATCTTGACTGCTTCAAGAGCTATCGGTGCTAGCCAAGAGCAGACCAGTGGCGCATTACTGGCGCTTGAGCAGATGATTTCTAAAGGCACGGTTTCAATGGAAGAACTTCGAAGGCAGTTGGGCAACGCTTTGCCGGGTGCTTTTGAAATCGGTGCTAAAGCCATGAATATGACTACAAAAGAATTTAATGAATTTGTCAAAACAGGTAAATTAGCTTCTACAGAATTTGTACCAAAATTTATTAAAACATTAATTGATACTTATGGCGGTGGTTTTGAAAAGATAACTAAAACAACTGATTTTGCGTTAGGTCAATTAGGTGTAGCATGGCAACAATTCCAAGTTGAAATAATGACAGGTGAAACAGGAGAAGCATTAGCGAAAGGACTTAATGAATTGACGAGATTTATAAAAAGTCCTGAATTTAAAAATTTTGCTAAATTGTTGGGTGAAATTTTTACTATAGTAATAAAATTATTTACATTTGTTATTAGAAATAGTCGAACTATTCTATTGATATTAGGTATAGGTGGATTTTATGGGCTATTAGGTAAAAATGTGACTATGATGAGGCTTTTAAATATGGAAATATCACGTTCAATAGCTCTTTTATTTCGAATGGGGCGTATGGGTAAACTTGGTTTTGGTGGGATGTCAATGGCTACTAAAGGATTTTTAACGGCTCTAATGCGTATATTATTTCCGTTAATGGTTATTGAGGATTTAATATTTGGTATAGGGCATTTTCTATTAGGTTGGGATGTCGGTTCTGTAATGCGTGATATAGTAGAACAAGCGCCTACATTAGGTAAGAATATTGGGGATTTAATAAAAATAAATAAAGACCCTTATGGTATAACAAATTTGAATTTACCTAAAGAACTAACAGATAATTCTAAAAATTTCGAAAGGTATAAAAATGCTATAAGAACTGGTAATAGTGATGTAGCAAAGAAATTATTAAAAAATCCTAATTATAAGCCTACAGCTAATGAAAATGCGGAAATGGCAAAGACATTATTAAATAATCGTAAACCAATTACGCCATTAGGTATGGTTAGAGATTTTTTGAGAGGAGTAAAACCATTTACAGGAACTTCTACTGGTATGGCTGCTCCATTGTCTAATACGAGCTATAATATCCCTGAAAGTTTTAATACTACTCCAATGACAGCTCAAAACGCAGGGTATGTTGGCACATTATCGAGTTTAGGATTAAATAAAACAGAAACAGAAACAAAAAATATAAGTATCGGTGATATCAATATTGTTATTCAAGGTAATATTGACCCTAATGCAACTGCTATGGCGGTTAGAAATGAATTGAGTAACCTATTTTTAAGTTCTACGGAGGATTTTGCATAATGGCTTTAGAAGGTGGAATAAATAATAGCAGTACAAAAATTACTACTTATGGTGCATTGATATTACCTTTTGATCCGGAAGAAAGTAAAGTACAAGTAGATGCAAAAGAATATAATAAGACTAAGGGCAAATTTTTATCTGCATTACATAATGCTCCGTCTGCTATTAAGGAAACTATAAAAAATCCTTCACAGACTATGAGTAAACTTGCTACATATATAAAAGATAAACGTACAGAATTTAATGGTGATATGAGTTCTATATTAAATAAAGGTGGACAAGTTTATAATACTCTTGCTTCAAAATTTAGTGGTATAGCTGTTGCACAAGCAATAATGGATGGTAATATTTCAAATAAAGAAGCTATTGATTATCTTTTTATGGGATTCGCCCCAGCATTAGGTGTTACAGGTAGTTTAATGGGGTATAGCGGATTAAATCAGATGAAAGATGCCTTATCTAATGGACATGTTAATGTAGGTTCTTTTGTAAGTGGATTTGCAAGAACATTAAAAGGCGCTACGGATTTAAAAGATTATTTAAAGAATAAGGTAACATCAACAGAAGGTAATATAGTAGAATTTGATTTAACTATTTCGCATGGTGAAAGTTATCAGTCGGAAACACCTGATAGACGTGTTCAAAATGGACAAAGTTTAAATGAATTTATCCATAACTTACCTGAAACTTTTGAAGTTCAATGTGCATTACAAGAGGGCAAAAGATATTCTAAAGCTGAATTTAGAGCTATTATAAAACTATTACGTGATAGAAAGGATACTGTTTCTTTGATATTAGGTGATGAAACATTTGATAATTTGATTTTAACAGACTTTTCGCCTAATTCAGATTGTACAAAAAGTGGATTTGATTACACATTATCATTTAAGAAACTTAATTGGGGTGCAATAAAAACGGATGTAGAAGTAAACATACAAAAATTGCCGACAGTATCAGAGGATGATACAGTATTAAGTTCAAGTGGCGGTATAGGTGGTAGTGGTGGATTACCGAGTATAAATGCTGCCAAAGGCGGCGCAGGTGGTGTAGGCTCTTATGATGTATTTGGTAAAGGATTTTCGGATGCTGTACAAGGAGAAACTGCGAGTATGAATAGTATGTTAAAAAATTTAAAAGACTCTGGAGGCAAATTATTTGGGCTATAAACTATGAAAACAATAACATTCAAAAACTTCAATTCAAAACATCCATATCAACAGTATTTCATTAAACTTGGTGAAGAACAGTTTATATTTACTGTACGTTGGAATGAATATGCACAATGTGCTACATTGGATATATCTGATTATAACGATAATTCAATAATAAAAGGTAGGGCATTAGTAAACGGACTTATTATAAGAAACCATTTGTTGCCTTATACTCTTATATTTTCGCATAAAGACAGTGAAACATACGAACCGACATTAGATATTTTAGAAGATGAATTTAAGTTGGTTTATTTTACAGGAGATGATGATGAGTGATGTTAAACCTGTATTAGATTTCCGTTTAATGCTTGAAATTGCCAGTCGTGAAGGTGTAGATAAAGGGATTATTATTGCAGATGAGTATGCTGACCCTCGTTGGGGATTAGATATAGATTTTGATATAACAAAGTCCTATGATACTAAACCTCAATCGAGCAAAATAACTATATATAATTTATCACGTCAGATTTATAACAAGATATATGAGGAAGCTGATGCTTTTAGGCTATCTTGTGCTAGGGGTGAAAATACAAGCTATGTACCATTTTTTACAGGTTATCCTGTTAAGGCATTACAAGTTTCTAAACAAACTGTTTTGACTTCAAACCAAGGATTTATGGCACAAGACGCTAATGCCGGTCGTAGAGGTCAAAACGATTTGCAGACTGAAATAACTTTAATGAATTATGGATTTGCAAAATTATATACATCTTATCAAACATCTGTATCATCGGAATTAGTTATAAATGATTGTATTACTGCATTGGGATTGCCTAAAGGTAATATTGATAAATATGAGGATGTGGAACTGCCGGCAGGCTATACAATTAGGGGTGATGTTAGTACAGCATTAAACGATTTGGGTAAAAGATGTGGGTTTAAATGGAACACAAACGATATGAAGTTTAATATCTATGCTGCTAATAGAGATGATATAAAGACTTACGGTGTTATTTTAACGCCCGATAATTCTTCTACTCCCGAACGGCAAGATGATACATTTAAGACAAGGGTCGAAGTAATCCAACAAGCCAGTAAGAAAAAAGGTATAAAAGGTATAAAAGCAACGCATATAGAAAAAACTGAAAAAGGATATATGCTAAAGACACAATTATTACCGTTTATGCAGATTGGCTCAACGTGCAGGTTACAAGATTTTGGGTTAGCGGGTGCTGACGGTGATAAATATGTTTATAAATTACACCATGTAGGTAATAATTATGGAACGGAATGTTATACAGAACTTTATTGCGTTTGAGGTAAAATAATATGAGAAGTGTATCAGAATTATTTGAGAAAGTATTATATAAGACAGCAGATGATATATATGTCCAATGTCCTGCAAAGGTTGAAAACGTGCATGGCAATTATGTTGACGTATTATTATATATAAATGATGAAGAACCCGATTTTATCATTTATAATGTGCCTATAAAACGCCCTGAAACACAGAGGGCATATATTTTTCTAGGTATAAAAAAAGGCGATAGAGGAGTGTGCAGGTTTTTTGACAGAAGTACAGAAGGGTATTTAAAATCTGATTTCGATTACAATTCCGATGATAGACAACATGATATAAATGACAGATGTTTTGAATTAGGATTTATTCCCGATAGTGAAGCCTTTGTATATCCCGAAAATACAGATATAGAGATAGGATTAAAAGACGGAAGTGTAAAGGTATCATTTACAAGTGGGAATATAAACATTATTACGCAGAATGCTAATATACAAGCAAGTACCGTTTCAATTACTGGTAATGTAAATATAACAGGCAATTTGACTGCAAGTGGAACGTGTACATTTAGTGGCAAAGAATTTTTAGGACATACGCATTCAAACGGTAATCAGGGTAGTCCTACTGGCGGGGTGTTATAATCGTATTATGGATATTAAAATAACTAAAGAAAATTTCGATGTAGAGTTAATAAATGGTGATTTTCCGGTAGTAAGTGGTATAGACCGAATTATTCAGCATATAGACGTTGGTTTAAAACTTTTAATAACAGATTGGATTTTAAACTATAAAGACGGGATTAACTATATTTATGGAATGAAGGGCTATTCTGATGTTTTATCAGCACAAGTAAAAAACGCAATAATGACGGTAGAAGGTGTTGATACTGTATTAAAATACAACTTTGAAGAAGAAGATAATAACGTATATCATATAACAGCAACGGTAAAAATAGGCAATTCCGAAATAGCTATAAACAGAGATATTAATCCTACGGAATTATTAGAGAGGTAAGATAATGAAGATTGATAGCACAGGCATACAAAAATCAGATTTAACGGATTATTTAGCCTTTTGGACAAATAAATTAAGAGAAAAGTACGGTAATGATTTTGTTATAAAAAAAGAAGGGTTTGTTGATAACATAGCTACTTCATCATCTTTAACGATGTTAGAATTAGAAAGCGTAATAATGTTTTTGGCAAAACAACTTAATCCATATACTGCCGAAGGCGAGTTTCAAGACGCTTTATATGCTTTAATAGGTTTATATAGGGAATATGCTACTTTTACGACTGTTCAAAGAACTATTACAGGACAGGCTGGTACGGTATGTTTAGCAGGCGATATCAAATTTAAGAATAAGTTAACCGATGATATTTTTGTCTTAAATTCCGATGTAGTTATTGGCGATAGCGGGAAATCAAAAGGCACATTTAAAGCTATTGAGTTAGGTGCTATTGAATTACCTCACGAAGCATCGTTAGAGATTGTTAATGCTCCTGACGGGATTACGAGTGTAAGTTATACTGAGGGTGAAGATACAGAAATAGTCGGTTCAGACTATCAAGACGATGCTATGTTTAGAGAAAGGTGGATGATAAACCAATCTCAAAGCGGTTCTGCAACGCAAGGTGGAATATATGCTGCATTATTACCTCTTGTTAATAATAATGCAAAGAATTTAAAAGTACGTCAAAATAGAAGTGAAAAGATTTATGATGATTTACCTTTGCATACTATGGAAGTAATTATAAACACTCCTGAAAGTGATGAAACCATAGCGAATACAATATATGATAATCTTATTGACGGAGTAGGATTAGAAGGTAAGATTGAAGTACAAAAATACGATAGTGTCGGTACTCCTGTAAAAATAAAGTTTTCACGTTCTACTTTAATAGAAATAAGTTTTAAAGTTGTTATTGTAGTTTTAGACGGTTATTATTTAACGCAGGTAGCAGACCAAGTACAAAGAGCAATATTTAATAATTTTAGTTATCAAATGGGCGAAAAGGTCGTGGCAAATGACTTTTATCAGTATATAAACTCTATTGAGGGCGTTGATTATGTATCTGAATTAAAAGCTCAACGTGAAAGCGAAGGGTGGAAGGATTATGTTGATATAAAATACAATGAACTTCCCGAATTATCAAGTTTGACAAAAATACAAGTGAGTGAATAATGGTAGAACAATTAGAATTAACAAATACAATGTTAAGATATTCGATATCGGAGTTTCGTGCTAATCCTGCGTATGTAAAAATATGCGAAGCTCACTGTATAGGATTGCAAACGATACAAGACGCGGTGGATTATCTTAGTAATTGTTTAGATATGGACAAAGCCGAAGGCATTTGGCTCGATTATATAGCTTGGTTAGTCGGTACGACAAGGAATGCAACGGCATTATTGAGATTTTTCTGTTTAAACGTACCTCACTTGAATGTAGAGAAGTATTTTTATTTTCCGGGATTAACCGATTTTAGTGCTACACAATTAGACGATGCCGTATTACGACAAAGAATAAAGGCTACTATCGGATATAATACCAGTAGAGGTACAAGGGAAGAAAATTTAAGGATATTAAAGGGAATATCTAACGCTGATTTGATTAAGATAGAAGTTGTAGAGCCGATGTCGCTTGATGTAACATTAGCAGGCGATAATATTATTTATCCGTCTATTGGTAACTTAAGGGAAAATATGGTAATAGTCTTGCCAAATGGTGTTGGTATAAGAAGATTAACCATATTAACTATGGCACAGGGTGAAGAACTATTTAATTTAGAGTTAGACGAATTAAAAAGCGAGCTTAGAGATAAAATCAGAGAAGTAACAGATTTTAAAGACAGTGTAGTAGTTAGTGCTGACGGCTCTGATGTTGACTCTACCAATCAATGGATAACAGCGGGTGAAATGGCTGAAATAGAGTTAGCAATCAAAAAGGCAGAAGAATTATTACTTAAATCTGACTTAACCAAGACTGATTTATACGAAGGGATAAGCGATATTTCAACGGTTAAAGATAATATAAAAGCGAAAACAGGTATAAACAAAAATAAAACTACTTTAGCTGAAAAGATATTAGAATATGAAACCTTTAAAAACGGTTTAAAAGTATCTGAAAACGGTTATGACATATATACTAATGAGCAGTGGGTAACGCAGAGTGACATGAACATTATTGAACAGGCTCTTGAGGAAGCTAAGCAGGTATTAGCTAAGTCGTTTGTATCTGATGAAGATTTACAAAGTGCTATTAGCAGTCTTGAAACGGCTAAAAGCAATGTTACACCAAGTAATGGAACAAAACCGATAGAATAACGGGAATGCTATAATTAAATTATGGAAGAAACGAAGTCATATAATCTTATATTAAGTTTATCTGGGTACGAGTATAACGCCCCTGATAACGGCTATTTTGTGTTATCGACTAATGCTGTTAAAGTAGGCGAACAGATAAAATTAGGCGATAATGAGCCTATTGTAGCAAAAGAAGAAAACGAGAGCTTAACGTCTGTATGCAAAGCATTAAAAGGCGATAAAGTAAAGGTTGAATATACTACAACGGGTAATATAAACTTTTTCAAGTTCATTGTAGCCCCTGTAATTGAAGTTATGGCTGCAAAGCCTATGTTAACGCAGTTAAATGTAACTCTACCTATGGACAAACCGACAAAACCGACAAGTAATATGCCTTCGTCTTTCGGTGGCGTTAAAAACGATTTTAGCGATGAATTAAAGGCTAACGGTTATGAGTATGACAAACCTGCCGTTTTAGGCGGTGATAATTTAAACTTTTTAATCGATTCAATAGGTAGTACAGTTCAATACTATACGGCTATAACTGATTATTTTTGCAGTATAGACCCTGAAAAAACTCCAGTAGTAGATTATGCGAATAGATTAAGTCAAACCGAATTTGCGTTCAAAGTTTATGACTCTAATGAAATATATGGGGCTGATAAAACAGTTGTAGCTATTGATGAAAACAAAACAATAAGATTTTATGTATCATTACAAAACGGAAACCAAGGACATGCACTAACAGAAGGCGAATGGTGGATAGAAACAGGTTTTACTGTACCCCCTGCTACAACTGAAAGATTGGGAGTAGTAAAAGTTGATGATGTAACAGTAAAAGTATCAGCAGACGGCATTTTAAGTATTCCGATTGATGATAGTACAATAAAAGTTATTGATAATAAAATTGCTTTACCATTAGATAATGATACGATAAAACTTATAAACGGAAAAATAAGCACGGCAGGTGTAGCAAGTTTAGACAAAGCAGGTTCGGTTAAGCCTGACGGCGATACCACAACTGTTGACAGTGACGGTACAATCCACGCTAACGGCACAGCTATCGGTGACCCGATATTAACATTAAGTAGTACATTAGGGGAAAATGAAATATGGCTAGAGGGGGCAAGTGTATCAAAAACTACCTATGCTAAGTTATTTGCAATATATGGTACAACTTACGGTACTTCAACAGATACTAATTTCACCCTTCCTGATTTTAGAAACAGGGCTTTATGGGGTAGCAACGGGTTCGGGTATCAAACTCAAACACAACTTACTGTTTCAATCCCTTATAATGGTTATGCAAGAACTAATACTAGGGTAACAACCGCAGGTGCTATTGTTATTGGGTCAGGAAGCGGTGAAGTGGGAGAAACCTTGGAAAGTTTAACTGAAATGTCAAGTAATAGAGTATTAAATATAAGTGGAAGTATAATACCGAATGGAATTAAAATAAGAGTTAAGACACGTTATGCGTAACGAGTTTTTACACGTACTTTAATCGATGATGGTTGAACAGTAGTAGAACTCCCATAAGTTTTATTTGAACGTGAAGCATCAAAATGAAGCACCTTATTTGTAGTACTTGTAAAAGAACCTGCATTTTCTGTACTATTTGTTGCTGTCGAACTATTGCTTGCATAAAAAACACCGCTTACGGTACCCCAATCGACCTTACCGTCTTTTCCAGCATCAGTGATAGTCCCCGTAATATTCGGCAACCCTGCGGAAAGATACCCGAACCCGTTGCTACCCCATAAAGTATTCTTGCTAAAATTAAATAGGTTATATTATGTTATAATAAAAAAAAGAGGTTATTATGGCGATATATATTTATGAATATTCTTCTGAAACTTTTGAGTATGTTGGTAAACGTGAAGCCGATGCTGACCCAGAGGAAACAAAAATTAAGGGCGAGTTTGTACCGTTAATACCGGCTAATGCTACTTTAGTTGAACCACCTGTTATTGATGAAGGTCATGTGGCGGTATTTATAGGCAATGAATGGCAAGATAAAATTGATTATAGAAATTATTACCTTGTTGATGAAAATTTAAGTGTAACCGAAATAAAAACTATTGATAAGCCTGACGGTATAGTAATAGACAAAGATTTGGCAGAAAAAATTAATCCTGATGATTATAAAATTGAGGATAATAAAGTAGTAGAAAAGACGGCAGAAGATAGAGAAAAAGAGCGTAAAGAAAGAATAGCTTTATTATCGTTGACAAAGCGTGAGGTGTTTTTAGCAGTATATAAAGCAAAACAGATAACTCCCGATATGATTAAAGCACAGATAACCGACCCTGAAGCACTAATTGAATTTGAGTATGCTAACGAATATTATCGTGGCAATCCTCTGATTGATGAGATTGGTGAAAAACTAGGCTATAACTCGGATGATTTAGATTATTTATTTGAGAATAAGGAACTTCCGCAATGACAATGTACTACATAATGAAAGATAAAAAAATAGTTTTGTATAACAAGAGTAAGAGGGCATTAAAAGAAACGATAGCTTTAATGCCTGAATTTGCTGATTTAGAAATAAAATCAACCGAGTTAGATATCGTTGATTTCGAGTTTAGAGAGCCGATAAAAACACTTGCTACTAAACCCTTAAAACGTGTAGCATTGCAACAAAATGCGGGGCAGGCAATAGATAAACCTACCAAGCCTGATAATACGTTGCCTGCCTCTTTCGGCGGTGTTAAAAATAACTGGAGTGATAGCCTTATACAAAGCGGCTATGAGTACAATAAACCCGCTATTTTAGGCGGCGATAACCTGAACTATATGCTTGATAATGTAGGCAGAAACCTTAATTATAGTAATACGGTATCGGAAATTGTATGCAACACACCGAGTAATAAGATATTGACGGTAAACGATGAAAACAAATTTGAGTACAGGGATTTCGCTAATCCTGACTTATCGAATTTAACGGAGGATGGAAATAAGCACTTTGCTAATCCAAGTCTATCTAATCTTGATGCGCAAGGCGAAGCGAAGTTTGCTAATCCAAGTCTATCTAATCTTGA
>CANQAV010000017.1 GCA_947589425.1 Candidatus Gastranaerophilales bacterium | reverse complement strand
TTTGGCATTATATCTATGTCAAGACGATGATTTAAAAATGCCCAGCCGTTATAATAGTGATAACCAAACCAATCCCATGTAACCGGTCTGAGAATAATAAGACTGATTAATGCTCCGAAAATGAAAATACCAAATAAAAATAATAAATTTATTTTTTTATCCATATCCATAATATTATAACAAATTATTAAATTTCGCTACTCAATTTTACACACCAAATACGGTCCGGGCCATCCGTCAAATCTGTCGCCAACTTTTATCTGTGTTTTCCTGCAATCCTTTAATTCTTTTTTTCCGCCGGAATAGTAGTTTATTGCATGTTTATAGATAGGTAAATCAAAATAGTCATAGCCAAGCATAACATCAGAAAATATTATATACATTTTTCTGTTTTCTTGAAATTTTGATTTAATGGTTTGTACAAGATATTTTGATGTGTAAAAATCGTTCCAATGCCTTCCCTCAAATTTACTTACATGAACCTTCCTGATTTCTTTTGGTACACTAAAGAAAATATATTGAGCTTTGGGATTTTGTTCCGGCACCAAAAATGCGCTAAGAGTAGTACCGCAGAAAACAATTGAGTTATCTTCAAAATTAAGGTTTTCTATTTCTATAAATTTTTCAACCGAATGGTCGTATAACTTTATCATAAAAAATATTAAAGAAGAAGATAAACAAGACATAAAAAACAAAATTAAAATGCTATAAAAATCGGGTTTAAATTTATATTTTTTCTTTAAAATTTTAAATATATACCAGCAAAATACCGCAACAGGAATTGAACTTATAGCATAAACGGGACAAATATATCTTACATTCCCAAATATAAATGCGTTTATATAATATGCAAATATTATCAAAAACAGAATGAAATAAAATACATCGGTTTTTATCAATGACTTAATTTTTTTATCAAAATTTTCATATTTATTGGAAAAGATTAAAACTATAATGCCTCCCAAAAAAACAAAATAAGATTTTAAATCAAATATTTTCATCTCAAACTTCTTGCCCAATATGGGATGAAAAATAAATTGGAATATATTTTTTGGTCTGATATGGTGAAAATCGGTATTAAAGACATGGTCATAATCAGCATAAGGAGAATGAAATATCTCATTAAAGTATGGGAACATTGGATTGTGGAACTTATGCCACAAGGTATATAACCAAAAGCCGTCCGTTAAGAGGAAACCTGAAAACATTGAAATAATTATGAGTAATGTTGTTTTTATCGGGTGTTTAAAGGATTTATATCTCAGAAGAACAACAAGAGGTAATGCTATACAAAAAGATATATTAGTATATTTTAAACCAAATGCGGCACCTATTAAAAAAGATGAAAAGAAGATTAATATATAATTCTTTTTAATATTATCGCCATAAAAGGTTTTAAGGAAAAGGTAGAGGGCAAGCAAGATGATAACTGCAATTTCAAGATCATTGAAATCAATATTTTTTAAAATCAAAAATAGCGGGGTTGATATTGTTATACCCACCATAAAAAGAACAATGGCTTGTTTAAATTTATAATCTTTATTTATAACAAGGTCAAAAATCTTATATGATAAAAATAAAAATATGCCGTACTTAAGGTTTGAAATAGCAATGAGCAAAGCAGGATTATTGTTAAAAGTTTTAATAAGTAAATATGAAAAGCTATCTATAAGCGGATTAAAATATGACCTAAAAATTGCGGGCATTATATCTATATCAAGTCGATGATTTAAAAAAGCCCAGCCGTTATAATAGTGGTATGCGTGAAAGTCCCAACTATAAAATATTGAAAATAAAAAGCCCGCCAAAACACTATATAATAAAAATATTGTAAATATTTCAAAATCTTTTTTCATATAATTCCTCTTGAATGTCTTATTTTTTTGCCGCCAGAATAATATTTAAAGTATCTTTATATAAATATATTTATAATCTACTTTAGTTTACATACATAAACCGGTCCCGGATATAAATTAAAATAACCCGTAACATTTAACGGAACAGTTTTGCAATTATTAAAATTCAATTTTATTTCACCTTTTGAATAATATTTAATTGCATCCTCATAAAAATGTTTATCTTTTCCGAGCGCAAGTCCGTGAAACGAAAATACTACATAAGCCGGTTTATTTTCACTAAATTTTTCCATATCCAATTTTTCTAAATAATCGGATAAATAGTACATATTTTTGCAGGTAAGTTCATTATAACCAAAGTGTCCTTTTTTGATTCTTTTAGGTATAACCATTGCAATATAGTTTGCTTTTGGGTTTTGATCAGGGATAATATATCCTGAAATATAGTTTGCAATAAAAACATTTGAATCATCTTCAAAACCCAAATCAGGTATTGAAATAACCTGTTCGGGCTCATATACAAAACCATATTTTATTGACTTGTTATATTTTACGGCAAATAAAAAAACATACCAAAACACCATAAGGCATATTTCCAATTTAAGTTTATTATTCAACAAGCACTTTGATATATATATCAAAGTGACACAAATAATAATCGAAGATAAACAGAATAATACGACAACATACTTTATGCCGCCAAATATAAAACAATTTATATAATATGAAATTATTGTCAACAGTAATATAGAAAATAAAACATTTGAATCAATATAATAGTTAATTTTCTCTATAGCTTTGCTCTTTTTTAAAAACAAAAACAAAAGAATTAAAACAGCAAAAAAAGCAGATTGTACTTTTATATCTCTAATAGGCACTTCAAAACGGCAGCCAAGCAAGGGATAAAAAATGCCTTGGATTATATTTTGCGGTTTTACCGCCCAAAAATCATCTTCGATAATTCTTGTAAAATCAGCATAAGGGGAATAGAATATATCGTTAAAGTATGGGAATATTGGATTGTGGAACTTATGCCACAAGGTATATAACCAAAAGCCGTCCGTCAAGAGGAAACCTGAAAACATTGAAATAATTATGAGTAATGTTGTTTTTATCGGGTGTTTAAAGGATTTATATCTCAGAAGAACAACAAGAGGTAATGCTATACAAAAAGATATATTAGTATATTTTAAACCAAATGCGGCACCTATTAAAAAAGATGAAAAGAAGATTAATATATAATTCTTTTTAATATTATCGCCATAAAAGGTTTTAAGGAAAAGGTAGAGGGCAAAAAGGACGATAATAGCATTGTATAAATCAGTAAATTCAAAATTAGCCAAATTAACAATAAGAGGAGAAAATGCCGTTATCAAAAAACAAAAAAATATTATCAGCCCTCTTTTTTTAACTCCTTCATTAAAGACCAAATCAAAGATTTTATAAGACAAAAACAAAAACAGTGAATATTTTAAGCTTGAAATCATTAAAAAAATGTATGGATGATTATTTAAATGTTTGACAACAAGATATGTAAGACTATCCAACAGGGGATTAAAATAGGTCCTGTGAAAATTTGGCATTATATCTATGTCAAGACGATGATTTAAAAATGCCCAGCCGTTATAATAGTGATAACCAAACCAATCCCAAAACGGACGACAATTATATCTGCACTCCAATAAAGCCGAAAGCACTATTATTATAAATAAAATTAACAAATCTTTTATTATTTTTTTCATATATCTATTCTATTTTACACACCAAATACGGTCCGGGCCATGGTACTGCTTGATTGCCTGTATAGGTTTTAAAACTCCTGCAAGAGGTAATATCTCTTGTATTGTCTGAATAATATTTAATTGCTTGACTAAGCTTTTTTACATCCTTTGAGCCTGATTCATCCGAAGTGAATGTAGATATAATAATATAAATATTTCTGTCTTCCCTGATTCTTTTAGATATTCTTCTTTCCAGCCAGGAATTTTTATAATAAAAATTTAAATGGTTTCCTTTAACAATATTCATCTTTGAAATAAAGGAAGCGGGAAGCGGAAAATATGCATATTGTACATTTGGATTTTGAAACGGGATAACATTTGAAGATGTTATGTTTGAACAAAATACGAGAGAGTTATCTTCAAAGTTAAAGTTTTCCACATTTATAAATTTTTCTCTTTGTCTGTGCCACGTATCAGCCGCATAACCGCTTATAGTACGAAATGTGGCAAGATGAGCAATTAAAACGATCAACAATATAATATCATATTTTCTGATTTTCTCAGGAAGCAGGGCGGATAAATAATAACAATAGACTGCAACAAATAAAGCACAAAAACTATATACCGGCTGAACATATCTTACATTTCCAAAAATAACCGCATTAGTATAGTATGCAATTACGGAAAGAACAAACAAGAAATAAAATATATCCGCTCTCATTATACCGGAGACGGTTTTACTAAAATTTTTATATATTAAAGCCAATATTAAAGAAATAAAAAAGCCCAAGAATGTAAACGAGGTTTTTAAATCATAAAATTTTACCTCAAGCCCTTTACCGTTAACGGGGAATAAAATCCATTCATATATATTTTTTGGTCTTAACAACATAAAATCGCCGCTCAATACTTCTTTTTGAGAGGCATAAGGAGAATGGAATATCTCGTTAAAGTATGGGAATATTGGATTGTGGAACTTATGCCACAAGGTATATAACCAAAAGCCGTCCGTTAAGAGGAAACCTGAAAACATTGAAATAATTATGAGTAATGTTGTTTTTATCGGGTGTTTAAAGGATTTATATCTCAGAAGAACAACAAGAGGTAATGCTATACAAAAAGATATATTAGTATATTTTAAACCAAATGCGGCACCTATTAAAAAAGATGAAAAGAAGATTAATATATAATTCTTTTTAATATTATCGCCATAAAAGGTTTTAAGGAAAAGGTAGAGGGCAAAAAGGACGATAATAGCATTGTATAAATCAGTAAATTCAAACCCCTTAATCATAAAAAGTATCGGGGAAAACATCAACAGAACAATCGAGAAAAACAGAACAAAATTTTTCGCTTTAAAGTCTTTATTTATAACTAAATCATAAACCTTATATGATAAAAACAAAAAGAAAGAATACTTAAGGCTTGAAACTACAACGATAGTTGCGGGATATTTATTTAAATACTTTATCAGCAGATAATTAAAAGTATCCAAAATGGGATTAAAATAAGACCTAAATGATGCAGGCATCAAATCCACGTCAAGACGATGATTTAAAAATGCCCAGCCGTTATAGCAATGATAGGAATACCAATCAAAACATGGCCAGCAGCATACAATTAAACATACCGCAATTCCGACAAATATTATAAGAGTTAGTACGTAAACATCCTTACGAAATTTATCCATAACATAATCTTACTATAAAGTTCTGTTTTTGACTATTTTATTTTACATACAAGATATGGTCCGGGCCAAGAATCAATTCTGTCCAAGGTCCTTATTTTTGAAATTTTACAATCGGTAAATTTCTTTTTATTATTTGAATAATATTTCAATGCTTCTTCATATATATGAAAATCTTCCCCGTCTCCGCCAAGCATTAAATTTGAAAAAACAGCATACATTATTTTATCTTGTTTTATTAAATCCGATAAATAGGATTCAAGCCACAAAGATGTATAAAAATCATTCCAGTGTCTGTTTTGAACTACGCTTATGCTATTTTGCATAACCTTTTCCGGGACCGCAAAAAATACATATTTAGCATTTTTGTTTTGCTCCGGTACGATAAACGAAGCCATGGTTGTTGCACAAAAAACAATCGAATTGTCTTCAAAGTTAAAATTTTCAACCTTAAATGCCGGCTTTAATCCCAATTTCCAATAATGAAAAACAAAACCGCGTCCCAAAGAAAATACGTATAAATTTATAAATGTAATAAAAGTCAAAAAAGGAATAAAGATTTTTTCTTTTTTAAATACACAGCAAAAATAAAAACATAAAATTGCAACAAATAAAGAAAAAAAGCAATATAAAGGCAAAATATATCTTATATTTCCAAATACAAACGTATTAGCATAATACGATAATATTGTAAGCACGAACAAAAAATAAAAAACGTCGGATCTTATTAATAAACCGGTTTTTTGAATAAAATTTCTATATTGGAGAGTTGCAATACCTGCGGCAATAAAGCCCCAAAATACAAACAATGCTTTTAAATCAACGCATTTAAATTCAAGCCCCCTGCCCAATACGGGATGAAAAATAAATTGGAATAGGTTTTTTGGTCTGATATGGTAAAAATCGGTATTAAAGACATGGTCATAATCAGCATAAGGAGAATGAAATATCTCGTTAAAGTATGGGAACATTGGATTGTGGAACTTATGCCACAAGGTATATAACCAAAAGCCGTCCGTTAAGAGGAAACCTGAAAACATTGAAATAATTATGAGTAATGTTGTTTTTATCGGGTGTTTAAAGGATTTATATCTCAGAAGAACAACAAGAGGTAATGCTATACAAAAAGATATATTAGTATATTTTAAACCAAATGCGGCACCTATTAAAAAAGATGAAAAGAAGATTAATATATAATTCTTTTTAATATTATCGCCATAAAAGGTTTTAAGGAAAAGGTAGAGGGCAAAAAGAGTTATAATACCTATCGGCATATCCGTTGATTCAACTCCTTTTGTGATAAAACATATTGTCGAATATGCGCACAAAAACATACACAAAATCGTTGTTAATTTTTTATATTTAAAATCTTCTCTAATCGTTAAATCATATATTTTATATGCTAAAAACAAAAATATGCCGAATTTTAAACCGGAAATAAAAAGTATTACTATGGGAAAATAATTAAATTTATGAATAAGAGCAAAATTTGCCGCATCAAGAAGCGGATTAAAATATGATCTGAAAATTGCGGGCATTATGTCTATATCAAGTCTATGATTTAAAAATGCCCAGCCGTTATAGTAATGATATGCATGCAAATCCCAATTTATATATCTTGAAAGACAAAATTCCGCAAGCAATGAAAATAAAAGAATAATCAATAACACAAATAAATTTGTTTTAATTTTTTTCACTTTTTACCTCCGGCTGTTAGCAAATTTTTAATTTCGCATAGGTTCTTGATTAAAGTTTCTTGAAATTTTATATTTGTAAAAATAAGGTATTCCTCGTAATACGGGGTTAACTCTAAATAATCAATATATTCATTTTTCTTATTCGGTTGGCTTGCCGTATTCCAAGGGCTCACATCTGAAATATAGTGGACGATTGAAGGATCTATACTTGAGTCAGTGTAATATTTCTGATCTTTGTACTCATTATAAAAACAATACATATGATTCCAAATGATATCAACTGTTTTTATCTTATTTTGAAAGACATAATTCACAACGTAGTTTACTCTCAATTTCTCACCCTGAGGTGTTTTAATAAAATCAAAAATCTTTTGAGAAATATTTTCCTCTCTTGAGCGTTTAAGATTTAAGAGCATAACACCGCTATTGATAAAATCTGTTTTCTCGTCAAATCCCGACCATTTTTTGCAGGAAATACTCATTATATCCTCAACGCCGATACATAATTTTTCTTCAAAATCAGTGTCATAAAGCGCTGCAACATCTTTTCTTATCATTGTATCAAAATCAAGATAAAGTATTTTATCTTCTTTTATCAAATCAAAAATCTTGTAAATATAGCATTCATGTAAAGGCATATCATGATGCTTAAAGTTTTTTGCATACTCAAAATCATCAAAAACAAATTCAATATCAAATTTTCTGATTTTTTTCAGGCTTTTTAATTTCTGTTGATTAAAAGAAGATATAAAATCGGATAAAATATAAATTTTATATTTATCTTTTTTGTTGGAATTATATAACATTGAAGCAATAGATACCGCACAATGGGAACAATTTGCGTCATTTAGCGCATAGCATATATTTATCTTCATTCTTAACTCCTAAAATATTCTTTTACGTTTTTTCTTGCCGCATCCGTGATTGTAGTTAATTCTTCATTCACTAAAATATTATACGTATTAATAATTTCTTTGTAATATAACGTTAATTTAGCATATTTAAAATACTCGTATTGTAAATTGCAATTAAAATCCGTATTCCAAGGTTTATAACAAGATGCATAATGATTAATTGAGGGGTCAAACCTCAATGCGTTATAATATTCGGGGTTGTCATATTCGTTTCTTTCATTCAAAGTATACATATGGTTCCATTTCAAATCTAAAAGTTTTATTCTATTCTGGAAAATGTAATTAAGTGTATTCTGGTCGCACCAATCTTTCCCTTTTTCGGTCTTTAGGAAATCAAATAATTTTTGTCTTATGTTTTCTTTTTTACACTGCTTTAAATTAAAAAACAGCATTCCTGAATTCACATATGTTGCAGACTCATCTAATTCAATAGAGTTTTTCATTGCTTTTGCATATACATCTTCAACACCGGCTATAAGATTTCCTTCAAAGTCTGTTTTAAATAATTGTGCAATATCTTTTCTGACTATTATGTCGGAATCAAGATATATTACTTTATCCTCTTTTATTAAATCAAAGATTTTATATCTGTAAAAAGCTGCAAGCGTAACTCTTAAATATTTTTGCCGTTCAAGAAATTTCATATCAAAAGTTATAATTTTAAGTTCAAAATTTCTTATTTTTTTAAGAGCATTTAATTTCTTTCGATTTTCTTTAGAGATAAAATCGGTAAGAATGTAGATTTTATATTTATCTTTTTTGTTGGAATTATATAATATTGAAGCTATTGTTACGGCGCAATATTTGCTATAGGCATCATTTATTCCAAAGCATATATTAATTTTCACAAAACAAACTCCGTATATGATTATAACATCGTTGAAATCAATTCTTCGTTTGTTTTCGGACTCAAATATGCGGGAGCTACATCAAATACTGTTTTACAGCCATAAACACCTTCTTTATTTAATCTCAGTGCAGCTCTTGCATATGCAATTAAAACACTTGATGTAAATTCGGGATTAGAGTCGAGTTTTAAGCTGTATTCAATTATATGATTGGTATTTGGCGAAGTTTTTCCGCTTCTTAATACAAATCCGCCGTGAGGGATTGCGCTGTGGTTTTTCTTCAATTCTTCTTCCGATATAAAGTTAACGGTAGTATCATAATCCGCAAAATAGTTTGGCATGTTAACTATTTCACTTTCCACTCTTTTGGCATCCGCACCTTCTTTTAATACAACATAACATTCCCTTTTGTGTTTTTGTCTTGTTGTAAGTTGAGGATTTTTTCCGCTTCTTGCTTGAATTAAAGCTTCTTCAACAGGAACGGTATATTGTCTGGCATCTTTTACTCCTTCAATTCTTCTGATTGCATCGGAATGTCCTTGGCTTACCCCTCTGCCCCAGAAAGTATAGTCACATCCGTCAGGCAATATGGCATTTGCATACATTCTGTTTAAAGAAAATAACCCCGGATCCCAGCCAACCGATATAATTGCAGTTTTGGAAGCACTTTTTGCCGACGTATCAACATTTTTATAGTGTTCAGGGATTTTAGCGTGTGTATCAAAACTATCTATAACATTAAATAATTTTGCATATTTTGGAGTTTGAACGGGTAAATCCACAGCACTTCCCCCGCACAAAATTAAAACGTCAATTTTGTTTTTCCATTCTTCAATTTCATCAACGCTTACAACTTTTGTGTTTGAATTAACTTTTACATCAGAAGGATTTCTTCTTGTAAAAATCGCACAAAGCTCCGTATCAGGGTTTATTTTAACTGCGTTTTCAACCCCTCTGCCCAAATTTCCATATCCTAAAATTCCTAATTTAATCATATTATCTCCATTTTATTCATACACTATTCTATAAATTACATCAGCGGGCTGATATTTTGAAATTGGTTTATTTTTCCATAATTCAAATACAACCCTGGCATTTTCTCTTAAAATTTGAAAATCATAAGAGCTAATTCTCGGCGAAATATTGTTGCAACCGCCCTTAAGTTTGCAGGCATAACCCTTATGTATATATGAAGCCGTTTGCATGGGCTCCAAAGTTACATTATTTTTTTCCGTAAATTTAACGTTTATATTATCTTTCGGATTGGAATAAACCCAATTATATCCTAAATCTCCGGCATTTATATCCCCGAGTGCAATATAAGGATAAAAACCGTTCTTTTTTCTAAAATTCCTTACATCAACATAAGCCGTAATTGTATTTGTTTTTGAATTATAATTTAAGCGATTCGGATACAAATAATCAACTTCGGAACAGGGAATTCCGTCTGCTTCAAAATTATAGTCCATTGTTATATTATTCAACAAAATTTCAGGATTTAAAATTTCAAAGCTGTTTCTTGAAGGACCATTGCCAATGTTTTCCGTTATACCATGGCAAGTTGATTCGTATGCACCAATCCAAGGTAAACCGTCCTCAATTTTAAACACGTTCTGATTCATTGTATATTGTTTAATTGATGAAAATAAAGGGGAAGTTTTTATCGCATCTTTTCTTAAAGAAAATATTTCATACACACTTTTTCCGCTGAATTCCCTAAGAGGCTCAATCGGAATTTCAATTATTTTATCACTTTTTACGATACTGTTAAGCTTATTATTTTTATAAATAACGCTGATACCGCAATATTCCAACCCCATACAAATTAACACGGTAATTACAAGAGCCAGCAAAAACAGATTTAATAATTTTAATACGGGATTTCCCAAACTCCCCTCCTAATATATTTATATCATAAAGTGTAAATTTTTGAAAAGTAATTAATGATATATAATTTCATAATTAAAATCAGCAGGCAGGTTTTTATTAAAAGGTTTATTTTTCCATAATTTAAATACAACCTTTGCATCATTTGATAAAATTTTTGCATCATAATATTCTTGTCTGGGAGAATAATTATTGCAGCCGCCCTCAAGCTTACAAGCATATCCTTGGTGGAAATATCCTCTTGTATCAAATATTTCATCAGACACATTCGGGCTGTTTAAAAAAGTAACATTTTTGTTATTTTCTTTAGGAGAATAAACCCAATTATATCCTAAATCTCTGGCATTTGAATCACTGGGAAAAATTGGAATTTTATCCATTTGAAACTTATTCATAAAATCAGTTGCATTTATATAAGCATATATTGTCTTTTTTCGCTCATTATATATCATTTTATCCGGAAGAAGATAGTCAATTTCACTGCAAGTTCTTCCCCATTCTCTTGGTTGCCCGTATCCCGGTATATCATTGTTAATTAAAGCCTCGGGGTTTAATATAGGAAAGCTTTCTCTTGACGGACCTTTGCCTATATTTTTCGTAATACCGTTGCAAGAAATCTCACGCGCACTAATCCAGGGGAGCCCGTCCGCCAATTTATAAACATTCATGTCAGGGAAATAATTCGGTAAAGAAAAAACAGGAGAAGAATCAATCGCTTTCTGCCTCAGACTTAACACTTGATTGGCTTTCATCCCGCTGAATTCCTTTAGGGACTCAATCGGAATTTCAACCCCTTCTTCAAATTGAATTTTTACCGGCTTTTTGTTAACAATGTAGCGTGTTTTATAACTTTTTTTGTAGAAGCTTTTTTGGGTCTTTGCTTTTTTCAAACCATAAACAACAGAGCTGAGCAAATAAATCACCGGAGAAATTAAAAAAATATTTATTATGGTATATATCTTGTTATCATCTTCCATATATATCTGCCTCAATATATATTGTTATAACATATAATCGGTATATTTAAAATCATTTTTCATTTATGAATTTTAAAACAATCTCTTTATACTCCGATAAAATATTATCGTAATCATACTTTTTCTTTGCAAAAGCAAGTGCGTTTTGAGCTATTTTTTGACATTCTTTGGGATGACTTTGCGCCCATTGATATTTTTCTTCAAGGTCGGATAAATCTTCTTTAACGGGGATATAATGTACAAAAGGCTCAAGTCCTTCAATTGAATAGTCTTTTAGATTTCTCTCAACATAAAATACCGGTCTTTGAGTATACAAAAGAAATTTAAGTCTTCCGCTCCAGCCGTTGCCTCTAATATCAAGCAAATATTTATATTTGCAATGATCGGGTAAAGACACATATTTTGTTGCTTTAAATCTTTTTCCTTCTCTTTCATTTGTATTCCAGCTCATTGAAATAAATTCAAAATGCTCGTTTTCATTTGCAAGTTCAACAAGCTTTTTCCTAATGGGATGAACGTCAATATTTCCTATCCAAAAGATTTTATCATATAGTGGTTTACCCCCCCCCTCGGATTCTATCTTTTCAGCGTAATCTTTAAAACTTTCGCATCCGCAATTTACCCAGGAATAAAATGTGGGGTCAGGTATATACATTGATTTTTTATCATCACAAAAAATACCGTATCCGAGATATTTTTTGTTTGATTTTGGTATATAATCTTCCGCCTTGATAATCAATTCAAAAGATTTTTTAAATTCATCACGATATTTGTTGAACATCATCATAAACATAATGATTGTATTTTGGGTATAATCCTGAAAGCCAAGTCCTGTTTTTATTTTAAGCTCTTTTAAAAGATAATTGTATTTTATTTTTATCTCAAATCTGTTAATTTTTCTTATTCTCAGTTTTAAACCGAATAAGTTTAAAACCAAATATGCACCTTTTGATTCAAGCGATATTAATGATTTATTTTCATCAGTCATCTTTTAGTATCCCCTGTTTTATTGTTCAACAAAAGAAGTATATCATAGGAATTTTATCCTTGTAAAACCAAAATCAAATTAAGAGTGCTTGCAATAAAAATTCTTATTTCACATCCGATTGCAAATTCCTCTATTCAGAACACTTATGACAATTTGTTTCATTGTATCCATTTCTTTTGGATTACTTTCCGCAATTAACAATGTTAGCGCAAATAATGCTCCGTTATCAATAATCGGCAGATTGTTTTTATATAAAATACCGTTTTTTTCTAAAAAATATAAGAAACAACTTGCAGCAATGCGTTTATTCCCATCGGAAAATGAATGATTTTTAGTTATTAAATATAACAGCATTGCGGCTTTTTCTTCCAATGTCGGATAACAGTCATTTCCGCCAACAGTTTGATAAATTTGATTAATTGAACTTTCAAAACTATCATCTTTTGGATTTGCAAAAACGTCAGATGCAAATTCTGATTTCATTTTATCAATTACCGATAAAAATTCTTTAACGGGAATTATAACCGTTTCTTTTTGCGTAAAACCTTTTGTGTCTAATGTTTTATGGTCAAAGTTATCAAGTAAATCAAGCCCTTGTGCAAACTTATCAAGTATTTTTGCAATTTGTTTAGCATCATTTAGTGTTTCTATTTGATTTTTTAAACTTCTTGTTAATAAACTTACTGTTGTTTGCAAAGCGTGTATTTTTTCCTGTTTATCATTCAAGAGTTTTTCATTAATTGCATAACCTTTTATCAAGTATTCTTTTAAAACGTTAGTAGCCCAAATCCTAAATTGCGTTGCACGTGATGAATTAACTCTATATCCGACGGAAATTATTGCATCTAAATTATAAAATGCTTTTTTACGCTTTATGTTTCTGTTCCCTTCTTTTTGAACTATTTCCAAAATGGAAATAGTTGCTTTTTCTTCAAGTTCTCCTTCTTTATATATATTTAATAAATGTTTATTAATTGCAGGAGTTTTTACGCCGAACAATTCAGCCATATCTTTTTGAGTAAGCCAAATTGTATTATTTTGAAGCTTGGTATCAAGTGAAATTTTACCGTCATCGGTTGTATATATTACAATTTCACCCTTTGAGTCTAATGATGTTGATGCTTTATTTTCATCAGTCATCTTTTAGTATCCCTTGTTTTATTGTTCAACAAAAGAAGTATATCATAAGAATTTTATCCTTGTAAAACTATTCACCAATGAACTTTAAAACAATATCTTTATACTCCGATAAAATATTATCGTAATCATACTTTTTCTTTGCAAAAGCAAGTGCGTTTTGAGCTATTTTTTGACATTCTTTGGGATGACTCTGCGCCCATTGATATTTTTCTTCAAGATCGGATAAATCTTCTTTAACGGGGATATAATGTACAAAAGGCTCAAGTCCTTCGGATGAAAAGCTCAGCAAATCTCTTTCAACATAAAATATGGGTCTTTGAGTATACAAAAGAAATTTAAGTCTTCCGCTCCAGCCATACCCCCTGATATCAAGGAGATATTTATACTTGCAAAAATCAAGCATTGACACATATTTTGTTGCTTTAAATCTTTTTCCTTCTCTTTCTTTTGTATTCCAGCTCATTGAAATAAATTCAAAATGTTCGTTTTCATTTGCAAGTTCAACAAGCTTTTTTCGCCCTTCAAAAGTTTCGATATTTCCTATCCAAAAGATTTTATCATATAGTGGTTTACCCCCCCCTCAAATTCTATTTTGGACACAAATTCTCTAAAATTATCGCATCCGCAATTTACCCAGGAATAAAAGAAGGGGTCCGGAATATACATTGATTTTTTATCATCTTTTTTTATTGAATAGCAAAGATACCTTTCCTTACAATTTGGAACAAAGTCCTGAGCCAAAATTTTAATATTAAAAGATTTTTTAAATTCATCACGATATTTATTAAACATCATCCAAAACATTATAATCGTGTTTTGGTTGTAATCTTGAAAACCCAATCTGCTATCTATTGTCAACCTTTTTAAAAAAGCGTTATATTTAATTTTGATTTCTTCAAAATTTGCTTTTCGATTTGTTCTTCGAATTTCAATACCAAATATGGTTATGGCAGTTCTTCTGCCGTTTATTTCTATATTAAATATTTTCTTTAACAAATCATTTATTTTCATTATTTTCCGCTTTTCAAACATAATTTATGTTGATATTCTATCAAAAATTACAAAACTTAAGCAATATATTTTTTTCACAAACATTAAAACAAGTATGAAAATCGCTCCGCTATTTAATTATACATTCAATCGAGTAAATAAACAATTATTTAAAAACCAAAAAACCGTATCTTTAATTTCAAAAGACACGGTGTCATTTACTTCAAGCATATATCGCTGTCCGATATATGCTCTAAATCTTGAAACAAAAGAAGTGACAAAATATGATGATACCGCAAGTGCCGCTTGTGCTTTCGGATATACAAGACAAAAAATTTATAACCATTTATCGGATGAAACTCCGGCTGACGGTTATGTATTTGTGCGCTCAATTGATGTAGAAACCAAACAAAAAGACGGAAGCGAAAAATTAAGCCAAAAAAGAATTGATGAAATTTTTGAAAAACATAAACCAAATATTCTTGTAATTAATCTTGAAAGCGGTGAATATCAATATTATAGGACAATATCGGAAGCATCTTCTTCAACGGGACTCCAGAGTAAATATATATCAAAGGCGCTAAACGGTTATGTTTCAAATACATTCGGATATATAATAAAAAATGCGGCTGAATTGAGAGACAGAAACGGTAATATAGATATTCAATCCGTTTTGGATGAAAAACGGGCAAAAATGCCCAGACCGATTTATCAGATTAATATTGACGGAAGCTTTGAAAAATTCAGGAGTGTTATTGATGCTGAAAACAAAACCGGAGTAAAAAGAGCAGGCATATATAAGCAGCTTAAATTAAAAACAAAAGAAAGGGATAGAAGTCTTCCCATATATGTATATGCGGATGAGGTTGAAGTTGAATTAAATAATAAAAAAACACCGGATATTAAAAAAATACAAGACATTATTCGAACACGCTATAAAGACAGTACAATAGGCGTCGATTTAAAAGAAAAGAAATATAGGGAGTTTGAGTCTTTAGAAGAAGGATGCAGCTATTTTGACGGTGTTAAAAAATCGGAAATATCAGAATGTAAAAGCGGCAAAACAAAAATAATCAAAGGAAGATACATGTTTTTCAATTCGGACAGCGTAAAACAAAAAGATGAACAAGACAGATTATATCTTGATGATGATATGGTAAAAGAGGCTGTCTTAAGACGCCTTAGGTTATATAGGCGCCATATAAGAAATCGTCAATTTTAAGTTATTTAATATTGCGTTAAAAATTGTTAAACTTAAAACAAATATTTATCAATATTACAAAGCAAAAATTTTTTATTAAAATATATTTTTTACGAAGGATACAAGTTTTAGGAGAGATGATGAATAAAATAGATGCGCTGCACTATAATTATAGTGTTGAGCTACCACAAAATGCAGGCACAAAAGCAAAAATAAATGACGATGAAATTGAAATTTTTAATGGCAGTGTTGAAACAACCGGTAATTCAAAAAACGAGATTTCGGATATAACAGGGGAGAAAGTAAGTTTTAAAGAAGGAGCAGGTTTAGTATTAAAAGGGTTTGTCGATAAAGCAAAAAATATTGCAACATCCATTGTTAAACACCCCGTCAAAACAGCCATAGCCGTAGCAGGTACATGTGCTTTAATTTCGGCAGCTCCCCTTGTCGGAATATCCTGTGCAACTGCAGGTGCGTTTTTGGCGCTTGGATTTGGCGCATTTGCAATAGGCAAAACCGCATACGATGTTTGTGAAACCGTTAAAGATAACAAAGAAGGCAAATATAATGAAGTAAGAGAAGACCTGCAAAATATCGGAGGAGACGGAGTAGATTTAGCTTTAACATTACCTTTTATGCCAAAAGCCGTAAAACAAGCAGGAAGATTTGCAAAATACGGTACAAGTACTGTCGGTTTAAATACGGAATTAATCTCCAACCTGTCCGCATGCAAAAATTTTAAAGGTATACAAACAGAATTTGCAAAAGCAGATACCTTAATTAATTACAATATGATTGGAAACGAAATGGGTTTAGCTGTTAAGCCGGAAATTGAATTTTACAAGCAAGAACTGTCAAACGCTTCAAATCAAATACTTGCAAGTTATGAGCCTACAACAGGAAAAATATATGTAAACGAAAACATTTTATCCCCTAAAGCAAAATTAAGTTTACACATGCAGGGAGAAACCGCAGAATCAGTACTAAGACATGAATTGGAACATTTCAGACAATTTGGCGATATTGCAAAAGCCCAAGGAATTGAAGGGGTTAAAAGCGCCATAATGGAATATTATCAAAATGCATATAAAGCAAAAGGCGGAAAATTAGATATAATGAGCAGGGAAGATTTAAATAAAATACTTGAAGAAAATTCATCTGTTTCTTTTGAAAATGTTAAAGAAGCAGTGGATGACTGTTTAAAAGCACTTGAAAAAGAATTTGAAGTTCCGTATGACCAAAGAGATTTTACTGAATTTTATTCAAAAGTTCAACACTCAGAAAAAGTTCAGGCTCAATTCGACCTTGAACTTGCTAAAGTATCAAATGCTCGTGAAACATATCATTCTGATATTATGGATAAAACACAAACATTGAATTCACTGCAAAATGACGGATTAAATAAAGATATTATAGATAATATGCTGTTTGGCGACCAATCTAAATTCAATGGGAAATTATATCAGGATGTTATTAATTCCCAAGGCGCTGTTGAAGCAGGAAGCGCACAAGCTGCAAAAGCAAGCGAATATGCTAAAGCATTTAGCGTTGGTAAAACTAATGTTGATGAACAACTGGTTGAAGAGCTTGCTCAAAAATATGATCTAAAGCCATCGTCAGGGATAGTAAATTTTGATCAAATTTTCAATCCTGCTAAGTATCAAAAATTTCAACTTGAATTATATAAAACAAATCTGTTGGAAAAAGAAGCATACACTGCACAAGATATATACAAAGCCAACGTTACAAAAATGCGCCCGGGAATAACTACAGATGCCGTTATGGCAGCTTCAAGAGCCGAAGATTATTTTAGCGAAGATGATAAGAGTTTATTTGATGCCTCATTGGGTTCGCTTTCTTTTGCGAAGTACGGAAATAAATTCTTTCAGAAATAAAATCGCTTAAAAATTAATGAATAAAGTGAGTATAAACGCTTTCTTCTTTTTTAGGCAGAGCAAATTCTTTTTTACCCAAAGCAATTGATTTTATTAAAAACGTCATATTTAAAGCCAATGTCCTCATTGTCTGCAAACCTTCAAGGTCTTGATTTGCTTCCCCTTTTTCTCTGCCGTGTACACTGTTCCAATATTGGCTTGATACAACAGGCATGTTTGAAATTGTGAAAAATTTATTCAGTTCGTCGAATGTGGAAGAAGCTCCGCCCCTTCTGCAAACCGCAACACTTGCACCTAATTTCATTGTTTTATCAATTGTAGTTGAGGTTGAATAAAATAATCTTTGTAAAAATGCCACTAAAGTTGCATTTGCGCTTGCATAATATACCGGGCTTGCAACAATCAAGCCATCCGCTTCGCTGAATTTTAAAGCGGTTTCGTTAACTATATCATCAAATACGCATTTTCCCGTTTTATGGCAATTATTGCAGGCAATACAGCCTCTTATATCTTTTGTACTTAAATTTATAACTTCAACATCAACATCGTTTTCACCAAAAGTTTTTTGAAGCTCGTTGATTGCTATTGTCGTATTGCCGTCTTTTCTCGGACTGCCGTTGATTATTAAAACTTTCATTTTCTTCTCCTCGATTGATATATTTATACTATAAAATTACATAATTTTAAAGCCTCTTTTTAATTTTATTCAACAGCGCCGCGCTTAATCAAAATAATATTTAAAAAGAATATGCTATAATAACTTAGGAAATATTTAAAAGGCAATTAAATGAAAATTCATCAAATAAGAAATGCAACAATCATTATCACATACAACAGCAAAAGATTTTTAGTTGACCCCTGGCTTATGCCGAAAGACTATATGGAAGGTTTTGACTCGGGAGTTAACTTTGATATAAGACAGCCGAGAGTAGAGCTTCCCATAAGCGTTGAAAAAATTGTTGATGTTGATGCAGTCATATTAACTCATTATCACCCTGACCACTGGGATGAATTTGCAAGCAGAGCATTAAATAAAAATATTCCTTTCTTTGTTCAAAGCGAAGCGGATAAAAATATCATTGAAGGCTTGGATTTTAAAGATGTAAGAATTATAAAACAAGAAGGAACAGAGTTTGACAAAATAAAACTATATAAAACCGATTGCCAGCACGGAAAAAGAGAAATCATAAAACCGATATGCCAAAAGGTTAATATGCCCTATGATGCCATGGGTGTTGTATTTAAGTCGGAAAATGAAAAAACTTTATACCTTGCGGGAGATACTATCTGGTGTGATGAAGTAAAAAATGCCCTTGATAAATTTAACCCCGAAATTATTATTATAAACGGATGCGGTGCAACTGTTTTAAACGGTGAAAGATTAATTATGAATTTGGATGATATTAAAAAAATTTCATCATATTCCAAAAACTCAAAAATTATTGCAAGCCACATGGATACAGTAAGCCATTTAACGGTTACAAGAGATGATGTTAAAAATTTGAATTTGAAAAATGTTTTAGTGCCTTCTGATAATGAAATATTAACTTTTAGCGCAAAAACATAAAACGGTTTACGCTGCCGCATTTCCAAATTGTTCAACAATGTTTAGAAGTGTAATTATATCTTTCCTAAGTTCTTCATACTGCTTTCGGTCGTTAAGCTTTTTAAAAAGCGACCCGTATCTGTATAAATCTTTTTTATGCGGGTAAATTAAATAAGCATAGTCACCGTTAATTAAAAATGAAAAATTGCCGGGTAAACTGTTAACATATCCTATAAATTTTTCCGTAATAACATCTGAAATGTTTTTTATTGACTTAGCCCACAAAGTATGATTTAAAAAATTTCCAAAGTTAACTCTTTGTTTATTTAGTTTTATTCTGTTTTTTAACTCCGATTTGAGTCCGTTCTTTCCGTTATAGATTATTGAAACATCATTTTTGAATTCACTTTTTAGAGGTATTGCAATCATCGTACCGTAAAACAGTCTGCAATCATTTATTTCAAATGCGGCAAATTTAATACCTTTATACGTTCCGTAAAATTTATCGTCGTCATCTACCTTGGGAACGCCTAATGTCTTATATAAAGCTGAATTTAGAGAAGCGGTAAATGCGAAAATCTCAGTTTGCTGGTTTTTTATTTCTTTTAAAGTTTTTTCATGGTATTCATTAATTTTTTGTTGTAAAAACTCTATTCTTGATTTTTCTTCACTGTTCAATTCATCTTCTTTTTTTTGACGCAGGCTTTCTAATTCATCGCTATATTTTTTCACTACAATTGATTCTTTATAATTTTCGTTTTTAAGTTTTAAATATTCAATTTTTCTCTTATCATATTCATTTATATTATCGCCCTTTTCTTGCAATTCCTCTAACATCCGGCATGCTATTTCATGTTTTGCTTTAGCTATTATTTTTAATTTTTTTTGATATTCATTGATATATTCTTGATAGCTTTTTAAAAGCTGCATCTGCTCAGGTGTAAGTTTATTCTGTTCTTTCAAATTCTTTATTGCAGATGCATAATTCATCAGCTTCTCTGAGTCGATATGTTTTCCCGGATATTTTACACAAAAGCGCCTGTCTATTTCTTTTTCAACGGCAGCAATATCCCCCCTGTCGGGTGTGATTTCAACAAATGGCGTATAGTTATCATAAGCCCATTTAATATCGGCATCAGGTACTAAAATATTTTTTAAAAGTAAAGGCATAATATCTTTTTTAATTTTAACTTCAAATTCTTTAGGCATAAAACCAATATAACCATATAATATCACAAGCACGGCATCTATTAGCGCAAGCAGGTTATTCACTTTTTCGCAATAAGACAGCTCAAACCATATAAGAATGACAAATAAAACAGTGTTCGATATTAAAAAAAGAAAAAACTTTGCAATTTCTTTTTTGCGCATTATTTCAAGTTCATTTAAATTCATATCATACTCCATCACATACAATTAAAAATTAATGATAGCAGATTTTATCAATAATTGCATCAGTTTAAAAAATTATTTATATGACTTTGATTTAATTTGAAGAAGTTGAATTATAGCCCATTAGCTGCGCAATCTTTGAAATTGTCTTGGGGAAATATCTTACAAGATATTGGCTTCTTGTTTTAAGCACATCATTATTGTTACCGTATGTTGTCATAAGCATATTTGTTTCAGCCACCATTTCAGATAAGCCCGCCCTTGCACTTCCGCCGTTTTGAGAGAAATAATCCGAAATATTTTGAACAAGTTCAGGGTATTTTGAATTAAATATATTCATTTCATCATTATATATATCAATAAGCTCTTGATTATCACTTATATTCATAGTTTCAGTATATTTGGGTATTGTTCCGAAATCTATTGCATGCCCTAATTCATGCGCCGTTACGGGTAAATCCAATCCTGATACCAATGTACCCCTTCCGTATGCACTTTTAAGCAGTGAGGAAACATCAATGTTTGTTATATATTCGCCAATATTAAGCAATTGGTCGCAAGGAAGGGTTTTTATAAAATCAAACACGGCATTTTGCTTTGCTTCTTCGCTTTTATATGTACTTTTTTGGAAGCTGTCCTCGGGGTTATACGGTACGATTAAATTTTTAATAACAATTGTTTTATAAAAGCCTTCAGGTCCTGTTATTTCAACGGTTTTTGCAATATCATCAAATTTTGCTTTAAATTCTTTACCGTTAATTACCGTGGTTGTTGTGTTATCGGGATTTTTAGTCCAGCTCCTTTCAAGCGATAATAATTGTTTTGAATTTTCATCTTTTATACCATATTCATATTGATAAGAAACAATATTACCTTCATCATCAAGAATTTGACTATAATTTCTTTTAATAAACGAATTATTAAATTCAAAATTTTCTCTCAGGCTCTTATATCCTTCTTTACTTGTTACGGATGAAATTACTTTCCCTCCTTGAATTGTTCCGTTTTGAATTTCTTCTAAAACATCCATATCCGAAGGATAGTCCGCTAACTCATATCTTATTGTTTCATAAGCTCCCTGTAATTCTTTAGAGTCTTTAGTATAGAGAATATATTCGGGCTCATTGTTTTTATTATTCACAATTTCGATTTGGGAAATTATATCATCGCCGCTTGTTGAATGATTTAAAATTGTTGTTCTGTCTGAGCCGTAATACCAACTTTTACTTTCCCCGCCAAAAATCTTTAAACCATCCGTATTTTCATCAATTTTTCCTTTTATTTCAGAGGTGCTTTTTGTAATTTGGCCGTTTTCATCAAGAGTAATTATCTTTACAGTCTGCACTTCATCACTGTTTTGAATTTCTTCGTTATCCGAAGATGAAACTTTTTTAACGGCAGCAAGCTTGAAACCTGCTGAATTTTGTAATTCAAGGACTTTAGTTTTATGGCCTTGCGGGTCTTTTATTTCGTTTATAAATTTATCATAATCAAATTTATCCGAATATTTTGCAATATCGGATACCTTCATGCCTGTTTGATAAAGTTTATTAACCGTATCGGAAGATAAGTTATTCAATTTTGCATATAAATCGTCTTCTAAATTAGCTACATCTTCAATCAAAGATATATCATAACCTTTCTTAAGCGATAAATCGGCTCTTTCATACTTCGTATCTTCAAGTTTCCCTATACTTAATGCTTTGGTTGGCTCCATTCCCTCTTTAAGCAAATCCAAAAACCTATTACATACTTTATCGCTTTCAAAAACCATATTAAAAGCAATATTGCAATCCGTACAATATTCAAAAACGGAAAGCAGTTTAGAATATTTTACACTATCTAATATAGATATACTTGAATGATAAACAGGATTAATATCGGGATATTTTGAACTTATATAAGCTTTTCTCTCTTCCATTTCTTCTTTTGTCGGAAACTTAGCTTCCTGAGGCTGAGGAATTGGATTATTTTCTTGAGAATTATCTGAAGAAGATGAAGGGGTATTTACTTTTGATGAGTCATTATTGTTTAAAACATTACCCTTTGAAGAAATATCCACATAGTCGCAAGAGAGGATTTTTAAGCCGAATTTGTTGGTTTTATTTTGCAAAATTGCCTGATTGCGTATATTTTTTCCAAAATTATTTAAAATTTTATTTATATGCATAATAACATTATTTTTAAAGCTTCACTCAATTATCATATCGGCATTTTTTAAATTAAATTTATAAAAAATATTTTTTAAATATGCATATTTTACAAAAATTAATATCATCCGTATGTTCAATTTATTCTTCTAAATATTGAAAAAAAGCATAAAATCCGTACAATAAAGCTTAAGGAGTATCAAATGAATTCTGTTGAAAATATCAGAGAAACCATATCAAACAATTTTTCGGAAGTATTTTCTAAAGTACAAAACACTTTGCCGATAAGAGCTTTATATTTACAACAAACAATATTTACCGTTTTTTTCCTTGTTATTGGTCTGGTTTTTTCTATTATAGCGGGGATTGGAGATTTTACGCATAATAAAACTTTATTCATTAATTACTCTGTTGCTCTTGTGGTTTGTATTTTAATAACTTTAACAGTATATAATTTTTATTTTTCAAAAATAAAAAGACTTCTTCCCGATATGGAATTTGCAAGTGTAGCTGTGCAAATTGTATGCGCTGCAATTCCTCTTTCATTTTATTTTTTATTTATAAAAATATTTTCCGATACGATTATTGAAATAATATATTCTATTGTTGCATTTGTTCTTATTATCTGGGGCGTTATATCAAGTAACGGTAAAAACTATCGGGAACTTTTAAAAAAAATCGCAATACCCGAGCTTTTAAACCAATGTGATTTTATTGAATACAAAAATCAAGACTCTTTGTTTAAAAAAGAAGAATTATATTACAACGAAATAACGGAACGTGAGCCCGAAAGTTTTGAAATTGACGATTCCTGGAAAGGAAAATTTGAAGGATGCGACTTTAAAATCAGCGAACTAAAAGCCATGATAACAGTTGTAACAAGACATGGAAGAAACGATGCTTATATATTCAGAGGGGTTTTATTCGGTTTTGATTTGGGAGAAAAATCTTTTAACGTTCCTTTTAAAATACTCAATTGCGAAGAAAAAAATATAAAAAAAGTTGGCGCAATATTTAGCACCCTCATTGCTGCTATAATTCTTGTTTTCTTTTATTATGTACGAATATTGAACGATATATTAATGAATGTTATGTGTATAATCTGCGCTTTGTTTTTTATACTTCTTGGCTATGTATTAATAGCAAGCGCAATGAAAGAAAAAGACAAAATTTCATCAATGAAATTTCAACCATACGGCTCATCTCAAAAGAAGGTCGATATATTTACGGATAACTTAGGCTATATAGGTACATTTATTAATGAGGAGCTTCTTCAATGTTACTTCAACATAAGAAAAATGTTTAAAACAAACCATGTCGATATAATTGCCAAAGAAAACAATGTATATGTTTCTATTAAAAGCGGAAAAAACTTTTTTGAATTCGGAAGTTTGTTTTCTTCAATAAATCCTATGGAACAAACCCAAGCAATAGTCAATCAAATAACACAGTTTATGTATTTAATTCAGATTTTCGCACGTAATTTTAGCAATAATGAATAAGCATTAAACATTTTTAACTTCGGTAACAAAAGTTTTAATAAATGTTTCAACATCAACCGGCTTGCCGAATAAATATCCCTGCCCGATATCACAATGTATGCTTCTTAAAAAGTTCATTTGCTCCTCGGTTTCAATGCCTTCCGCAACGGTTTTCATTCCCAATCTTTGTGCCATTTGGACTATGCTTTCAAGAATAATTCCCGTATTATTATCAACTATCGAATCTTTAATAAAGCCCATATCCAATTTTATTATATCAACGGGAAGATGTCTTAGCATATTCAAAGAGGAATATCCCGTTCCGAAATCATCCATTGAAATATGAAAATTATGTTCTTTTAATTTGTTTAATATATATTTAAATCTTTTTTCATCATCAAAACAAGCGCTTTCCGTAACTTCAAGTTCTAAAAGCCTCGGATTAATGTCGTTATGTATAACCAAATCCACAAGCTCGGAGATAAAATAATCGTTATTCATGTGTATTCTTGAAACGTTAACGGATACAGGAAAAGGCTTTATACCTTGTTGTTCCATTCTTTTTACAAACTTTGCGGCTTCTTCCCACATAAACCTGTCGACTTCCAAAATAAAACCGTTTTTTTCGAAAATGGGAATAAATAAATTCGGAGGTATCAATCCTCTTTCCGGATGTATCCACCTGATTAGAGCTTCCGCACCCGAGAGCTTTCCTGTTGAAATATCGAACTTGGGCTGAAGAAACATTTTAAATTGTCTTTCCTTAAGCGCATTATGCATTTCAGCTTCCGTCTTTTTCTCGTTCAACAAAGCCTTGCGCATTGTTTCATCATAAAATTTATAATTTTCTAAGGCGCTGTTTTTAAGTTCCGCCTTTGCAAAATATGCTTTCTCGTACATTTGATTAATGTCTGTACTGTCAGCAATATATATTCCGTAATTTAATTTTATTTGAATATTTCTCGGAATTTCATCATCCGCCAATTTTTCTTTAATGCCTTGAGCATTATAAAGCGAAACATCATTCGCAATTTTGTCCATAAATTGCTCTTTAAGATTATCAATGTTATCAAGTTTATATAAAATTGCAAATTCCGAAGCATAAATCCTTGCGCAGACACTTCCCAAAGTCAGATTATTTTCAATAATTAAATAAATATCTTTTATTATTTCATCAGCACGTTTTCTTCCGTATAATTCGTTGATTGCTCTAAAACCCGCAATATTTGCGGCAATAACCGCATATTTTGAAGAAGTGTTACTTAAAATCGTTTTTGCTTCAAGCATAAATTTATTTTCATTTCCGCCCTGAGTAAGTTTATCCGTAAAAGCAGTCCTGAAAATCAATTCTTCATGTTCTTCAAAAAGGCAAGTGCTGAAATATAACAGAAATATTAAAAGCAAGGCAATAATCACAACAATAACCACAATACCCGTGAGCATTTTATTTATGTTGAATGTTATTACACCTTTTGGGACAACGGTTAAAACATAATTGTTTGTCATATTAATAAGCGCATAAGATGCTATATATTTTTTATTATTTTTTGAAAATATGAATGAGCCTGCTTTGTTCGCTTTTATATCAGACATAATTTCTTCTTTTGAGGAATTAATATATTTAATGTTTTCCTTGAAAAAATTAGAAGAAAGAGTGTCTTCCGGTTTTATGACATAATCCCCGTTTTCACTTATAACACAAGAATAGCCTTTTCCGTCATAACTGTTATATTTCAATATTTTCAAATATTTTAATCCGAATATTTGAGATATCAGCATACCCTTATTGCCGTCAACAAATACTCCGATTGTATTTACATATCCGGAAGGAGTATTGGGATTTGATGATGTTTTAATAAAAGGTGCGGAAGCATTCATTGTTTCGTCAAAATTTTGTTCATTTTTTACGTCAATTTTGGATATCGTTTTTGAGTTTTTTTCAGCAATGTATGCTTTTCCTTCTTTTGTAACAAAAATAATTTTATAAAAATCATAATCATTAATATGTCTAAAAAGAAAATCGGAAATATTTTTATCGGAATAAGTTTTAACTTCATTTGACATTTCAAGAGCAAGCAAATTCATAACATTAACCGAATTAGTAACTCGCCCGCTTAAATTTGATGCCGTTTGAACTACCCCGAGCTCCATATATTTTTTTGCGGAAATAAATTCATCGGATAAAATTCGATTGACAAATATAATCGCAAAAACCGTAAGAGTTATTGTAATAAACTTGATAATCCTGTATGTCAAGGTAAGATTTTTACGAGAATAAGACAAAATGTTTTTCATATAAATATTATGGTTTTAAATTTAAAGGTTGTCAACAATAGTATCAAAGCTTTATAAACTTATGCTTAATTTCTTTTGATTGCTTTGATTAAGGGCAAAGACCGCAGAAGCAAGAATTAAATAATAAAATAAAATATGCGACAAAATAGATATTTTGGTGCAAAATTGCAGTATCTTTGACTTATTTTGAACATTAAAAACAGGGTATATGAAATTTAAATATTATGTATCTTGACACATTTATCCGCTTTTTATTAAAATTTACTGTATAATCAATTTTTTGCACCAAAATATCTAAAATGGTGCATAAACTAAAAAGTAGCAAATTAATTGAGGAATTAAGGGATTAAGAAATGGAAAAGAGGAAAGTTTTTGCAACTACATTGTTGTTTTCTTTGTCACTGCAGTGCTGTGCAATTCTTCCTGCATGTGCGGAAGATACTGGGTTGCAAGTTAGTGGTACATTCTCCGGTTTTAATGCAAAGGAAGGGGATTACACCATAACAGAAGATGCTCATATTAAAAATGTTGAAAATAGTGGCACAGGCACACTTACAAATAAAGGCACGATAGATGGAACCGTAAAGAATTCAAATCAAAGCGGTACGTTTACAAACGAAGGTACAATAACAACGAGTGAAAAAGGAAGCGAAAATAAAGGTACTTTTAAAAATAGCGGAAACTTGACAAACGGAGCAAAAGGCGAAATTACAAACAGTGGTGATTTCACCAACAATTCTGCAATACAAAATAATGGCAAGATTGAAAATAAAGACAATGGTAAATTTTCAAATAAAGCTATGTTAAATAACGGTAAAAGCGGGGAAGAGAAAAGCAGTGCAGAAATAACAGGAAATCTTTTAAACGACGGCGGTGTTATCAATAACTTCGGTAAAATTACAAACAGCGGAATTGAGCCCGAGGGAGATAAAGGACTTCAAAATCAAAACGGCGGTATTATATATAACCAGGCAAAAGGCTTAATTGAAGGCACTGTTGTAAACGGCGAAGGAAGTACGTTATATAACGAAGCTGATGCAATAATCCAAGGTAAAAAGGGTATGGGTTCGCTCTTTAACGAAGACGGAAACGTTATTAACAGCGGCACAATACAATCCGAAATCAATTCAACAGGAGGTGTGATTACCAATAACCAGAGCGGTACTATCGGAGTTAATGAAGAACCTGATTTATCAATAGAAGGAAGTAATACAACGGTTAATAATTTTGGCAATATTACGGGCGGTATTGACCTTGATAATTCAACAATCAATAATAACGGTACCATAGATTTAAAAAATCAGGAATTAGCTAACACGGGAAATGAAGAAGGTAAATCCGCAGGCGATTTGATTGTCAATTCTTCAGGTACGATAAAAGGCGGTACTATAGGAAGTGACGACGAAAATGCCGGAAATGTTGTTGTTAACTCTACGGGTACTTTAGGCTCTTCAGGTGAAGAAATAAAAATTACGGGCAAGAAAACGACCGTTAACAACGAGGGCAAAATTGACGGAACTGTTAAAGTGGAAAAAGACGGCACTCTCCGTTTGGGTGCGGGTACTACATTTTCTAACGGTGCAAATATCGCAACAGAAGGTTTTTTAGATGCAAGAAACGGTAAATTTGAAGATTTAAGCAACAATACAACATTATTATCAGGTGCTAAACTCGCTTCGGATATTAGTTCCGCAACAGGTCAAACAGATATATTTAAAAACGGAAGCAGTGCAATTTTTGGTCCTAACGGTGTTGATGTAACTTTAGAAGACTTTAATTTCATTCCCGATACTCTTTTAAGCAACGGATTTATTTCAAAAGAAGAATTAAAAAGAAACATGGGTTTTTCGGGAAATGACGGAGTTAACTTTAATTTCAATATAAAAGACGGCGTACAGCACAAAGCCTTATCTCCTCTAAGGTGGTTAGAAGCAACAAGTACATCTGAAGGTATCGGTTTTTCTCCGACGGGAAGCGGATATAAAGACTTTAACCCCGCAATTATGGCAGGTGCGATTGCCGCACAGTTTGGCGGATATTTAAACGAATTAAATTCATTTGATGAAGCATTTCGCAATATGGATATGTATATGCTTGTGACAAAGAAGCAAAGAACTGCAATGAAGTTGAGAAACAAATATGCTTCAGCAAGCGGAAACTATGTCTTTGACCCGACGGGAACACCTTATGACGATTATGCCGCTTGGATTAGACCGTATGCAACATTTGAAAGCGTAAAATTAAGAGGAGGTGCGAAGGTATCTAACGTTGCTTACGGCTCATATTTCGGCACTGAAAGCGAAATGTATGAACTTAAAAACGGCTGGGATGCAATGTGGGGTGCATATATCGGATATAACGGCTCTCATCAGGCGTATGACGGTGTAGGAATTTACCAAAACGGCGGCACATTAGGTTTAGTCGGAATGTTATATAAAGGTGATTTCTTCACGGGATTAACAATTAACGCAGGAGCAAACAGCGCAATTGCAGATACAATGTATGGAACTGATGATTTTACTTTGCTTATGGGAGGTATTGCATCTAAAACAGGATATAATTGGGAACTGGCTGAAGGTAAATTCATTATCCAGCCAAGCTTCATGTTATCGTATGCGTTTGTAAATACTTTTGATTATACATCTTCATCAGGCATTAAGGTTGATCCGAGCTTGCTTAACGCAATTACATTTGAGCCCAGAATAAAACTTATCGGAAATCTTAAAAACGGCTGGCAGCCATATTTGGGTGTAAGCGTTGTATGGAATGTCATGGATAAAACAAAATTCCAAGCGTCTGACACTACGCTACCCGAACTAAGCGTTAAACCTTTTGCTAAATACGGTTTGGGTGTAAGAAAGACCTGGGGTGAAAGATTAACAGGATTTATTCAGGCATATGTTACTTCAGGCGGAAGAAACGGTGTAGGTTTACAGGCAGGCGTATCTTATACCTTCGGTAAATCAGGCAAACCCATTGCACAAAAAAACAACTTAAAACCGGCTTTGGCAAAAACCGAAATAAAAATGAATAATGTTAAATATGATGAAGATTTAGCAAAACAAACAGAAAAAATAACTAAAAAATAAAGTTAAGGAAAAAAGATGAAAAACGAAATAAAGAAAACAATTCCATATTTATTAACACTTGTAATCGGTTTTAATCTGCATAATTTTGCAATGTCGAATAATATGGCAAAAATTGCAGTTGTTGACGTAAATACCGTTTTATCAAAATCCGTACAATTTATGGCACTTAAAAAAGAACAGACGGCTAAAGCGGAAGAACTCCAAAAATGGATTAAAAAAGCAAAAGCTGATGTTGATAAACAAACAACACCCGAAGCCAAAAATAAATTGGCAAAAAAATATGATGAAGAACTTTTGAAAAAAAGAAAAGCAATTCAGGATGATTATACAGCCAAACTCCGTGCAATTGATAAAAAATTATCCTCAACTTTAGCTCAGGAAGCAAAGAACAAAGGCTATGAAGTTGTATTAAACAAAAATATCGTACTTTACGGAGGATATGATATCACGGATGATCTGGTAAAACTTGTTAAGTGATTTACCCGTCTGTGCACAAAATCATCCCTGTGCGGAATATTACCTTCAAACGGTATTTATTGAGCATTTCTGAACAGTGCTTTAATTTCTTCGCTTTTGGTTTTTGCAACTAAATTTGCCGTTTCACCATTGGATTTGGCACCCGCTTTTAAAAGCATTTCAACTATTTCGGGCTGCTTTTTCTCAATTGCATAATTAAGCGGATGTTTGCCATTTGCCGTTAAATTAACGTTTGCCCCATTGTCAATTAATACTTTTACGGCATCAGGATTTTTTCTGTAGATAGCATAAGTTAAATAGGAGTGGTCCATATATATCCGATTCGGATTAAATCCGTTTTTTATTAAAAAGTCTAATGCCTTTGGCTTATTGTTTATTGTGGCAATATTTGGTAAATTATCTCCGCATTGTGTTATATCAAGACCTGCTTTAACTTCTAAAGCCATTATTTCCGTATTTCCTTGCAATACTGCGGTGTTAAAGCCGCCCAATATAGGTCTTAAGGTCATATTGGAAGGATTGCAGCCAAAAGTCCAACCTTTTTCCGTTAATTCTTCTTCATAAATATTTTTTTCACGAGCATATACGGAGCTTAATAACGTAATTAAAATTAAACATAATAAAAATCTTTTCATTAAACCGTTCTCCATAAACTTCAACGGCACTCAGCCGATTTATTCCAATTCAAAGATTTATAAGCATAAATTAAAGCTTATAATCTTAATGTTATATTATAATACACGCTAAAGCTTTATATGTAAACCGTTATAAATATTTTTCAACAAGTTTTATAAACCATATTCATAATTTAAATTTAAAAATAACAAGATATGGAATGCGCAAACGGTTTTTGCAGGTATTGTGAAAACAATCAAGGAAATAAATATCGCTTAATCGGCTTTATATAAAAAACAATTTTTTGTATGAGCATTTATTATTCCTATTGCTTGAAGATAAGAATATATTATTGTCGTTCCGACAAAAGTCATTCCTCTTTTTTTTAAATCTTTTGAAATTTTATCGGATAACGGGCTTGAGGTCCTGATATAGCAACTTTCATAAATAATTTTATTATCTGAAAAAGCCCAAATATATTTACTAAAACTTCCAAACTCTTTTTGTATTTGCTTAAATATAATGCTGTTTTTTATACTTGCCTTTATTTTTAATTTATTTCTTATTATCCCTTGATTATTAAGCAAAGCTTGGATTTTTTTATCATCATATTTAATTATTTTATTAATATCAAAATTATCGTAGGCTTTTCGGAAATTCTCTCTTTTATTTAAAATACATTCCCAAGAAAGCCCCGCCTGAAAGCTTTCCAAAATCAATAATTTGTATAAAAGCTTATCATCACGACACGGTTTTGACCATTCTTCATCATGATATTTAATATATAAAGGGTTTTTTAAATTAACCCAAAAACATCTGCTCTTATAATTTTTATTCATAAACTCAACCCGTGCACTTTTTTTTAAAATATCACCCTTCAACAAAATTATAGCAATTCTTCTTACTGTTAAGTCTTTTATATAATTTCAAATTTTACAATTTAAGACACGCAATATACCAACTTATAAATTCCCCCCCCTAAGATACTTGTGTTTTTGACATAAATTTATTTTAACTCTTTTTCAACTTCCCTATAACATCCTTCATAAATTCAATTGAAGTATAGTAACCAATTCTTTCAAAAGGTATTGGAAATTTTTTGGTTAGGAAATTAAAGAACTTAAATACAATAAAATTAAAAGTAGTTAAAAACCAAATGTCATTTATATTTATCCCATAATAATCTGTTTTAATCCTTGGATATAATTGCACCCTTGTATTTATAGAAATATTTAAGAATATATCAACAAAAACTATAATTAAAATTGCAAAGAATATATTCAGATGATTTATCTTTTTAAATAACCCGCAGAATTTTGCAGATAAATATGAACATAAAGGAAAAGCTAAAAAAACATAGATTCCAGCAGCTTCAAACGGGTTCATATCTTTTGTTATATAGTCAAATATTTTATCAACCATCGGAAAATATAAAGGAGCGTTCATTATTGCAATTACAAATATCATATAAAGCATTAAATATACTAACACTCTTGTGAGATATAAAAATATCTCCTTGTAGGTATTAAAACTGCTAAACATATCAACTAAATTATGATATATCTTTTTAAATGTCGGAAATGTTTTATCTATTTCCATAATTCATTAACCTTATCTTTTGGGATAATTATATCATAGTTCCATTGTCCCGTAATTGAAATATGCTATAATGAAACCCATGAAAACTAATTTTTTAAAAATATTCTTTCTGATTTTTATCCTATCTTTTAGTGTTTGTTTTGCTATAGATAAAATCAAGAAAAATGCCAAATTTAAAGAAATTGCAAAAGGGCTTTATCTTGATATAAATTCATTATCAAAAGGTAAAGATGCTGCATCAGGCTGGTTTAAAAAAGAAAATGACAACGGAATTGAATTAACAAAAATTCGAAGCTATTGTGATATAAAAGTTCTTGAAATTATAGAAACGAAAACTTATGATAAAAATCATAAGTTAATTGAGCACTATAAAAATGATAATCCTGTAGGTTGTGACTATGAAGGGCTTGTAGATGGCGAAATATATTATAAGGTTTTGTGCGGAAATTAATTTTTAAGAAATAAGGCTTTTTCTTTTTTGCGACGTGTGACAAGTCCATCTAGTTTTTTTGGTTTTTATATATCCATCTATCAAATTCATCGGCAGCGCCTTTTTTATCACCCGCATTTAATTTTTTTAATAGAGTTGATTTTATAAAAGCATTTGGGCCAATATTATATATTAAACTCGTCAGCGCAATTTTTTCATTTTCATTTAACGGCACTTTTACATATTTTAAATAAGAACTATGTTCTTTAAAATCCTGCTTCTTCAATTCTTTTTTCCAAATCCTTGGGTGTTCCATATAGTATATCCGCACTTGTTGCTTTCTTGCCTAAAATATTAAGAAGTTCTTTTTTTCTTCTTTGAATTTGTTCATTTTCTTCTTTTTGTTTTCTTGAATCAGAGTATAGAGTATTTGTTGCTTCTTCCATTGATATCTGAGAGGAAGAAGATGTCCCTCCGTTTTTAAAAGTAAACAACCAGATAATTATTTAAAGAAAAAAATCTGATATTGTTTCGTATCCAAACTATGCTATAATAAACCTATGAAAAAAATATTAATTCCGATTTTAACAATTTTATTTTTAGCTTTACTGTCAGAAAGCTATTTTCTAATAAAATTAAAAAATGATAATAATACCTTTGCTGCGCAATTATCTGACATTTCGACGAACAATCAAAATAATGAAAAATTATCAAATACAATAGATGAGCAACAAAAAGAAATTGAAAAATTAAAAACCGAATTGTCAGAGTCCTCTGCTTCATCAAACAAGCAAGAAAAAAAAGATAAAATTGATATCAATCTTGAAAAATGTATGGAGAAAGATTATTCAACAGCCGGTATGAATAATTGTAGTCAAGAGGGACAAAAAGCATGGGAGCAAGAGATTTCTAAAAATTCTGCTATAATTAAGAAAAATCTTGATTCTGAAGGTCAGCAATTATTTGAAGAAGCTCAAAAAGCTTGGCAGGATTATTATGAAAAAGAACAAAAATTTATACATAACACAATCGGGCAGGTTGATGGAACAATACACACTAACTATGCCTATGGTGAATGTTATGATTTAGCTAAAGCGCGCGCAAAAGCTATTTCTTCATATAATTTCGATTTAGAAAATTAATAAAGTATTATAAATCTGTGAAAACTATCTTCTCAAAAAGCATTTTTTTAAAAATATTCTTTCTAATCTCAATCTTATCTTTTAGCTTTTGTTTTGCAAAAGAAACTTATACAACACAAGATGAACTAAAAAAAATTGATGAAGAAACTCAAAAATGTATTGATAAAAACTATATGACAGATTATGATATGATGCAATGTTCTCTTAAAGGTATAGAAAAATATAATAAAGAAATAGATAGAACAATATCTGCCGCAAAAGATATGTTATCTAAAGAACAATACGAACAATTCTTAAAAACTCAAAAAGCTTGGGAAAACTTCATGAAAGAAGAGGACAATCTATTAAAAGAAATGTTTGAAAAAAATTGTCCTCCTTATTTACCTTGTTTAACTGCAACGGGTGATAAATATTTTTATACCAAAGAAAGAGCCGAAGATTTAAGCGGATTTTTAGGCGTATGGAAGTTGTTTAAAGAAAGCGGTGTTTTAGATGATGAATTAAACTTTGTTCCGTTTGATAATTAATCTTCTAAAATATTTTCATCTTTCATTTTTTGAATTTTTCCCGTTCTGTTTTTCCAGCCTTTGAGAAATTCTTTTTGTTTTTCGTTCTTGGCAAGATTATCATAAAAATTATTCCTTAATTTCATATATTTATCAAAATCCCCGCCTGATTGCTCGAGAAATTTTTTTGCCCTTCCGACCCCATGGTTAATTGCAGCATCATAGTGCAGATATCTTAAATTTTTATCTTTAATTTTATCGGCACCCGAAGCCAAATAATATTCCTTGTAATAGATTTCATTTGCTTCATCTTTGGTTATATTTTTGACATCTTTTAGCGGTCTGTTCATTTTTTTATTGTATGCATCAAATGTTCTTTGCGTTATACCCATGTTTGTTCTTCCGCCTCTATCGTTTTTATTATCGACAAAACCGCCTTCTGCCTCATGGGTATATTTTATTATTTTGTTAAAGTTTTCATCTTGTATTTTTGATTGTACATTGGAAACATTAACTTCATTGCTATTAGAAGTATCATCATATTGAGCGTGAAGTTTGAAAAGAGTTTGGTTATCCTGTAAATCCTCAAAATCAAAATTTACATTAATATCTTCAGGAATTTTGTCTAATAACTTCGGTTTGTAAATTTCTTCTTTTTGTTTATCTTCTTTTAAATCATCAGAATATGGTTTAGTTTTAGTTTCATTCCCCGGTAACGGTGCTTCGATTTTATTTGTATCTTTCTTATCTTTAATGTTTTCAATTTCTCCTAAGTATGTTTTAACCTCATATTCGTTTCCGGGTAATGGTGCATGGGCATAATTTTTATTGTCAACCCCACTTGCTCCTCCCGTTAATACTCCTTTTATTTTTCCTAATCCTTCTTCTTCAATTCTTTTTTCTAAATCCTTGGGTGTTCCATATAGTATATCCGCACTTGTTGCTTTCTTGCCTAAAATATTAAGAAGTTCTTTTTTTCT
>CANQAV010000016.1 GCA_947589425.1 Candidatus Gastranaerophilales bacterium | reverse complement strand
TGGTCTTATTTTTTTGTTGATGTTTAAAAACATCAACGGCGCCACATCGGCAAATCAAATATTAAACTGTCAATTTTTGCAACCCGTGGCGAAATTGGTCTTAATTTTCAACCACATTCATAAAAATCATTAATTAAAAGATAACAAAAACAAGCCTTTGTGTCAAAGTAAATTAATTGAATTTAGGGCTTTGTTTTTATTTATCCAATTCTTCTTTTAATAATTTATTCAACAGTTGAGGATTAGCCCTGCCTTTTGTTTCTTTCATAGCCTGACCCACAAAGAAGCCAAAAAGCTTATCTTTTCCGCCTTTATAAGCTTTAACCTGTTCGGGGTTTGCTTCAAGAATTTTTTGTATTATCGGCAAAATTGAAGATTCATCTGAAATTACCGATAGTCCTTTTTCTTCAACAAGAGCCTGAGCATCTTTTCCTGTTTTTAGAATTTCAATTACAAGTGATTTTGCTATATTATTTGATATTGTGCCTTTTTTCAAAAGCTCAAGAAGTTTTACAAAGTTTTCAACAGTTAACTTTGACTCTTCAATCGTAATTTTTTCTTCTTTAAGATAAGCGGCAACTTCGCCCATAAGGAAATTAGAAGCTGTTTTGGCGTCTGCACCTTTTGAAAGAAGCTTATCATAATATAATGCCATATCCATTTGATTTACAAGAACGCTTGCATCATATTCGCTAAGCCCTGCTTTTTGATATCTTTCCATTTTTTGGGTCGGAAGCTCGGGCATAGAATTTTTAATTTTTTCAACCCATTCTTTTGATATTTCTAAGGGCATTAAATCGGGCTCGGGAAAATATCTGTAATCATGCGCATCTTCTTTTCCTCTCATTGATGAGGTAATGCCTGAATTGTCGTCCCAGAGCCTTGTTTCTTGAATTACTTCTTTACCTTCTTCAAGTAATTCCGCCTGACGGTTAAATTCATATTCAAGAGCTCTTGTCAGAGCTTTAAAACTGTTAACGTTTTTAATTTCGGCACGAGTACCAAACTCTTTTTGACCTTTCGGACGAATTGAGATGTTTGCATCTGCTCTCATAGAGCCTTCTTCAAGGTTTCCGTCGCAAACACCTATATATTTTAAAATATTTCTTAAGCTTTCAACATATTCTCTTGCTTCTTCAGAGCTTCTCATATCTGGCTCTGATACGATTTCTAAAAGAGGAGTTCCTGCCCTGTTTAAGTCAACAAGCGAATAAGATGAGCCATATAACCCTGCAGCACCTGCATGAACAAGTTTACCCGCATCTTCTTCAAGGTGTGCTCTTGTAATGCCTATTTTTTTATTTGAAATTTGCACCCAGCCGCCCTGACAAATCGGCTCATCATATTGTGATATCTGATATCCTTTCGGAAGATCGGGATAAAAATATTGTTTTCTGTCAAATTTACATCTTGAAGGAATGTTTGAATTAAGTGCAAGTCCCGTTAAAATTGCCATATTAACACATTCTTTATTTAATACGGGCAATACCCCGGGCATCCCTAGCGTTACGGCAGATGTTTCGGTATTTGGGTCACGACCAAACTCGCAGCCTTCACGTGCAAATATTTTTGTATTGGTTTTAAGCTGAGCATGGACTTCTAAGCCTATAACCATTTCATATTTATCTTTATAATCAGACATCTTTACTCCTTAATTTTTTGTTTTATTGTAACACAAACATTTTTTCGTGATTAATAATGCTTAATATTTTTTCATTTTTTAAGGCAATTTTTATTTTCTTTGTTTTTTATTTAAATATAGGAAGGGGTTATTATGCAGCAAAATTTCAATCCGAATTCATATCCGTGTTATCCGGTTGCAAATCCGAATGCTGTTAATATTAATATTATTTCACCGCAGGCATATGGCACAGCTCCCGCTGCCGTGCCGTCATCTGTTCAATTGCCGTATTATTCAATGTACGGACAAAATATGATGCCAAATTTACCCCTATACCCTCAAAATTATAATAATATGTTAAACCAACCGGGGGCAAATAATCTTAATGCTGCAAATAATACGGCCCTTTATGATAAAACTCCGAATAATGAAGCTGAAAAAACCGAAGAAAAAAAAGATGATAAAAAGGAAACAAAAACAATTGTTCCTTTAACAGATGATTATATTAAATCTCTTGAAAATTATATGAATAACGATAATCCAAAAGTTCGTTTAATCGGTGCTAAAGATTTAATGGAAAGATTTAAAGAAGATGAAAACAGAAAAGATAATCCCTCTTTAATTCCTTTGTTAAACAAAGCGTTGAGAGATACATCCCCTTCTGTTCGTTTTCTTGCATTGACAACTTTACAAACAGGTTATTGTGTAGGTAATGACGAAACAATTCAAATTTTGAAAGAAATTCAATCTCAAAACAAAGACCAAATAGGCGAAGATGCGCTTTTGGCATCTGAAATCCTGTTAAAATTATCTGCACCTCAACCTGTTAAACAACAAAAGGTAAATAAATGACACTAATTTCAAAATCAGCAGCTGGTCTTTCAATCGCATCTTGTATAACAGACATACACAAGAGCGCTAAAATTGCATCCCATAATGAATATGTAAAGACTTCCGCAAATTCTACGATAAGAAGGTCAATATCCGCTCAAAAGGCAAACAGAGTGTCTTATAAAGATGCTCAAAGAAAAAATTGGCTTGCTCAAAATGCTTTCGGACAAGGAATTGAAGAAGGATTTGCAAAAGTTAAAGGATATATAAAAGGTTTTGGAGTTGGTGTAATAAGATGTTTGCCGAATTTTATCCTGAGTGCTGTTGCAATGTTTACAACAAAACATAAAACAGTCGCAAACATCTCCGCAATCGGATTAGCATTATTGGAAGGATGGGATTTCATTAAAAACTCAACAGGATTATTTCAAAAAACCGATTATTTAGAATGATGTAACAAAATGTAAAGTCTAAATATATTGCAAATACTGATTTTTCGGTATAATTAAATAAATAGTTCGGCATTAACAATAAAAATACAGAAAATAAAGCAATTATTTTTTTTCACATGTTTTATTCAGACTGTGTGGAGATTACACAAAAAAGGAGAAATCAATGGTACAACCGATAAACCCTCAACAGATATATCCAAACCCTAATGGCGGGGCTAATGCAGTAGCAATTAACATATTCAATCCTCAAGCCTATGGAAGCGCTCCGTCGGCAGCTACTGTTCCATACCAATATACAAATTCACTCTACAATATTCCGCAGGCTTCAATGTATCAACCGCAGGCATTGCCTCAAACATATCAACAATATATGTTCCCCCCGCAGCAGGCACCTTTGACGGCAGTTCCCGCTCCTCAGATGATGCCTCAAAGTGTTTTGGAAAATACGCAGCCTCAACCGACCCCTCAAAATGTACAGCAACCTGTACAAAATCAGGAAACTCCGACAGAAACAATCAATACGGATGAATTAGTAAAGAATTTAGCCGATACCGACCCCGATAAAAGGGCACAAACCATAAATACAATAGCTCAATATGTTCAAGATACTCCCGATAAAGCTCTTCAAGTTGTATCAGAGCCCGTTATGAAAGGCTTGATTGATATTATTAAAGAAGATACAACTTCTCTTGAAGGCCCTACCGAACAACAGATTGCAATAGCTGAAAAAATAAACAAAGGCGAACAATTAACACCCGAAGAAGACGCTCTTGCAGAACAATTATCTCCCCGTGATAAAGCAAATAAAAACAGAATTTTTGCATTATTTGCCTTGTCAATGATTCAAAAATTGCAAAGAGAAGAAATAAATCAATATATAGAAACACAAAAAGCAAACGGCGAAACTCCCGTTCTTCCGACCGAAGTTCACGAACTTTTAGGTTATAAAGAAATGATGGATATTATAAATAATGACCCGAGACCCGAAGTCAAAGTTGCCGCAATTCAGGCATTAGCTTATGTAACAACTCCCGAAGACATACAAAAACAAAATGCAATGAAAAATGACCCGAATGACAAAGAAAAACTTCAAAAAGAAACAGGCTTAACAACCACAATACAAGATACATTAATCAATGCATCAAATTCTGAAGATGAAACGGTTAAACAAGAAGCTTTGAACGCATTAGCACAACTCGGGATAAATGTTCAGGAGCCTGCTCAAGCACAACCTGCGGATGATAGCGCAAATAAAAACGACGCTAAAAAGAAAAAATAAACCATACAGGATTTAAACTGTAATTTTCCATACTAAGCCCAAGCTTTTGTTTGGGCTTTTTCTATATCGTACCGCCAATGATTGAATATATGTTGGTATATACCCAATAGCTTGCAAGCACCTTTTTTATATAGTTTTTTGTTTCGTAGTACGGAATGTTTTCAACAAAAACATCAATTTCATTTGTACTTATTGCAGGGTTGTTAAGCCATTTTTTGATATTCCCCGGACCTCCGTTATATCCTGATATTGCAAGATAGTCGTTTCCGTCAAAGAAATCTTTTAAATAATTAAAATATTTTGTACCCATCTTTATGTTTAATTCGGGATTTAAAATTATTTCTTCGTTTTGGGGAACATGTTCAATAAATTGTGCCGTTGCAGGCATTAGCTGCATTAACCCTTTGGCTCCTGCGGAACTTTTGGCATTTTTGTCAAAATGACTTTCTTCTCTTATTAAACTTAAAATTAAATAAGGACTTTCATTAAATTGTTTTGAATATTTATTTATTTCATTTTCAAACATTACGGGATACAGAAGCTTAAGTTCCCAATCACTGTATTTTACAAAAACGGTATCTTTTTTTTCAATATCTTCGGAAGGTTTTGTTTTTTTATTCAGAGCTTTTTTGGCACAATTAATTGATGAAGGGTATTTCCCTTTTTGGTATAGCAGATAAGCTTCAACAAAACCGTCGCTTATTTTCATATTCTCCAGTGTTTCAAAGTCCTCATTCTCTGCCAGCGCCAAAAGAGTTTTATCCTTAAACAGATGTTTATTTAAAGCACTTATTTTATAGGGTGAAACGGGTTTTTTTGTTATCATTTTTGTTTTATGCCCCTTTAGGGCTTTTGCCGATAAAAATGCATAATAGCTTTGAGGATACCGTTTAATAACTTTATAGAACAAATCCCTGGCATTTTGATTTTTCCCCTCTTTTAAAAGAGCCTTTGCATGCCAGTACATTATTCTGGGCGCATCCTGTGTATCGGGATATAGTGTTTCGTGGCGTTTTGCAAGATTATCGCATGTTTTATATCTTGATAAGCTCCAATTATACCAAAACACTTCCCATAACGAATTTGATGCCCAATATGAATTCGGATATTTCATTGAAACAAGCTTGTATAGTCTAATTGAGGCAGATGTTTTGTTGCTGCAGGCGAGCTTATAGATTACGGTCGGAATTATATAAGAATTGGGATATACGTTATATAACTCCTCAAGCAATTGTGTTTTATTTTTTCTTGCTATTGAACTCAATCTGTCTATTGCGGTATCTATGTCTTTTTCTTCAACGGAAGAAATTTTTAACTGTAGTCCTTTTAATATTGTATCCTTTTCGAGTTGATAATTTCCCAAATATTTGTATGTTTTTGAAATTTTATACCAAACATCCGAAAAATTTGAATATAAATAACAGTTAATTGCTTCTTGATATTTGCCCGTCGCAAAATACGCATCTGCTATAATTTCCCAATCTTTTTGGGATATTCCTGCTTTAAGTCCCGATAATGCTTCAAGAGAGGGGATTGCAAATTTGCCCGAAGGAGCATTTTTAAGATATTCCAAATAATATATTTTTGATTTATTTTTGTCATCTTCAAGACAAATACTTGCTATTTTGTATGAACTTGCAGTTGAAAAATCGCTGTCGGGAAATTTTTTTTGAATATTTTCATATTTTTTTATGCAATTTTCTTTTTTGTCAGGATGCAATTCCCGATACATCTCTGCTTCCTGATATAATACCCACGGCTCCATAGGGCTTTTTTTAGATAGTTTTGCCAACTGTGAAATTTTAGAGTATGCGGTTTTTGTGTCTTGCAATTCTTTAGCACATTGATATTGTTTAATCAGCGACAATTTATATAATGCGTTAAATCTGCCTATTTGTTTAAAATTATAGTATGCATCCTGATATTTTTTTTCTTTGTAAAACTCAATCCCTTGTTTATAATATCTTTGTCCGTTTTTGTCGTTTTTAATCTTAAAAAACAGCACAGCAACAATCAATATCATTGCGGACAAGGATATAGCTATAATCAATATGGTTTTTTTATCCGTATTTAAAAATTTCACCTGTTTAAAACCAACGAGGCGCAGGCGCCTGAACTGTTATGTATTAAAAATTGTCGGGGCTTACCATAAAGAACGACTTAGGATGTGCGCAAACAGGGCAGACTTCGGGAGCCTGTTTTCCTTCTAAAATAAAACCGCAGTTTGAGCATTCCCATTTTTTATCTTCCGATTTTGAGAATACTTCATTGTTTTCAAGGTTATCAAGAAGTTTTTGATACCTTGCTTCATGGTGTGCTTCAATTTTTGCAACACATTCAAATAATCTTGCTATTTCGCTAAAGCCTTCTTCTTTTGCAACACGTGCAAATTCGGGATACATTGAAGTATGTTCATAGTTTTCACCTTCAATACAGTCTTTAAGATTTTCTTTTGTGGAAGGCATTTTTGAGCCATGCAGCAATTTAAACCATATTTTTGCGTGTTCTTTTTCGTTGTTTGCGGTTTCTTCAAAAATTTTAGCCATTTGCACAAAACCGTCTTTTTTGGCTTGCGAAGCATAATATGTATATTTATTTCTTGCGCTTGATTCACCCTTAAAAGCTTCAATTAAATTTTGTTCGGTTTTAGAGCCTTTTAAATCCATAATTAACCCTCCTTTATAGCTTGAATACAATCAGCACATATATTATTGGAATCAAGTTCTCTGTATTTCCAGCAGCGTGAGCATTTTTGTCCTTTTGCACGGTGGACTTTTACGCTGAAGTCATCCTGTGTATATTCGCTTAAAATTTCACTTTCGGTATCATTCAAATATACATGTGATACGATATATAAATCGCTCAAAAGATTTGAATATTTGTTTAAAAGTGCCGTATTTTTTTTATCGCTTGAAGATATTGTGATATCAACTTCTAAAGATGAGCCGACTGTTTTAGGCTCGCACGAGCGCAGGGGCTCAATTGCTTTTGCAACAATTTCCCTTGTCTTTAAAAGTTTCGTAAATTCTTCATCGAGAGCATTATTAATCCATTCGTCTTTTGATTTTACCCAGTCAAGCAAAAGCGCAGATTCTCTGTCTTTATGAGAGTTTGGCATGTTCATCCAGATATCTTCCGCCTGATGAGGCATAACGGGCACAAGAATTTTAATCAAAGTATGTAATATTTCATACATAACGGTTTGGCAAGCTCTTCTTGAGAGAGATTTTTTGCCTTTTGTATACAGTCTGTCTTTTACGATATCAAGGTAGAAAGAGCTCAAATCCGCACTTGCAAAGTTTTGAAGATATTGAAAATATTTATAAAATTCATAAGCTTCAAAAGATGAATTAACATTTTCAATTAGTTTTGCAAGTTTTGAAAGTGCGAATTTATCTATTTCTTCAAGATTATCATATTCCACATAATCGTTTTTCGGGTCAAAATCATACAGGTTGCCCAAAAGAAAGCGAACCGTATTTCTTGTTTTTTTGAATACTTCAACAAGCTGTTTCATAAGATTATCGCCGATTTTAACATCGTTTCGATAATCAACGCTTGCTGCCCAGAGCCTTAAAACGTCGGCTCCGTAGTTTTTTATTATGTCGTCGGGTCTTATGTAATTACCCAGTGATTTTGACATTTTTCTTCCGTCTTCCCCGAATACAAAGCCGTGGGTCAGAACTTGTTTGTAGGGAGCATGTTCTGCTGTTGCAATTGCAGTTAAAAGTGAAGATTGAAACCATCCTCTGTGCTGGTCCGAGCCTTCTAAATACATATCAACCGGAGTTGTACCCAATTCGTCTTTTCTTTTTTCAACAACGGCTCTCCAAGATACTCCCGAATCAAACCAAACATCCATTATGTCTTTTTCTTTAATAAAATGAGTTTTTCCGCATTTCGGACACTTAAAACCTTCAGGCAGTAAATCTTTTGCTTCTTTTATAACCCATGCGTCAGAGGATTCTTTTTCAAAGATTTTTGCGACGTTTTCGATTGTTTCTTCACTGCATATTACTTCATGGCAATCTTCACAGGTGAATATTGGAATGGGTACTCCCCAAGCACGCTGGCGGGAAATACACCAATCGGATCTGTTTTGTACCATGTTTCCTATTCTTGATTCACCCGATGAGGGAATCCATTTAACTTTTTTAATTTCGTCCAGCGCTTTTGCTCTGAATTTATCCACACGAACAAACCACTGCGGCGTGCTTCTGTACATTACCGGGTGTTTACATCTCCAGCAGTGGGGATACGAGTGGGTGATTTCTTGAGATTTAACAAGCGCACCGATTTTTTTCAAATTTTCTATTACAATGGAATTACCTTTATAATAAGGCACTCCTTCCAAGTCCGGCACTTCATTTGTCCAGCATCCTTTAGAGTCAAAAGGCGAGAAAGTTTCAAGTCCGTATTTTTGACCTGCTTCCCAGTCTTCCAAGCCATGACCCGGAGCTGTATGAACACAGCCCGTGCCGGCTTCAAGGGTAACGTGGTCGCCTAATATTAAAAGCGATGTTCTTTCATAAAGAGGATGCTTAGCCGTGAAATATTCAAATTCGGAGCCTTTTAGCGTGCCCAAAATTTTTATGTTTTCCCATTCAACATCTTTTGTAAAGTTTTCAAGCAAGTCGGATGCGCAGAAATAGTTATCTCCTTCATATTCAAAAATTGTATAATCAAATCTTGAATTTAAGCAGATTGCATTGTTTGAGGGAATTGTCCACGGAGTTGTTGTCCAAATTATTGAATACAATTTATTTTGTGAATTTATTCCCGCCTTTTGATAAAGCTTTTGTTCGTCCGTCAGCTGAAATTTTACATAAATTGAATCGGATGTTATATCGGCATATTCAACTTCCGCTTCGGCTAATGCGGTTTCGCAATCCGCACACCAATAAACGGGTTTCAATCCTTTTTCAATATAGCCTTTTTTGTACATTTCACCGAAAACTCTTACCTGTTCGGCTTCATATTCGGGCGCTATTGTTAAATATGGTTTTTCCCAATTTCCTAAAACACCAAGACGCCTGAAAGCGCTTTCCTGACCTTTAAGGCTGTTTAGGGCGTATTGTCTGCATTTTTGTCTTAATTCGCCTTCGGTGATTGAGTGTCTGCCCCCTTTTATATTTTTTACAACGGCATTTTCAATCGGCAACCCGTGAGCATCATATCCGGGTACATAAGGAGCATAGTAACCTGTCATGGTTTTATATTTGTTTATGATATCTTTTAAAATTTTATTTAAAGCCGTTCCGACATGAATTTTATCCGAGCTTAAATAGGGCGGACCGTCATGGAGTATAAAACTGTTATTGCCCTTATTTTTTTCAAGCATTTTTTCGTATATGTTGTTATCCTGCCAGAACTTTTGTATCTCAAGCTCCCTTACCGTTGCATTAGCTCTCATGGCGAGTGTTGTTGAAGGAAGATTTAAAGTATCTTTTAATTGTTTTTCTTCTATCATTTTAAACCCCTTATGTATTCTTGATATGTTGATAAAATTATACTATAAACATATTTATTTAATAAATGTGAATTAAATATTTTTTTGTGATAATATTATTATCAATTAATCTAGATTTGAGGATATTATGGCGCTTATTGACATACTTTTGAAAATTTTTAAAGACCCGAATGTTAGAAAAATCAACAAAATCATGCCTGTTGTAGATAGAATTAACGCTCTTGAAGAAGAATTTTCCAAATTGAGCGATGAGCAATTAAGGGCAAAAACGGATGAATTTAAAGAAATTTTATCAAAAAGACCTACTTCATCAGATATTATCCAGGATAGAGTTCTTGAAAAAAATGCGCTTGATGATATTCTCCCCGAAGCCTTTGCAACAGTGAGAGAAGCGGGAAAAAGAGTATTAAATTTAAGGCACTTTGATGTACAGCTTATAGGGGGCATATTTCTTCATAACGGACATATTGCGGAGATGAGAACGGGGGAAGGTAAAACCCTTGTTGCAACACTACCCGCTTATTTAAATGCACTTACGGGGAAAGGTGTCCATGTTGTTACGGTTAACGATTATCTTGCAAAACGTGACAGAGATTGGATGGGAAAAATTTATGAATTTTTAGGACTTAGTGTCGGCGTTATTTTATCAAGCGGACAGTATAACAGTTATGAAAGCAAAAAAGAAGCTTATCAGTGCGATATTACTTACGGAACAAATAACGAATTCGGTTTTGACTATTTAAGGGATAATATGGCTTCAGACCTTAATTCTCTTGTCCAAAGACCTTATAATTACGCAATTATAGATGAAGTGGATTCAATTTTAATTGATGAAGCAAGAACACCTTTGATTATTTCGGGAAGACTTGAAAAATCTGCTCAAACATATCAATTAATGGCAAAAATTGCACCAATGCTTGAAAAAAATAAACACTATGAAGTGGATGAAAAAAATAAAAATATAATTTTCACGGAAGAAGGTGTTCTGAAAGCGGAAGAACTTCTTAAGGTTGATGAATTGTTTGATATGAAAACTCAATATGCGCATCATCTTCTTCAAGCCCTAAAAGCAAAAGAACTCTTTATTAAAGATACTGATTATGTTGTCAAAAATGATGAAGTAATGATAGTAGATGAATTTACGGGTCGTATCATGGAAGGCAGGCGCTGGTCGGACGGGCTTCATCAGGCCGTTGAAGCAAAAGAAGGAGTAAAAATTCAAGATGAAACCCAAACTTTAGCTTCAATTACTTTCCAAAATTTATTCCGTTTATATCCTAAACTTTCGGGCATGACAGGTACCGCCATGACTGAAGAAGCGGAATTCGGTAAAATTTACAACCTTCAGGTTACTCAAATTCCCACAAATAAAGAAGATATAAGAATTAACTATCCTGATGTAATTTATAAATCAAAGCAGAAAAAATATGAATTTGTAGCCCGTGAAATTGAACAAATGGTTAAATTAGGCAGACCCACTCTTGTCGGCACAATTTCAATCGAAAAATCGGAATATCTTTCTGCGATTTTAAAGAAAATGGGAATTAAACATAATGTTTTAAATGCAAAACACCATGAAAAAGAAGCTTATATCATTGCCCAAGCGGGAAGACTCGGTGCCGTAACAATTGCAACAAATATGGCAGGAAGAGGTACCGATATACTTTTAGGCGGCAATGCGGAATATCTTGCAAAAGAGGAGCTTGATAAAAAAGGTATCACAAAAGAACATCCGGATTATGAAAAATTAAGAGATGAAGCCCTTAAGAAAGCGCAGGATATAACTCAACAAGAACATGATAAAGTCGTTGAATTGGGCGGATTGCACGTAATAGGCACGGAGCGCCACGAATCCCGCCGTATAGATAACCAATTAAGAGGACGTGCGGCACGTCAGGGCGACCCCGGCTCAACAAGATTTTTCCTTTCTTTGGAAGATGACCTTATGAGAATATTCGGCGGAGAAAAAATTGCAAATCTTATGACAATGTTAAATGTTGATGATGATACCGCAATAGAAAATGTTTTAATCACCCGCCAGATTGAATCTGCTCAAAAGAAAGTAGAAACATACCATTTTGATATAAGAAAATCGGTTCTTGAATATGATGATGTTATGAATATACAGCGTGAAAAATTTTATCACCAAAGAAGAAAAGTCCTTGCTTCAGGCAATCTTTCGGATGAAATTAAGTTTATGATAACAAAAGAATCGGATAGAATTCTATCTCAATATATAAGCAAAGACATGTCTCCTCAAGAATATGTGAATGATGATTTAAATATGCTCGTTAAAGAATTTGTAAGCGTTGTTCCGCAATTGAGAGATGTTTTAAAAATTGAAAAAATTAAAGATAAAAGATTTCCCGAAATCAGTTCAATGTTAAAAGATATGGCTCTCAGCGCATATAAAGATTTTGAAAAAGAAACAATTGATAATTTTAATGAAGTAATGGAAAGATATTACGGAAATGATTTTGTGCGTCAGGAAGCATATCGTGAGGATAATATTCTGCGCCATGTTGAAAAAGATATTCTCTTGCAGGTAATTGATGCAAAATGGACAGACCATTTAGGTAATATTGATATGCTGAAAGATTCAATCGGACTTGTTGCATACGGACAAAAAGACCCTCTGATTGAATATAAAAAAGAAGCGTATAATTTGTTTAATGCTTTAATGGCGGAAATTCAAGGAGAAACAATAAGACATTTATTCAGAGCAAAATTCGGTGTTCAGGTTTATGATGATGAATTAAATCAAAATGCGTAAAAAACGCAAAAAATATTAACTATTTGTTTTGTATAGCTGAAAGGTGTTTGATTTTATAAGGTGATTGTATTTTAAAATGAATTCTTATTTTAACTACGGCAATATAAACCAAAGAGAAAAAAATAAGCTGGAAGGAGATTTGTTCCCGCTGGCAGACAATATTGAAGACTTTAAATATTCGTCAAATCCTTTTGAGGATGTTAAAAAAAATAAAAGCAGTTTAATTCAGATTTACTTTAACCAGAAATATTCAAAAATAAGTGCTTACGTAAAGAGTATTGTTGCAAGAATGTCACTAAAGGGTGAAACAAAAACACAAATAGATGAAGCCATAATTGAATTTAGCGCTCTTTTGGCTCAATATGCATATAACAAGACTCTTCCAAATAATTCGGATAAGAAATGTATTGCGGTTGAAGAAGGAAAAGGAAGAATTTTTGAGATAAGAAATTATGAAAATAAAATGCTTAAAAGCGCTGTGACAGATGGTTTTGTAATTTCAAAAATTTTTCTGTTTTTTGAAAAAGATGTTATGTGTATATCTTTTCAATCAAAGAGCCTGCTTGATAAGATTTTGAAATTTGATAACTTATTAATTTCCAAGTGGGAGATGTTTGATAAAGAAGGAAATTTGGAAGAACTTATGGTTTATAACAAAAAAGGTAAACCAATGGTGTTCCACGCTTATGAAAATAACAGAGAGTATATGAAACTTGTATTTGATGTTGATTTTGATGCGGCTAAAAATTCAAGCAGGGTTATCCCTCTTGAATATACTTCTTATGACACAACGACCCAAAACGTTTTTCAGACATTAACATATTTTTATTCAAGACCTTTTGAATATCGTGAATATAATATATCCACTTCAAAATTATCTAAAGTTTTTAAATTACAGGGGCTTGAAAATTGCGTTTATCGTTATGCATTCTATAACGGTGCAACGGGGCAGTTAGTTACAAGCGGAAATCTTTAGATTTTTTCTTATTAATTCGTCCGCTTCAAAAATTTCATCAAGAGAGGGATTTAATATATTTTTTGTTTTTTCAATTTGTTTAAATACAATTTTTTCGATTTCAAGAAAATTTATTTCGCCCGCCAAAAATTTATATACCGCAATTTCATTGGATGCGTTAAATACTGCGGGCATGATACCCCCTTCTTTAGCGCAATTAAGAGCATATTTTAAAAGAGGAAATTTATTGAAGTCGGGCTCATAAAAGTCAAGAGTTTTATTAAACAGACAAAAACTGTCGGTTTTTATTCCTTTTGTGCGTTTCGGGTATGTAAGAGCATATTGTATCGGTATATGCATTGAAGGGAGTCCCATTTGAGCAATAACGGAGCCGTCAACAAATTCTACAAACGAATGAACGATACTTTGCGGGTGGATTATAGGTTTGATGTTTTCATAATCAAAATCAAATAAATGATGCGCTTCAATTATTTCAAGCCCTTTGTTTGCAAGAGTTGCGCAATCTATCGTAATTTTTTTACCCATAGCCCAATTAGGGTGATTTAGCGCATCTTTTGCTCTGAAATTTTTCATTTCTTCCCGTGTCGAATTTAAAAACGGACCTCCTGAAGCCGTTATCCAAAGTCTTTTTGCAAATTTATTATCTTTTGTGTTTAAACATTGCAAAATCGCACTGTGCTCGGAATCTATCGGCAGAATTTCAACATTGTTTTCTTTAGCTTTTTTCATTACGATATCCCCCGCCATAACAAGAGTTTCTTTGTTTGCAAGAGCAATTCTTTTTTTGTTTTCTATTGCTTTCAGGGTTGCCTTAAGGGATACCGTACTGTTTGTTGCAACTACAAGAATATCATATTTTGGATTTTGAGATAGTTCAATTAAGCCATCTTCGCCAAAATAAACTTCAACATTTTTATATTCGTTTTTTATTAAAAGTGCATCTTTTTCATTTTGAAGCGAAACAATTTCGGGTTTATATTTTTCAATTTGTTTTTTTAAAAGGCTGATATTTTTCCCTGCGGATAACCCGATAACTTTGTAATCATCAAGCTTATCAATAACTTCAAGGGTTTGTGTTCCGATTGAGCCGGTTGAGCCTAAAATGATTACGTTTTTCATTTTTAGTTCAACTCCTTAGAGCTGTCTTTTTTGATGAAATCACACATTTCTTTTAAGCGAATATCTTCGGTTTTTGCCATAAATTCTTCAATATTTTTTATCTTATTTAATTTAAGAGCAAGTTCATACATTAAAACACAGTCATTGCATAATCTGTATTTTGAATATTGAATTGAGCCCGCTAAAGGCATATCTTTTGCGCAAGCACTGCATGTAAAAAGTTCATATTCGCTTTCGGGGTTTTCTTCAATGTCATCTAATTTCATTTGTAAGACGACCTGCTGCATTTCTTCAATTATCCGTTCTTTGTTTTCCATTTTTTTGTAAAAACCCTTTGCAAGCGCATTATATTATGAAAAAAAACATCTTGCAAATTATGATTTATACTTTTATAAAATCGCACAATATGTTATTTGATATCAAAATTCCTTTTTGGGTTAATTTAACTCCGAATTTTGTTTTTTTCATCAGTTTTAAGTCTATATATTTTAAAAATTCTTTTTCATATTTTTTAAAAATGTCGATATTGTATTTTTTATTGATTTTATTAAAATTTATTCCCTTTAAAAGTCTTAAGCCGATAAAAATTTCTTCTTCTGTTTGCTGTTGTTTTGACAGTATTTCATAGTTTTTTTCAAGAGGATTATTTATATATTTTTTTAAATTAGCGGTATTTGTATATCTTTTATTTTCAATATATCCTGATGCGCTTAATCCAAAACCCCAATAGGAGCCAAGATGCCAATAATTAATGTTGTGTTTTGAAAAATATTTTTTTTCTTTTGCAAAATTTGAAAATTCATAGTGTTTATAATATTTTTTTAATTTTCGAACTGCACTTTCATACATTATTGCCTGCATATCTTCATCCGGAAGATTTTTTGGCGGATGTTTATAAAAATATGTTCCTTCCTCAATTTTTAATCCGTATAAAGATATATGGGGCGGATTGATTGAAATTGCTTCATCAAGAGTTCTTTCCCAGTCTTGTTTTGTTTGGTTTGCTAAACCATAAATTAAATCAATGCTGAAATTATCAAAGCCCGCTTTCTTAATGTTTTCAAGCGCTTCATAAATATCTTTTTTTGTGTGCAATCTTCCGATTTCACTTAAAACTTTGTCGTCAAAGTTTTGAACTCCCAGACTAATTCTGTTTATTCCGATATTTTTATATTTTTTCAGTTTTTTGTAATCCGTGCTTTTTGGATTTAGCTCAATTGTAATTTCCGTATTTTTATTTATTTTGAAATTCGATATTATATCTTTTATTTCGTCCTCTTCCAGTAACGAAGGTGTTCCGCCTCCGATATAAAGCGTTTTTATAGGATTTTTATTATAATAAAAACTTATTTCTTTTTTTAGGGCTTCAAGATAATCTTTTTTAAATTTTAACAGCTCAAAAGAACAAAATGCGCAGTATTTGCATTTTTTTTCGCAAAACGGAATATGAATATAGTAACAATTTATCATTTTTACATTATAATATGAATATGAGTTATATGATGGAACTTGAAATCAATTCACAATGTGATGCTATTGATACTTTAGTACAAAAGTACACACATGATGATTTTATTTCGGTTGATATGCCGAAAAAAATTTCCCGTATAGTCCTTATTGCAAGCGGCTCATCATATAATTGCGCTTTGTGCGGTAAATATTTTTTCGAAAATATTTCCAACATTGAAACAAATGTTGAATATGCTTGTGAATTTATGGCTTCGGGATTAAAAAATTATGATAAAGATGCTCTTTATATTTTTATAAGCCAATCAGGAAACAGTTATGACACCGTTGAGGCAATGAAAAAAATAAAAAAATTTAATGCTCAATGCCTTTGTGTTACAAATAATATCGACTCATATCTTTATAGAGAAGCCGATTTTAAATTTGATATTCAAGCAGGCAGAGAATATGCAATTGCCGCAACTAAAACTTTTAGCGCAAGTGTTTTTATGCTTTGGATTTTGGCGGTAAAATTGTTGAAAAATCAAAATAATGATATTTCTTCATATAAAGATAAAGCCCTTGAAATCAAAGATTATTTGAACAATGTAAAAAATAATATTGCCGATATTGATATTGCAACCGAAGCAATTGCGAAAGTGTCCGACTTTTCAATTTGCGGATACGGAATTAATTATCCTCTTGCACGTGAGGCGGCATTAAAAATCAAAGAAACATGTTATATAAATACAAGTTCATATCCTATGGGAGAATTCATTCACGGACATTTTGCGTTATTAAATAAGTCAAAATTATTGTTGACTTTTTTAGATGAGAATTGTACTAAAAAAGAAATTGAAATTTTGGATAAAATCTTATCAACATATAAAACATATTCAATTTTAATTTCGGACGGATGTGAAAAACAAAATTGTAATATATTGGTCAAAATTCCTAAAGCTCCTTCATATATTGCGTTATTGCTTGCAAAAATTATGACAATTCAATTTCTTGCACTAAAAATTGCAATAAAATTAAAAAGAAATGTCGATAAACCCGAGGGGCTTAATAAAGTTGTTGATAATTCTTCAAAATAAGGACTAAATATGGATATTGTGCTTTGTTTAAAACAAGTACCGGATGTGGATGATATTAAATGGACTAAAGAAAATAATTTAGACAGATCGCTTATGCTTTCAAAGCTAAATCCTTGTGATGAATTTGCAATTGAAACTGCGGTTAAATTGAAACAAGCCCTGAAAGACGTTTCAATTACCGCCATTTCTATGGGACCCGAGAATGCAAAAGAAGTTTTGAATTACGCAGCGGCAAAAGGCGCAGACAGAGCGATTTTGCTTTCGGATAAAGCTTTTGCGGCATCGGATACTTTGGTAACTTCAAAAATTTTAGCATCTGCAATAAAAAAATTCATTCCGAACTTTAGCCTTGTTTTAACGGGACAAATGGCGCAGGACGGAGATACCGCACAGGTTCCCGTCAGTCTTGCACAATATTTGGATATTCCCGATGTTACCTGTGCATCAGATATTGTATGTGAAAGCGCAAATATATCGGTTGTGCAAAAAACGGGCTCAATAATGAATTTTTGGGAAATAAACATGTCCTGTCTGGTGGCTTTAAATGATGAGTGCAAAGAGAAAACTTTTCCGAAAATTAATGATTACATAAGAGCGCAATCTTTAAATATTGAAGTGTACGGTTTGGATGATATAGGTCTTGATAAAAATGAAGTCGGGATTATAGGCTCCCCTACAAGAGTATATCGTGCATTCCGTCCGGAAAATAAAAAAAATACCGCAGAAATATCAAGTGATTTTGCAAAATTTATGTTTGAACAAATAAACAAGGTAAAGAAATGAGATGAATAAAATTATTGTTTATTGCGAGAGAGATGATATCAACACTTTGAGAAATGTTTCTTATGAATTGTTGTCAAAGGCAAGGTCTTTAAAAAATGAGGCTAAGCGTTTAATTAAAGATTATGATATTGAAATTGAGGCAATATCAATAGGCGCTTCTTTGGATGAGGATTGTATTAAAAAAGCCTATGCCTCGGGGGCTGATAAGTTTACATTTATAAAAGATGACTCCTTGAATGATTTTTGCCAAACGATTTATTCAAGAGTGTTTGTTGAATATTTCAACACTTCGCCTTCCGATATTATTCTTTTTCCGGCAACGGTAAAAGGAAGAATTTTGGCTCCCAGAATAACAACGCTTTTAAATACCGGACTTGTTGCGGATTGTATAGAACTTGAAATAATTTTAAAGGACGACGATATAAAACTTGCTTCGACACGTCCTACATTTGGTGCGCAATTGATGGCAACGATAATTTCAAAATCATCTCCGCAGTGTGCAACCGTAAGGGAAAATGTATTTAAAGCGGAATTTGATTTTAATAATTGCGGTAAATATTTTGAATATCTGCCCTGCAGGTATGAAGAAACAAGAATGAAAATTATTAAAACCGTACAAAATAAAATTTGTAATGATGTTGATTTTTCGTCCGCCAAAATCATCTTCGCAGGCGGATACGGATTATATGACGGTACAAGTAATTATTATGAAAAATTAAAAAAAATAGCGGAAAATACTTGTTCAAAATATGGTGCAACAAGAAAAGTTGTTGATTTTAATCTTGCGCCCTCAAACCTTCAGATTGGGCAAACGGGGGTTTCGGTTGAGCCTGAATTATATGTTGCTTTTGGTATATCGGGAGCTATACAGCATATAATGGGTATGAAAAATTCAAAGAAAATAATAGCGGTAAATACCGATTCAAATGCACAAATTTTTCAATACAGCGATTATAAAATCGTTGCGGATGCAAGAGAAATAATAGATGAATTATACGATTTAGTACTCTAAATTTAAGGCAAATTATATTATTTTCATGTTTTTTATAAACAAAAATAAGATTGTGTTTATAAAACGGTGCATGCATGAAGATTTCTCCGGTATTGTATAATAATTTCAGATTTTTTTCGGTAACAAAAAAACCGGAAAATAAAGCGCTTAGCTTTTCAGCAAGAGAAGAATGCGTATATTTGTTTAAAAAAGACGGAAGTCATTATAAATTTCCATGTATAAAAGTTGCGGCCGTTGCGGTTGGTGCTACTCCGGCGCAAATTTCCGCAAGCACAAGACATAAAACGGTTGTTAATAAATCCTATAGAGCTGTTAAGGCGGATGAGGTTGAAATTAAAACCGAAGACGGACAAATTAAGCTTGATGAACAAAAAATTAAGGGAATTATAAATGAATTTCAAACATCAAACAAAGCTCCCGTTTATGCAATTGCAAAAGACGGAAGTTATAAAAGGTTTGAAAGCCAGTCAGATGCGGGCAACGAACTTAATCTCAACCAATCAAAAATATCTGCGGTAACTCTTGGTAAAACAGTTAGTGCAGGGGGGTATACATTTGTTTGTGCTTCGGAAATGGAAAAAAAGGATGAATTCGGAAACACGGTAATAGACAATGATGTACTTCAAAAAGCAATTGTAAGACTGAGAAATATAAAATATGTTTATGCAATTCACCAAGACGGCTCCATTGAAAAATTTGACAACATAAAAGGAATAACCGATAAGTACGGATATTATTACGGGCAGGTATATCAGGCGCTAAAGGGCTCAAATTGCTGGCTTGGAGATATGGTTTTAGCATATTCAAGAGATGTGGAAAAGCAGGATAAAAACGGACATTCTTTTGTGGATTTCCAAAAAATAGAAGATTTAAAAAAGATTTTTAAGATAAAAAGCGTTGATTTTAACAACCTTAAAAGAAACGTTTATATGCTTGATGAAGAAGGTAAATATACACTCATTAGTCCGGATGATATAAAAAACGGTGCTTATTTTGATTATGAACATAATATAATTCAGTCTATGCTTGGCAAAACGACATATTTTAACGGATATGTTTTTACACCTGAAGAAAATGTTGTAAGTGTTGATAGCGATAATAATAAGATATTTGACAATAAAAAAGCCGATGAAATTATTCAATTTTATGCGCCATCCCGTTCAAAAGTCCCCGTATATGCTGTTTTAAATAACGGAAATTATAAAAGATATGACAGCATCTCTGATGCAAGTGCCGAACTTGGCGTATCGGCGGGAGCGATAAGACATTCGGTTAATAAATATGCGCTTTTGTCAGGTTATGTTTTTGTGCTGGCAAAAGATACGGAAAAAAATACGGAAAACGGCGAAGTTGTGCTTGATGAGGAAAAATTGAAAAGTTTAAATAATGCCGCCAGAAACAACAAAAAAATAAAAAATATTTCATTTTATGTTGTAACAAAAGACGGTAAATATATGCGATTTAATTCAATACGCCAGGCGGAAGCGCAGTTAAAAGTCAGTGCATATAGCATCAGTAAAGCTTTTCATGCGGGAGAATTGCTGGACGGGAAATATGTATTTGTTCCTTCGGAAGAAGTGGATAGCTACGGCGAGGAAGGGCACAGATTTGTTGATAAGCAAGTTTTAATACAAAAATATAAAGATGCATTTTTGAAAAATTAATACATAAACAAATATTATATTTGTTTTGGTGTTATTTTAAGAGGGCAATAAAATAAAAAAACATGCTTTGCATCGGATTTTTTGTGTTAAAATTTATATTATAATTTAATTTTTAATGTCAAAATCTGAGGGGGGGGGGCTAAAAGGAGTTATTCTTTTATGTTTCGCCTCTTTCATATAAAAAAAGAAAAAGACCATGCCGTTTTTAATTTTTTAAATTTTAAAATAAAGTTTAAAATCAAATTAAAGAAAAAGTATAATCATCCCGTTATAGTGTTATACGGACCCGTAGGTATCGGCGATTATATGTTATACCGTCCGTATTTTAAATATATTAAAATGTCTCCCAAATACCGCAATGCATCGGTTATTTATATAGGAAGAAATATATACAACGATTTTGTCAATCTTTATGATTCTGAATATTTTGATGAAATTATTGACTATGATATAAGCAAATTTCGTTTTCCCGCCTATAAAAAACATTTAATCAAGAGAATAAATTCATATAATCCTGATGTACTTTTTTCTTTAATTCCGATAATTTTTGCTGCAAAGAGGATGAACGGATTTGTTTCAATGTTTAAAAATGTTCAAGCAAAAGATAAATATATCGGTTATTTTGATAACAAAAAAATAAAAAGTAAAGTTTTTAATCATCTTATTAAATATAGTGACAGTTCCCAATATTTGTTTGAATTACAGCGAGCAAAAAAAGAATTTGAACAGTTTTTGGGAATTAAAATTCAAGACGATACATCCGAATTAAGAGTGCCTTTTGAAAAAGGCTGTAAATATATTGCAATTTCATATTTTTCTTCGGGAAAAGATAGAATGCTTTCTTCAAAAAAATGGGCGCAAATAATAAATTATTGCATTGAAAAAACGGATGATAAAACTTATTTTCTTTTTCTTGGTGCAAAATCAGAGAAAAATAGGCTAACTCCGCTTCTGTCAAAAATAAATAATAAAAAAAGATGTATAAATATGGCGGGAAAATTAAGTATATCAATGATTCCTTTTGTTCTGAAATCTTGTGATATGCTCTTAAGTGTTGAATCGGGCAATGTTCATATCGCTCATTCAATCGGATGTAAGACACTATGCTTTTCGGGAAGCGGCGCTTATAAAAGATTTCATCCTTATAATGATGATATCGTTAAATACATTTATCCCGATAAATTTCAGGAACTTGTTGATAAAAATTCAAAAGAAATTGAGCCAATCGGCTATTTGCCTATCCCCGAACATTTGAAATTCAGTGTCAACGAAATTAATATAGATAGGGTTAAATGCGAATTGGACAGTTTATTTTCAAAAACAAAAACCTGTGTATAAATTTTTTTATGGTCTGTAAAACTGTTAGGATTTGCACAACAAACAAAGCAAGTATACGAGTCAGGGAAAATATAATTCTCTTTTCAAGCCAAAAATAAGAATTACCCTTGCTGTTTTACAAGCGGGTTTGTTTTATTTTTTATCGTATATATCATTAGCTAAAGAGCATAAATAATTTAAAATTTTATCTCGTGTTATTTCACCGCATTCTGATTTATCATTGGCATACTTGCATTTAGCAACTTCTTTATAGCAATTTTTTAAAAATTTATAACTTTTATGATACTTTTTCAACTGCTTTTCGTATTCATTAATGTTTTCTAAGTCATTTTTCATCATTGATGCTTGAATTAATCCGAAAAGAGAAATTTCTTCATTTACCTTTGAGTTTATTGATGCAGTATACCATTTAATCGCTTCATCAATTAAAAATTTATTGTTGTCGTAATCACTCATATAAGCAACTATAGCCATAGTTCCGTATAAAGCATAATCATCAGGCGATGTAGTTTCAGGTGCAATAAGTGACTTTGAATATTTGAAAAACATTACATAATTATCTTTATCTAAAGCGTATGCGATGAATTCTTTTAAATTTTTTTCCGATAATCTTGATGATACAAACTCGTTCCATGGCAGATGTTTTGTATTTGCTTTAGTTTTTTTACTTAAGTAAGGTAAAAATTTAGAATTTGTTACGGCAAAATTCATATTTTGCGCTACAGACGGATTGTACTGCGAAATGACCATTCCTATTAAATTGCCCGAATTATCGAACAAAGCGCTTCCGCTTGAGCCGGGCGAAGCAGGTGCGGAAAATTGGATTATATCATCATCAATTATTTTATTTATCATCATCAATTATTTTATTTATAATACCGTTGTTAAAAACAAATTTTATTTCCTGCGGATTGCCTATGGTATAAATATTATCTCCTACTTTGTATCCGTTAGTATTGATAGAAACAGGGGTAAATTTTTTTCTTGAACTTATTGTCAATATAGCTATATCATCGGCAGGATTTAGATATTTAAAACCTCTTACTTTATACTTGTTACCGTCTTTTGTTGTTACTGATATATTATCGGCATTACCGATAACATGAAAACATGTAACAAAAGTTCCCGCATCATCTAAAATAATTCCGCTTCCGCTGGATTCTTGCGTTTCTATAAAAAGAATTGAATTTACATTGTTTTCATAGATTTTATTTGCCGATAAAGGTTGAGCATTTTTACTTGCAAAGACCGCTGGAATAAAGTGTATCAAAACGACAAAAATAATTAGTATTCTTTTTTTCATTAAACTTCCGCCAACATAACTTCTAATATACATAATACTAAATCTAAATATATTGTAAAGGTCCAAAAATGCCTGAAGTTATGTTTTGTTTGCAGATTTTTTGATTATTAAGAGAAATATCTGACTGCTATATAAAATAGATTATCGTTTTCATCTCTAATAGAATTAGTCATTAATAAACTCTTTATTTGTATAGTAATAAACCAACTCTCTTATTATTCGGGATGACGACTTAGTCGTAGGCGAAATTTGAGCGGTACGAATAAGTTGTGCAGTTTGCTGATTTTTAGCGAAAGCGTAAAAAATCTGTAAATCTGTCAGGATGTCACGACAAACAAGGTGAGTTGAGGAGCCGTAGTTTGACGGGTTGAGTGAGCAATTTTTCTTAAAACTTGTTTTTTAGAAAAATGCGTGCCTGAAAATCCTGTCAGTGGAAACATTAATGTTAAGATAAAAGAATTCGGGATGACAGGATTTGAACCTGCGACCCCCTCGTCCCAAGCGAGGTGCGCTACCAAGCTGCGCTACATCCCGATAAAATATTCAACTGTCAATTTTTATTTTTATTTAAGCTCTCGGGATTTGCGCACCCCCATTTTTCCAAAACGGGGTCCCTGCTACATCCCGAAGTACGGTTTCTCAAACGTCAAAAGCTCATCGCTTTTGCCGTTCTCGTCACACACTTTTGCACTCACTTTGCTCGCTAAGTCCGTCGGACTAAAGCTCGCATTGTTCGTGTCCCGATTAAATATTCAACTGTCAATTTAAATTATCAACAACAAAATCAGCTGTCAATATATTTGACTAAAAATAATTTAATCGGATAATCAAATTATGAGCAACTTTAAAAATATTTTAATGATTAACTACGGCGGAATTGGGGATGAAATTCTTTTTTTACCTGCAATAAAAGGTATCAAAGAACAATATAGCGAGGCTAAAATTACCCTTGCGCTTGAAGGACGTGCAAAATCGGTTAAAGATTTAACAAATTTAGTTGATGAAATAATTGAGGTTGATATTAAAACCTCGTTCTTTAAAAAAATAAAAAATATATTACAGCTTATTTTAAAAGCAAGGAAAAGTCGTTTTGATTGCGTTATTTCAAGCGGGAAAAGCCCTCTGGTTGCGATTATTCTTTTTCTGACAGGCATAAAAGAAAGGCTCGGCTACAAAACAAAAACTTCTTTTCTGCTTACAAAATCCGTTGAATTGAATGAAAATCAATATGCGGGAAATATGTATTTTGATTTAATTAAATCGATATCAAATTCATCTTTCAAGCTCCCTCAAATTGACATCAATTCCGATTTTGAACTTGATAAAAATTTTAACAGGGGTCAATATATCTGTATTCATCCCGGAGTTTCAAAAATGTCAATTCAAAAAAACATTTTCAAAACTCCAAAAGCGGATTTTTGGACTGATTTAATTTCGGGGCTTCTTGAAAAAAACAGACAGGTTGTTTTGTTTGGCACAAAAGATGACAAAGATATTGTTGATGAAATATTGAAAAACGAAAAAATATCAAACCATAAGAACTTTTTTAATTACTTTCAAAAAACAAAAAGCATTCTTGAAATGGCATATATTATGAAAAATGCTTTTTGTGTTATATGTGCGGACAGCGCTCCTTTGCATGTTGCGCTCGGTGTCGGGGCTAAGATTTTTGCAATATTTGCTCCGACAAACGAGAAAAAACTTGTTCCCGATATTCAAAATGTTACTGTTATTAAAAATGACATCCCCTGCAGACCTTGTTTGTGGCACAAAAGGCAATTTAATTGTGAAAATTCGGATTGTCTTTTAATCAACCCCAAAATGATTTTGGATAAAATTAATTGATTTTAGCTTTTTATTATTGTAGAATAATTTTAGTTAATATTGTCTTAACCGATTTTATTGTATGAAAATAAGAGGTATTAAATGAAAAAAATTCAAAGATTGTTTGCTGTAGTGCTTGCCGTAATGTTTTTCCATTCGGTTCAGGCACTTGAAATAGTTGATGTTAAAAGCGATTATTGGGCAGGTCAGGAAATTGTCCATGCTATTCAAAACGGTTATATATATGTTGTTGACGGAAATAAATTTAAACCCGAAGGCACAATGACAAGAAGCGAATTTGTTACTGCACTGTTGAAGGTAATACGCCGTCAAAATGAGCCCGTTGTTGAACGAACGACATTCAAAGACATAAATAACAATACCCCAAATTTAAAAAGTGTTGTTTTATCCGAACAAATCAGAATGGCATTCGGATATCCCGATAAAACGTTTAAGCCTTCAAGAAATATAAATCATAACGAAACTATGAGTATGATTTCAAATATTACAAAAGGCGACTATGTTGCTTCCGATATTTCCGCATTTAGCGACCATGATGAAATTCCAATTTGGGCAAGACGTGCATATATTAAAAACGTGGCTAACGGTTTTTATGTAAATCATCCTGATGCTTTGAGCTTTACTCCAAAGAACAATTTAACAAGAGCTGAAGCTGCAGTTTTGTTTGATAAAATAGCTGCGAATTTAGACAAAGTTCAAGATAAATACAGAGATTTGTATGACAGCTTGTCAAGCGGCGACGGAAACGGTTTATATGATTTCGACAAAGCTGAATTTATTGCCGAAAATACCCTTGATTTAGCTCCGTTTGCAACAAATAATAAAGTACAAATTTATGATACGAAAAAAATTATAGAAGCCGGAAATATTTTAATCGGTACCAACATGGGACTTGTTAAAACACGAAGTGATTATGTAGGTGATGAATTTGTTTTCACGGCTCCAAATGATGTCTATACAACACAAGGAACTTTTTTGTATCCGAAAGGCACCGAGTTTTACGCAAGAGTTGAAAAATTAGGATACAGTGCTTGGCGCTCCAAGGGTGAACGCTCCAGACTTGTGTTCCATAAATATTCACTTCCTAACGGCGAAACTTATGATATGGCAGGTGTGCCTTTTACAAAAAATGATAAAATTGTTTATGTTAACAGTGTAAAAAGCCCAAGAAAAGCAAAAAGTCTTGCTCAATATAAAGGAAGCCAAAAAGAATATTTAATTAAAGTTGCACACCAAATGGCGCCTTTAACCGAATTTAATATCAAGACGGGAAAAACCATATATATCTTAATTACAGGTGATATGGTTATCCCCCAAAGCGAAGAATATTTCAATTTGAGAACTAAAAAGAGCGTTCTTGAGGAAGAAATTTAAATAATAATCTTATAAAAAAACGTCCTATTTTGTAGGACGTTTTTTTGTTATTAGAAAATTAATGATTTTGCAAGACCCCATATTCCGCCGATTACTGCGCCGCCAACCCAGCCTATCGGACCGCCAAAAGCACCGATTCCAAATCCGATTACTGCTCCTGAAGCCACTCCTGAAATGACTGAGCCTGCGGATTCTTTTACTTTTTCTCTTATAGGAGTTTTTACGCCTGCAATTTTTGCGTTTGCTTCTGCTTCCGATGTTTTGCTTGACAATATTCCTCCGGGCAATCCTTCGATTAAGCCTGTTACAAAAGAACCTTTTGTACTATTTTTTGCACTCAGAGCAAAACTTTCGCCTGTTATATTTTGATATGATTGATCCAGAATGTTTCTTATCTGTTCATCTGTTACATCATAACCATAGTTTTCAACAGTTTGTTTTGCATCTTCAAAAATATTGTTGCGAAGGTTGAGTGCGGTATTAATATCGCCTTCTTGCATATACGCATAAATCATTTCCATATTAGTACCGTATGCGGATGCAAGATTTCTTGCAATTCTGTTGATGTTTACAGAAGATGCGTTCCTTGCTCTTGAGTTTGAACTTGCGCCGCCGGCATTAACAAGATTAATCTGTCCATCGCCAAAATAGCTTCCGGTATTGATTGTTCCTATTCCTAAACTCATAATCTAAACCCCACTATTAAATTAAACTAACCTTACTCTTTTATAAAGTATATTTTTTTGTTAAAATTGCCGTGTTTACAAAAAATGTTAATATTTCTTAATATATTTAGTTTTAAAATTTACTTGAAAATTAATATTTTGTTGGTAGAATAAGTAAAGTGAACTGTCTTAGGTTTGCTATATGATATATTTGTGTAAGTTGATTTATTTACAAAACATGGCAGCAAGCCCGAGATGTTGAAAATTAAATAAAGTTTTAGTGGGCCTGTGGCGCAGCGGTAGCGCAGGGGACTCATAATCCCTTGGTCGTGGGTTCGAATCCCTCCGGGCCCAAATTTAAGAGAGTATCCTATACTCTCTTTTTTAGCGTCCGTTGTTATTGTAGTTAATTGAGTAGTTTGTGTAGTTAATTGAGTAGTTTGCTTTTTACGGATAGTTTACTTTTTTCGGAAAGTTGGCTTCCTGTTTGGGTTTGAGCTGTCGGAAATACGCAAACTACCCGTTCAGGAAAACGGTCTTTTCGGACTTTTGTTGGTGAAACGTTTAGTTTGCGTATTACGGAAAGTTGGCTCAAAATTATTTTCCCACCTGCATTTCGGCTGTGTGTTTGAATTGTACGTTTAGTTTGCGTATTTCGGAAATGTCCAATTTGAAAATTAGCAAAAAATTAACACTAAGTTTCGGAAAAATTAACACCTAATTTCGGAAAAAATAACACAAATTTCAGAAATTTTTAATTGATACAAAACAGACACAATACGTAGGATATAGTGTTCCAATGCTTCCGAGTTGGATTTATGGTGTTTGTGCTATGAATAATGCCTAATAATACTAACACATAGCAAGTCGGAAGTCGTTTGATTATCTCTATTCCAAAACGGTCGATTTGGACTTTTATTAGTTTAAAAAGTAACAAAATTTATTAAATATTTAAAATTGATGGATAAATACAAAAAATTCCAAGTCCGATTTGATTTTATATATAATATTAGATAAAATACTTAACTTGCAACAGTATAATATAGCTTTCATAGAGAATTAAGTATTAATGTATTTTACAGTATGTCCTTTTATTTTTCTATTATTTTTTATTGCTCTTATAATACTTTCACTCCAAACACCAATATATTCTGCAGCAGCTCTAACTGAGCTGAATTTCTTATCGTCAACTTGTACTTTTTTTGAATTTGTTGTTTTTAAAATGAAAGTTTTTTGTTCTTCATCTTCATACCTACATGGTCTTTTATTTCTATCATAGCCTCTTTTACACCAAGTTATTATTTCTGCGGCAAAGACTTTATAATATTCACAAGCAGATTTTATGCTTTCAAACTTAATACCATCTATAACAACTGCACGTTGTTTTTTTGTACTACTCTTTTAACAACATCTTTATTTTTCATTGGATTTGCTTTAGACATGCGTTCTTTTTGATTTTCATTTTTCATAGGATTATATTTAGACATATAATCCTTCATTTCAGAAGTCCAAACAAAATTTACTCCTCCAACCCCACCATTGTCAAGATTACATTTGCATTCGTTGTTTTGTTTTAATTTAAAAATTCTATCATGTTCAAATTTAAAAGCATCTTGTTCGTTTTCAAATTCTGCAACTATTCGATTTGCACAATTATTTTTTTATATATTCCTTAAAAAGTTTATTACGACGTTTCTTATGGTTAATACGATTTCTGGTACCCTTACCTACATAAAATATTTCTTTAGTTTCTATATTATACCATTCATAAACATAAAATTGCTTGCTCATTATGTAATAATATTGAAATGGTAATATTATGTCAATAAATTTTATACTTTTAGTTTATTCTATAATTGAAATATATAGAAAGAAATTATGATGAAAAAATACTGTATATATTCTGATGACTATATTGATGAAAATTTGTTAAATAAAGAACATATTCTACCCAAAAAATTAGGTGGACATTTAGATTTATCTATTTTGGTTGCAAAAAATTTAAATTCTCACTTGGGTTCAACTGTTGATGCTCCTTTTTTAGAAGAATCTTTTGTAAAACTAATTGCAAAAGATTATAATTTTAAAGGTCATTCAAAAAAAATTACACCGATTTTTAAAAATTCTATAATTAAAGATACTAACGAAAATGTAGATGTGTCTATTGTAAATAATAAATTTCTTTTTCATAAAAAATATGAAAAAAATACTCCAAGCTGGGAAAAAACATTAGAAGAATATAAAGTAAAATCTTTTTCTGTTAACTTTACAATAAATTTAGATGTTTATGAGCGTTTTTTTGCTAAATTATTTCTTGGTCTTGGATATTATTTATATGGAGATACTTTTGTTAAATATGGTTTTCATAGAGACCTGAGAACTATTATGAATTCTGAAAAAATTGAAGATATTATTAATAATACAAATATAAGAACAAGAATACTTTCAGAATATAAAAATCCAGACCCTTTTATTCATATAATATTATCTGACTTTCAGGCATTTAAAAATTATCATGTAATTTGGAGCAGTTATTATAAAAATGCTGTTACACTTGGTATATGTTTATTTGGTAACAAATTTTTATCTGCCACTTGTATGATTTCGGATAATCCGAAAGCATTTTCTAATTTCAAAAGCAAAGGTGATGTTTTATTAAAAGAACTTTCAATTTGTAGTAAAAGAAGATTGATTAAAACAACTCAGGAAGATGTTATTATTAAATTTATAAAAAAATATATTCCTGATTTTAATATAGAACAAATGCTTAATAAGCATATCAAACCTACAAACTAAAGTTTAAAATGTTTATATTTTATATGCTTTATAAGTACATCTCTATCCCAAAGTTCAATTTTGTTTGCTGCAGCAAGAGCGATTGCTGAGTTTGTAAAATAATTATTAGTGATTACAATAGCTCTATTGGCATTATAATATTTTATAGCTGCCGCAGCCTCTTGAATAGCTTTATTAGATACTTTTGTGCTATATCTTTTTGCTTGAACTATAATTTTTTCATTAATATTATCCAATATTAAATCTGCACCTTGGTCGCCAGTATTTTGTGTTAATGAAACCTTATATCCTTTTTCTTGAAATAAATCTTTTAAAAATTCTTCAAATTCTATACCTGACATAGAATCAATCATATTTATATCTTTTGAAGTTTCTAATATTTCATCATTAATTATTAATTTTTTATATTCATTTGCTTTCAAGTGTGTATCAATTTCATTAATGTATTTTTGATATTCGTATATTAAAATTTCAATATTATTTTTGAAGTTAAGATTATCAATATGTGCATGTTTAAAATATTCAGAAATATAAATCAAATATGAAGTATTGCATTCAAAAGTATTAAAATAGCATTCCCTTATAGAATACCAATCATTTTCACAATCGGGATTATCAATTGCAAATTGTTTAACAAATTTTTCGTATAAAGCCTTAAATAATAATTCATTTAAAAAATCTCTTGAATGATAAACAGTCCATTTTCTATCATAAGTTTTTTGGTATTTTTGTTCGGATAAATCCAAATTATGTTGAAGTATTTGGAATTTTGAGTCATTCTGTGAAAAATTTTGAGTATAGTCGCAACAAAAATCACTTATATAAGATGTATTAAATTCATCTTTTAAAAGCTTTGTATATATTTTAACGGTTTCAAAAGAAACAGGTTCAAATATTTGGTATTTTTCATCTTTTTTTATTAATGGTTGTATAAAATTGATTGTAAAGTTTTCAATAGTATTTTTAAATCTTTCGCTTTTTGCTTTACATATAGGGTCTAATATAAATCCTTCAAATAGTGCATAGAGCACAAGACAAACTATTATAAACTCAAACATAATAAATAAACCTCAATATTATTAGCATAACACAAATATTAAATTAACAGAATAAAGGCGGCAACATTTTAGGTGATTGCATTTAAAATCCAACTAAGAACATTTTTATAAGTTATAGTTGGGATAATAAAAAACATATTAAAAATATTTTGGATTTATCAAATAATTTAAGAAAAGAGGGTTTAGATTGTGAAATAGATCAGTATGTTGATGTACCCCACAAGGTTGGCTCAGCGGGACGGATAAACAAATTAGAGAAGTATAGTATAAATAAGCATGTATATTATTTAGCGAAAACTATTTTATTAATTTTATAAGTTATTTTAATTATAAATTTCTTCCACATAATCTCTTATTTTTTCCTGTTTCATTTTTTCTTTTTTAATGTCAATTAATCTATCTAAATAACATCTGTGTTCAATGTATTTTGTACCCTTTAGCAAAAATTTTATATTTTCTAAAGACTTAATTCGTTCTTCAATTAAAGGAACTAAACTACCACTAAATGAATATGACATTTTTTCTATGGGAATTGATTTAAAAACGTCAACATTATTATTTATTTGCAATAATTCAAGAATGTATTCATTCTTCAAAGCTTCATATCTATATACTATTACATTAAAAATAACCTTAAGTTTTTCAATATTATAAGCATTTTTTTTGATGAAATCAGAAATATATTTTTGTTGGCGTTTTGATATACAATCTTCATTTCCGTTTGGTTTTGGGAAAATTTTTTCGAGTAAAAATTCAGAATGTATTATATAATCCCTTTTCAATATCATATTATCTATAGCAATATCTATATAATCAGCAAATTTTTCATTTTCCCAAATATGTTCAAAAATCCCATGGTAATACAAGTCTTTATATTTGTCTTCCCCAATTTTTTGCGTAAATTTATTCCAAAAATCTGCATCTTTCTTAAAAATTTCAACAAACAAACAACCTGAATGATCCCCATTTATTTTTATATAAAGTAAGTATAATTCTTCCAATATTGTAATATTTTCACTATAAATATTTACTAATTTTTTAGCATCTTCTTCAAAAAAATAATTTTTTAAAAATTCTATAACTATACTGTTATTATCGTACATGTTTTTACAAATCATTTGACTTGTTGTTCTGATGATATTCGTGTCACACTTTCTATATTTTTCAATTGAAAATACCGGAATAATTTGAGGTTTATTGCTTTGAAGGGTATTATCCATAAATTTAATTAATTTCTTGCAGATTGATTTATTGATTTGATCTTGCGGGTATTCTTCATAAAACGATTTTAACCAAAGGTCTTTTTCATCTTTTCTGCATTGTTTAATAAGGCTTTTTGTTTCTTTTACTCCATAAAATTTAAACAAATTTCTGATAATTTTATTTGGATAATAAACAGTTCGTATTCTCTTTTTAAAATACAAATTCATTACAATTAAAAATTGTGTCAGATTTTTTTCTAATTGCTCAAATATATCCATAAAACCGTCATATATTGATTCTGATGATAAAAATGAACATTTTTCGTACTTTTTAAATGCATTAAAAAAATCAATCCAATCTTGTTTATTATATTGATTTATTTGTTTTGATAATCTATTTTTACGTTTTTGTTCAGTAATCTGAGGTTTTTCATTTTGTTTGTGTCTTTTTAACAAATTAACCAAAAACATGAACTCTTTATTTTCTTTATATCTTAACAAAGCTTCGTTTGGTTTTACATCCATATAGTCATATATTTTAACAAGATTATATAGGATTACTGCCATATTGAAATCGATTATTTTCCTTTTTGATAAAAACAATTTTGAAAAACAAGACATATCATATTGTATGAATTTTGTTCTGTATTTATTACGAGGACCGCTTACAAAATAATTAGATATAAGTTTTTCTATATATGATTTGTATATTTTTGTTTTATAAAGCTTGTATGAAATTTCCCATATATATTTCCTTATTTTAAATGCATTTTCAGTCGGTGCGATGCACATTTGCCGTATAATAATACTTCTTCCTTTTGAAGCACTTTTTGTAGTATCATATTCTATTTGCAATAAATTTTTAAATATTGATATTAATAAAAGTGTTTCATTTAATTTGGAACCTTGTTTCGATAACTGCCAAATTTTATCAATTAATAAATATTCGCTATTATAGTCATCGTTATATGAATCATCATCATACAAAAATGCCTCTGATAATGTTATATATACGTCATGGATATATTCTGGACTTTTATTCATAATATCTAATAATAATTCAATAGCATCAGCACTATATTTAGTTCTTTTAAATTTTGACAAAACTTCTATAGGAAAAAATGTTATTGTTCTATTATTTGAATTTTCAGAAATATTATAATCTTTAATATCATATGGAACAGATTTTATATTTTTAATTATATTTTGTATATATAAAAGTGTCTTATCAAGATTTAATGCAGAAAAATATTTAACAAAATAATATTCAGTATTTTTATCACTATTTTCCCAAACTTTGTTTACTTCAGTGGTTATATAATCTATAGTTTCTTTATTAAAAAATATTGATAAAATTGTATTTAAAACATTTACTACTTGTGAGACGTGTTTCGGCAAGGTTAATAATAATAAATCTTTTACAGATATATATTTTTGTTCTATAAGTACATAATATAATATAAAATCTCTAAAATTTTGATCACTTATTTTTAATACTTGATCTTCATATTTATCAATAATTTCTAATGTATATAAATGATTGCATATTTCGATAAATTTTTTTTCATCAATATTAAAATAATTTAATAATAATTTTGTAATTTCGTTTAATTTATAATTAGTTGCTCCTAAAAAACCAATAATAAATAAAATACAATAAATATCCCTATCTGCTTTTAAATCATTTAAAATACTACAGTAATAATACTTGAATAATTGATTTACGTCTACTATAGCTTTATATCCTTCATTGATAGCCTTTTGCGCGGACATAACTGCTAAACGAATATTACCTTGGGATATTTTATTAATTTGTTCGATACATTTTGTGCTTTTGATATTATAATTTTTTTGTAAAAATTCTTTAATTTGTTCATCAGAAAATTTTTTTAATGAAATTATCGAAGGTTCGCTATATTTGGATAATGCGATTAAAATTCTTTCTTTTGCATAATCACGAACAGTTGCCACTATTTTTATTTTTATATCTTCGTTCCGTGTATGAATAAAACTCAAAATGTATTCAATTTCTTTTATTTCATTAATATCATCTAAAAATAAAAGATAGTTCCCGGATTCATTAAAATACATATTTAGATCGGATTGTATAGAAGCTCCGTTAGATTTAATGCAAAAAACTTTATATTCTTGCCCATTAAATAATTTACAGGTTTCAAGAACTAATCTTGTTTTTCCAATCCCCGACGCCCCTAATACAACTGTTGCATAAGTTTTAGACATAGATTCTTTAAGCTCGGATAATTCTTTTTCTCTAAACATAAATGCTGTATCTAATGGCGATGATGAAGATTTTTTATTATATATTTCAACAAAATCATCTATTGAAAATATCTGATGGCTATCTATGGGTATGTTTAATTCTTGATAACAAATTGAAGGATAATGTTCCAGTAAATCATAAGACATTGTTCCTAAATCTATTATTTCCAGCGGAATTCCTTCGGTTATGGTTTTTAATAATTCTTGTTGTTTAGGGTTTATATTTGTAGATGAATATACACAAATAATTTTTTCTATTTTATCTTTTTCCAATTTTAATTTTTTTGAATCAAGACAAGATTTAATATCTTGTTCCAATTTTTTATATGAATTGCTTTTCACAGAACCATACATAATTAAAATATATTTACCATTGGGCATTACAACGTATGAATCAGGAATGCCTTTTGTCGGTTTGTTTGTTCCATCTTCAGAACCAAGTGGACATATATTCGAAAAATTATATTTTTTATATAGATATCTGTCACAAAGTTTTTGGAACTCTCCGCCACTTAGTTCTTTTATCTTTTGCTGTATAATATTAATTTTGCTCATATAAATAGTATTATAGTCTATCTGTTTAATAATAACATAATGAATTTTTTTATTAAAATAATAGTAAATGAAAAGTTATAAAACGGGACGAAGAATTAAGGGTTTTGGCGGTACAATTTGTTGAATTTTTGCCCTTAAAATCAGATACTGTCTGCATATCATAATTTGTCCCGTTTCGGACAAGCAAAACCACTTGAAATCTGATTAAAAAAGAGTTAATATTAATGTGCAAAGGCTGAAAATCAGTCGTATCAATAAATAGAATATGTGCGGTTCGAATCCTTCCGCCCCACCATACTCAAACTAAGTGATCCAAATAATCAAACCATGTGTTTCTTTACAATCAGCTTACGCATACAGGCTGTAGTTAATTGAGTAGTTTGCTTTTTACGGATAGTTTGCTTTTTTCGGAAAGTTGGCTTCCTGTTTGGGTTTTAGCTGTCGGAAATAATCAAACTACCCGTTCAGGAAAACGGTCTTTTCGGACTTTTGTTGGTGAAACGTTTAGTTTGCGTATTACGGAAAGTTGGCTCAAAATTATTTTCCCACCTGCATTTCGGCTGTGTGTTTGAATTGTACGTTTAGTTTGCGTATTTCGGAAATGTCCAATTTGAAAATTAGCAAAAAATTAACACTAAGTTTCGGAAAAATAACAACAAATTTCAAAATTTTAACAATCTTGACTTTTTTATTTATGATTATTATATTTTTATTATGTTGAAATGGTTGTATGATAATTGGATGAAAGCAACGCCGTTTTTGGCTTTATATGGTTTTATTTTTATCTTTCTGTATGTAAAAGATTATAATTATCCTCTTTATCTTATATGGCTGCAAACCGTTGTGTATTGGTTTCATGAGTTTGAAGAATATATTCTGCCGGGCGGATTTTTAAAATACTTTAACCATAATATGATGAAATCTGTTAGTGGGGATTATCCCCTAACTAAAGCAGGGTCTTTTTGGATAAATATTCCTCTTATATATTTTCTAATGCCCTTATCTGCTGTACTTGCGCATTATTTCGGTTTAAAATGGGGTTTATGGTGTGCTTATTTTTCTTGTTTGAATGCGTTAGCTCATGTTGTAATGTTTTTAAAATTCAACAGAAAATATAACCCGGGGCTCGTTGTAAGTGTGCTTTTTAATATACCGATTGGAATTTATACGGTTTGGTATTTTATCTCAAACAATTTAGTTTCAGCAAAAATCAACATATTAAGCATAATCATCGGTATATTAGCTCAAGCTTCCATGATGGTATACGGCTTTTGCTATTTAGTTCCTAAAATGAAAAAAGAGTTGGGACAGATAAAAAATATTTAATGTACTAATAATAATTTAATTGATACAAAACAGACACAATACTCGGAAGTAGTGTTCCAATGCTTCCGAGTTGGATTTATGGTGTTTGTGCTACAATATGCATAAAGGATGTGAAAAAGATGTGCAGTGCGTTTTATAGTAATAGTATTAAAAATTTTTTAAATCAAAGTGATGATGAAATATTTGGTATCATCGCAAAAAATGACGAGTATGATTCAGTTTGCAAGCAAAAAGATGCCTGGATTGAACAAATTAGACTTTTAAAAAACGTATTAAATAAATTTCCTGATGGTAGCATCATATTTGAATACACAATTCCTCGCGTTGGTGGAAGAATTGACAATATTGTACTGATTGGCAATACTATTTTTGTTTTAGA
>CANQAV010000015.1 GCA_947589425.1 Candidatus Gastranaerophilales bacterium | reverse complement strand
GTCACGGGCTTCGCACTCTTGTGCCCTCGCCTGCGTTCGCTAAGATTGCCCCGCAATCTAAGCTCACTTGGCTCGGGTTTACACTTTTTGGATTTGCTTGTATTCCAATTCAACGGGGGTTTCACGTCCGAAGATTGAAACCATAGCTCTTAGTTTAGATTTATCAGGATAAACTTCCGTGATATCGCCGATAAATTCTGCAAAAGGCCCTGAAACAATACGCACTTTGTCGCCGACTTTAACGTCAAGTTCAATTTTTGCGGTTGTTTGAGCGCCTCTGTGGATGATTTTTTTGATTTCCGAATCCTTTGCGGGGATTGGTTTTTTGGCAGTTCCGACAAATTTTGTAACACCTGCCGTATGTCTTACAACATACCATGAATCATCATCCATAATCATTTCAACCAAAACATATCCGGGAAATATTTTTTCCTCTTTTTTGGTTTTTTTGCCCGAACGGACTTGTGTTATTGTTTTTTGGGGAACTTCAATTCTGAAGATTTTTTCACCCATGTTCATATATTCAATACGTTTTTCAAGATTAACTTTAACCTTGTTTTCATAGCCTGAATAAGTATGAACTACATACCATCTTTTCTTTGGAGCTTTTTCAATGTTATGAGTCTGCTCTTTGCTTATGTAGATACTTTCTTCTTGTGTTTCTTCTAAGTTTTGAGCATTTTGCTCTGTTTCTTTTTTCGCCATGTCACTACCCTTATTTAATCAGCCCCAAAAGAGCTTTGAAAATAATATCCATAAAATAAACAACCAGAGTAAAGAAAATAACAACAGCCAAAACAACAACGGTTTCTGCTATAACCTGCTGTTTTGTAGGCCAGGAAACCTTTGACCATTCGGCTTTAACGCCTTTGAAATAGGTCATCATTGCTTCTTTAAAGTTATTTTCCTGTTTGTTTTTTTCTGCTGTCATTTTTACCTTCTTATTTATTTGTAAATTCGCGCCCTGAAGGACTCGAACCCTCGACATCCGGTTTTGGAGACCGACGTTCTACCAACTGAACTAAGGACGCTAAAAGTTTTTAACGTCCAAAATTACTTGGTTTCTTTGTGAACGGTATGTTTTTTACATTTGGGACAATATTTTTTTAATTCCATTCTTTCTTTATTGGTTTTTTTATTTTTTGTAGTTGTGTAATTTCTTTCTTTGCAATCTTCACAGGCAAGAACTACCATTTTGTCGTTTTTTCCTTTAATTCCCATTTTTAAACCTTTCCTAGGGGTTAAATTCATTCCTTATTAATAGAATGTCCGCATCAAGGGACATTCTCATTAATTTTATCTTATGTAATCATTCTAACAGGAACATATTTTTTTACAAATATTAATTTACAGTTTCGTTACATTTTTATAAAATCAGACATATTTAATTTCAAAATATTTTTGATTTCGTTTATATCTTTTGTTTTTGCAAAAGAAATCGCAAAAACGGGATTGTTTTTATAGTCGATTTTTCTTACTTCCAGAGGATTTGAAATATTTTTCAGATATCCTTCAAAATCTATTCCTTTTATTTTTGATTTTTCAATTGTTTGGGGAATGTCGCCTATTGTAAAATAATATAAGCTATCATCTGAATTTTTCAAAATATTTTCCCAGTTTGGTTTTTTTTGATTTAAAAAATATTCATAAATATTAAATCCCCAGCAATATTGCGCCATATCCGTTATGCACCAGCCGCAAAAACGCATCGGATTGAGTTCTATAGGTATAATTTTATCTTTATTAGCTCTTAATTCAAGATGGAAAGGAAAATTTTGATAGTCTATACATCCCGCAATTTTATTAAGAAGGGATTGAAATTTATCATGATAATTTTTGATAATTTCAGCCGAAGTATAATAGAGCCTGTCTGAAACATCTTTATCATCAAAAAAGGGATGATGATAAATATTTAAAATAACGGCTTCGCATTTGCCGTTGAAATAAGCATCAAGCGCAAATTCGTCCCCTTCAATCATTTCTTCAATTATAAAAGAGGAAGTATTAACAACGCTTTTCGGAAAAATGTCTTTAAATTTTTCAATGTCGCTTTTAAGTTTATTAACGGTATTTTCCCATTCCGTTTTGTTTTTAATCGGGTAAACTCCAAAGCTTAAAAAACCGACGGCAGGCTTTAATATAACGGGATATGGAATTGTTGAAGGATTGAGATTTTTTATTTCATCAAAACTGATTTCCCTGAAATAATATTCGGGATAAATTGGTTTTAAAGCTTTTCTAAACAGAGCTTTATTTTTGCTCAGTTCAATCATTTTAGATATTTTTGATTTGGGAAGAGCTTCAATTACTTTTGAGATTGAATTTTCGGAGTTTGAATATATAAGCTCATCTTCATCTAAATTTGGGGTTAATTCTTCTTTTTGAAAATATTTTCTTGCAACTTCATTATCAAAAACCCTGCAGGAGTTTTCTTTTATTGTTTTAATTAAATATTCCGATACGTATGGTTTTTCTAATATAATCATAAAAAATCCCGACTTTTGATATCAGGATTTTAACATAAAAATATATTTTTAACTCTCTTTTTTAATTTCAACAAGAACATCAACAATTTTAGGGTCCCATTTAGTTCCCGCTTCTTTTTTCAAAATTTCAAGAGCTTCTTTGCTGCTCAAAGCCTTTCTGTGGGCTCTGTCTTGCGTGAGAGCGCAATATGCGCCCGCAAGAGCAATTATTCTTGAACCCAGAGGAATTGAATTTCCGCTTAAGCCTTCCGGATAACCTTTTCCGTTGTATCTTTCCTGCTGATAGTTGATATATGGCACAACTTCAGACATGAAATTAATATTCATAAGCAAATCAACTCCGGCATTGGGCGAATTTTTCAATTCGTCCCATTCTTCTTTTGTCAGTTTTTCTTTTTTGGTGAAGATTTCTTCGCTGAGAGTGATTTTACCTATATTTTGTAAAAGTCCTGCGTAATATATTAAATCCGTTGTTTTTTCGTTTAAACCCATACGGTTGCATATTTCACGGGATAATTGAGCACATTCGTTTGAGTGTGAGCGTTTATATTGACCCTTGAGGTCAGCTGCGTATGCAAGTTTTTCAACAAAAGATTGCTGCTGGTCGCCTAAATCTCCTATGATTGCGGTTAATTGTGCTCTTAAATTTTGAAGTTCCAACAGTGCAACATTTTCTTGCGAAATAAGTCTTGAAACTTCATCAATTAATTTTTGAAGCCCCAATGATGTAACAAAAAGTCCTGCCATGTGTGAAATTAAGTCGGCATATTCAAATTCAAGCGGACGTTCAATTTTTCTTATTACTTCAATTACCCCTATGCATTCAAAATTGTTTTTCATAGGAAAAAGAGAAAACTGCATTTCGTCTTTTTCAAGTACTGTTTCCGTTTCTTTTTCCATGACCTCTTTAATATAGGGCGCAATTTCGCCTTGAGATAAATTTTCTTCCGACGAGCCGGCATGGCGCAGAGGAGAGTGCTTTTTTGCTAAAAATATGTTGCATTCCACAAGATTTAGCATCAATTTTATTGTTTTTGCAATTGAATTATAAATTACAAAATCTTCATTATTCTCAAAACCCAATAAACTAAGAGTATTATCAATTGAATATATTGAAATAAGCTCTTTTAATTGTGCTTTAAGGCTTTCTTTTTTATCTTTTTCATGAGCCTTTTTGGATATTTTTTGTGCAAATTCGGGGGTAATTAAATGTTCTGCGAAAAAATCCCCCATATTCAATGCGAAAATTTCTTCCAAAGGGTCATCTTCAAGCAGATTTATATTTCTTGTATATACCGAAGAATCTTTATTTGAGCTGTTTTTGTTTGTTTTACCCATAAATACCAAATCCTGTGCCACATATATAATAACATATCGGCATAAATTTATAAAACTGTAGTAAATTTTTAATATTTTTATACATAAGTTAATTAATTTTATACTTTAGTTTGAGATTAAAAATTTAATCGTGTGGAATAAACAAAACATATAATTATAATTTATATAAAATATGTAAATTGTATTTTATTTTTTATATTTTTGTTGTAGGATTGATATTGGGTATCAAAACTGCAAATCGTATGAAACAAGAATTAAAAAAAGATGAATTTATAGAAAAAATTCTTCATGATTTAAAAACTCCTGTTGTTGCTCAAATTAAAGCGCTGGAGCTGTTTTTGCCAGGCGCAAAAGAAAGATTGTCTTCGGATGAAGTTGATTTGATTGAGTTAACCCTAAACTCCTGCAAATATATGAATGATTTAATCGGAATATTTGATGCTGTTGAAAGGCTTAATTACGAGCGCTTAAAACTCCATTACGAAAAATTTGATTTTATCGAATTAATTAATTCTTGTCTTGGTGATATTCAAATATTGTTTAAGTATTACAATCTCAATATTAAACTTGACTGCGACGAACAAATCATAGTTAAAGCGGATAAAATTCTTATGAAAAAAGTAGCATCTTCAATGCTTTCCGTTTTTTTAAACTATGCTTTCAGAAATTCGGTAATAAGTTTATTTGCAAAAGAAAATAAGAAAAATTTAATTTTTGAATTAAAAATACCTTCCCCTAAAATTCCTATAGACATTATAAACGAATTATTTGAAAAAAATAAAACCCGCACATCATATTTCAGTAAAGCGGGAGTAGGTCTAAGCCTATATTTATCAAAAGAAATAATTCACGCTCATCACGGGAATATGAGTGTTAACAGCTTTTCACACGATATAAACATGTTTGGTTTCTGTATACCCGCTGAATAAAAAAAATGCGAGTTATAAACTCGCATTAATAAGTAATTTAATTAAGCGGAATGTGGGTTTGTAGATTATGCAAATGTGTTAAATGAACCTTCAATGTTGTCATCGATAACTTTTTCAACGGATTCTTGTTCTTTTGAAACCGCAGTTCTTTGAGTTTCGATGTTATCCAGTTCAAGTTCTAATTTTTTATCTAAATTTTGTACTTGTGTTTGAAGTCTGTCATATTTTGCTTTTGCTTTATCATCATCTTCCATAAAATATGAATCCATTATGTTTGTTGCGGCATCCCATGATAGCGATCTCCAGCTTACTTCGTTATCGGCATTGTTAATCGTTGCTTTTTGAAGAAGATATTTGCCGTTTCTTAAGCAGTCTTGAAGATAGTTTGGCTCATCCGTTAAAGTAGAAGTTCCTTTTAAGCCGTTATCAACAACATATTTTCCCAATAATGAATTGGTAGGAGAGTATAGTTCATATACACCGTTTCCTTTTTCTGTTATATAATTACCTTTGCCTGTTGAATATGCTCTTTTAACTTGAGGTATATCGGATTTATTATCTACAAAAGATACGGTTTCATCATTTTTAGGGCTGAAAATTTCATCAGCATCATCATCAACGATTTCAGTGCCGTCTGTTAAATCAAAATATCTGCCGAGGATTTTTACAACTTGCGTATATGAATCTCTGTATTGTCCGTCATATAAAAATTCTGCAGAATCACCGTAGCCGCTGTATAATAAATCTTGGTATTCATCGGATTCCAAGATATCTTTAAGGGCACTGTTTTTATATTCACTGTCGCTTATATCGACAAAATTCTTTTTTGTGCCTTCTCTCCAGCTGCCGTCCAATTCTTTGGTACCTGTTTCATAAAAACCTGTTTCTTTGTTCTTTGTTGCACTTGCCTTTCTATACTCTACTCCTTCGTAAGGAATTTCGGCAATATCAGATACAACAATATAGCCGTTAGAATCAGTTAATCTGTATGCAGCGTTACTTGCATAGTCTTGGTTTTCGGTTCTTTCATACGCTCTTATACCGCTTTTTGCAGGCGCTATAGAGGATAAAGTGCCGCTTACAAGAGTTGCATAGGTTAAGTTTGACGTTGTTGTCAAAAGGTCTTTACCTGTTGCATCAGTTGCTCCTTGTAAATAAAGAGAAATCTTCATCTGACGGTTTGAAGTAGCTTCTTCGTATTCATTGCTTATTTCTTCAAGCTGTTGTGATAAAACCAGCCTTTTTTGAGAGATTTGTTGTGCTCTAAATTCCAAATCACTCTTTCTGGCGGTCAATAATAGCATCCTGCCTTGACTTGCTGATAATCCCATTTTTGTACCCCTTTGCTTTTTTAAATTACTTTGCAGATTTTAGAATATAACTTTCGCTTAATCTAATTTCTTAGTTCCACAACGGGGAATATTCTAACGTTAATATAAATGTTATATTACAAAAGTTTACAAAAATGTGTAATGCAATAAAAGGCTTTATTAATTAATAATTAGCTGCTCTTGTTATCTCACTTTATTTTCTTCACCTTTTATAAGCCTTTTGATATTTTCTCTGTGAAGATAAACAATATAAATTGCGGCAAGTGCGCAATAAACTATATATGCGGGCGGATTACCCAAAAGATACATTAAAAAGGGTGAGAGGATAAGGGCTGTAATTGAGCCTAAAGATACATATTTTGAAATATAAGTTATAATTCCCCAGATAAGAGCAATTAATAAACCCGCATAAATATTGAGTGCAAGGATTGTGCCGACACCCGAGGCAACGGATTTTCCGCCTTTAAACTGTAAAAATATCGGTTTTGAATGTCCTATTATGACAAAAATTGAAGCAATAACGGGAAAAATTCCCCATATATTATATTGAGCCGGTATAAAAAGCTTTGCTAAAACTACGGGCAGCGCCCCTTTTAGGGCATCAAGCAGCATAACAATAAAAAACCATTTTTTCCCCAATACTCTTTTAACGTTTGTGGCGCCTGTTGAGCCTGAGCCTATGTTTCTAATATCTTGTCCCGTTTTTGCTTTTACAATTATATAGCCTGTCGGGATTGAGCCTGTTAAATATGACAGTAAAACAACCGTAAATCCTGTTATTATAAGAGCAAAAGCCATTATTTTTCTCCTTTTTGTCTGTATGAAACAACTATCGGGGTGCCGAAAAAGCCGAAATTTTCCCTCAATTTTTTGCTTAAATATCTTTTATAGTGGTCTTGAATAAGGTCTTTATTATTCACAAAAATAACAAATGTCGGCGGGGCTGTTTTTGCCTGTGTTGAATAATAAATCCTGAGCATTTTTCCTTTGATTGATGAGGGCGGATTAAGGCTGTATGCTTCAGATATGACTTTGTTTAAAAGCCCTGTTGAAATTCTTTTTTGTCTTTCGTTTTGAATTTCCCGAGCGGTATCAAAAATCTGTTCAAGTCTTTGACCGGTTTTTGCCGAGATAAATATTTTTTTTGCATAATTTAAAAACGGAGCTTCTTTTTCGATTTTTGCTTCATAGGTGTGGGTTTGTACATTTTTAATTAAATCCCATTTGTTAAAAGCCAAAATTAAACCGCATCCCGAACTTTCACAAATTGAAGCAATTTTTTTATCTTGTTCGGATAGACCTTCGGTGCTGTCTATCATTAAAAGCGCAACGTCGCATTCTTTAATTGCTTTAATTGCTCTGTCTACGGCAAACATTTCAACGCCCCAATCAACTTTTGATTTTTTTCTTATGCCTGCGGTGTCAATCAGTCTGAAGGTTTTATCTTTAAATATTATCTGTTCATCTATTATATCTCTGGTTGTACCTGAAACATCGCTTACAATTGCTCTTTGTTTTTTTAAAAGATTATTTAAAAGAGAGCTTTTTCCGGCATTGGGTTTACCTATTATGGCAATTTTTATCTCGTCGTTTTCTTCATTATCTTCTTTTGTTTGGGGGGGTATATCTTCTGTTATTATATCAAGCAAATCGCCCACTCCTAAATCGCCATGGAGAGCGGAAAGAGTTTGCATATTATCAAATCCCAATGCGCAAAATTCATATTTTAAATCTTCCTGAGCTTTTGAATCAACCTTGTTTACAACAAGAATAACGGGTTTTTTTGTCTGTCTTAATTTGTTTGCAATGTCGTAATCATAAGGGTTTAAACCTGTTTTGGCATCAACCGTGAAAAGAATTAAATCCGCTTCTTCAAGCGCAATATCAACTTGTGAATTGATATTTTGATAAAATTCATCGTCGTTGCCTTCAACAATTCCGCCGGTATCAATCAGGATAAAATTTTTATCCTGCCAGCTTGCTTCAATATAAATCCTGTCCCTTGTGATATTTGGTTTATCATCAACAATAGAGAGTCTTTTGCCTGCTATTCTGTTTACAAGGGTTGATTTTCCGACATTCGGACGACCTACAACAGCTATAATTTTTTCTTTCATAGGGAAATTATAATATAAACTTTTTTAGCTCACAAGCATATAAAAAGAGCTTATCGGTTAATAAGCTCTTTTTAAAATTGTTTTATAAAGCCTATGCTTCTTCTTGTTCTTCTTTAACTTCTTCTTCAAAAACTTCTTTAATTGTTTCGGAAGCCGTTACTTCAACGTTGATTTGAGCTTTAACTTTAGAAGATAATTTAATTGTCATAACAAAATTGCCGATATGATTTATCGGATTATCAAGTATAATTGATTTTTTATCAATCTCAACACCTGCAATATTGTGAAGTTCTTCCGATAATTTTTTGGTTGTAATTGTACCGAACAATTTTCCTGATTCGCCTGCTTTTGCGCTAAGGCTGATTTTTTCAATTTTTTCAATTTTTTCTTTTAAGCTTAAAGCTTCCTGATGAAGTTTTTCGGCTTTTGCTTTAATTCGTTGAATGTTTCTTTCTCTTTGAGCTAATGCGCCTTTTGTTGCAATTTCAGCTAAAGAGTTAGGAAGAAGGTAGTTTCTTGCGTAACCGTCTTTAACGTTAACAAGGTCGCCTACTTCGCCTATATTTTGTACATCTTTTTTTAATATAACCTGCATTTGGTTGTTCTCCTTTTGTTATTTATTAAGTTAATTTAAATAATATTTAAAACATGCTTAAATTTCAAGCATTGGGCTTTTATTTTTTTGATTGTGAGCTTTTTTGACCAAATTTATCTGATTTTTTTTCGACTTGTTCGGTTGCTTCTTCCTCTTTTGCGGTGTCTGTTTCGGGGGAGTTTTCCGCTTCTTCATTTTGTTCTTTTGCACGGGATTCTTCTTCTGTTTCTTCTTTTGCACTCATTCTGTCGGCAAGTGCTTGAGCTTTTTCTTTGACCAATTCCTGTAATTCGCCGACGATTTCCTGAGTTTTTTCGATTTTTGCCTGTTCTTGACAAGATAAAGCTTCGTCTATTTCTTCATCGGTTTTTGCTCTTAAAACGGGGATGCTGAAATTTAAAACAGTGGCATTTTCTTTTGGTGTTATGCTTAATTCAAAAGAGTCTACCTCAATTTCAAGATATTTTGAAATGCTTTCCAGCATATCATCTTTTAACATCTGCATGGCACGTTCGGAGAAACCTACTCTGTCTTGCATTAAAACGGTTTTAAGACGATTTTTTGCAATGCTTTTTGTTTCCTGTTCGGTTTGCGAAGTGAAAAAACTTAAAACTCTGTCATATAAATCTGCAAAAATATCTTTCATCCTAGCCCTGCTCTTTCTTCTTGAAGAATTTTTTGATTTTTTCAAATATATTGGAAGGTACATCAATATCTAAAAGCGGAACTTCTTCGCCCGTGATTCTTTTTGCTACATTCATATAAGCCATTCCCGCCAATGATTTGTTGTCATTTACCGCAGGGTCGCCTTTGTTGGTTGATGTTGTGATGTGCTCATCTTCCGGTATTACCCCTATCAGTTCGCAAGACAATGTTTCAACAACATCATCAACGCTTAGCATATTGTTTAATTTAATAAGTTTTGGTCTTACACGGTTTACAAGCAATCTGTGTCTTTCAACTCCTTCTTTTGCTTCCAAAAGACCGATAATTCTGTCTGCATCACGAATTGCGCTCATTTCGGGAGTTGTTACAACGATTGCTTCGTTTGCTCCCGCAACTGCGTTTTGAAAACCTTGTTCAATGCCTGCGGGGCAGTCTACAATGACATAATCAAAGTCTTCTTTTAGTTGTCCGCATATTTCTTTTAATTGGTCGGCATCAACTGCTGATTTATCACGTGTTTGAGCAGCGGCTAAAAGGCACAGGTTAGGATTTTTTTTGTCTTTTACAAGAGCCTGCTTTAATTTGCAGCGATTTTCAACAACGTCAACAATAGTGTATACAATTCTGTTTTCAAGCCCTAACAATAAGTCCAGATTTCTTAAACCTATATCGGTATCAATCATGGCAACTTTTTTACCCATAAGGGCCAAGGCTGTACCAATATTTGCAGATGTCGTGGTCTTTCCGACCCCGCCTTTTCCAGATGTAATAACAATAACAGAACCTGCCATTTATTTTGCTCCTTTAGTTTTGATTAATTTTAAACAATATTATTTCGTCATCCACAACTCTTGCTTCTTCGGGAGTAAACACGGATGAGCGTATTATATAGGGAATGTTTGTTCCGTCGGGTCTTCTTGAATAGCAGTTTCCTATTCTAAGTTGTATTGCATTTAATTTAAGAGCCCTTACTTTTGCATCAATATTGCCTTTATAGCCCGCATGCGCAATTCCCGAAAGAACTCCCCAAACGGTAATATCGCCTCCCGCTCTTACTTCGCTTCCGGGGTGGCAATCGCCAATTATAACAACATTTCCTTCGGCTTCCAGAACTTGACCCGAGCGAAGAGTTTGATTGATATATGTCGTATTTTTTGTATCGGATACAACAGGCTCATCTGTTGCGGTTTCATAAAAATCAACATCTTCAAAGTGTTCTTCTTCAATATTTTCTTCTTTGTATGCTTTTTTATATACTCCGATTGTGTTTTTTTCGGTATTATCAAATTCCTTGTTTTCTGCCGTTATTGCAGAGGTGCTTTGCTGATTTTCAAACATTTCAGGATTTTCAATTCTGTCAATATCATCATTTTGATTAATCAAATCTTGACTTTGTGCATATTGAGCACTTACTTTTTGCTCAATTTCTTCAAAATCATCATTCGGGCTTATTCCGGCATTTTTTAAATCGGATGAAATATCAATATTGTCCTGTTGTTTTTGGATGGCATCCAAATCGGCTTCAAAATGCAGTCCGTTTACTTCTTTCACGGTAATATTTCGGTTTGCATCCATGGAAAATTTTTCAAAATCGTTATCATTGCTTTCATATTTTTCTTCAATTCTTTTTTCAATAGGCTTTTGGACAAATATATTCATATTTTCGGCTACTTTTTGGGTATCTTCGTTGGTTGTTTCAACGGTATCCAGTGAACAGCCGTAGCTTGTTATAAGAGATTGAATACTGAGCATTTGCGATTGATTAAGATAGCTTTCATTCAGTTTTAAAACGATTTTTTTACCCGAATGATTAAGAGTTTCAAGGGCAAGAGATAAATTGTTTATAATTTCGCCGGTGGATGTACAAGACGCCATGTCTACAACAAAAAATTCATTATTATACATTTTTTACCTTAAAAAATTAATCTAATACTCATGGTATAGACTACATTAAACATTTTTTGGCGACAATTATTTATAACGGAATGTTAAAAAATTTTTATATTATCCGTCTGTTTTAAGACACAATGCTAATTTAAAAAAAATTTAAAATGATAAAAAATTTTTATATGAAAAAAGCGGTTTCAATAATTTTTTTGTTTTGGATTGTGCTTTTAAGCGATGTTTTTGCAAACACCGTAAATATCGATTTTTTTACAAGGTTTAACGATGAATATTTAGAAAAATATATCTTAGAGGCTCTTGAGAATAATCACGAATTAAAACAGGCAAACTACAGGACGGAACAATTCAGACAAAATGTAAGACAGCAATTAGCTTATGAATTACCTTCCCTTTCCGTTTCAAGCAATTATCTCGGAGCACACTTTCCAAGACGGGATTATAATTTTTTTATAAAGCAAAATTCATATATTTTGCCCTTTCAAGCCTCATACGAGCCTGATTTCCTTCTGAAAAACAGGGATAAAACCCGCTCTTCCAAAAAAATGTATGAAGCAATGCTTCAAAATAAAAAAGGGGTCTATATTTCTCTTTTAACCGACGTTGCTTCAGGTTATGTCAACATTTTGCTTTTTGATTATCTTCTTCAAAAACAGCGTGAAATAATAGGAAACAAAGCAAAAAACTATGATTTTAACACAAGAAAATTTAAATACGGCATAATCGACCTTGTAAGTTTAAACAATTCAAATAAAGACATTGAAACCGAAAAAATAATTTACGAAAATCTTCTGAAACAATTAAAAACAACTCTTTATAATTTTTCGGTTTTAATCGGCGAAAGCCCCTATTGCGCTCTTGAATTAAAGAGAGGAAAATTAAAAGATTTTGAATATCAGGGTACAATTCCCGAAGCCGTAAGCTCGGATTTGATATATGAGCGCCCTGATATAGTTGAAATTGAAAAAAAATTAAAAAGCGCAAAAATTGATATTACAGTCGCAAAAAAAGATTTTTTTCCGAGCTTTAATTTAAACGGCGCAATTGTTTTTGATACTGCGGGCATGGGGAACTTTTTTTCGTGGGAGTCATCATTTGCATATTTAATTGCGGGCTTAACTCAGGATATATTTAAAGGCGGAGCAAAAATTGCAAATTTAAAATATAAAAAAGCCCGCTATATGGAGCTTTTTGAGGAATATAAACAAGCCGATCTCAATGCCTTTAAAGAGATAAATAACGCACTTAATTTAATAAAACAGGATAAGCTGAGCGAAAAAAATTCAATTGTTCAAATAAATCTTGAAACAAAAAATCTTAAAGCTTCAAATAACAAGCTTAAAAGAGGGACTATTTCAACAATGGATTATCTTAACGACAAAACGGCGCTCAATCAAAAAGAGCAGTTAAGAGCAATTGCAAAAGCTTCAAGGCTTGTTGATTATTTTACGTTGTATAAAGCGCTCGGCGGGCAGTTATGAACAAAAAAGCAATATTAATATCTTCTCTCATATTGTTAATTTCAGCCATTGTATTATATTTTGTTTTTGCAAATAAAAAAACAAATGTAATACGCTTATTCGGAAATATTGAAATAAGACAGGTTGACCTGTCTTTTCAGGTATCGGGAATTATAAAAGATGTGTTTGGGGAAGAAGGAGACTATGTTAAAGAAGGGCAATTGATTGCACAGCTTGATGATAAGGACTACAGTGCAAATTATAAAAAAGCGCTTTTTCAGGAAAAATCTTCTCTTGCACAGAAAAACGAAGATTTATCAAGATATCAAAGGAATTTCCCCCTCTGTCGAGACGGCACTTTATCAAAAGAAGAATGTACCACTTTGTTGAATAAAAGAGATTTATCGCTGGCAAAGTATTCTGAAAACATTGCAAATCGTGAATTTCAGAAAAACCAGCTTGATTATACAAAGCTTTATGCTCCGCAGGACGGTATTATAACAACACGTGTACAGGAAAAAGGAGCAAGAGTAAACGCAAATCAGACGGTTTATGTCCTGAGCCTTCATAAGCCTGTTTGGGTCAGAACATATATCAAAGAAGAGGATTTGGGTAATATCAAATACGGCAAAAAAGCTTATATCTATACCGATACAAAAGACCCTGAAACAGGCGAAAAAAAGAGATATGAAGGTTTTATCGGCTATATTTCACCCGTTGCCGAATTTACCCCGAAAACAGTTCAAACAGAAGATTTAAGGGTTGATTTGGTTTATCGAATAAGAGTTTATATTAATGAAACGGATGAATTTCTTCGTCAGGGTATGCCTGTCAGCGTTGAAATTAAACTTGATGAGGAATAAATATGAACAGCGTTGAAATTTCAAATTTGTATAAACAGTTTGAGGGAAGGTATGCTCTTAAAAACATTAATTTAAAATTTCAAAAAGGGCTCATTGTTGCGCTCTTGGGTGCGGACGGCTCGGGTAAAACTACGCTTTTGAGGCTGATATCGGGGCTTTTGTGTCCGGATGAGGGCAAAATTTTAACTCTTAATTTAAATCCCGTAAATGATAAGCAAAGCCTTGTTTCCCGCTATGGCTACATGCCTCAAAAATTCGGTCTGTATGAAGATTTAACGGTAATTGAAAATCTTAATTTATATTCAAAATTAAAAAATGCAAAAGATGATTTTGATGAGCTTCTTGAATTTACTACACTAAAACCCTTTAAAAACAGACTTGCAGGCAATCTTTCGGGCGGAATGAAGCAAAAATTGGGACTTGCCTGTGCTCTTTTGGGAGAGCCGGAGCTTTTAATTCTGGATGAGCCTTCAGTCGGGGTTGATCCTCTTTCAAGGCTTGAATTGCTGGAGCTTGTTAAAAAATCAATCAAAACCAATACCACCGTTATTTGGTCAAGCTCATATCTTGATGAAGCTTTTAATTTTAATTTGAGCATTATTTTAGATAAAGGCAGTGTGATTTTTAACGGGGATACAAAAAAACTGGGAAGGGATTATGAGGAATTTGAGAAAAAAGTAATTGATTTAATGGGCGGATACAAAGAAAAACCTTCACTAATCGCCCAAAATTACCATATTTTAAATTATGAAGAGGACTGCCGTGTTCTTGCACAAAATTTGTCAAAAAAATACGGAGATTTTTGGGCGGTGAAAAATAATTCTTTTTGTATTAAAAAAGGAGAAATTTTCGGACTCTTAGGACCTAACGGCGCAGGAAAATCAACTACTTTTAAAATGATGTGCGCTCTTATTAAGCCGACGGGCGGAAAGGGCTATATTATGGGAGAAGATGTCGAAAAAAATCCCACAAAAGCAAGAAGCCTTCTTGGGTATATGGCACAGAAATTTTCTCTTTATCAAAGATTATCTCTCTATGATAATTTAGATTTTTTTTCGGGCGTGTACGGGCTTTGGGGTAAAAATAAGAAAAAGAAAATAGATAAAATTATTGAAGTTTTTGACCTTAAAGAATATCTTGATATGAGTGCGGGCGAACTTCCGCTGGGTTTTAAGCAGAGGCTTTCTTTAGGATGCGCCATAATCCATGAGCCCCCCGTTTTGTTTTTGGATGAGCCGACATCAGGAGTTGATGCAATTCAGAGAAAAGAGTTCTGGTGTCATATAAGGGCATTGGCAAAAATCGGCGTGAGCGTTTTAATTACGACTCATTTTATGGATGAAGCAAGATTTTGCGATAATATCAGCCTTTTTTATAACGGCGAAATTATAGCGCTCGACAGCCCCGATGAACTGATAAGAAAATCGGGACGGAAAACAATGCAGGATGCTTTCATCAGCTTAATTAAAAAGGCAAATGAAAAATGAAGATATATATTGCTTTGATAAAAAAAGAATTTTACCAGATTATAAGGGATTTTTCGAGTATTTTAATTGCTTTTGTTCTTCCTTTAATGATATTGATTTTATACCGCTGGGGGGTTAACCTCGACACGGTAAGGATTACTCTCGGCATAAAAAATGACGATATAAATCCGAAAATTGAAACTTTAATGAACAGTTTTCACCACAGCGACTATATTACAACAAGGTTTTATTCTTCAAAAGAAGAAATGTATAAAGAAATAAGAAATTCAAACCTTAAAGGAGCGATTATTTTTCCCAATGATTTTACAAAAAAATTAATGAGAAATACAACTCCCGACGTTTTTGTCATAACAGACGGCTCGGAAGCAAATTTAGCAAATTTTGTAAGCAGTTATTGCTTGTCGATATTGAATTTGTGGCTTAGCCAAAACCGTGATTTAAATTATGAAATTTCTCCTCCTTTAATAAATCCCGATATTCGTTTCTGGTATAATCAGGACATAAATTCTCATCATTTTATTCTTCCCGGCTCTCTTGCCGTTACAATGAATATGATTGGGATGCTTCTTACCGCTCTTGTTATTTCAAGGGAGTGGGAAAGAGGAACAATAGAAGCGCTTTTTTCCACAAACATTACGAAGATGCATCTGGTTGTCGGGAAATATGTGCCCTATTTTATTTTGGGTATGGCATCTTTTATATTTAACATATTTTTGTGCATAAAAGTCTTTCAAATTCCTTTTCGGGGCAACATCTTTATTTTGCTTTTTGTTTCGGCGCTTTATTTAATTTGCTGTTTGGGGGTTGGTTTAACCATAAGTTCATCTTATAAAGAACAGTTTTCTTCTTCTCAAATGGCATTGTCTTTCGGGCTTTTGCCGGCTCTTATGCTTTCGGGATTAATATATCCGATATCTTCCATGCCTTTATTTTTCCAATATTTAACTTCAATTTTACCTCCGAGATATTTTATAACCTTTATACAAAGCGAATTTATGGCAGGAAGCGTTCCCAAAATAATAATTATTAATTCGATATTTTTATCTCTTTTGGGATTGGGTTTGTTTTTCATTGTATACAATAACATTGATTTGAGGCTTGAAAAGTGCAAAAAGCAGTTAAAAACGACAGATTGATAAGAATTAAGGCATTAATTAAAAAAGAATTTCTTGCAATTTTTAAAGACCCGAAAAGCAGAGCCTTGATTATTTTCCCTCCTGTTTTACAGCTGTTTGTGTTTGCAAATGCAATAACTCTTGAGGTAAAAAATGTTGATATATCAGTGCTCGATTATTCAAAAAGCTTCTATTCAAGAGAATTGATTTCAAAGTTTTATGCATCAAAATGGTTTAGAAAAATTTATTATCCGAAAACCCCGAAGGAATTAAGAGAGGACATAGATTTAAAAAAATCGCAGATTGGAATAATTATTCAAAATGATTTTGCAAAAAATATCAATTCAAATAAACAAAGCGATATTTTGATTATAGCGGACGGCAGACAGACAAACTCCGCAAGCTTAACTTCGGGTTATGCATCAAACATAATCAGTTCATATTCAAACGAGTTATCAAAAAGAACAGGATACAAAGAAAGCTCGATAAATCTTATAACAAGAAATTGGTTTAATCCCAATATTGAATATAAGTGGTTTTTAACGGTCAGTATGATTGTAATGCTTTCTTTGGTTTTAAGTTTGCTTTTATCTGCCCTATCCATTGCAAGAGAGCGGGAGCTCGGAACATTTAACCAGCTTATGGTAAGCCCTTTATCAAATGATGAAATACTTTTTTCAAAAACCGTGCCCCCGCTTGTATCTTCCTTTATATCAAGCATTGTTATTACTTTAATAATTGCGGTTTTGTTTAAAGTTCCTTTTTCGGGCTCAATTATTTTATATCTTTTATCAAATTTTATTGCGTTATTTTCTATTGTCGGAATAGGTTTGTTTATTTCTTCTCTTGCTTATACACAGCAGCAGGCTATATTGGGGGTTTTTGCTTTTCAGATGCCGGCTGTTTTGCTCTCGGGTTTTGTATCTCCCGTTGAAGATATGCCTTTATTTTTTAGATACATAAGCCTCCTGAACCCAATCAGGTATTACATGCTCATAGTCAAAGGGATTTATTTTAAAAATATGGACATCCAAACGGTTGTCCAAAATTTAATTCCTTTGATATTAATAGGTTTCTTAACGCTCTTTGTGGCAAGGTGGTCTTTTAACAATAAAACCGAATGATTATTTACCCTGCGGAGCAAGTATCATAATTACGTTTCTGCCTTCCATTTGAGGCTTTTTCTCAATTATAACGGTATTTTCTTCAAATTCGTTTTGAAATTTTGTAATTAAATCAACTGCGAGGTGAGAATGCTGCATTTCTCTTCCTCTTAACATAACAACAACTTTAACTTTGTTGCCCGAAGCAAGAAATTTTTTCGCTGCACGAAGTCTTACCTCGTAATCGTGCACATCAATTTTATAGCGCATTTTAACTTCTTTAATGTCAACGGTGTGCTGTTTTTTCTTTGCTTCTTTTGCTCTTTTTTCCGTTTCATATTTATATTTGCCCCAGTCGAGAATTTTTGCAACCGGAGGCGCTTGGTTAGGGGAAACAACAACTAAATCCAAATCCCTTTCTTTTGCCATTTGCAGGGCTTTTGCGGTTGGGACGGTACCGTGATTATTGCCTTCATCATCAATCAGTCTAACTTCTCTGGCTCTGATTTTTTCGTTTAACAGCTCATTTTGAGCTTTGTAGTCGTTTTTGCTAATTTTACTAATCTCCTATTTTGTTTTCTATTTATTTATACCATGTTAATTATTTTTTTAAAAGCATTTATGATTGATTTTAGTATATTTTGTTGACTTTATTCAAAAAGTTTATATAAATCTTTAGGTTTAAATATGCCGTATTCGGTAATAATTCCGTCAATAAGCCCGTTTGGAGTTACATCAAAAGCGGGGTTTAGAATTTTCACTTTATCGGTACAGATTGGTTTATCGTTTATGATTGAAACCTCGTTTGTATCACGATATTCAATTTTAATTTCGTCCCCTGTTTTAATATTGGGGTCGATTGTAGACTTGGGTGCGGCAATATAGAAAGGAATGTTGTGGTATTTTGATGCAATAGCTATCATATATGTGCCGATTTTATTTGCACTGTCGCCATTTAAGGCAATTCTGTCCGCTCCGGTTATTGTAACGTTAATCATTCCTTTTTTCATAAAATATGCGCCCATGCCATCCGTTATAAGGGTTGTGTCTATATTATCCTTTGTTAATTCAAAAGTCGTAAGGCGTGCACCCTGCTGTCGGGGACGGGTTTCATCCGCATAGACTTTAATTGTGTTATCTTTTTGATAAGCGCTTCTGATAACTCCTAATGCCGTGCCGTATCCTACCGTTGCAAGAGCTCCCGCATTACAGTGAGTTAAAATGCCTGCTCCTTTAGGGACTATTGATGAGCCGTAATCACCTATTTTCTTATTGATTTCAATATCGTCGTTTTCCATTTTTACGGCATTTTGAACTAAAAGCTCAATTATTTCATCATTTGATTTTTCTTTGTTTTCTTTAATTAAATCAATTTGTTTGTTTATCGCCCAGCTTAAATTTACCGCCGTCGGACGGCAAGAGATAAGATAATCCGCCGTTTTTTTAACGTCTTCATAAAAATTGGGGCTTTTTCTGTTTTCAATCGCTCCGAGCACAACTGCATGCGCCCCTGCTATACCTATTGCCGGAGCGCCTCTTACTATCATTGTTTTGATTGCATGGTACATGTCTTTTGAAGTTTTTATATCAACTTTTTTAAATTCATAAGGAATAACGCTCTGGTCAATCATCCTTGAAAAACCGCCGTTATCTTCTTTTTGCCATTCAATTGTTTTTGTTATATCCATGTTATTTTTCCGTTTTTTCACTATGTTTTAATATCCATACAATTCCCATGGCGCTTACGGAGTTTGTCATTGCAAAAATTATTCCCACCATAATTAAAATAACAAAAAAGAGCCACAGCCCCATGGAGAACATGTCGGGTATTGCATACGCATAATAGTTTTTAAATATAAGATGCAGTATGTATACCATGGGTGCAAATGAAGCAAAAAAACCGACGGTTGCGCAAAAACCGATTATTGCTCCTAAAATTGCTCCCTGTTCATTGTTTATTGTTTCAATATATTTCCCTTTTTTCATATATAGAAGAACAATCGGAGATAAGAGAAAACACATTATAAACAGGCTGAGACCCACAACCAAAGGAAGCAGCGAAAAAAGTCCTATGCAAGCCCCCAAAATCAATGAAAGAACTGCCGTTTTTTTCACTGTTGTTAAATTCATTTTATCTCCTCTTTAAAGTTTAAATTTCTGGCATGACAAATTGCCAATGCCACCGAATCTATTGTATCATCTAATTTTATATTTTGGTCTAAATCTATATAATTTTTAATCATTGCTTTGACTTTGGCTTTATCCGCCCTTCCTTCCCCCGCTATAACCTGTTTTACAACAAGAGGGGTATATTCATACATCGGAATTGAATTTTCTTCCAAAGACAATAAAATCACTCCTCTTGCTTGTGCTACGGGGATTATTGTCCTTTGGTTTTTAAAGAAAAACAATTGTTCGATTGAAGCGCAATCAGGCTTATATTCTTTAATCAAGCAGTCAAAATCTCTTTTAAGCTCCATAAGCCTTTTGGGATGGGGGGCATTTTTGTCGGTTTGAATTGACCCGCTTGAAATAAGGGTAAATTTTTCTTCTTCAAGCGAATATTCAACAAAACTGTACCCGCTGATTCCAATTCCCGGGTCTATACCTAAAATCAACATATTTTAAGCATATTTCAGCATTGTTTTTTTGTCAAAAATTTAAATTAAGTTTATGTTTCAACTTTGTGTATTCTGACAAAGTCTGCCTTGCCTGAAATCAGCTTCGGAATTGACCCTTCAACTATAACGCTGTCGCCGTTTTTAAGTTCAAGTTCATCAATTAAAAAATTGCTGATACTTGATAAGATGTGTCTGTCTGCAATGTTATCCCAATTTTTAACATAAGATTTAACGCCCCAATACAGCGCCATTCTTTGCGCCGTTTGTTCATCATCCGTAATTAAAATAACGGGTGCTTTCGGTTTTAATTTTGAAAGAAGTTTTGTTGCACTGCCGTATTTTGAAAAACTGATTATTGCTTTTGCATCCGTCACATCAAGCATTGCTATTGCTCCGTATGTCACTGCCTGACGAGTAAGAGAAAGGTTTTCGGACATATTAAAATCAAGGTCATATTTATAAAAATTGCTGTTTTCAACTTGAAGCGCTATTTCTGCCATTGTTTCAACAGCTTTAAGCGGAAATTGTCCCGTTGAAGTTTCGGCGCTCAGCATAACCGCATCTGCTCCGTCAAGTATTGCATTTGCAACATCCGAGCTTTCGGCACGGGTTGGAATCGGCTGGTTTATCATACTCTCAAGCATTTGCGTTGCTACAATTACCGGCTTTTTTTGTTTTGTACATTCTTGAATAATTTTTTTCTGCGCAACGGGAACTTCAACGGGGGACAATTCAATTCCCAAATCTCCCCTTGCAACCATAATTGAATCTGACACCGAAACGATTTCTTTTAAATTTTCAAGTGCTTGAGGTTTTTCAAGTTTTGAAATCACGGGAATATCCGAATTTAAGTCATTTATATATTTTTTTGCAAGCAAAACATCTTCTTTGTTTCTTACAAAAGAGAGGGCAATGTAGTCCGCTTTTTTTTCAACCGCAAACTTTAAAAATTCCAAATCCCTTTCGCTTATTGTTTTAAGGCTGTTTGTACACCCCGGAATATTGAGTCCTTTTCTTTGTTTTAAAAAACCGCCGTTCGTGATTTTTGTAATTACTTGATTGTCTTTAACTTCAACAACTTCGGCTTGAATTTTGCCGTCATCCAGAAGAATTTTATTTCCTTCCTTAACATCATTTGCAATGCCTTGATAATCAACGGGAATTATTTTGTTTGGGATATCTCCTTTTCCATGGATAAACGTAACATTTTCATCACATTTCAGCTCAATTTCTCCTTCAAAATTTCCGACCCTTATTTTGGGACCCTGTAAATCAATCATAATGGCGCAATAAGTATTTGTTTCTTTCATTGCCTCTCTTATGGTATCAAATTTTTGAGAATGGTCCTCTATATTGCCATGAGAAGTGTTGAGCCTGAAAACATTTACCCCTTTTTTAATTAATTCCTTAATTATATCTTTGGTTTCCGTTGCAGGTCCTATTGTTGCAACAATTTTAGTTTTTTTAAAATTTTTTTTATCCATGACAACCCCCTTGTAGTATTATAAAAGCAAATGGAATAACCGTGCAATATTAATTATAAAAATTTGTGATAAATTGACTATAAAAAGGAGAAAATTATGATTAGTGAAAAAATGCAAAGTGCTTTTCTTGACCAGATTAACAAAGAATTGTTTTCCGAATATTTATATCTGTCCATGAAAGCATATTTTAAAAGCTTAAATCTTAACGGTTTTGCAAATTGGATGGATGTACAGGTACAGGAAGAACACGCTCATGCTATGGGTATGTTTGATTATGTTATTGAAAGAGGGGGACGTGTTGAACTTCTTGCAATTGATAAACCCGAATGTAATTGGGCAAGCCCTCTTGAAGTATTTAAAGCGGTTTTAAAACACGAAGAATTTGTTACATCAAGAATAAATGCTCTTATGGATGTAGCTGAAGAAACCCGTGACAGAGCAGCAATGATACTTTTAAACTGGTATATTAAAGAACAGGTTGAAGAAGAAGCAGGCGCAGGCGAAATTTTAGCACAGCTTGAATTAATCGGCGCAGATAAAAACGGACTTTTTGCACTTGATAAAGAATTGGCTCAAAGAACGTTTGTTGCTCCCGTAATCGGCTAGAAACAAAAAAAATAAAAAAAAGACCGATTTTTCGGTCTTTTTTTATGCTTGAATATTTAACCTTTTAATATCATCTTCCGACATAGATTCAATATCCAATTTGCCGAGAGGGGATTTATCGGCTTCATCTCTTGTATAAATTCCGCCTCTTTGTTTAAGATAAAGCGCATATTTTCTAAGTTTTTCATAAACGTCCCGATATTGACTATCCGTATGGTCAAGCTCCATTCTGAAGGATTTAACATCCGGCTCGTTATAGCCTACATCATCTTGAAGCGCTTCATGATAGTGTTTTTCATAATCTCTTTCAAGTCTGTTTTTATAATCTTTTTCTCCCTGATAGCCTGTTCCGTTTGTATGATAGTCTACTTTTTCTTCCCTTCCGAGTAAATCGGTAAAAAGTAAAAATGTATTTTTTGCAAGGTCAATTTCGGCAAATCTTCCTTTTGTATATTTTTTAATGTGTTCGTGTAAATTTGAGTCATCTTTAAATTTTAAATATCCGTATGGCTCAAACCTAAGGTTGAACACACGAAGCAGAGCGCCCACCTGTTCGCTTGATTTTACTTTATTTTTGGCACATCTTAAAATACCTTCTTTGTCGTGGTTATTTGTACCGATAATAAAATCATCATTATCCAATCCGATATCATATTTAATAAAAGGCAGACTTGCCCAGCCCATATTTGCGCTGTCATTTTTTTCTTCTTCGGTAGATAAAATTGCAAGCCCTTTGTTGTGTTTTATGTTGAATTTTTTATCCCAAAGGCTGAAATCATCTTCACTTGCATCACATTCATAGGTCAGCTTTCTAAAGTCGTAATCATCACCTTTTATTTCTCTTGCGATATTTTCAATGAAGTCTGTAATTTTATTTCCGGCATCCAAACGTCTTTTATGACCGTAGCTGAAATGATATGTGGGGCTCATATAATACCAGCCCACATCAAATCTCACACCGTCATAACAATTAAGAAAATGTGCAACTTTTGCTTTTAAAAGACGATGTGCCGGACTGTCATCTTTTTCAATTAAGTCATGACAGTTAAGAACGTGGATACCCCAGCCCATTTCTGCGGGTACATTCTTTTCATCCTTTAAAAATGCATCCGGGAAAACTTGCTCTTCCGCCCATGAAAATGTTGCGGGGCAATCACCCTGTAAATCCATTCCGAGGTCATTAATTGTTTTCTTTGCTTCTTTGAGGGTTTTGTGAGCTAAAAATTGTTTAAACTTGAAAAAATCAATTTCGTCTTTACGGGTTATTTTTAATTGTTCGTAAATCGGCATTTTTTGCTTTCTTATTTCGGGGTCGGAATCAAAACCTACAAAGAAATCCGTTCTTGCGTTTGACCAGTCTTTAAGATAAGGAAAAAGTGCAATTCTTGTATAAATATCGTCATAATCAACGGGCTCTTTTTGATTTTTGAACTCTTCAAATTCTTTTCTCATTTTTTCGAGTTCACTGTTTGGGTTTGGTGCATCTTTAAAATTGCTGAATGCAGTTCTTAAAATTTCGTTTACGGGATAATCTTCCTGATTTTTCCAGCCGAGAGTCGTTTCAAAATCAATTTGATTTTCTTGCATGTTTTTTTGTCTGTGGCGGTTTATAAAATTTTTAATATCTCTTTGGGAGAGAATGTTTCCGTATTTTTTTGTTGCAAGCTGGGTGATATCAATGATATCTTCGCCCAAAGTAAAAGCGCCTCTGTGATATGCTCCGGGATAGTGGTTGTCGTTATAGGATGATTTATCGGACAAATTACCCATAGGCATAAATTTAATCATGGTAGCCCCGCCATAGACTTTTGCGATTTCATAAAATCTTTTTGCTTCGGGGGATGTAATTTTGCCTGTTCCCGTGTCAAATTCATCACTTCTCGGAAGCGCAGGGGTGTATAATTTTACAACCCTGATGCCGTTTTGGTGTCCTTGAAGCTCTCTTGATTTATCCCTTAATTTCGTATACTTCTTTTCCTGCTCGGAAGATAGAGCGTTACCAAAGCTCTGTTTGTAATTATTTAATCTGTAGGAAGAAATTCCCGTTATTTTCATTCAGCACCCGTTTATATCACACACACCCTATTAAAACACGTGAAGCCCCATGATTGCCTCTTTATAAAGAATTGTTAAGTTGACAAAAAATTTCTTTACAAGTTTTGTTTTATTATCTGAAAGGTGTTATATGAGAATTTGTCCCGTTAGAAATATTTCTTTTAAAAATGATTACATTTTTGTGCCCGACAATGACGCATTAAAAAATGTAAGAGATATGATGAGAAAAGAACTCGAAAAGGATTTGGTTTCGGATGAATTTTTTAAACGGGAAAATCAACTCTCACAAGATTCTTTAAATTCCATGCTTTCAAAGCTTGATAAAAAGCCTTACAGAACAGATATATCCCAAATTCTTTTAATGACTTCCAATGTTAAAAAATTGCCGAAAACCCAAAATTCATACAGAGGTCAAACACTTGTTTATAAACCGAAATGTTTAAAAACGCTCAAAAACAACGGTGTTGAGCGTGTAATTGACCTTTGGGGATATTCGGCATATAAGAAACGCTGTGAAGAAAACGGGCTTGAATATTATTATTTTCCAATGACAAAAGTTATAAAAGCGGGCAGTGATAATTTAGTTTCATTTTCCATGGAAAACTCGGACGAGCTGATTAAATCTTTTCAGCTTGATGATGAAAGTGATTTCAGACTTTATGCATTAAGAAAGTTTCATAGTTATAAAAGAGAAAATATTGATGAAATAGTTCGTTTTATTGTTGAAATGCAAAAGGACAACCTCTATATCGGCTGTAATTTGGGAACTTATTTGACGGATGATGCCATAGTGCTCAATAACTGTTTAAATCCGAAAAGCAGAGGGGATATTAAATTTTATGATTTTAATTTTTATAATATGATGAAAAACCTTTATTTTGATTTAACGGATTATGATAAGGAAATGATGGGCTGGGACGAAGATTTTGACGGAAATTATCTTCAAAAGATTGAAAAAGCTAAGCCCGCCGTTTTATAAAACAGATATATTTGCCTTAAATTTTTTGTCTGAAACCGTAATTATCAGATATTTTACGTCCTATTGATTTAATTTTTCCTTCAATACATTTTCTGCAATGCGAAGGGTTTTCTTTTAAACAAATCTTATCGGGATATATTTCATATTTTTTTCGATATTCAACCCCGCCGACATTTGGCATAACGACATTTGCTCCGACTTGAAGGGCGATTATTCTGCCGTTGGGATTAAGGGTTTCCATTGCCGTGGTTGCGGGGATGTTTATATTTTTCATTATTATTCTTGTTATCGCCATAACTTTAAGAGCAAAGGTAAAATTTCCGCTTTCACAGTCTTTCAAAGGGGTGTCAGGGTGTACAATAAAAGGTCCTATCCCAATCATGTCAAAATCATGTTCTTTAAAAAACAATATATCATCCGCAACGGAGTCAATACTCTGCTGCGGAAGCCCTGCGATAATTCCCGTTCCCGTCTCATATCCCAATGTTTTTAAATCAGATAAACAGCGTTTCCTGTTTTCTAAGCTCATATTGGGATGAAGTTTTTTGTATAGTTTTTCGTCCGTTGTTTCAATTCTTAAAAGATATCTGTCTGCCCCCGCTTTTTTATACTCCTTATATTCTTCAAAGCTCTTTTCTCCGATACTTAAAGTCAGCGCAACATCAAGTTTTTTAATTTCTCTTATGATTTCGCACATTCTGTCAACCGAATAAAAATCATCTTCTCCCGATTGAAGAACAAGAGTTTTATACCCCAAATCAACTGCCAATTTTGCATATTTTATAAGTTCGTCTTTTAAAATTCTGTATCTTTCGACATTTTTATTTTCGCATCTCAAACCGCAATAGAAACAATTTCTCTTGCATATATTTGAAAATTCGATTAATCCTCTTAAATGAACTTCGTCTTTAACGTATTTTCGCCTTGTTTCGTCGGCTTTTTTAAAGAGCCAATCATTTTTTTTGTCGCTGCTTAAAAGTTCAATTATTTCTTCTTTTAAAATAATTATTCTCCTTTTAAAATTTTGAGTGCTTCGGGAAAAACTTCAACAGAGCGTTCTAAAATGTTGTTCATATATGCAATCGCTATTCCATAGTTTGTAATCGGAATGTTTTGAGAGATTGAGCGCTCTATTCTTGATATCATTTCTTTTTCGTTTAACATACAGCCTCCGCAATGAATAACAAGAGAATATTTTGTTAAATCTTTGGGAAAACTCCCGCCGGATGAAAAATCATATTCAAAATTTTTCCCCGTGAAATTTTTAAGCCATTTCGGGAATTTTACGCTTCCTATGTCGTTGCATTGTCTGTGGTGGGTACATCCTTCGGAAATTAAAATTTTATCGCCTTCCTTTAATTTTTTAAATGTCTCAGCTCCCATGATTAACTTATCCAAAAGCCCCTTGTATCTTGCAAAAAGAATTGAAAAAGAAGTTAATAAAATGTCTTTTGGCACAATATCTTTTATTTTTCCAAAAACCTGCGAATCGGTGATGACGATTTTAGGCTTTTTATTAAGCATTTCAAGAGTAGTTTTAAGCTCGGTTTCCTGAGTGCAAATAATTCTGTTGTGATTATCCAGAAGCTCTCTTAAGGTATTCTGCTGGGGAAGAATAAGCCTTCCTTTGGGCGCAGACTCATCAATCGGAATGACAAGAACAACAATATCATCTTTTTTGATTTTATCCGTAATGATATATTTTTCTTTTTGGCTGGCTTTTGCCAGATTGCCCAATATCTGTTTAAATTCTGTTATATTTATATTTTCTTTGGCGCTGAGGAATATTTCGTTTTCTTTTGGTTTAGAGATATTTTTAGCTAAATCGGATTTATTGTAGACAATTAAATAAGGAATATTTTTTTCTTTGAATTTTTCGATAATTTTAAAATCATTTTCGCTTAAGCCTATAACGGCATCACATACCAAAATTGCAACATCTGTTTTATTTAATATTTCATAAGTTTTTTCTACTCTTTTTTCCCCGAGCTCTCCTTCGTCGTCTGTTCCTGCGGTGTCAATTAATACCACGGGGCCGAGAGGAAGGATTTCCATTGTTTTTTTAACAGGGTCGGTTGTTGTTCCTTTAATATCCGATACAAGAGAAACTTCCTGATTTGCAATGGCATTAATAAGGCTTGATTTGCCTGCATTTCGCATTCCAAAAAAAGCAATATGACATCTTTGAGCGGTTGGCGTTGATAATAAGTTCATTTTTCCCCTTTAATTAAAATCTGAAATTTCTTTCCCCTTCCTCAATTTTTTTAAGGTTTTCAAGGGCGGTGTTTTTTATTTTTTCGTTATTTATGTTATTTATTTCCCGTTTTATTAATTCTTCCCCTGTTTTTTTGGTTTTTTCGCTTGCATAGTCCTCTAAAAATTCTTTAAGCGTCATAAGCGCATTGGGCTGACAGCAGTTTTGAATTTGCCCCGTTTTACATAAAGACATAAATCTGTCCCCCGTTCTTCCGGATGAATAGCATGCCGTGCAAAATGAGGGAATATAACCTAATTCCATAAGCCAATTTACCACTTCATCAAGAGTTCTTTCGTCCGATACATCAAACTGTTCCGTGTCTTTTGGTCTTTCTTTTTGGGTATAGCCTCCGACACTTGTTCTTGAAGCTCCGGAAATTTGAGAAACACCAAGTTCGAGTGCTTCTTTTCTAACCTGTTCGTTTTCACGGGTCGAAATTATTATTCCCGTATACGGGGTTGAAATTCTTATTAAAGCAATAATTTTTTTAAATGTTTCATCGTCAATGCCGTTTTCAAAGCAGTCTTTATCAATATCATCGGCATTTTTAACTCTCGGCACCGAAATTGTATGAGGACCAACCCCGAAGCGTGCTTCCAAATGCTGTGCATGCATTAAAAGTCCGGCAAATTCATATTTATATCTTTCTAAGCCGAACAACACCCCGAGACCGACATCATCAATTCCCGCTTCCATGGCTCTGTCCATGGCTTCGGTGTGATAGTCATAGTTGTGTTTCGGACCTGTCGGGTGAAGTTTAAGATAGGAGTCTTTGTGGTATGTTTCCTGAAAAAGAATATATGTGCCAATTCCCGCTTCTTTCAGCTTTTTATAGTTTTCAGTGCTTGTTGCGGCAATGTTTACGTTTACCCTTCTTATTGCACCGTTTTTGTGGTGAATGGAATAAATTGTTTTAATGCTTTCAAGGATATATTCAAGAGGGTTATTTTGCGGGTCTTCGCCTGATTCAATCGCAAGACGTTTATGCCCCATATCCTGAAGAGCAATAACTTCATTTTTAATTTCTTCCTGTGTCAGTTTTTTTCTCGGTATTGTTTTGTTTTGATTGTGGTAGGGGCAGTATACACAGCCGTTTACACAGTAGTTTGAAAGATATAACGGTGCAAAAATTACAATTCGTTTGCCATAGAATGCTTGTTTTATTTCAGCTGCCAATTTGAAAATTTTGTTTTTTACATCTTCATCTTCACATTCTAAAAGTACGCTTGCCTGTCTGTGGGTTAAGCCTCTGCAATAGGTTTTTGAGCCTTCTTTTAAGGGGCGGGCAGACTCCAGTATTTCATCAATCAGTTTAAAATTATTTTTATTTTGTTTTGCATATTCAAGAGTTGCTAAAATTTCTTCGTGGTTAATAAAATCTTGTGCTTTTTCGGATTTAGGGTCGTACATTTTTTTACTCCAATTTCAATAAAAAAATAACACACACAATAAGCACAAACAATATTTTTTTAATTAATTTTTCCAATACGGAAGAAATTTTTCAGTTTCTTTTAAAGTTAACTCAAAATCCCCTTTAAAGCACAAAGCCCTGTCATCAATATGTAAAAATGCGGGAATTTTTGTGTGAGTAATATTGGAAAAATATTTGTCTATTTTATTTTCAATTAGCCATTTTGAAGCCAAGAGAGCATTTCTTGTCGTAAAAAGGATAAGGGTATATTTTTCGTTTAATTTTTCCAAAAATTCTTTTGCGCCGTCTTTTATTTCGGGGATATAATTTGCATCAAAATGACCGTTGTAGTTGTTTAATACACCGTCAAGGTCAATTAAAAGCTCTGAATAAGCAATTTTTTCATGTTCATTTACAAATTAACTTTTATTCTTTTTTTACTTCTTCATTTTTCTTTCTTTGTCATTCAAACGCCATAACGCAAAGAAAGAAAAATGAAGCAAAAAGAAAGAAACCTCGGCTTGGTTTTGTGTGGGTTACCAGTAGTGCACTAAGTTCAATATTACTGCTTCAGATAACTCGCTTACGCTCAGACAATCTTACGCAGTAATATTTCACTAAGTGCACATGAAAAGAGGTTACTCTACCCTGTCATCCTGAATTTTACAAAGCGAACAGGCGAGGTACGAGCCTTGTCGCCCTGAAGTATGCATTAATCACATCACCTCTTACCCTGTCACCCTGAACTCGTTTCAGGGTCTTAGGGGTGGAGAATTCTACATCCCTTCCATTTACTCAAATGTCAGTTACTTCACTTGGTCAGATGCTGAAACGCTCACAGAGGACAGAAAATAACGATGCACGCTATTTTCTAGTCAGTTCAGCATGACATGGGGTAGTGAAGTGCAGGAATTTACACATTTAACTTAACCCTGTCACCCTGAATTTTACAAAGCGAACAGGCGAGGTACGAGCCTTGTGAGCCTGTATCCGTAGGCGAAGCCGAGGTGTTCAGGGTCTGACTACTGCCAGTACAAAACATGTCCTTCTATACTCCTCAGATGCTGAAGCTCCTGACAAATTCGCCCTTCGGGCAAGAATTTGAAACGTCGCCGTCGTACGGTTTCGCAATCGTCTTGCTCAACGCAAGCCGTTTGCTTCACCTCGGCTTACGCATTCCGCCTGTGGGTATCTCGCAAGGCTTCGCTAAGTAGCTTCGCATTGCTCGATTATCCTACGGCGGCATCGTTATGCTTAATCGTCAAGCTGACCGCTTGCCGATTATCGCATCGGCTTACGCATGGCTCCTGAGGAAATCAAAGATTTCCACGTCGCCATAGAAATGTCTGCGCCCTGTCCGCCAGACTTCAACAGTCTGCCGTCACGGGCTTCGCACTCTTTTGCCCTCGCCGTCGTTCGTCAAGTTCGCCCTGCGAACTAGGACTCACTCTGCTCGGGTTTGCTCCTGTGGGTGTTTCGCTAAATTTCGCAAGGCTTCGCTCTTGCTCAAACGCTCAACATCCTACGTCGCAATCGTACGGTTACGCCTAAAAATGGCAATGCTCGACGCATTGCCATTTTCTTTACGGCTTCACCTCGGCTTACGCATGACTTTTCTTGAAATAAAATCTGTTCGCAATATAATAATTATCAAATGAGGATGATATTGAAAAGGAGAGATACATGACAAAAAAAACTATTACGGTTGACGGTAATTACGCTGCAGCCCATGTTGCATACGCATTGAGCGAAGTCAGCGCAATTTATCCTATTACCCCATCTTCAACCATGGGCGAATGGATTGATGAATGGGCTTCACAACACAAAAAAAATATTTGGGGAAAAGAAGTCAGAGTTGCGGAAATGCAATCTGAAGCAGGCGCAGCAGGTGCCGTTCACGGCTCATTGGCAGCAGGTGCTCTAACTTCTACATACACCGCTTCTCAAGGTTTATTGTTGATGATTCCCGTAATGCATAAGGTTGCGGGTGAAATGCTTCCTTCGGTTATTCACGTTGCTGCTCGTGCATTAGCCGCTCAATCACTTGCAATATTTGGCGACCATACAGATGTTATGGGTTGCCGTAATACGGGTTATGCAATGCTCGCTGCTAATTCTGTTCAAGAAGAAATGGATTTGGCTTTAGTTGCTCATTTAGCCACATATAAAGCAAAAGTTCCTTTCCTTCAATTCTTTGACGGATTTAGAACAAGTCATGAAGTTCATAAAATTGAAGAAATTTCTTATGAAGAAATTGCTTCTTTGGTTGAGCCTAAATATATTGAAGAATTCAGAGCTCGTGCCTTAAGACCGGAAAAACCGGTTTGCAAAGTCGGCGCTCAAAATACCGATGTATATTTCCAAGGCAGAGAAACTGTTAATAAATACTATAATGCAGTTCCCGATATCGTTCAGGAATATATGGATAAAGTTGCGCGCGTTACAGGCAGACAATATCATCCGTTTGATTATGTCGGCGCTCCCGATGCTACCGATATCATAGTTGCAATGGGCTCGGGCTGTGAAGCAATCGAAGAAACAATCGAATATTTAAATACTCAAAGAGGTAAAAAATATGGTCTTGTTAAAGTAAGATTATATCGTCCGTTTGATGTTAAACGTTTCAACGAAGCACTGCCAAAGAGCACAAAACGTATCGCAGTATTAGACAGAACAAAAGAGCCCGGCTCAATCGGCGAACCTTTATACTTAGATGTTGTTGCAGCTCTTGAAGATAAATCAATAAGAGTTATCGGCGGTCGTTACGGTTTATCAAGCAAAGAATTCACACCTTCAATGATATTTGCCGTTTATAAACACCTTGAAAACAATGGTTTCCACGGTTTCACGGTAGGTATTGAAGATGACGTTACAAATAAATCTCTGAAAGTAGAAGAACACATCGTAACAGAGCCAGAGGGCACTACAAATTGCATGTTCTGGGGCTTAGGCTCAGACGGTACCGTAGGCGCAAATAAAAACTCTATTAAAATCATAGGTCAATATACAAATAAAGATGCTCAGGCATATTTTGCATATGACTCTAAAAAATCATTCGGTGTTACGGTTTCTCACCTTCGTTTCGGAGATAAACAAATCAAATCAACATATTTAATCACGGCACCGGATTTTGTTTCAGTATCCGCTCATTCTTATGTCGGCAGATATGACCTTTTGAAAGGTATTAAAGAAGGAGGTACATTCCTCTTAAATTCTCCTTATACAAAAGAAGAAGCATTTTCTCACTTAACACGTGATATGCAAAAAACAATAATCGACAAAAAAATCAAATTCTATAATGTTGATGCTGAAAAATTAATCAAAGAACAGCCGGGGCTCCGCGGAAAAGGTGCTAACACGGTTATGATGGTAGCATATTTTAAAGTATCGGGAATCATTCCTTTTGAACAAGCTTTGGAAGGTATGAGAGAAATGACAAAGAAAACCTTTAAGAAAAAAGGCGACGATGTTGTTAATATGAACTTAGCTTTAATTGATGCTGCAGTGAACGCAACAGAACTTGTTGATATACCTTCATCATTGGATAATGTTTGCGCTGTAGATGATGTTAAATTCTTACCCGATAATGCGGATGAATTTGCAAAGAAAATCATTGAGCCTTCAATGAAACAAAAAGGCGATGACATCCCCGTCAGCGCAATGAGTGTAGACGGCGTAATCCCCACAGGTACCGCATGTCTTGAAAAACGTGCTATTGCACCTCGTGTACCGCAGTGGCATGGCGAATTTTGTGCTCAGTGCGGAGTTTGCGCTTCTGCTTGTCCGCATGCAGCTATAAGAACTAAATTAATTGAAAAGAAAAATCTGGCTAATGCTCCCGAATCATTTAAAACCGTTCAAGCAAAACCCGCTATTGCTGATGAACAATTTAAAGTTCAAGTATATTGCAAAGATTGTACGGGATGCGGCGTATGCTTAGACCAATGCCCGATGAACAAAATTGAAGGCAAAAACGCTCTTACATGGTCTACTATTGAAGCGGAAGTTGAAGCTTGCGAAGAAGTTAATGAAAAATTCTTCAACGAACTGCCCGATAATTTCATGGGTAAAAATACAACCGCAACAATTAAAGGCGCAATGTTGAGAACTCCTTTATTTGAATTCTCAGGCGCATGCGCAGGCTGCGGAGAAACGCCGTACGTTAAACTGGTTTCTCAATTATTTGGTGAAAACGCTATTGTAGCTAATGCAACAGGCTGCTCTTCAATATATTCGGGTACATTCCCTACCATTCCTTATACTAAAAACAAAGAAGGCAGGGGTCCCGCTTGGGCAAATTCATTATTTGAAGATAATGCCGAATTTGGTTTTGGTATGAGATTAGCGGTTGACCAAAACAGAGATACTTTAAAAACATACGTTCAAAAAGTTCTTGATAACCCTGATGCTAAGCCTGAAATTAAGCAAGCTCTTGAAGAAGCAATGGCTCATTGGGATAACTCAAAGACACCTGAAGCACTTGAGGCTCAAAACAAAGTAAAAGAAGCTTTGGCAAAATACGGTGATGACAACTGCCCGACTTGCGCTAAAATCAAAGAACTTCAAGACTACTTTACCGATAAATCAATCTGGATTATAGGCGGCGACGGCTGGGCAAATGATATCGGATACGGCGGTATTGACCATGTTTTGGCTCAAGGTCAAAATGTTAATATCCTTGTTCTTGATACGGAAGTATATTCTAATACCGGCGGTCAGGCTTCTAAATCAACTCCGACGGGTGCTGTTGCTAAATTTGCAACAGGCGGTAAAAAGACATACAAGAAAAACATGGGCTTAATGAGTATGTCATACGGTTATGTTTATGTAGCATCCGTTGCTTTGGGAGCCGACAGAAACCAAACTCTTAAAGCATTCAAAGAAGCTGAAAGCTATAACGGTCCGTCTATAATATTTGCTTATGCACCTTGTATAGCTCACGGTATTGATATGTCAAAAACTCAAACCGAACAAAAACGTGCCGTTGAAGCAGGATACTTCCCGCTTTATCGCTATAATCCCGCAAACGAACAACCCTTCAGCTGGGATGCTAAAGAGCCCAAGGGAAGCTATCAAGACTTTATCAGAAGCGAAGGCAGATATAAATCACTCCTTAAAACAAATCCTGATGCTGCGGAAGCTCTTTATACACAAGCTGAAAAAGATGCGGCAAACAGAATGTCTGTTTATAAGGCAGTGGGCGAATTAATGAAATAGAGTTAATTTCGTTTATAAAAAGAGGGAGCATTTGCTCTCTCTTTTTTTATTACCTTTTCAGGTGATTATTTTCGGCTTATTTATTGTATAATAAAAAAGTAACAAAAAGGATGATAATATGAAAAAGATAATTTTATCAATATGCGCTCTTTCAATGTTTGGTTTGGGTGCTTTTGCGGATGAACAGGCTGATGTATTAAATTTGTTTAACAGATATGTTGCGGATGCAAACAATTATTCAACCAATCTGCCTTCTTATTATGTATCTAATGCTAAAATTGTTCGTGTGGTAAATAAAAAACAAGGCGGACAGCAATCCGTAGTAATACCTTATCAGAGATATTTAAAAGAGTTAAACGGACATTCTGCGTTAGCTAAAACCGTCGGATATAAAAACAGATATGTAAATCAAAAGATTGCAAAATTAGGAGAAGATTATAAAATCACAGCAACACGCATCCCAAGGAACGATAAAACGGGTTTACCCTGTTATTTTATCTTTACAAAACAGGGCGGAAATTGGAAAATTAAAGAAGAAAGTATGACAACAAATGTTCAAACTTTCTTAAATGCAAGATAAAAAAATCCCCCTTTTTTAAGGGGGATTTTATGTAATTATTTTATTGAGGCTGTTGTTCCTGTTCCTGTTCTTTTCTTTTTAAGAAACATTCTTTACAGAAAATTTCTTTTCCTTCAATCGGTTTAAAAGGAACTTTTGTCTGTGCTCCGCATTGAGAACATACGGCATCATACATTTTTCTTCTTGATTTTTGTCTTCTTGCCTTACGGCATTCGGGACATCTTTTCGGAATGTTTACCAATCCTTTTTGCGCATAGAACTCTTGTTCTCCGGCGCTAAAAACAAATTCTTTTCCGCAATCTTCGCACACAAGCGTTTGATCTTCGTACATTTTGTCTCCTTGTTTTGTTATGTTTTGTGACTTATCAGACCACCGGTGCAAAAATTTTTAAAAATATTAAAGATTAAGTGCACTAATAGCTAATTATGTTTATAATATAACTTTTTTAGTATTATTGCAATTATTTTTTAAGAAGTTTGTATATTTCATTTGCACAGGAAGGTGTTGCGATTATTACCATGTCCTCTTTTTCTTCAAGCTCCCAATAACAGCATTCAATTGCATTTTTAAAGGAGCTGTCAATAATCATAAGAACGGGATTAATACCCGAATATTTAAGTTTAAGCGCTAAATCATCGTTTCTCGGACCCGTTATATATATTTTATTATCAAAATTTTTAAGGGCTTCTAAATTCGAATCCCAAATCCAGCTTATATCTCCGTTTTGAGCATTTTCATCATCAATACATAAAATAATTTTTGTATTACTTAAGCCATACAGTTCGCTCACCGCTTGAGTTAAAGATGTCGGATTTTTCATGATTTTAATTTTGACTGTTTTATTTTTATAATTTATTACTTGATCGTGACAATAGTAATATTTGTAATTTTCAAAAGCCTGAGAGATTGTTTTTCTGTCAACCCCGAGCGCAAAAGCTCCCGCAATTGCTCCGAGTGCATTATAAGCATTTTCAACTCCGCCCAGAGGTATTTTAAACGCATATTTGTTGCCTTTGTATTCAACATTAATAAATGAATAATCACGATATATTTTCGCATTTGCCGCCAAATCGGGCTTAGGACGTTTAAAACCGCATTCGCATTCATATATACCTATATGAGAGTAAAATACTTTTTTATAGTTAAAGCTTGAGCCGCATTTAGGACATTTGAAAAAATCGTTCGGTTGATTAATTTTGTCATCTTTATCAGCAAATTTAATATCATTAAAACCGTAATAAAATTTATTTCTTTTTTTGTTTTGGGCTATATCATCTTTTATTTCATCAATTGCAAAGAAATATGGCTCATCTGCATTTATAATTAAATTTAATTTTGAATTAAGTATGAGCGCATCTTGAATTTTTCTTCTTTTTTCGCTTAGAGAACAAAAATCATTCTGATCTTTTAAGAGATTGTGAAGAATTAAATGTTCAAATTTCATTGAATTAAAATATCCGCTTAGTTCAAATTCGTTGAAAGCCATTGAATAGTGGTCTTTTTGAAAATTTTCACCAAATATATCCATGCCTTTTGTTAAATCAAGAACAATTGAAGTTAGGGCAGGATATATTTTTCCCTCTTTTGAAACATTTGTTATAACGCTTTTTTGAGCATTGATAAGGATTTGATTTAGAATATCAAGAGTTATTTTTTTCCCGTTTGTTGCGCACAGCGCAATTTTATCGCCCTTAGAATATGTTTGAAGCTTTGAGAGGGCTCTGGGGTATTTGTTGTCAATCAGATAATCGAGAGAAATATTGTCGTTAAGATGTAATTTTTCAAGAAATTTATATATTTTCCCCGACCAGATTATTGCAGTTTTAAAATCCATTTTTATCCTAAATAGTTTTAATTGTGTATAGAGATTTTTTTATAAATATATTATAATACACTAATGTTAAATTTTGTTTTTATATTATTAATAATTTTTGAAATCCCTCTTGTGGTTTTTTGCTGTAAAAAATTAATGCAAATTGAAAAAAGAGTTATTGAGCTTAACGAAAAAACAGTGAAAATTTCAAAAATTATTATTGTAGCCAACCAAAAAGTTAAAGAAGTTATAAAAAATATAAATAAAGTTATTTCAATTTTAACAAATAAAAAACTTCTCAGTGCAATAAGAATAATTAAAATTGCCGCAAATGCAATTCAGGTAATACTTCTGATACGTTCTTTAAAGCTCGCATCGGGTATCAAAAAAATCGACTTTAAAGTTGTAAGAACGCTGTTTTATGCTCAAGCATTTAAACAGCTTTTGGGTTATGCCGTAAGATTTATATGCAGCGTGTAATTAAATTTTCATATTTCCGCTTGTAAATGCCATATAGCTTGTCATTGTAAGAGGCTGTTTTTTGGCATGGGTATTTTGCTGCCATTTCGGACCTATGTGTGTAGGGTTAAAATAGGGTCTGTAGGGTTTATCTTTAAGAGAAGGATTATTTTTTTCCATTCTTTTTTGTACAAAATATGCGCTTACATCTCGAATAATGGGAGTTAAAACAGCACATCCGACAACAGCGCCGATAAATGCGCCTAAAACACCTGCACCCGCTTTCATGTTGGTCTTAAATAAATCTTTAGCTTCTTGCGTTGCTTCTCCGTTTTTAATTAACGCATTTTTCATGGATGCAATATATTCGGGAGATTTTTTAAACAATCCTGTTTTTAAAAATCCGTTTTCTTTTTTTGCAATGGTTTTTTGAACATATTGAAGCGTATTATCCGATAATTCTTTCGGACTCATTTTTTCAACTGCCTTAACTGCACTTTTCTTTAAACCGTCTATTATTTTTGTTGTCATTAAATAATATATGCCGATATTGGCAGCACCCGTTACGGCACCTGCAGGAACAAGGAATTTTTTATCTTCTTTTGATGTATTTTTATCAACCGAAGCGGCAAATGTGTTGCTTGCGGCAGCAAAAACCATACCCAGAGCGTTCAAGACAAGAAGTATTTTTCCCGCTTTTTCAGGGTCAGGATTACAACATTTAAGTAAAGAAGTAAAAGGATTTCCCATTATTTAGCCTCCTTTACTTCTTGAGCCTGATTTTCCCGCTCTTTATTTTCTTTTTTAATTTTTGCAATTGAAGTGAATTTTTTGTTTAAAAAGTTTACTAAAGGTACATCAAGTAAGAAATTCGTAAACATCATAACAAGGATTGCAATTGCTCCGCCTACGGTTTTACCCCATGATTCGGCATTTTTAGTATATTTATATAAATTTTCCGCTTTTTTAATACCTTCTTGATTGATTATTTCCGCAATTTTTCCGCCTGCTTTTTCTCCCGCTTTCATAAAACCAAGGGTGGATAAAGCAATACATGCTCCTCTTATTATGACACCCGTTATCATACCGCCCGTTGATTGAGCGCATGTTCTTACGGCTTGAACTTTTGAGCTTTGAACAAACCTGTCATCTTTTTCTTTTGCAACTTTGCTTATCGTTTTTCCGACCCCGATATCAACTATGGGAGCAACTCCTGCTTCTGCCGTTGACATAACAATTTTTTGAGCAACAACGGAACAGCCCGCAAGACCTGCTATAAATCCGGGGTGTTTTCCTATAAACTTCGCTGCCATATTCAGCGAATCGCCTTTAAAATTTTGATTTGAAACGTTGTTAATTTTCATATATTTTTTTCAAAACCCGCTTTTTTTAAAATCCGTCAAGAAAAAAACTTGCCTGTTTTTATGGTAGGTTTAACATTTTTTTACAAAAATCCCCGTTGACCGGTCATTTACTTTTAGTCTAAAATTTATATTAACATAAAATTTTAAAAAAGTAAGCAATTGGGATATTAAGATTATGCAAAGATTGAAAAATGGCTCTGCGCCATATTTTTACGACATTACATTAAGGGACGGCAATCAGTCTTTAAAAAAACCGTGGAGTCTTGAAGAAAAATTATTTATATTCGATAAAATTGTAGAATTGGGTATTCCTGCAGTAGAAATAGGTTTTCCTGCTTCATCTCAAATGGATTTTGAATGTTGTAAAACTCTTTGTGAAAAAGCGGACAAAAACACTCTTGTATCCGTTCTTGCAAGGGCGCACAAGGGAGATATCGAAAAAGCATCCGATGCGATTAAAAACTCTAAAAAACCGAGGATACATACTTTTATTACTCTCTCGCCGTTTCATATGGAGCATGTTTTAAATAAAAAACCTGACGAGGTTGCAACTCTTGCAATTGACGCTGTTTCATATGCAAAAGAATGCATGGAAAAAATTAACAAAGAAGTAAATATTGAATTTTCGGTTGAACACTTTGGAGATTGTTCTCAAAACATTGATTTTGTGATTGATGTATTAAAAGATGTTGTTCAAAATGGCGCTAAAACAATTAATCTGCCAAACACGGTTGAAAGATACCGCCCTAAAAAATTTATTGAGACAATGCTTAAAGTAAAAGAAGCGCTGCCCGATGATACGATTATATCCGTTCATAATCACAACGACTTAGGCATGGCGACGGCAACAACGGTTGAAAGTTATTTTGCGGGCGCACTCCAGCTTGAATGCTGTCTAAACGGTTTGGGCGAGCGTGCGGGTAATACCGATTTTAATCAGGTTGCGGTAGCGCTTCATAACTGCGGTATAAAAACAGGTATTGACTTAAGCAAAATCTATGAAACTTCTCTTATAATATCTCAAATGTCAAAAGTAAAAATTTATGAAAAAGCTCCGTTAATAGGTCCTGAAGCTCTTGCCCACAGAAGCGGAATACACCAGGACGGCGCAATAAAAACAAAAGAAATGGATTTTGGAGCATACAGACCCATACATCCGGATTTAATCGGAAGATATGACGATGAAAAAATCGGATTTACTTCTCAATCGGGTAAAACTGCAATCTATGACATAATAAAAGCTCAAAAATATCCTATTACAATAAAAGAATCAATCGCTTTAATGCCCTATGCAAAAGCTCTGGCAGAAGAAAAGGGCGAGCTTAAATCTGATGAAATTCTTCAATTGTATTTTGATAGAATATGCAACATCAAAGGTGCGTTTGAATTAATTTCCTTTAAACAGATTGAAAAAGGAGTATTTGATTTATTCTTTAATTTTAAAGGGGAAAGAAAAGAAGTTATCGGACAGGGAAACGGGCCTGTTGATGCTTGTTTAAACGGGCTTAAAAAATTGGGTTTTGAAACAAAACTTTCATATTATAAACAATATTCTCTTGACAGCGATGACAAAGGCTCATCCGCACAAGCGATGAGCATGATATCAATGCTTAATAAAAATAATGAGGAAATAATCGGCAGAGCAATAGATACTTCAACCGCCCTTGCAAACGTAAAAGCTATATTTAACGCACTTAATCAGATATATTAAAAATGTATTTCATTTTGTAAAAAGTGTTGAAAATATTTTCATAGAGAGAAAGTTTTAGATATAAAATTTTATTATGAATAAAATTTTAATTATTGATGATGATATAGCTATTTGCGAGTTGATAAAAGTTAACCTTGAATTATCGGGCTATAACTGTCTTTATTCAACCGATCCCATAAGAGGATTTGCTCTTGTTGTTCAAGAAGAGCCAGTTCTTGTTATTTTGGATGTTATGATGGGTAATGTTAACGGGTATGAAGTTGCCCAAAAAATAAGACAGACTGATAAAATCGCAAGAACTCCGATTATCATGCTTACCGCTTTGGGCGAGCTGAACAATAAGCTTGAAGGTTTTAACAGCGGTGTGGATGATTATTTGGTTAAACCTTTTGAAATGGAAGAATTAAAAGCAAGAGTTATTGCTCTTATAAATCGCTCGGGAGAACAGATACCCTCTTTAAGAGTAAAAGAAATACTCTCGAAAGGAGATATTACCCTGATTCCCGAAAGCTACAGCGTACAGATTGTTGATAAACAAACTCAATTAACCCCGATTGAGTTTGATATTTTAAATGTTTTAATGCAGTCCGAAGGCTCTATGGTTAGCGCAAAAACTCTTCTTAAGGAAGTTTGGGGTTATGATGATGACGATGATATAGATACCATCCGAGTTCACATTACTCACCTCAGAGCAAAAATTGATAAAATTTCTCCTGCGGATAAGAAATACATTAAGACTATATATGGCGGGGGTTATAAGCTTTTATCAAATGGCGTAGAAAAGAATAAATGAAACCCGACTATAAAAAAATTAAAATAAGACATTATATTCTGCTTGCTTTAAGCGTTATTCTGCTGTTCTTTTTAAATAACAATAATTATAAAATTAATCAATTAAAAAGAATAAATTCGATATCAAAAGCCAACATAATAAATACTGAAACAACATCTTCAAAAGGGCTTTTTCTTGAGTCATGGCAGGTTATTAAAACAAATTATTACAATAGAAATTTAAACAGTCAAAATTGGTATAAGTGGAAAAAAAGATACGCAAACAAAATAAAAACGGATGAAGATGCTTATGTCGCAATTAATACAATGCTTGCAAGCCTTGATGATTCATATTCAAAATTTATGTCGGAAGGTGAGTTTAGGGAACAAAACAATGCGATAAATTCAAGATTGTATGGTATCGGGATAAATATAGCTTCCATTTCGGGAAAAATTTATATCGTAAATGTTTTGAAAGATGCCCCCGCATATGCTGCGGGAATTCGCCCGGGAGATATTATTTTAAAAGTAAATGATAATGATGTCAACGGAGCGTCTTTGTATCATACGGCACAATTAATAAAAGGCGAAGAAAATGAAAGCATTGAACTTGAGCTTTTAAGAGGTACGGAGAAATTTAAAAAAAGTACAAAGCGTGAAGAAATCAACGTCAAAACAATAGAGTATAAAAAAATTACGGATGAAATCGGCTATATAAGAATTTCAAGCTTTATCGGAGCGGATACCCCAAAAGAATTTATTATTGCCTTAAATAAATTGCAAAATCCAAAAGGATTGATTCTTGATTTGAGAGGAAATGCCGGAGGTTTATTCCAAAATGCGGTCATTATTTCAAATTTCTTTTTGGATAAAGGGAATATCGTTCAGGTTGTGGCACGGCAAGGCAAAAAGAATATATATACCGCAAAACCCGAAGGTTGTATTTATAAAAACCCCGTTGTAGTTCTTGTAGACGGCTCTACCGCTTCGGCATCCGAAATTGTGGCATCTGCGCTAAAAGATAATAACAGAGCGATTTTGGTCGGCTCAAGGACATACGGAAAAGGGCTTGTTCAAAAAATATTCCCTCTTTATAACAAAACGGGCATGAATTTAACAATAGCACGTTATTTGACTCCTTCCGGAAAAGATATTAATAAAAAAGGGTTTGAGCCTGATTATACAATCAATTTTACTCACAGCGATTTTATTAATGATAATGACCCTCAACTTGCATACGCTCAAAAATATCTTGAAAAATTATAATCTTTACCGGTCGAATTTTTGATGTAAAATATAAATAATTAAGCATGGCTTAGAAATTGGTTAGATTATATATGGAAAATTTTTTGGCAAGCTCAACTGATGAAAAAGAAAGCGAAGTGTGGAATAATTTTCTGAATTTATTGGAAAACAGGCTTCCCGCTTTTGTTAAAACATGGATTAGCTCGCTTGAGCCCACTTCGGGGCTTATGGAAATGAGCGAAAACGGAATATATTTAATTAAAAGCTCTCAAAGCTTCGGTATTCAGGTCTTACAGCAGAAATACCTTCAAAAAGTTGAAGAAGCGCTTGAAGAAGCGACACATTTAAAAAGAGGGGTGAGGTTTATCCTTGATGAAACCGTATCCAAAAAGAAAAAAGCTTCAAAACAGACAAAAGAAGAAAAAGAGCATATCGTAACAGCCAAAAAAATGGAAAACCTTGCTCAGATGCATTCTTTTTGCGGGCTTAATTTAAAATATACTTTTGAAAATTTTGTTGAAGGTGAAAATTCAAAATTTGCCTATAAAATTGCCAAGACGATATCTGAAACCCCGGGGCAAAAATATAATCCTCTTTTTATTTCAGGCACTGTCGGGGTCGGAAAAACCCATTTAATGCATGCTATAGGACATAAAATTTTAAGAAACTTTCCGAATTTAAAAGTAAGATATACAAAAGCGGAAGAATTTGGCAATAAGCTTATTGAAGCGCTTAATACCTGTAAAAATACAAGTGATTTAAACGAAAAAATGAAAAAATTTCGTGAAATGCACAGGTCGGTAGATGTTTTATTAATTGATGATATTCAGTGGATAGACGGGAAAAACCGTACCGAAGAAGAAATATTTAATACATTTGATGCCCTCTATCATGCGGGTAAACAGATTGTTTTTGCTTCCGACAGACCTCTTTGCGCATTTGAGAAAATCCCCGACAGATTGAGAAGCCGTTTTGAGTGGGGAATTGAAGCAAATATTCAAGTGCCCGATTTTGAAACAAGAGTTGAAATAGTTAAACGTCATGCAGTTTCGTCGAATTTTCCAATTTCAAACGAAGTGGCGGAATTTTTAGCAAAAGAATACTGCGACAATGTAAGAGAGCTCGAAGGTGCATATAACAAGGCAAGCGCCAGAGCATCAATTGAAGGTGTTGAGCTTGATGTGGAAAATACAAAAGAGTTTTTGAACTTTTCTCAAAGAAAGAAAAAAATAACGGTTGAAAATATTTTAGATATTTGCGCAAGGTATTTTTCCATTGACAAAGAAGAAATTCTTTCATCCGCAAGAGCAAAAGAAGTGGTAAATGCAAGAAAATATGCGATTTATTTGGCAAAAGAAACAATCGGAATGAGCTATAGCGAGCTTGCAAAGAAATTTCATAAAAATCATACAACAATTATGTATCAGTATGATAAACTTAAAAAAGCTATTTTGGTAAATAAAGCCATGAAAATTGTAACTGACGAACTCTTTGAGATGATATCCCGAGCCAAGTGAGTTTTAGTTCGCAGGGCGAACTTAGCGAACGCCGGTGAGGGCACAAAAGTGTGCGAAGGGCGTGCGGGAAGGCGTTGAGCCTTGCCGACAGCCCGAAGACCGTACTATGCCGCCGTAGGATAATTGAGCAATGCGAAGCGACTTAGCGAAGCACTTGCGAGATACCCACAGGCGGAAAGCATGAGCCAAGTGAGTTTTAGTTCGCAGGGCGAACTTAGCGAACGCCGGTGAGGGCACAAAAGTGTGCGAAGGGCGTGCGGGAAGGCGTTGAGCCTTGCCGACAGCCCGAAGACCGTACTATGCCGCCGTAGGATAATTGAGCAATGCGAAGCGACTTAGCGAAGCACTTGCGAGATACCCACAGGCGGAAAGCATGAGCCAAGTGAGTTTTAGTTCGCAGGGCGAACTTAGCGAACGCCGGTGAGGGCACAAAAGTGTGCGAAGGGCGTGCG
>CANQAV010000014.1 GCA_947589425.1 Candidatus Gastranaerophilales bacterium | reverse complement strand
AAAATGCCGATGTAGCTCAATGGTAGAGCAACGGTTTTGTAAACCGTAGGTTGCGGGTTCGAGTCCCATCATCGGCTTTTTTTAAAATTGTACCTTGTAAAGTTTATAGTAATCTGCCCTTGTGGCGCAGGGGTAGCGCACTCCCTTGGTAAGGGAGAGGCCGTGAGTTCAAATCTCATCAAGGGCAATTTAAAAATCGTAATTTGAAAATTGAATAAATATACAAAATTCTTTGGGTAGATGCCCGAGTGGCTAAAGGGAGCAGACTGTAAATCTGCCGTCAATCGACTACGGTGGTTCGAATCCACCTCTGCCCAAATCTTTATAAAGTGTGCGAAGCAACTGCACAGCGATGCGTTGGGCATCGATGGGCTGTTGCGAAGTCCGTTCTATGGCGACGTAGGATAATCGAGTTAAACGAGTGACAGCGTATGCGAAGCGAGTTTTAACGAGATACCCACAGGAGCAATCTTTTATCGAGCAAGTTTAGTGCGCTTGTGCGCACTTAACAAGCGAAGATAAAAGCTAAGTGTGCGAAGCAACTGCACAGCGATGCGTTGGGCATCGATGGGCTGTTGCGAAGTCCGTTCTATGGCGACGTAGGATAATCGAGTTAAACGAGTGACAGCGTATGCGAAGCGAGTTTTAACGAGATACCCACAGGAGCAATCCCAAATCGAGTGAAGCTAGAGCGTTGGACGCTCTTGCTGAACGAAGATGTGGGCAAAGGTGTGTGAAGCACACGCACGACAAGCGAGAAGCTTGGCGGGCTTGTGCGGAAACCTTACCAAGGCGACGTAAGAGTTTGTGAAAGCAAACTCCACAGGAGCAAAATGCGCTAACCCAAGGGCAGACACGTAAAATCTAAAAATAAAAACAAAAATCAATCACGAAAATTACAAAATATAAAATAAGAAAGAAGGAGATTTAACCTATGGCTAGAGAAAAATACGAAAGAACCAAGCCGCATGTTAACGTTGGTACTATCGGTCACGTAGACCACGGTAAAACAACATTAACTGCCGCTATCACAGGTTGTATGGCTGCAGCAGGTCAAGCTGAAGCTAAAAAATTTGATGAAATCGATGCTGCTCCTGAAGAAAAGGCACGTGGTATCACGATTTCTACAGCTCACGTTGAATATGAAACGGCAACTCGCCACTATGCACACGTTGACTGCCCCGGACACGCTGACTACGTTAAAAACATGATTACCGGTGCCGCTCAAATGGATGGTGCAATTCTTGTAGTTGCAGCAACAGATGGTGCTATGCCTCAGACTAAAGAACACATTTTGCTTGCTCGTCAGGTTGGTGTTCCTAATATCGTTGTATTCTTAAACAAATGCGACATGGTTGATGACCCTGAATTATTAGACCTTGTTGAAATGGAAGTTAGAGAATTGTTAACTTCATACGAATTTGACGGCGACAACATTCCTTTCATCAGAGGCTCAGCTCTTAAAGCTTTAGAAGCTGTTCAAGCTAATCCTAAAGTTGCAAGAGGCGAAGATGAATGGGTTGATAAAATTTGGGAACTTATGGATGCAATCGATTCATACTTCCCCGAACCTGTTCGTGATTTAGACAAACCGTTCTTAATGCCTGTTGAAGACGTATTCTCTATCACGGGTCGTGGTACTGTTGCTACAGGCCGTGTAGAACGTGGTGTTGTTAAAGTAGGCGACGAAGTTGAACTCGTTGGCTTAGGCGAAACTAAGAAAACTACCGTAACAGGTGTTGAAATGTTTAGAAAATCTCTTGACCAAGGTCAAGCAGGCGACAACATCGGTGCATTATTACGTGGTATTGATAAAACTGAAATCCAACGCGGTCAAGTTTTGGCTAAACCCGGAACAATCACACCTCACAAAAAATTCACGGCTAACGTTTATGTATTGAAAAAAGAAGAAGGCGGACGTCATACTCCTTTCTTCCCCGGATACAGACCTCAGTTTTATATCAGAACAACTGACGTAACCGGCTCAATCAAATTCGACGGCGAGATGGTAATGCCCGGCGATAACGTTGTAATGGAAGTTGAATTAATTACTCCTGTTGCTATTGAACAAGGTATGAAATTCGCTATCCGTGAAGGCGGAAGAACAGTTGGTGCCGGCGTTGTAGATAAAATTATCGAATAATTTAATTTACAATATAAATAAAAACCCGAGGAATAATTCCTCGGGTTTTTATGTTTCAATCAATTCCTGTTCTATAAAATCTCTTAATTCAAGCGTCTTTTTAAAATTTAAAGATACAATCTGATTATACCTTAAACCAAGAGTGCAGGAAGGACAAAGAGTCAAAATCAAATCAGCTTTTGCATCTTTAATTGTTTTTGCTTTTTTAAGAGCAATTTTAGTTGATATTAAAGGATGAAAAACAAAATAGCTTCCCCCGAAACCACAGCATGTATCAGGGTTTTCAAGTTCTTTAAAATTTATCCCTTCAATTTTTTTTAAAAATTCTTTTATTTGCCGATATTCTTCCAAAGTTATATGGCAAGGTTTATGAAAAACAACCGTCTTATTCTTATATTTTGATTTTTCTTTCAGTTTAAATTTTTTATCCGAAAGCAAATCATAGAAAAAAACAAGCTTTTTCTTATTTATTTCATCAAGCTCTTCATATTCTTTTACGGTATTAAAACAGCTTGCACAATCAAAAACGGTAAGGGAAGATGATTTTATCAATTCAACATTTCTTGTCCGGGCTTTTTCATAGCTTTCAATATCCCCGCCCGCAAGATAAGGCAGGGCACAGCATGAAAAATCCGGATTATAAAACATCTTATCCAAAAACGTTGTTTTATGCTGTGCTTTATTAACGCATCCTTTAAAATAAAAAATACTGTTTTGATTTTGTTTCGTTTTCTTTGAAATTTTAAAAAGATTTAGAAAATAAACAATCTTTAAAGGAAGCAGTTTAAGCCATAGAAATAGCTTCTGGTTAATTTTTGAAGGATAAAATTTCGCATTTTTATAGCCGAAAATTTTTGTGGTTTTAATCTTTGAAGGACAGTTATTCTCACATTTTGAGCACATAAGACAGATTTTAAAATCTTTTTTTATCTCATCTTCCGATAACATTCCTTGTTCATATCCGTTTAATTTGCAAATTAAACCTCTTGCGCAATTATTCTCATCTTTTTTAATTTCGTATATGGGGCAATTTTGGGTGCAGATTGCGCATCTTGTACATTTTTTTATATTTTGTTTTATGTTTTCATCAAGCATTATTCAATACACTTTTTATAAACCGTATTTCTGTTGACGCCGTATAGAGAAGATATAATATTTGCTATTTCTTTATCTTTTAATTTCAAATTTTTCAATTTTTCAATTTTCTCATCAATATCAATTTCACTCTTCTTCGGACTTTTATGCAGCATGATAACAAATTCACCTTTGGGAGAATTGTTTTTGAAATGATTTAAAAGATTTTTTATTGTGTCGGTTTTAATTTCTTCAAATTTTTTAGTCAGTTCTCTTGCGAAACTGACAACTTTATCGGGATATATTTTTTCTATTATTTCAAATGTCTTTATAATTCTGTTTGGACTTTCGTAAAAAATAAGATTTTCATATTTATTTTCTTTTAATATTTCCGTTATTTGATTTTCAACTCTTGGTAAAAAGCCGGCAAATTTAAAATCCTCTCCTTCTCTATAGATTGAACTTAAAAAAACAGCAATTGCACATGCTCCTGCTACGGGAATAATTTTAAAATTTTCTTTTCTTACTTCTTTTACTAAAATTGCCCCCGGGTCAGACACCAAAGGAGTTCCCGCATCCGATACAAGAGCGATTGACCTGCCTTCCTTAAGACAGTTAATAAAAAACTCACTCTTTTTTAACTCATTAAATTTATGATAACTTACAAGCTTTGTATTGATTGAATATTTATCCAAAAGTATTTTGGTATTTCTTGTATCTTCACAAGCAATAATATCAACATTTTTTAAGACATCAACCGCCCTTAAAGTAATGTCTTCAAGGTTTCCTATCGGTGTTGCAACTATATAAAGCGCTTTTTCTACAGAATTTGCCAAACAGTACCTTCTTTTGAATCTTTAAGTTGAATTTTATAACTCAAAAGCTTATCTCTTATTTCGTCGGATTTTTTCCAATCTTTGTTATCTCTTGCAGTTTTTCTGATTTTTATTATTTCGTCAATAACCTTTCTGCAATCAATTTCTTTCGATATCGAAAATTCGTCATACAAAGGTTTTACAAGTTCATTCAGTTCTTCATCCGTCAATTCTTTTTGCGCCAAAGAAAAATCAAAACCCAAAACATTCCCGAGATAATGAAGAGTATTTGCGCTTATTTGTTTATTTTCACCTTTTTTAACCTTATCAACAAGAGAAAACAAAACGGCAAGCGCAACAGAAGTATTTAAATCGTCATCCATGGCTTTTTTAAAACTGTTGATTGCTTCCAAATCATATTCTTCATCAAATTCCATACCGCTTATTGAATTTACAAGCCTTTTTGCGCCGTTTTTTGCCGAGGTTAAAGCTTCATCATTAAATTCAACAGGCATTCTGTAGTGATTTGTCAGAATAAAAAGCCTTATTGCATTTAAATCATAATTTTTTAACACATCATCTATTGTTAAAAAATTGTTCAGCGATTTTGACATTTTTTCTTTATTAATTGTAACAAAACCGTTGTGCATCCAATATTTTGCAAATTCACACCCGTTTGCGCATTCCGATTGCGCTCTTTCGTTTTCATGATGCGGAAAAGCAAGGTCTGCACCGCCTGCGTGAATATCAATCGTTAAACCGAGATGTTTTTTATTCATTGCGGAACATTCAATGTGCCAGCCCGGTCTGCCCTTGCCCCAGGGGGAATTATAACCGTGAATTTCATCTTTTTTCCAAAGAGCAAAATCAAGCGGGCTTTCTTTTTTGTCGTTTGCTTCAACACGGGCGCCGTTTAGCAGGTCTTTAATTGGTTGAGAGGACAATTGACCGTATTTTTTATATTTTTCAACCCTGAAATATACATCATTATCAACACAATAAGCAAAGCCATCCTGCTCCAGTTTTTTTATCATGGCAATCATCTCGCCCAGCGTTTTTGTTGCACGAGGCTCTATATCAGGTCTTAAGACATTTAAATTGTTCATCGAATTAATAAATGACTTATAATATTTATCCGTTATAACTTCAGGTGAAACTCCCTGTTCATCTGCCTTTTTCAAAATTTTATCGTCAACATCGGTAACATTTCTGCAATATGTTACCTCATAGCCTGAAAATTTAAGATATCTGTATAAAATATCCCACGTAATATAGCATCTTGCATGCCCCAAATGCGCATTATCATACACCGTAGGTCCGCAAACATACATCTTTACTTTGTTTTTTTCAAGCGGTATAAATTCTTCAATTCTGTTTGATAAAGTATTATGTATTTTTAACATAGTTAGATTTTACTATAAAATTATTTATAGTAAAATAATTAGGTTGAATAATTTTATTCTTTAAAGGGGATTAGAGTATGAAAAATACCGTTGTTGTAGGAGCGCAGTTCGGAGACGAAGGAAAAGCCAAAATTACCGACCTTTTGGCTGAAAATGCCGATTTCATAACACGTTTTCAAGGGGGGTCAAACGCAGGTCATACCGTTGTTGCCAACGGGAAAAAATTCGCTTTTCACCTTGTGCCATCAGGCATTTTGTATGAAAATAAAACCTGCATGATAGGCGCAGGATGCGTAATTAAACCCGACGATTTAAAAAATGAAATTGAAGGGATTATCTCTTTGGGGATTACAAGAGAACACTTTGAAAAATACTTAAAAATCTCTCCTCTGGCGCACATTACAATGAAATATCATACCGACACGGACGGATACAGCGAAAACATCCTCGGCAAGAATAAAATAGGGACAACAAAAAAAGGAATAGGTCCGACATACACCGATAAATATGCAAGAATGGGTATAAGAGCAGAGGACTTGTTCGACAAAAAAAATCTTGAAGAAAAACTTGATGTCATTCTTCCCAAAAAAAACAAAGAGCTGGAATTTGTTTACAATTTGAAGCCCTATACAAAAGAAGAAATTCTTGAAGAATGCGAAGAATACAGAAAAATCCTTGCTCCTTACATTGATTTTAACTGGCAGGAAAACCTTTTAAATTATAAAAACAACAAATCAATACTTTTTGAAGGCGCACAGGGTGTAATGCTTGATATTGACTACGGCACATATCCATACGTAACTTCGTCTAACCCAATCGCAGGCGGAGCGGGAGTCGGAGCTTCAATGGGACCTATTACGATAGATAGAGCAATCGGGGTTTTTAAAGCATATATGACACGTGTCGGGGAAGGTGCTTTTGTTACGGAATTAACCGACAAAACAGGGGAAGCCCTTCGGGAAATCGGAGGAGAATACGGCGTTACAACCGGACGCCCAAGACGATGCGGATGGTTTGATGCAATAAGCGCAAAATATTCCGTTCTTGTGGGAGGATTATCGGAAGCTGCCCTTACAAAACTTGATGTCCTTGATAAATTTGAAGAAATTAAAGTGGCAATCGGATATAAAAACAAAAAAACAGGGGAAATTATAACAAATTATCCTACAAACCCAAAAACACACTATGACTATGAGCCTGTTTATGAAGTTCACAAAGGCTGGCTTCAAGACATTTCGAACTGCAAAAAATATGATGAACTTCCTCAAAATGCCAAAAAATATTTAGCAAGACTTGAAGAGCTTTTGGGAATTAAAATTACAATAATCAGTGTCGGCGCAGACAGAGAACAAACCATTTTTGTATAAAATTATCTTATCAGGTAATTTATTTTTCCAAAATAAAGGGTTAGTTTTATGTTATGGAAAAAACATTGGAAAAAACGCTTTCTTTGATAAATGAAAACGAGAAAGTAATTGCAAACATTCTTCATGATATAAAAAGCCCTCTATACAGCATTAAAATCGCTCTTCAATCTCAGCTTGAGTGCGAACTTAACAGAGATATTTTTGAAACCACGGTCGATATAATTGAATATATCGAAAATTTCCTCGTGGATTACAGCTTTAAATCGGGCAAGTTTGAAAACAAAATTACCCCATGCGATATTAAAAAAATTATTGATAAAAAGCTTGAAAATTATAAGTATATTTTTATTAATAAAAATATACACGTGAATATGATTCTTGATGAAAATAATTACGTTTTAAATTCAATAAATATCTTTTTATCAAGCATAATAGGAAATATCATTTCAAATATAGCGCTTCACGGAAGCAAAAACGAAGATTGCGAAATTGAAATCAGAAGAAAAAATAACTGTGTAATTGTTGATTTTAAAAACAATTACAACTCCAAAACCGATAATTTCACTCTCGGGCTTGATTTTTGCAGAAAACTTGCACAAGCTACAAAAGCAGAATTAAAATTTACAAAAACAAAAACCAGTGTTTGTGTAAACTTAAAAATTCCTTCTCTTGACTAGTCATTTCCCCCTGTGTTAACACGGGCGGAAATTTCAGCTATCAATCTTGAAATTTCATATCCCGAAACCATAACTTCCAAAATAAGCTGAGAATTTATTAATATTTTATCGCCGTATTCCATACTATCCGCATCAAGCACGAGAAATTCAACAAAATCATCCCCAACGTATGTAATTTTGCCGAATTGAGCATCCGTAGCCCATCTCATAAATACAACGGTTTGTTCAAATAATTTTAGTTTTTGTATCATCCTCATATTATATATGATATGATTTATTTTATGAAAGTCAATTTTATTGAAAATAATTGTAACATTGTAAATTCGGGCAAATTAAATATGGAGCTTGACCTTAAAATGCTTGATTGGGCAATAGATAACAAAATTGACTTTTGCCTTGTAAGATTTTATCAATGGTATCCCAAATGCATTTCTCTGGGAAGAAATCAAAAATATTTTTCATACGAAAACATTGATACGGTAAGGCGCCCGAGCGGAGGAAGAGCGCTTTTACATGACAGAGAGCTTACATATTGCTTTGTATCTCCGATATTTAACCAAAGCGTTATTTCAAGCTATAAAGAAATATCAAATGCCCTGATTTTAGGTTTTAAAAAGCTGGATATAGAACTTGTTTTATCAAAAAACGAGTCTAAAAACGAACAATACTGCATGAATGTTTCATCAAAAGCCGATATTTCATACCACGGAAAAAAATTCATCGGCTCTGCTCAATTTAGAAAAAAAGGATATCTTCTCCAGCACGGCTCAATTCCCTACAGCCTCGATTGGGAATTATTGGAAAAAATTTTTAAAACAAAGCCTTCAAAAGAGGGCATAATAACCCTAAATGAAATCAATTCAACGCTATCCACAAGACAGATAATTGAAGCCTTAAAGGAAGGGTTTATTGAATATTTTGAGAATATGGAATTTCATTTATAATTTTTTGAATTTTTTCCCGAAGACTATCCAAATCTCCGTCATTTTTAATTATATAGTCCGCTTTTGTTTTATTTAAATCATTTTGAATGTTAATGAGGTTTTTCGCTTCATTTTCTTCCATATTATTTCTTTTCATAAGACGTTTAAGTCTTAAATTTTTATCACAGTCTACAAAAATGATTTTATCGAATAAATAATCAAAACCCGCTTCATATATAAGTGCGCCCGAAATAAATATCAAATCTTTGTCATTGTTTTCAATAAATTTTTTTAAAATAAATTCCTTAAGATAAGGATATATAATGTTTTGCAGGCTCTGTCTTCTTTTATCGTCATAAAAAACAATTTGAGCAAGCTGTTTTCTATCAAGAGTGAAAAATTCTTTTAAAATTTTTGCTTTTGCTTCTTCATTGTTTTGAAGGATATCATGAGAAACAATATCTAAATCAACACATAAATACCCCAGATGTGAAATTATTTTTTCAACTTCACTTTTACCCGAAGCAATGTTACCCGTTAATCCTATCTTTATCATATCTTTATTTTAACTTAAAAATGTTGTATAATTCAATTGATAGTTTAAGAGGAAAAAAATTATGTCATCAAATCCCATGATAAAATCAAAAATAATTGAAAATGTAATACCTGATGAACACCCTATGACTGCTCAAGGGGCTGTAACAAAAACATTAATTTTATCTCTTATTTTGTTATTTGGCGCTTCGGGCAGCTGGTATTTATATGCTGCGGGTTTTACGGATAAAGCCGATTTAATTTCTTTTTTGAGCATCTTTTTTGCATTTATTTTAGCAATGCTAACATTCTTCAAACCGACCTGCTCTCCCGTTACCGCTCCGTTTTATGCTTTATTTGAAGGTCTTGCACTTGGTTCATTAAGCTATATTTATAACAGCTGGTATGACGGCATTGTATTAAACGCCTTTGGAATAACGTTAGCAACATTGTTTGGAATGCTTTTCTTATATAAAATAAAAGCAATTCAGGCAACCGAAAAATTCAGAGCCGTTGTTTTTACGGCAACCTTCGGAGTTGCAATATTTTATCTTGTATTATTTATTGCAATGCTTTTTGGACATCCCATAAACGTATTTAACGGCTCTCCTTTGGGTATAGCTTTAAGTGTCATAATTTGTATTATTGCAGCGCTTAATTTTATACTTGATTTTGATTTTATGGATCAAGGAGAGGAATATTCGCTTCCTAAATATTATGAATGGTATGGCGCATTATCTCTTATGATAACAATCGTTTGGTTATATTTGGAAATCTTAAAACTTTTAGCACAATTAAGTAAACGCAACTAAAATGAAATATCAAAAAATTGCCCTCAAAAAAAAGGAAAACATAATTAAAAGCTCAACCAAAAATAAAATTTTGGATGAGCTTTTGGTTTTAAGAAATTTAGTTGAAGAAGATGAAATAGCCGAATTTTTAAATCCGAAAAAGAGTGATTTTATATCTTGGTATGCTTTTTCAGATATGGAGAAAGCAAAAAAGAGAATTTTCACATCAATTGAAAAAAAAGAAACAATTCTCATCTGGGGAGATTTTGACTGTGACGGGGTAACGTCAACTTCAATTTTATATAAAGCACTTCTTGCGCTTAATGCTAAGGTAATTAAATTTATACCTAACAGAATGCTTCACGGTCACGGGCTTAATTCCGGAGAACTTTTAAAATTTATTTCAAAAGAAAAGGTTAAACTTGTAATAACGGTAGATTGCGGAATTTCAAACGTAAGCGAAGTAAATTTATTAAAAAATTTCAATGTTGATGTAATTATTACAGACCATCACTCAACGGATAGCGAACTCCCGAAAAGCTTTGCAATCATTAATCCGCAGGTGAACAACGCTCTTAAAGACAATTTAAATATGAAAGAGATAAAATCTCTTTCATATAATTCCGGCTCAATTGTTGCCTATAAACTTGCCATGGCGCTATTGGAAGAAAAAGACGACGTAAATTTAAAAGATGAACTCCTTCTTATTGCCTCAATGGGGGCGATTGCCGACGTTGTACCCCTTTTGGGAGAAAACAGAGCAATAGTTAAAGAAGGGCTTAAAATTTTAAACGCAAAAAAAGAAAAAGCCCACAAAGGGATTTATAAACTTTTTTATAAAAATATCGAAAACAAAGAAATAACAAGCGAGGATGCTGCTTTTATTTTGGCTCCGAGGATTAATGCCGCAGGAAGATTGAAAGATGCCGAAATATCTTTTGAATTTTTAACAAGCAATAATGAAACCCGCCTTGATGTTTTAATTGAAGAACTTGATAACTACAACAAAATAAGACAGTCAAAATGCACTGAAATATATGAAAGTATCGGAGATTATCTTAATAAGAACAAAGAAGAAACGCAAAATCCCGCAATAATTCTTCTAAATCCCGATTGGCATATCGGAGTTATAGGCATTGCGGCATCAAAAATTGTCGAAGAATATGATAAACCCTGTTTTTTGATGACGGTTGACGAAGACAACAATGCAAGATGCTCCATTAGAAGCAACGACAAAATTAATGTATATCAAATCTTAAAAGAAAATGAAAACCTCTTTTTGGGTTTCGGCGGGCATAAACTTGCAGGGGGATGCTCTTTTTCCCTTAATGATACCCCTTTTGAAAAAGTAAAAAACGCACTTTTGGAATCAATCAAAAACAATCTCGAAGATGAAGAAAAAAAAGATGTTCTATATTGTGATATTGAGCTTAAGGGTGATGATATCAATTCCGATTTAATTCAAACCATAGACAAATTGGAGCCCTTCGGACAAAATAACGAAACGCCGCTTTGCGCCATGTTTGATGTGGTTTTAGATGAAATTATACCAATGGGAAAAGATAAAAATCACTTAAGGCTTTCTCTTATAAAAGATGATAAAAAGTTTCAGGGAATTATCTGGCGCCATTCTTCAATTGAAATTGCGCCAAAAACAAAAGTCGATATTGCTTTTCATCCCAAATTAAATGTTTTTAACGGAGTTGAAAATGTTCAGCTTGAAATAGTTGATATCTATTCGCCCGAATTAAAATTTCAAAAATCCGATTTTAAAGTATATGACCACAGGAAAAAAACGGGAATATTGGGACAGATTGCGCAATATTTAAAACACGATAATCCCGATGTCGGAATTTGGGCAAAAAACCCCAAAACAAAAGAAGAATTATCTTCCTATAAAGATATTGAAGCAAATTTTATTGATGAAATTAAACATCACAGAGGACTTATGTTTTTTGATTATCCTTCTTCTTATGAAGAATTTCTTGAAATAATATCAAAAATCAAACCTCAAAAAATTCATTTTATGAACCATAAAATCAACGAAAACCTTGAAGATTATATTAAACTTCTGAGCGGAATGTTAAAATATGCATCAAATAAAATGGAAGGTAAAATTGATATAGAACGCATTGCAGGAAGCCTCGGATTGAGCGTTAATTTTGTTCAAATTTCACTTGAAATTATGGAAGATATTCAAAGCATAAAAATCATTGATAAAGATAAAATTCAATATCTCAGCCCAATAGACAGAAATAAATTCAGGGAAAACTCTCTTTGGGAAATTTTAAAAGAAGAATTTAACAATATTATTGAATTTAAAAAAAGTTTATTAAACTGCGAAATAAAAGATATTGAAAACCTTATAAGAGAAAAAATATCCCTTTAAAAATTGTAACAATTTGATATGTTTTTAATATATGGTAAAATTATTAATTTAGGGGGCTTATTAGGACTGTTGGAGGTTTGGTCAACACCAAAATGTTAAAACTTGAAAGATACAAAAGAAACATGGAATATGAAGGTATTTCCCTTGAATCACAGCAAAAACTGTTAAAGGCTAAGGTTCTTGTTATGGGTGCGGGCGGTTTGGGCTCCGGTGTTATTATGAATTTAGCGGCATTGGGTGTGGGTCAAATTAAAGTAATTGATGACGGCATAATTGAAGAAAGTAATTTTAACAGACAACTCATACACAAATATAAAAATTTAGGCAGAGCAAAGGTGATTTCCGCAAAAGATTGGATTAGCGAATACAATCCGGACATTAAGGTTGAAATGGATAAAATAAAGCTGAATGAATTTAACTATTTCAACATTATTCAAGGTTATGACATTATTATAGATTGTTTTGATAACTACGAACAAAAATATCTTCTGAATGAAATTGCAATAAGACACAATAAAATCTTGATACATGGCGGAGCACAAGGATTTTGGGGACAAGTAACAACAATTGTGCCCAAAAAAACAGGCTGTTTATCCTGTGTTATGCAAAAGCCAAAAACGTTCAACAAAGAAACATTTGCAACATTTTCAACTGTTGTGAATACAATCTCTGCGCTTCAAGCGCACGAAGCTTTTAAAATAATAACCGGAAACGGTGAAATTTTATTAAACAAATTACTTGTATTTGACGGGTTAAAAAGCAGTTTTAAAACACTTACGTTTTCAAAAAATGCGGCGTGCGAGACCTGCTCAAAAGAATTTTAAATATGGCAAAAGTTGTTTTAGTAGGTTACGGACAGATGCTTTATTCTTTAATAGAAGGAATAAAAGCAAAAAATCACATAATTGCGGGCGTTTTTAGAACGGACAGAATTAAATACAGTCCTTTCGAGCTTTTTTTAAAAGATATTTTTAACCCCTCTTATGACTATACAATAATTAAATCAAACAAACTGTATGATATCAAAGCAAAAAGCGTTAATGATGAATCTTTTAGAAATGAGATAAAAAGATTAAATCCCGACCTTATTATAGTAGGCTCCTGGGCGGAAAAATTCAAAGAAGATATACTCAAATTGAAGCCCTGCATTAATTTTCACCCTGCGCTTTTACCTAAAAACAGAGGTGCAAACCCGTATTTTTGGACAATTTATCTTAACCAAACAATAACTGGGCTCACAGCTCATTACATGGATAAAAATTTTGATACGGGCGACATTCTCCTTCAGGAAGCAATAACAATAGATGAAAATGAAACAGGAGCAAGCTTAAAAGAAAAAACCACAAAACTTGCAAGGACAATGGTCGGTAATTTACTTGATTTATTTGATAAAAAACAGCTTCAGCCCATAAAGCAAAATGAAGCGCTCTCAAGCTATGAGCATCAATTAACAAACAAAGAAATTATAGTTGACCTAAACAGAAAAAAAGAAGAAGTTTCAAGACACATAAGAGCACTAACCCCGTGGAGCGTGCCTTATGTCAAATTGTATCGAAGTTATATTAAAATACCGAAATATGAGTTCTTGGAAATTGACGAAAAAACAAAAGACAAAAAAACCTATGAAATAATACAAAATAATAAAAAATTTTTTGTTTTAAAAGGAAGCGATTTTTTAATAAAAATCTACAAATAGAAAATTTTAAAGGTTTTTATAATATAATTTTATAGAGAAATTAAGAAAGACAGATATGAAAATAATTGCACAAAACCTTTCTAAAATATACGGCGACCGCTCTGTTGTTAATGATGTTACTTTTGATGTTAACAAAGGAGAAGTTGTAGGACTTTTAGGACCTAACGGAGCGGGTAAAACCACTACTTTTTATATGGTAGTGGGGCTTGTCAGAGCAAACAAGGGAAGAGTTTTAATTGAGGACGACAATAAAAATACAATTGATATAACAAATCTTCCCATGAACGAAAGAGCAAAATTGGGAATCGGTTATCTTCCTCAGGAAACTTCAATATTTAGAAAATTAAATGTCGAAGATAATCTTAAGCTCGTTCTTGAAATGAATGACAAATTAAACCAAGAGCAAAAAGACGAACTTTTAGAAAACCTCTTAAATGAATTCGGAGTTGAAAAACTGAGAGAAGCTCCCGCAGTAGCGCTTTCGGGCGGTGAAAGAAGAAGAGTGGAAATTGCAAGAGCACTTGCCGCAACGCCTTCTTTTATACTTTTGGACGAGCCTTTCACGGGGATTGACCCTATTGCAATAGGTGAAATTAAAGAAAACATCTATAAATTAGCAAAAGAAAAAGGAATAGGTATCTTAATCACCGACCACAACCCGAAAGCCACTCTTTCAATTACCGACAGGGCAAATGTTATATTTGACGGCAAAATTAAAATTTCAGGCAAAAGTAAAGATGTTGCAAAAGACCCTGTTGCAAAAAAATATTATTTAGGAGAAGATTTCGTTCTATAACTATGGAGATGATAAATAAAATAAAAAATTTCAAACTTGCTCTCCTTGATAAATTCATTCTCTCACAAGTATTAGGAGCAACTTTGGTATGCCTTATTTTATTTATCATAGTCTGGATTGCCCCCGAAACATTATTTAAAGTAATTAAAAAAGTATTAAATGACCATATAAGTATTTATACGGCACTTAAGCTTCTAATGCTTGAAATACCGAAAGTGCTTGCAAAGGCAATACCTGTCGGTATTTTATTGGGCTCTATATTTACTTTTGACAGATTATCAAAAAACTCGGAGCTTTCGATATTAAGAGGAATAGGACTTTCATTCAACCGCATTATGCTTCCCGTTATTTGTTTCGGAATAGTTTTGAGCGTATTTTGCTATATTGTAAACGATAAACTCGTACCCATCGCAAGCAACAAACTGGGAGAATCAAAAGGGGGCGGAAGCCACTTTGTATATATCGTTGAAAACCCCGATAAAACACCAAAACAAAGCATTATCGTTTCAAACTTCAACTCAAAAGAAATGTACGGCATTACCGTAATGAATTTTGCAAATGAAAACTACAGTGATGTTACAACATTTAAAAGCATAACTTTTGCGCCAAAAGCAAAAAAACTCGAAAACAATTGGGAATTATATGACGTTCTTATGTATGAAATAGATGAAAACGGGGTCTATAAAAAAGTTTCACACTTTGATAAATATTCGATTTTAGAAGACAAAATTCAATCTCAGGAAGTTTATGATTTAATGCTTAATGCAACAAGAAAAGAAAGAGTATTTACCAATCATCAAATATCAAAATATGCAAAGCTCTTAAAAAAGGCTAATTTTTCGGATGAATACAGATATTTTAAAACAAAACTATATCAAAGATATCTTCACCCTCTAACCTGCATTTTATTTGCAATAATAGGATGCATGCTCGGCTTTTCTCCCCCTCGTTCTCAAAGACTTGTAGGTTTTACCGTTGCGGTCGGCATGGTGTTTGGATATTATATAACGCTTCCTTTTTTTGATTTACTTGCTCAAAAAGGCGTTTTGGCACCCTTTGTTTCGGCATCTTTACCTATGATATTATTTATAATATCAATATTTATCATTAAGAAAGTTAAGGATTTATGATGAAAAAAACAATTCTTTTAATATTATCATTGATACTGTTTTACACTCCGGTTTTTGCTAAGGAAAAAATTCAATATACAAACGATACCCCGGGAATTTACGTTTTTAAAATAAATACCAAAAAATACGGAACTAAAATAAAACCCTATGTTGCATCTTCCACCAGAACAACTCGGAAAGTATATGATGATAATTGTTTTGATCTTGTTGTAAACGGGGGATTTTTTGATGTTAAAAACGGAAAAAGCGTTTCATACGTTACAATAGACAACAATTTGGTTTATGATATTGAAAATTATGAAAAATTCATTCAAAACTTAAAAAACGAACAAAGATATGAAAAAGTTTTATCAAGAGGAGAGCTTAGAATTCTTGAAAACAAAAGGCATAAGCTAAAATTTGATATTGCCCGCCATAATGCCCCCGTTAAAAAGGGGTGGAAAATAAAACATTCTCTTCAAGCGGGCCCCATATTATATCCTGAAATGGATTTAAACGGGGAAGGATTTGTGGTATATGAAGACGGTATGGTTAAAGCTCAATATGCGGATATCTTAAAAAGACGTGAAAGAACAGCCGTCGGGCTTAAGGGAAAATATCTTTATATTGTAATATTTTCCAAAGAACATAAACTTGATGTTAACGAATTGAGAGATTATATGATAAACAACCTTAAAGTTAAAAAAATCTTAGCGCTTGACGGCGGACTTTCAACTTCGCTTAACTATAAAGATATTTCAATCGGCTCTTTGGGTAAACGTCAAAGACGGGTTAAATCATTTCTTGTTATTGAAAGGTAGATTAATATGCTGAAAAAATTAAAAAATCCTATATTTATTGAAATTCTTGCGGTTTTAGTTGTTATTTGTGCGCTTGGAGCATATTTAACACCGAAATATCTGAAAAATAAAGATGCCGGCTTAGCGGCAAAAATTATGGCAGACGATTCGGCTTTTACGACAAAAGCTCTTGAGGAATTCAAAAAGAACGAAAAAGCGCTGCCCTCTGAAATTGCACAAAAAATAACAAACGAGCTCAACGAAACAACTGTTAACCCGTATAATAAAAAAGCACCTGCATATACTTTTGAAAAAGAATGCAAGGGATGCAGAAGCGTTGAATATGATGATAATTTAACCATGATTATACTCACGGTCTATGACAAAAACGGCAACTTAACGGCAAGAACCGTAATCAAACCCCCGTCTTTTGTGACATACAATAAATAAAAACAACTTTTCTTCTACTTAGCTAGTATATTTATATTACATTTCTTAACAATTACTTTATTTTTTATAATATTGAATGTATTATTAAAGTGTTGTTAATGCTTCGGCTAGTATGCGAATTGGGGTATTCACCCCATTTTTTTTCCCGAAAATCATATAATTAAATTAAATTATAAAGTAAAATTCATGATACAATCATTATGAAAAAAGGGGGTTATATGAGCGAGCAAAATGATCAATTTCTAATTTTAGAACAATACAGAATTTATTCAGATGCAAAAGAAAAATTTATTGAAAGACAGTTTGCATCAAACAGATTTTATTTAGTTTTAAACATTGTAGTATTGGCGATAATATATTTTATAATAACTTTGGTACCAAACAGCGAAAAAGCTATTATAGTTCTTAATATTATAGGCATTCTTGTTTCAATTATGTGGTGGGTAAATGTTGACTCATACCAGCTGTTAATAAAAGTAAAATATGCGAAAGTTCTTGAATACATGGAAGACAAATTGCCTGAAAAACCGTATCAGAAAGAATTCAGCGAATATACCCAAATGAAAAACAAGAAAAAATTAATTGTATTCGGCGATTTCCAAAAATATTTAAGTCTTGGTATCGGCTTGGTTTATGTATTTACCTGCTTTATTAATGTAATAAATATAATAAAATACACATATTTAGGATAATCAAAGTTAATTATTTAAACTATGCAAGGGGGCAGGAACTCTGCCTCCTCTTTTAACGAAAATTTCGGATGAATAAGGATTAACTTTCATTATGGGAGCAACACCCAATAAGCCGCCAAAATTAGCACTCTGTCCCGAAGTTTTTCCTATTACGGGTATAACTCTTACTGCCGTTGTTTTTTTATTTATCATACCGATTGCCATTTCATCCGCAATCATGCCCGCTATTGTTGAATTTGGAGTATCTCCCGGAATAGCAATCATATCAAGTCCGACAGAGCAAACACTCGTCATTGCCTCAAGTTTATCTATGGTCAAAGAGCCTGCTTTGCTTGCTTCAATCATGCCCAAATCTTCCGATACGGGAATAAATGCGCCCGAAAGCCCGCCGACATAGCTTGAAGCCATAATTCCGCCCTTTTTAACCGCATCATTAAGCATCGCAAGCGCCATGGTTGTTCCGTGTGCTCCCGCCATTTCAAGCCCCATTGCTTTAAATATTTCCGCAACACTGTCCCCTCTGTTGGGAGTCGGCGCTAAAGACAAATCAACCACACCGAAAGGTATATTTAATTTATCCGCAAGTCTTTTTCCGATTAATTCACCCGCAACGGTTATTTTAAATGCCATTTTTTTAATTAAATTTGATACTTCTTTAAAATCCGCAGATTTATCAAGCCCTTCTATTGCGCTCGATACAACCCCCGGACCCGACACGCCGACATTAAGCGCACACTCTGCTTCATTCACCCCGCAAAAAGCACCCGCCATAAAAGGGTTATCCGTTACGGCATTGCAGAAACATACAAATTTTGCCGCACCTATGCTGTCTTTATCTTTTGTTAAAATTGCGGTTTGTTTTATAACATCAGCCGTTTTTAAAACAGCATCCATGTTAACTCCCGCTTTTGAAGTGCCTAAATTCACGGAAGAACATAATTTGTTTGTCAGGCTGAGGGCTTCGGGTATTTGTTCAAAAAATTTAAGGTCGCCTTTTGTAAACCCTTTATCAACAAGTGCGGAAAAACCCCCGATAAAATCAACTCCTACTTCATCACCTGCTTTATCTATTGTTTTTGCAAGATATACATAATCAGGATTATCACAGCTCTCACCGATTAAAGAAATAGGGGTCAAAGCAATTCTTTTGTTTACTATAGGTATTGAATATTCATTTTCGATTTCATCCGCCAGCATTCTAAAATTTGAAGCATATTTTAAAATTTTATCATATATTTTAGATGCCGTTTTTTTAACATCACTTGAACAGCAATCTCTTAAACTTAAAGAAAGAGTTGTTGTCCTGATATCAAGATGATGTATTTTTATCATCTCTATTGTTTCAATAATTTGTGATTGATTAAAATTTTGCATAATTACCTATATTGTGTGCATCTTGTCGAAAATATCTTTCTTTTGCACCCAGATTTCCATACCTATTTCTTCGGAGAGCAAAAGCATTTTTTCTTTAAATTCTTTAAATGTTATACCCATTCCTTTGATATCGCAAAGCATTATCATAACAAAACTGTCTTGCATGATTGTTTGTTTAATATCTTCAATATTAACGCCCGATTGCGCAAGTGCATTAGAAACGCTTGCAACAATTCCGACTTTGTCTTTTCCCGTTACGGTTATTATAACTTGATTTTCTTTATTTAAATCCATTATTTAACATCGCCTTTAATTACTATTAAATTATTCATGATTTTCATTGCAACAGTCGGGAATACGACATTTTTAAGCCCGTCTGCAACCGAAACAACGCTTCCCGCTTTCAAAACCACTTCTTCACCTTTATACATAAAAGTATAGTCGGTATCTCTATCCGAACGGATTGTGATTTTGTTTTCTTCTTTAGACATTTTGTTTTTCTCCTAAAATAATATCCACACCGCTTGAAGTCCCGAGTCTTTGCGCTCCGGCTTCAATTAAAGCAAGGGCTTGAGAATAGTTTTTAATTCCTCCGCTTGCTTTAACTTTAAGTCCGTGAGGATTTACAGTATCATACATTAATTTAACGTTTTCAACCGTTGCGCCAACACCTTGTTTTACAAAACCGGTTGAAGTTTTAACGAAATCTGCGCCTCCTTCAACAGCCAGCAGGGAAGCTGTTTTGATTTCATCTTTTGTTAATAAGTCCGTTTCCAAAATTACTTTAAGGTTATGGTCTTTTGCAATTTCTTTTGTTTGTTTGATATCAAAAGAAACTTTTTTATAGTCTTTGTTTTTTAAAGCCGAAATATTTAACACGGTATCAATTTCATCCGCCCCTTGTTTTAGTGCAAGCTCCGTCTGCTGAAGCGTTGTTTCAATCAATTGGTTTGCAAGGGGGAAATTTACAACACATACAATTTTAGGATGCGAATTTTGTATTATTTCTCTTAAATCCCTGATATAACAAGGATTTGCACAAACACCGAAAAAATTATATTTCAGGGCATCCTGCGCCAATTTTTTTATATCTTCTAAAGTACAATCGGGCTTTAGAGCGGTATGTTCAATATAATTATTTATGCTTTTCATAACAAAAATTATATCAAAACCAAATTTTTAACACCAGTATTAATATTAAAAGATGCGCTGATATTTTCAAGGGTCATTTTTAAAATTCGCTGCTGCGCCTCTTTAGTGTTATATGCATTATGAGGAGTAATAATAACCTGAGGCATATCCATCATTTTTCTGATAAACAAAAACTTCTTAACACAATTCTCTTCCAATAAATCATTCATTCTGCATTTTTCATATAATTGGCACAAAAACTCCTCGCATTCAATAACATCAAGAGCAGCACCTTTTATTTTTTTATTTGCAAGGGCATCATATAAATCTCTTGTTTCAATAATTTCGCCCCGTGCGGTGTTGACAATAATTACATCTTTTTTCATTCTTGATAAGGTAGTGCGGTTAATCATCCCTCTTGTTTTATCGTTTAAGGGGCAATTGATTGAAATGAAATCCGATTTTTGATATATCTCATCCAATTCAACAAAATTATATGCTCCTTTTGGCTCAACATCATATACAATAACATCCATGCCAAAAGCCAAACCCATATTTATAATTTTTCTGCCGATAGCTCCCGCTCCGATTACCCCCAGAGTTTTAGAGTATAATTCAACCCCTGTTATTTCGCTCGGGTCAACTTCGCCTTCTTTTAATCTGTTTGAAGCAAGAGATATTTTTTTTGACAGGCTTAAAAGAAGAGCAAACGTATATTCCGCAACTGTTGAATTGCCATAGTTCGGTGTATTAAAAACACAGATATTATTTTTCTTGCAATAATCCAAATCAACATTGTTATAGCCGACACAGCGCAGAAATATAAACTTCAAATTCTTAAATTTTTCCAAAGTTGAACTGTTTAATTCGGACGAAACAAAAACGCTCAAACCTTCGCAATCTATGTGTTTTTCATCAATATAGGTATTTTCATCCAATCTGACTTTTAAAAAATACGGCTCGATTGAGGAAGGAATTTTATCGAGGAGATAATCAAATTCAAAATCTTTTATATCATAAAACAATATTTTCATAATGAAAATATATTATCTAATCTTGATTTTATGAATTATGCCCTAAGGCTATAGATAAGATTAATCTTTTGAGGAAAGAAGAAATTGCTCCATTTTTTTTCTGTCAAATTCATTTTCCCATCTTGCAACAATTGTTGTCGCAACGCAATTTCCTATTAAATTAACCGTAGTCCTTCCCATATCAAGAATTTGATCAATTCCCAAAAGAATTGCAACTCCGACAGTCGGCAGACCAAAGCTTGTTAAAGTTCCCGTTAAAATTACAAGGGCAACTCTCGGAACTCCTGCTATACCTTTTGAAGTCAGCATCAAAGTAAGCATAATCATCAACTGTTGTTCCAAAGATAAATCAATCCCCGAGATTTGAGCGCAAAAAAGCGTTGCAAGAGTTAAATATAAAGTAGAGCCGTCTAAATTAAAGGTGTAGCCCATGGGCATTACAAAACTTACAATGCTTTTTGGCACTCCGAATTTTTCCATTTGATTCATTGCCTTGGGCAGGGCAGCCTCTGATGAAGCGGTTGTAAAAGCAAGTAAAGCAGGGTCTTTAATTGCTTTTAAAATTCCGATAAAAGGAATTTTTACAATTCTGCATGCAAGAGCCAAAACAAGCACAACAAATAAAACAAGCGCTAAATATGTAATTCCGATTAGCTTCATATATCCTGAAAGTATTTCTATGCCGTTTCTGCCGACAGTTGCGCTTATTGCTCCGAACACCCCCAGAGGAGCAAATTTCATAACATATTCGGTAAATTTAAACATTATATCACAAGTGCTCTGCAAAATATCAAGAACGGGGCGTGCTTTCGGGCCGACCGCACAAACGGCCAAAGAGAAAAATATTGCAAAAACGACTATCTGGAGCAAATCTCCTTCAGCCATTGATTTTATAATGCTTGTCGGAACGCAATCCACAAGCATGTGAATTAATGAATGAGATTGATTAAGGGTTTGAAGTTTTTCAACTTCTGACATGGATATGGAATTTAAATCAATATTAAACCCTACACCCGGCCCCAGAACGTTTGCCATAACAAGCCCGATAATAAGCGCAAACGTTGTTACTATCTCAAAATAAATTATTGTCTTAAGACCGATTTTACCGAGATTTTTAACATCACCATGCCCTGCAATACCGACTGTTAGAGTAGCAAAAATCAAAGGAGCGATAATCATTTTCACCATTCTTAAAAACATATCGCCCAACGGCTGCATTTTAACGGCAAAATTAGGACACAGCCAGCCGAATAAAATACCTGCCACAAGTGCAATAAAAATATATAATGTTAATCTTTTGGAACTTTTCAAATACTCACTCCAACTTTATAAAAATATTATATTATAAACGAGCCCGAAACATGACAAAAATGAGGGCGGTTTTATATATTCTTAATATTAACTAATGATTGCTTTTAATAAAATCATAAACATATTTTGACTTATGAAAAGGAAGTTCATCTTTTTTATCAAATAAAACTTCGCTCAAATTCTTCTTCTCTCTGTCATAGTGATAAAATTGAAATTCTTTATCGTTTTTATCGGGTAAAATTTTAACAAAACCATAGTTTTTAGTTGATATTGTTTTAATTGAATTTTCATTCAAAAGCACGATAGTGGAATAATGAGGATGAACAAACCTGCCGAGAGTTCCCGCCGAAATAAGAGCATATTTTGGATGTAATTTATCAATCATTTTTTGATTTAATACACCTTTTGCGCCGTGGTGACCTACTTTTAAAATATCTATATTATTCGGAATATATTTTTCAAATTGCGAAAATCCGACAGTTCCTATATCTGCCATAAATAAAATATTTTTATCTTTATATTTAAGCAAAGAAGCAATTGATGATTCGTTGTCCGAATTGTCTATATCTGCATGAAAGGTGCTTAGGGTTAAATTTTGCTCTTCATATACAACTTCGTTGTTTGATGCGATTTTATAATTTAATTTATTCTTTTTTAAATATTTAATTATGTCGTTTGCAAGCTTAGTTTTTGTATCTTCCTTTTGAATTATAACTTCTTTTATTTTAATGTTATCCATAACATCAATCGCTCCGCCCGAGTGGTCGGAATCAAAATGAGTTATAATTAAAAGTTCAAGAGATGAAATTCTTTTGTTTTTGAAATATTTGTTCAAAATGTTTTGAGCACTTGATAAACCTTTATAGGGAAGTCTGCCCGTATCAATCATTATGTATTTATTCTTCGGTGTTTTAATTAAAAAGCTGTCCGCATTATCAACATCAAACATAATTATTTCAAGCCTTGAAGAAAATTTATCGAAATTTATAAAACTCAAAAGAAAAATCAAAGTGCAGACCAAAAATGTCAAAAGCAATTTCTTATTTTTAAAATCACATTTAATGTTATAAAGAAAAAGAAGAATTAAACCCCAAAAGCCGAACATTTGAAACAAATTGAGCCCCATTGTGGAAATAAGGGATATTTTAAAGGAAGAGAAAAATTCGCTTATTTTAATCAAAAGCCCCAATAGCGGATTTGCAATGAAATCAAATATTTTAACCATAAAATCACTAAGGCGGGGTATAAGAGCAAAAAATGAACTTACAAAACCGACAAAGCTCAATATTCCGATAAAGGGCACAACCGCAATGTTTGCAAGAATGCTGAAAGGCGCAAAATTATTAAAATAATACATTTGAAGCGGAATTACAAATATTTGCGCAACCAGAGGAACAAGCACAATTGATATCAGATTTACGGGAGTAAAAAGCATATAAAAATGTCTTTTAAGAGTGTTTTCTTTTTTATAACGGGATACATATTTTTCATCAATCTTTTTAAACTTCTCAACCACAACGGGGCAAAAGGCAACAAGCCCGAAGGTCACGACAAAAGAAAGCTCAAAACCGACATCAAAAAACATTGCGGGATTGAAAAACAAAATTAAAAAAGCAACGAAAAATATCAAAGAAATTGAGTTAACTTCCCTGTCTATTATTTTGCCGAAAAGAACAAATAACAGCATAATTGAAGCCCTTAAAATTGAAGGCGGGAAGCCCGTCATAAAAGTATAAAGCATAACGAACAAAGCTCCCATAAGTATTGATGCGTTATAGGGGAAACGAATCAAAGTTGCTATCCGCCACCAAATTCCGAATATTAAAGCGACATTCAATCCGCTTGCCGCCAGAAGATGTAAAAGTCCCGAATTTTTAAAATTTTCTTTAATTTTTTCGTCGGGATTAATTGTTTCATTGCCGAAAACTATCCCTCCCAATACTTCAAGACGGGGAGATTTTATATTCTTCGAGTGCTTCTCAAGTATCTTGTTTCTTGTTGTTTCAAATTTCGCAAGCAGCCAATACCAGCTCTCTTTTTTATTTTTTACAAATTGCGCTTCTTTTAATTTTTTAAAACTTGAAGGGTCTGCATATAAAATATTTTTCACTCCGTTTCTTAAAAGATAATTTTGATAATCAAATTGATACGGATTTGAAGAAGGTTTAGGAGTTCTTAATTTACCTTCAAGTTCAATATAATCCCCGATTTTAATTTTCTTATCAATATCATCTTTTATATCCGTATTGACAAGCATTTTTGTATTTAAACCGTCGATTTCTTTGTTGAATACATTTACTTTCTCTGCTCTTAAATAAAATTTAACTCTTTTATTTCTTAAGGATACATCTTTTGAAGAAACAACCTGACCGTATACTTTTGCATCGGATGTGTTTAAATTATCAAGAGTACAATCAAATTTTGTTGTCATATTAACTCTTATGACACCCGAGAAAAATATCAGATAAAGCAAAATTGATTTTTTAAATCCGAAATTAAATACAAAAATAAGAACTAAAAGAAGAATAAAAGCAATAAAACCAACCGGAATTTCAATATGATAAAATGCACTTAAAATTCCGAATATGTAAAATATTGAAATAAAAATTGCAAAATTTTTCGTTTTGGACAGATTTTCCATATCTAATCAAACAGAGCTTCAATAAATTCTTCTTTGTTAAAATTTTTAATATCTCTTATTCCTTCGCCAATGCCGATTATTTTTGTCGGCAATTTAAGATTTTTTGCTATTGAAAAAATTATTCCGCCTTTAGATGAGCTGTCCAATTTTGTAATTGCAATAGAATTAACATCAATTGCGCCGTAAAATACCTTTGCCTGCTCAAGACCGTTTTGCCCCTGTGTTCCGTCAAGCACAAGTATTGTTTCAAAGTTATTATCTTCAACTTTTTTTAAAATTACGTTTTTTATTTTCTTCAATTCTTCAACAAGATTAAATTTATTTTGAAGCCTGCCCGCACTATCTATAATTACAACATTATAGCCCTCTTTTTTTGCCGTATCTATTGCCCGATATGCAAGCGAAGCCGAGTCCGCCTTATCTTCTCTTAAAATATCTACATTTGCTCTTTTAGACCAGACATCAAGCTGTTCTTCCGCCGCCGCTCTAAAGGTATCTCCCGCCACAAGAAGAACTTTATTGTTTTCTTCTTTAAATTTATTTGCAAGTTTACCTATAAGAGTTGTTTTTCCTGCGCCGTTTACCCCGACAACAAGATATATATTAATTTTATCCCTGTCATATTTTAAATTTGAAGTTTGATTGATATTTAAAATTTGACTGAATTCCTGTTTTAAAAAGGGTTTTAGCTCTGAAGATTTTATTTTTTGTTTTCTTATTTTATCAACCAATTCAACCGCCAAATCAACCCCTAAATCAGCCTTAATTAAAGTAGATTCAATATCGTCAAGCTCATATTCATCAGGATAATTACCCGCAGTGCAATCTAAAACTCCATCCACCAAAGAGCCTATTGTTTTAGATAAAACGCTCTTCAAGGAAAACGAATTGTCGGTTTTTTCGCTGTCTTTCTTTTTAAAAAAATTAAACATATTTTTCAACAACTCTTGCTAAAATGCCGTTTATAAAAGAGGGGGAATCATCGGTGGAATATTTCTTTGCAAGTTCAAGCGCTTCATCAATTACAACCTTATGAGGAGCATCTTTAACATAAACAATTTCAACTATTGCAATGCGAAGGATATCTTTATCAATTTTAAAAATCCTGTCTATATCCCAGCCGAGTGCAAATTCGCCTATTATTTTATCAACTTCGGTTTTATTTTTCTTAAACTGAATACAGATTTTATCGATATATTCTCTTACTTCCTCTTGATTTGCAAGAGTGCATAATTCCGCAACATCAAGCGCATTTAGGGCTTTTTCCGAAGCTTGTATCATTGTATCTAATTTTTCGCCGAATTCCGAAGTTAAAGGAAGTTTAACGGGAATATTTTCGCTGTCTATGGGGCGATTTAAATTATCTTCGTGGTTATTTTCGAATTCGATAATTTGATTTTTCAGATTATTTAATTCGCTCACACAAAGGGTTAATTCTTCATAAGAAGATGAAATTAATGTTCTTTGAGATTTCAGAACGATTGAAAAAAAATCTTCATTTTTATATTTATCAATTTTTTTATCCAGTTGAGAAAATAATATTAAAGCGAGTTCTCTGCTTGCACGTCTTGCCTGCATTTTAATTTCCTTATTTTGTTGTATATATAATTATATTTTAAAAATTTCCGATATCAATAATGAAATCTAGAGCTTTTCAAAATCGCAAATCTTGTTGAATTTTTCTTTTGCCAAATTCAATAAAGACAATCTGTTGTTTTTGATTTTCTCATCTTTATCCATAACAAGAACTTTCTCAAAAAATGCACTTATTTTATTAGTTAAAGGATAAAGAGATTTAATATATCCGACAAGCTCCAGCGGGTCATTGTTATGTGATTTTATTGCGTTATAGAGATTTTTTTCTTCATCAAACGCAAAAAGTTCGGGCTTAATATCAACCCCTTCAAAATCTTTTAATATCCTTAAAATTCTGAGAGCATTTTCCTGAAGAGCTTTAAATTCATCATCCTGATAATATTTTGTTAAGGTTTGAGCCCTCTTTATAAAGAATGCCAGATTTTTCATCGGATGATATTTTGATATTGAATTGATTATGTTATATGAAAATTCTTTTTCATACATTACAAACAATCTTGAAACGAAAAATTCCACAAGTTCGTCTAAAATTGTTTCTTCAAGCTCAATATTAAATTCTTTCGAAAGAAGATTAAGGCTGTATTGCATTAATTCTTCCAAATCTATGTTTAAATTATTTTCAATAATAATTCTTAAAATACCGATTGCATTTCTTCTTGCTCCCAAAGGGTCATTAGAGCCTGTCGGGCGTTTTTTCTTTTTGTCTTTTTGAGTTGAAATAAAAAGAGCGCATATTGTATCAATCTTATCTGCAATTGATACGATTTGACCGGTTATTTCGGAAGGCAGTTCACCGTTTGCGCCGAGAGGGAAATAGTGTTCGCAAATACCCTTTGAGACACAAGGTTTTTCAAGGTCGAGCTGTGCATATTTTTGACCGATATAGCCTTGCAGTTCGGTAAATTCAAATACAAGTCTTGTAGATAAGTCGCATTTCGATAATTTTGCACATCTTAAAACATCTTCTTTGTTTTGAATATTAAGGCTATCGCAAAGTTTTTCGGAAATTTTAATCAATCTTTGGGTTTTATCCTCTAAACTTCCAAGCCCCTTTTGGAACGTCATGCCTTTTAAATTATCAAATTTATCAATTAATTTTGTTTTTGTATCTTCACGATAGAAAAATATGCCGTCCTCAAGCCTTGCCGTTACAACTCTTTGATTTCCGGCTTTAATATTTGAAAATTCATCCCCGACAAAATTTGCCATAGTAATAAAATGGTTGGATAATTTTCCTTCCTCAACCCAAAGAGGGAAATATCTTTGATGCACCGCCATAACCGTTGTTGTAACAATTGAAGGAATTTCAAGATATTTTTTGTCAAATTCGCACAAAACGGGAACGGGCCATTCCGTAATATATGTTACTTCTTCCAATAAGTCTTCCATATTATCGAAGTTAATCATAAGATTATTTTCATTTGCGCACTTTTGAGCCGATTTAACGATTAATTCTCTTCTTTCATCGGGGGAAACTATAACATTAGCCTTCCTTAAAAGTTCAACATAATTTTTAGGCTCATCAATTATAACTTCTTTATTTTTTGAATATCTGTGTCCCAATGTTTTATTGAGAGCTTTTTTGCCCAAAATTGTTAAATCAACAACTTCATCCCCCAAAAGCGCAACGACGTTTTCAATCGGGCGGGAGAATTTTTCGCTGTTTGTGCCCCAGCGCATAAAATGAGGACCTTGAAGTTTTAAAATTAAAGCTTCAATGTTATCTTTTAAAATTTGAGATGTTGAATTTCCTTTTATTTCAACTTTTGCCCAAATATAGTTATCCTTTTCATAAAGAGCCGATAAATCAACGTTATTTTTCTTTGCAAAACCCAATGCTGCGGGAGTATATTCTCCTTTTTCATCTTTTGCAATATTTAAAATCGGGCCTCTTACATCCTTTTGAACGGTTTTTTGCGACATTGCAAGGTCAAAAACCAAAACAGCAAGACGTCTTGGGGTTGCAAAAACGTCAATTTTATCATATTCAAGACCGTTTTGTTCAAACAGTTTTTTGAATAATTCATCCAGTTGTTTTTGTGCGCTCGGAATAAACTTATAGGGAAGCTCCTGCACTAATATTTCCAATAAAAAATCTTTCTTCATAATTTCAAATTGTATTATAAAAAAAATCAAAACAAAAATTTTATTAAGAAAATGCAACAAAACATATAAATTTTTTGAAAAATAATCTTTTATGTGTCAAATTATAATAAAGAGGTTTTATTGGTTAAATAATTTTATGTTAAATGCTGATATTGTCGACATAAATGATGAACAGGCTTACGCCTCAAAGCTGCTGGCCAGTAATTTAAGTACTGCCCAATTAAGAAAAAGGGGCATGATTGACATGCTCGGAATAGCATGTGCCATCAATTACCTGAATAGCAAAAAGATTAAAACAAGCACCGCAAAAAGCGTATACAGAGTACCTCTTTTGTTTGAAGAATTCAAAATAACCGATATATATTACGGCAGTTACAGAATTGATGTAATTTCATTGTATAAAGAAAAAACCGTCAAAATACCAAAAATACATTTTGATATGGATATTATGCCTCATTTTTATTTTATTGTCCAAATAGGCGCAAAGATTAAAGAAGCAAAAATGATTGGCTTTATTAATTCAAAAGATGTTGCAAAATGTTCTCACGATACAAAATATTATTATCCCACCTTGGATTTAATCTTTGATGAAAAAAAATTCTTAAGCTGTACAAAAAATCCCGCACAATTAAAAACACCCGACGGAAAACATATTGATTGCATAGGTTTATTTTTAAAATTTATTGATAACGACCTTTCATCCGTATATAAAAGGCAGTTAATACAGCACTTAATGAACTGCGACTCTTGCAGGGCAAGATTTATAGATACAATTGAATTTGAAAAATTGGCTGATAATATAAGACTTTACCCCGATTTGGCAATGAGATACGATTTAAATGCCGCAGAGGAAAATACTTCATATTCTGCCGATAAAAATTCTTCTCTTTTATCTTTGGAAGAAAGCATTGACAATATAAGAATTAAAGAAGGCGATTCAAAAGATATTCTGGAGCTTGATAATTTTGTCGAAAACGACACTTCTTCCAAAAATAATATATCATCTCTTTTGAAGGAAGCAGACAAAGACGATAATGATCAGGCAAAAAAGAATGTTATTGATGCAATTTTCAATGAAATACCAAAATTTGAACTGCCTCAGTTAAAATCGGTAATCAGTGCAAAAAATAAACATGCTCTTATCGTACTGTTTATTTCATTCTTTTTCCTGTTCAGCTTTGCAATAATAGCCTTGAACAACAATCATGGCAATAAAACATCAGACGAAAAAATCGCCGATTTTGAAGAATATTCCGAAAGCTATCCGGGCGAAAATTACGACTATACCCCCGGAGTTGCACAGCTCATACCCAGAGAAAAAACAATGGACGAATTTTTTATAAGACAGCCCGAAATTTCACAACCGGCATACAGTCCGACGATTTCAAAAATATCTTGGGAAGCACCGGAAAGTCTTGTTAAAAAAGATGACTACACCAAATTTTTACAGCTTATAGGAAAAAATATTAAACTTAACCTGCAAAATGACCTTTTGCTTGTAAATGATGTTCCCATGAGCAGACTTGTAAAAGCGGATATTAAAATATCCTCGGGCGGAGAAGTTGAAACGATAAACGTTACCGCATCTTCAGGCTCTCCGGCTATAGATAATTCCGTAAAAAAAGTTATAAACGATACCTTTAAATATATGAAACCGCCAAGCCACGGACTTCTTTCAAGGTCAGCTAAAATCACTTTAATACTTGAGCTTAATTAATTTTTGAAATATAATCCTCTTGAAAAACGAAAAGAGGACTTAATGAAAATCAACGAAAATTATAAAAAGCTTGAAGAAAGCTATCTGTTTTCAACCATTGCAAAGAAAGTAAACGAATATAGCGCACAACATCCCGATAAAAAAATAATACGCTTAGGAATAGGGGATGTTACAAGGCCTTTATGCAAAAGCGTTGTTGAAGCCTTAATCAAAGCATCAAACGAAATGGGCACAAAAGAAGGTTTCAGAGGTTACGGCCCCGAACAGGGTTATGATTTTTTAAAAGAAGAAATCCAAAAATATTATCAAAAAAGAAATGTCGAACTCGATATTGACGAAATATTCATCTCAGACGGCGCAAAATCGGATTTGGGAAATATTTTGGATATTTTCTCAAAAGATAATAAAGTCCTTATTCCCGACCCCGTTTATCCCGTTTATGTTGATACAAACACAATGCATGGAAGAGAAATTGAATTTTTAAAAGCAGATAAAGAAAACAATTTTCTTCCCATGCCCGAAAATAGCCATGCCGATATTGTATATCTTTGCTCGCCCAATAACCCGACAGGTGCGGTATATAACAGAAAACAGCTTGAAACGTGGGTTGAGTGGGCAAAAGAAAATAATGCAATAATTTTATTTGATTCGGCTTATGAATGCTTCATTTCCGACACTAATCTTCCAAGAAGCATATATGAAATAAAAGGAGCAAAAGATTGCGCAATTGAATTTTGTTCCCTTTCTAAAACCGCAGGTTTTACAGGCACAAGGCTAGGTTATACAATAGTACCCAAAAACCTTGTAAATGAAGGAATGTCCCTTAATAAAATGTGGCTTAGACGCCAAACAACAAAATTTAACGGTGTTCCATACATTATTCAAAGGGGCGCACAAGCAGTATTTACACCGGAAGGTCAAAAAGAAATAATGGAAAATATCAACTATTACAAGGAAAATGCAAAATTAATCGCAAACACCTTGAAAAAACACAATATTTTCTTCACGGGCGGATTACATTCCCCTTATATATGGCTTGAATGTCCGAATAAAATGACAAGCTGGGAATTTTTTGATTTTCTTTTGGAAAACTCTGCCGTTGTGGGTACACCCGGAGCAGGCTTTGGTAAAAACGGCGAAGGATATTTCAGACTTACTTCCTTCGGAACTTATGAAAATACTTATGAGGCAATGGAAAGAGTTGATAAATTGCTCTCGGATATTTTAAAGACAGTCGGAGTATAATTAAAATATCTTGCAAATATTTTATGTTTATAATTAAATAATGTTGTTACTTTTGCGGAAGTAACTCAATTGGTAGAGTACCTGCCTTCCAAGCAGGATGTTGCGGGTTCGAACCCCGTCTTCCGCTAATAAAAAAGCCTTTTTATAAGGCTTTTTTATTCTTTTGGAATTTCCGCACAGAAGCAGTGTATCCCCCCTTGATTTTGAGCAAGCATATTATCTGCTATTGCATTATTTTTGCCTTTTATAAAATATATGTTTTCTTCTTTTACATATTGTTTAATGGAATCAACAAACCTGCTTTCAAGGCTTCCTTTTATTTCTTTTTTAATCTGAGGCGGAATATTTAGAAAATCATCCAAAAGACAATGATTTGTCATCAAAATTATATCGCCGTTTTTATTTTGAAACGCATTTGCATTCATAAAGTTTGCAAGATATACAAAAAGCTGTTTTTCCCCTTTGGGGCATTCTTCTGCACAATAAACACGGGAAGGAGTTTTTATAACTTCATAACCGTTATCGTTTAAAACTTTTTCAACTTCAGACGTGCTTTTATATGCGTTAAATGTTCTGCCTGTATTAAAAAGCTGAATTGCTTTATCAAGACTTTTTAAAGCCATATAACACTGTAGTTGTTCTTCTTGAGCCCTGTTAGTAAAATCCGGTTTTCTCATATATCCGACTAAATCGGATAAAATACTTACCAAGACATTCTGCGCCATGTTATCATCCGCCAAAAGCACTCTATGGTTATCAAGCGGGCGCATAAAAAGGTCAAGATGGAAATCAGCCTGCGGTATTTTTATAACATTATCAACGTTATACATTTTTTTAATTTCATCCTGCGAAAAATTCTCAAATTCATTTTCTCCGACAAAAATATCGTCATTGCCTTGAGGGTTTTTAACGATAAACATATTTCCGCCTTTAATATGAATTTTATTAAACGCAAAAGGATTTTGCATTTTTTTGGCTTTCTGCATTTCATTTTCTTTAACGCCCAGCCCGCTTTTTATGCACTCCAGAGCATCATCAAAAAAAAGCGTGTATAGCTGCCCGTTTTTGAGGGTAGCAAAATCCTGCACCCAGGGCACTTTTGAAAAAAAATCAATATCCTGTTGGCAGACTCCTTGTTCTTCAAGGCAGAAAACATCATATTGTTCATTTGTTTTTCTTCCCGCATCCGAAAGAATTCTTCTCATTTCGCTTTTAATACCGCCTATGGAAGTACCCATAATAAATCCTTTTAAGGGTCTTGCATCATACCCTTTAAAGAAAGTTTGAGGTTTTATTGAAGTAATTTTCATACAGATATAAAACCCCTGAAAAAATAATTTTCCTTAGACTATATTTTTAAAACACTTTATGATTTCTTGTTTTGAAGGATTTTTAAAGCATGGAATTTGAGCCAAAATCTCGCCTTTATAAAAAGTTTTTAGTTCTTTTATAAAATTAGTTTCGGATTGTGTCATATTTTTTTCAATTTTATTTATAATTATTCCTTTTATTTTAATATTATTTAATTTCGCACACTCAACAGTCATCAAAGTATGGTTAAGCCTTCCTAAATGAGGAGTTGTAACAATTATAATTTCTTGATTTAATTCTTTTATCAAATCGCAAAAAAGTACACCCTTAGAAATCGGGCAATATAAGCCCCCTGCTCCTTCGATAATTACATAATCAAGGTTTTTTGAAAAATTATATAAGTCCTGCTTAACTTTTTTAAAATCAAACCTCACATTATTAAGTAATGATGCAAGAAAAGGGGAAACTTCTCCTTCTAAAAGATATGAATAAGAACAGCTTACCCGAGAAGAATATTTTTTAATTTCTTCAATATCGGGAGCATATAATTTTCCATCTTTTTTTATTGCTCCGCTCTGAAAAGGCTTAAAATAACCCGTTTTTTTACCTTCTTCGGATAGTTTAAGACAAAGCCCCAAAGAAACAAAGGTCTTTCCGATATCCGTATCAACTCCCGTTATAAAAATGCTTTTCATATTTTTATAGTATAATGAAAGTTATGAAAACTAAAGAAGAACTTTTAAAATTATATAATCTTGAACTTGATGAGCTTTTAAAAGAAGCACAAAAATATACCTTTAAAGAGTTTGAATTCTGCTCTCTTATTTCGGCAAGAACGGGGAAATGTTCTCAGGATTGCAAATACTGCGCTCAGTCAACCCGCTATAATACAGATATTTATACTCATCCTCTTGTTTCAATTGAAGAAGTTAAAAAAACTGCGCTTGAATCAAAAAGAAACGGCGCAATAAATTTTGCAATCGTGACATCGGGCAAAACTCCGGATGAAGCAAAAGATTTTGATGAACTTTTAAAAATGATTAAAGAAATTAACTCCCTAAACCTTAAAAGCTGTGCCAGTTTAGGCATCTTAACACCAAAACAGGCTAAACAATTAAAAGAGGCGGGGCTTACAAGATATCACCACAACATAAATACTTCAGAGAGTTATCACAATGAAATCTGTTCAACCCACTCTTGGCATGACAGGATAAATACCTGCAAATATGTCAAAGAAGCGGGAATTGAACTTTGCTGCGGGGTAATTATCGGAATGGGAGAAACCAAAGAGCAAAGAATTGAAATGGCGCTTGAACTTGCTCAAATTGAACCCGAAAGCATCCCCGTTAATATTTTAACCCCGATTAAGGGCACTCCTTTTGAAAATTACTTTGATAAAATTGATGAAGAAAATATTTTAAGAACTGTTGCAATCTTTAAAATTTCCAACCCCAAATCCTCAATCCGCCTTGCGGGAGGTAAAAAAGCAAGGTTGAGCGAAGAAAATATACTTCGTTTAATGAAATATGCTCTGGATAGTGCAATTGTCGGAAATTACCTTACAACAACAGGTTTTAGCGCACAAGAAGATGCAAAAAAAGTTATTTCCGCAGGGAAAAAAATAAAATCACTTTAATTTTTCTTTTAATTCCAAAAGCTCATATTTTAATCTGTTGAGCTCGCACGTAACAGGGTCCGGAATTCTGTTGTGTTCAAGCTGTCCTTCGACATATCTTTTCTGTTTTACAATCCGCCCCGGAACGCCGACAACCGTGCAGTGTTCTCCCACATTATCAATTACAACCGAGCCGGCGCCGATTGAGCTGTAGTCGCCTATTTCAATATTTCCCAAAACTTTAGCTCCGGCGCCTATTGTTACAAAGTTTCCGATTGTGGGGTGGCGCTTTCCTTTTTCTTTTCCCGTTCCCCCCAAGGTAACACCTTGATATATTAAAACATCATCTTTTATAATCGTTGTTTCACCTATTACAACACCCATTCCGTGGTCTATAAAAAATCTTTTTCCTATCTGCGCACCGGGATGAATTTCAATTCCCGTTAAAAATCTTGCAATTTGAGAAATTAACCTCGGAATAAAAGGAATTTTCCACATTAAAAGTTTGTGCGCAATTCTGTGGGCTAAAATGACATGAAAACCCTGATACAGAAACATAACTTCAAAAATGCTTTTTGCTGCGGCATCTTTTTCAACAATTACGTTAATATCTTCTTTGATTGTATTAATCCAATTAATAAGCCCCATAAATTCCTTTCTTTTTTCATATTTTAACATAAAAAAAAGCAGGCTGCCCTGCTTTTTGAATAATAAAAAATTATTTTTAGAATAATCTTTCAAGCAATCCTTTAAATGCCGCACCGTGGCGTGCTTCATCTTTTGCCATTTCATGAACGGTGTCGTGAATTGCATCATATCCTAATTGTTTTGCACGGGATGCGATTTCAAGTTTTGCAAGGCAGGCACCGCCTTCGGCTTCAGCCCTTAAAGTAAGATTTTCTTTAGTTGAAGGAGTTACAACTTCGCCCAATAATTCAGCGAATTTTGCAGCGTGTTCCGCTTCTTCGTAAGCTATTCTTTTATAAGCTTCGGCAGCTTCGGGATAGCCTTCTCTGTCCGCAACTCTTGACATAGCTAAATACATACCTACTTCAGTACATTCACCTGCAAAGTGGTCTTTTAATCCTTGAAGTACAACGGGGTCAACGTCTTTTCCTTCGCCTACTTTATGTTCACAAGCCCAGCCTGCGCTTGCTTTTGCTTCGTTAAATTTTAAAGCACCGCACTGGGGGCATTTTTCGGGAGGATTAGCGCCTTCAACCGTGTAACCGCATACTGAACATACCCATTTTGCCATTTTTCTTTTCTCCTTTTCTATACTGTCATATTTTCGATGATTTTATCCGTAAATTCGTCTAATGTGGCTTTTCCCCCTAAATCATAAGGAAGTATTCCGCCATGGTCAAGAGTTTTTTCAAGCGCATTTTCTATTTTTTGAGCACAATCTTCTTCGCCCAAATATTTTAACATCATAACGGCGCTTCCTAAAAGCCCCATTGGATTTGCAATATTTTTTCCCGCAATATCGGGCGCACAACCGTGCACAGCTTCAAAAATTGCACAATCATCTCCCATGTTGGCACTTTTTGCAACGCCCAAACCGCCGATTAATCCCGCACAAAGATCTGATACGATATCGCCGTATAAATTCGGCATAACCAAAACATCAAACTGTGAAGGATTTGTGACCAGCTGCATGCACAAATTATCGACAAGAATTTCTCTTGTCTTAATTTCAGGGTATTTTTTTTGTACTTCTCTGAAACAATTTAAAAACATGCCGTCCGCAAGCTTTGATATGTTTGCTTTTGTGACAACCGCAACCTCTTGTCTTTTATTTTTTAGTGCGTAATTAAAAGCGTAATTACAAATATTTTCAGATGCCCTGCGGGTTATGAGCTTAATTCCGTGGATTGTATCTTTATCAATCTCTTTTTCAAGCCCCGCATAGATATCTTCGGTATTTTCTCTTATAACAACCAAATCAACATTTTTAAACGGAGTATTAATTGAAGGAAGATTTTTTGACGGACGAACATTTGCATATAAATTGAAATATTGTCTTAAAGTAACATTTATTGACTTAAACCCTTCTCCAACGGGAGTTAAGAGAGGAGCTTTAAGAGCAACTTTATTTTTTTTGATTGAATTCAGGGTTTCATCAGGCAGGAGTTTTCCCGTTTTTTCCCGTGCTTTAACACCCGCCAAACATCTTTCCCAGTTAATTTTTACACCGGAAGCTTCAAGAATTTTAACCGTACTTGAAACAATTTCAGGCCCAATTCCGTCCCCTTCGATTAAAGTTATATTATACAAGTTTAAAATCCCCGTTCTTATTTAAATGTTCAACCAATCCGCCGTCTTGAAGAAGCTTAATCATAACATCCGGAAGCGGGGTAATCTCAAGCTCAATATTTTTTGTAAGGTCTTTTAAAATCCCGTTTTTAATATCAAGTTCAAGGTTGTCGCCCGCATCAATTTTATCCGTATCACATTCGACAGCTAAAAGCCCGATATTTATTGCGTTTCGATAAAATATTCTTGCAAATGATTTTGCAATCACGGCACCTACTCCAGTAATTTTAATTATCTGTGGAGCATGTTCTCGGGATGAACCCAGACCGAAATTATTTCCCGCAACAATAAAATCGCCTTTTTGTACTTTGGATGCGAAATCTTTATCTGCATCTTCCAATACATGCAAAGCAAACTCTTCAAGATTATTTCTCAAATGAAATAAACGTCCGGGAGCGATATGGTCTGTTGAAATATTGTCTCCGAATTTAAAAGCACGTCCTTTTTTTATATATTCCTGCGTCATTTTCAACTCCAAAACTGTTAAATAAATTATATACTAAAAAAATTTATAACAAAATTTGTAAAATTTATTATATAATAACTCTATGATAAACGTAGGAATAGCAGGGCTCGGACTAATCGGAGCTTCAATTTTAAAAGGACTTTCAAACAACAAAAATTATAAAATCCGCTGTTTTTCAAAATCCTGTTATAAGGAAGCTCTAAAATACAGCGAATATGCTTCTGATGATATAAAAATCCTTAAAGAAAGCGATATAGTCTTTGTTTGCTCATACTACTCAAAAACCGAGGAAGTGCTTTTAAAACTCAATTCATTTTTGAATAAAAAAACAATTGTATGCGATTGCGCCTCAATAAAAGGTGATTTGGCAAACAGGGAATATAATTTTAATTTTATTTTATCCCACCCCATGGCGGGAAGCACAAAAACAGGTTTTCATGCCGGCGATAAAGAGCTTTTTCAAGGAGCAAGGTGGCTAATAGGTAAAGAAAATAAAATTCTTGAAGATATAATTAAGGCTCTTGGCGCAAAGCCTGTTTTAATTGATATGAAAAACCATGATGCCCTCTGCGCACAGGTATCTCATCTTCCCGCTATTTTAGCTTTTCTTCTTTTTGATTGCGCACAGGATGAAGCAAAACGCATCGCCTCAAGCGGTTTTCGGGATATGACCCGCCTTGCGATGACAAACAGCGACTTAGCTTTAGGTATGTTTAAAAATAACGAAAAAAATATTTTGAACACTTTTGAATTGCTTCAAAAAAAGCTTGATTACTTGAAAAATTTAAGTGATTTTGAGAAAATTAAATTATTTGATGAAATATCAAAACAAAGAAAATTAATGTATGATAACGACGGAAAAAATATACTCTAAATATAAAACTCTAAAAGCTAAAATTAAACAAGAATATAATAAATTAAGCATTTTAGACAGATACATCCTAAAACAGCTTACGGATGTATTTATTTTAGGCGTAATTATTTTTACATCAATTATTTTTGCTTCGGAAACATTTACCCAATTAATTAAACAAATTTCGCAATACGGCATTCCTTTTCATATTGCAATTATGATGATAGTTTTAAACCTGCCTCAGGTTTTCGTTTTAACAATTCCTATCTCAACCCTTTTTGCAACGGTTATGACAGTTAATGATTTAAGTTTAAAATCCGAAATCACAATATTTAAAGCCTGCGGAATAAGTATTGAACGTATCGCCCGCCCGATTTTTTGCTTTGCTCTTGTTATGACATTAGTCAGCTTTTTCATAAACGAATTTATCGTGCCTGCTACCTCAACACAATCAAAATCATTGGCAATATATTCGCTTGAACAAAAACACATCCCCGAAAACAAAATGAATTTCACCCTAAAAGATATTGATAAAGACGGCAACTTAAAAAGGCTCTTCTATGCCCAATGGTGCAAAGATAAAACCCTTAACAACGTTACCGTTATCGACCTTTCAAACCCCAAAAACATACAGGTTTTACAGGCTCAAAAAGGTACAACCTCGGACTATGGCTGGAAATTTAACGACTTAGTCGTATATACCATATCAAAAGACGGCAAAATTTTTAACACAAGCTTAGCCGAAGAATCCAACATAACTTTCGGAATTGGTGATGTTAACGAAATGGTTAAAGAAACAACAAACGAATATAATTTCTTTAAGCTTTTAAAACACATTAAAAAACAAAAATCCAAGCTTGATAAAGATATTCTCCTTGAATATAAAATAAATCTTTTCGATAAATTAGCGCTTCCGATTACAACATTTGCTCTTGCAATAATAGGAGTCCCCCTGGCAATAACTCCTCCGAGAGTAAGATATAACAGAGGATTTTTATTCAGTATATTAATTATTTTTGTTTACTATGTTATAAGAGCGCTTTCTTTAAACTTGGGAGCGGGAGGAAAAATACACCCGCTTTTGGCAGCGTGGCTTCCCGTTATTATAATAAGCACAATAGGCGGCTATTTATTCTATCGAAAAGCATACAAAATTTAATTGGAAGGAATTTTTATACTGCCTTTTACGTCTTTTGAAATTCCGACCGTTTCAAATAATGAACGGGTCAAATCTTCCTGAGAATTTGCGGGCAAAAACTTGCCTCTTGTCATAAGCGCCGTACATCTCAATTGATTGTTCGCTTCAATATCACTTATATCAAAAGCAATAACATCAATTGTAACATCATCTCTTGTTTTCATAAGATTAATCACGTATGTACAAGGGCTTTCATCACAATTTTCTCCCCCGTCCGTCAGAAGAATTATATGTTTTTTACCTGTTGTACCAATAAAATCATTATTAATTGATTGTTTAAGAGAATATGTTATGGGAGTCCAGCCAACGGCACGTGTGCTGTACAGGCTGTTTAAAATTGCTCCCGAATTGGAAGCTTTAAGAGGAACGGTTAAACTTGAAGCCTGACATCCCTGAAGATAAGTAAAACCTGCCTTATGACCGTAAACCCTTAAACCTACTTTAACATCAGGCGGAATTTTAGGTAAAATTTCAGCTAAAGTTGCTCTTGCCATATCAACCTTAGGATGCCCTTCAATCGTATCGTTCATTGAATTTGAAAAATCAACTATAAAAATAATTTGAGAATTTTTTTGGGATTGAGAAACATTTTTTGCAACCTGAGAAAAATTATCGGGAGTATAAACTTTATAGCTGTAATTAGGCTCAGTTTTAGCTTGATTGGAGCATAAAAATATAAATAGAAAAATTATAAAAAAAACTGTTAAAATTTTAATTTTCATAAATTTCATTATATATACAAAACCTTTAAATTTTAATAGATAAAAGTATTATTAAACAGGTACCGCTGCGCTCGATGAAAGTTCATCTCTTAATTCTTGAGCACTTACAACAATAACGGGTGTATTTTCATCTTTTTTAAGATAAATTGTTTCAATTCCCGCTTGAACAATAAAACGTTTGCACAAAATGCAGATAATGTTGTGCCCGAAAACATACAGAGAAGAGCCCATGCATCTGTCCTGCCCCGCTTGAATTATCGCATTTTGTTCCGCGTGAATACTTCTGCAGGTTTCATATCTTGTACCCGATTGAATATTGTTTTTAATTCTGTAGCATTCTCCAAGCTCCATACAGGATAAGACTTTTGAAGGTACTCCGTTATAGCCCGTAGCTTTGATTTTTTTATCTTTTCCGACAATAACAGCTCCCACATGTGCTCTCAGACAATTTGAACGCATTGAAACAGTGCGTGCAATTTCCAAAAAATAATCATTCCAATCAATAGGTGTATTGTTCATTTTTTAAATCCTTTTCAACATAAGTATAACATCAAAAAGGCATGCCTCAAGAAAAAGAAAAATTGAATTTATGAAGAAATATTACGAAAACTACTTCATGTCAAAACATGCACCCCGACATGATTTGAGCATGTTTTAAAAAAGCGCAAAAATGCCCAAAAATATTTTTTTGCAAGCTCATGACAATAAACTATAATTAATAAGGAAGATGAATTCAACCAAAAAACGGAAAGTATTTTTTAAGGCTTTTAAATGAGTGTAAAAGAAAATCTCAACAAAATTTTAAAAGATATTAAAAATTACAATCCGAAAATCATTGCAGTAACCAAATACTACGATGAAACCAAAATGATGGAAGCGTTTGAGGCAGGTTTAAGAGATTTTGGCGAGAGCAAAGCCAAAGAAGCACTCGAAAAAATCAACAAAATGGATGATACAACAAGAACTCAATCGGTATATCATTTTATTGGACATTTACAGACGAATAAAGTCAAATATGTTGTAGGGAATTTTGAGTATATTCACTCTGTTGACAGCTTAAAAGTCGCACAATGTATTAATTCTGAAGCAAATACAAAAGGCATTAAACAAAAAATACTGCTTCAGGTAAACAATGCACAAGAAAAACAAAAGTTCGGAATTCATCCTGAGCAAATTGAAAATTTAATCGAAGAAATTTCGCTTTTAAAATCGGTACAGTTAAAAGGATTAATGAATATTGCTCCTTTTACCGAGGATAAAAACGAGCTTCAAAGGCTTTTTTCCGATATGTATAAACTTAAGGAAAAATTCAAACTTGAGGAATTATCCATGGGAATGAGCCACGATTATAAAATCGCCGTTGAATGCGGTGCAACAATGATAAGACTAGGTAAAATTTTATTTGAAGAAAATAATTAAAAGGAGAAAAGATGGCACTTTCAGAAAAAATTAAGGAAATTATAGGAGCATTAACAGACTCTTTTATTCCTGTGGGCGACGGTCCCTTTGAAGAAGAAGGAGAAAACGGATACGAAACAGATTATCCTACCGAAAGAAATGCAGCTCTTCAGCCGAGTTTTACTGAAACAAATCCATTAAGAAAAAAATCAAATTTAAGAGTATTATCTCAAGCCAGAGAAGGCGCATACGAAGTTGTTGTTATTGAGCCTAAGGCATATAATGAATCAATTTCAATTGTTGAAGCTTTAAAAGAAAGAAAAACGGTTATTTTAAACCTTCAATTGCTTGACAGAGAACAATCTCAACGTATAGTTGACTTCTTGTGCGGATGTACTCACGCTTTAGACGGTTCTCAAAGAAAAATCGGCGACAGCGTATTCATCTTTACTCCATCAAATATAAGCATCTCACAAGAAATTGTGAACTCAAAACTATCATCAGATGCAATGTGGACAAAAGCATAAGCGGTGGTAAAAAGTATTACGGAAATTGAATAACAGAGAGTTATAAATAAGGCGCAATTTAATTGCGCCTTTTGTTTATATTATGCCGTATTCTCTGCCTTTTTGAATTATTATATCCCCTGCCCAATCAAGCTGTCTGTAGCTTAAATCTTTCATAATACAAAGCCTCAAACGACACTCTTTCCTTCTTACGGCAGGATAAGTGACAATATTCACATAAACCCCCTGCATCCTCAACTCCTGGTATAATCTGAACAATTTTCTTTCGTCATATATCATAACCGGAATAATTGCGCTTTGAGTATTGCCGAGGGTAAAACCTGCATTTTGAAGCTTTTCTTTCATAAATTTTGTTTTTTTCATTAATTCGCTTCTTCCTGCCCTGTCGTGTTCCAAAAGATTAAATACCTCAATCAATCCTCCCGCAATCGGAGCAGGAAGAGCAGTCGAGAAAAAATATGTTCTTGCATAAAGTCTTAAATATTGAATAATTTCTCTTTTTGCAGCGCAATAACCGCCCAATCCGCCGGGGCCTTTAGATAACATGCCGACATTGAGGTCAATTTTATCCCCGACATTATAAAATTCGGCGCTTCCCCTTCCCGTTTTTCCGACAACTCCAATTCCGTGGGCATCATCAACCATAATTCTGCATTTATATTTCTGCGCTAATTCAACTATTTTATCAAGACGGGCAATATCTCCGTCCATTGAAAACACTCCGTCGGTTATAATAAGCCTGCCTGTTATATCATCCGGAATTCTATCCAAAATACGCTCTAAATATTTCATATTCTGATGAGGATAAACCTTAATTTTTGCGCCCGAAAGCTGGCATCCGTCATAAATTGAAGCATGGTTTGCGCTGTCATTTATAATAATATCTTCACAGGAGCAAAGAGCGGATATTACACCGACATTTGTCCCATAGCCCGAAGGAAAAACAATTGCATCTTCACACCCGTAAAAATTTGCAATTTTTTCTTCAAGCTCACGATGTAAATTGCACACACCCGCATAATTTGAAACGGCGCCCATACCTATCCCGAACTTTTTCAGGGCGCTAATCCCTTTTTTAACAACATTTTTATTGTTTGCAATATTTAAATATGAATTTGTCCCGAGCATAATAACGTCATGGCAGAAACCGTCTTTTTCTTTTAATTTAACAACGGAATTTAACCGCTCGAGGCACACCATTCCCAAAGCCTCATTTCCTGTTAAAATTCCGCTTTTTAGCACATCATCCACTCTTAAAGTTTTATCAAAAAGGTCTTCTCCTTTTTGTGTTTGAACAAAATTTTCAAATTTAATGTTTAATACTTTCTCATCCTGTGTATACAAAATTACCTCGCAAAAAAATATAAGCAGTTAAATTATTTAAAAAAATTTATCTCAAGCCAATTCGACAATAAGATAATATCGTGGTAGTATAATTGTTTTAGGAGTAAAAATGAAAAATAACTTTGAAAAACTTTGCTTTAAAATATACCGCTCAATCGACCCCGTTTTTTTGGAAATTTTAATTCCCTTAATTGATTTTTCAAGAAAACTCAATTCAAAACCTCCCATACCGAAAAAAGAAAAGCTTGCAAAAATAGACTATCCTCAATTTTCCGATAAGGTAATAATGCTTCATGGCGTATCTGTCGGAGAAGTGATGTCTTTGGAAAATTTGATTAAGAAAATAAAATCCGATTTTAAAGACTATCAGCTTGTTGTTACAACAGGAACATTTACGGGGCAAGAGCTTGCAAAGAAAAAATACGGCGAATTAGCTGATTTTATAACTTATTTTCCTCTTGATGCCTATAAAACGGTTGAAAAATTCTTAAAGGCGGTTAGTCCTTCGGTGATTTTAATTGCCGAAACTGAACTTTGGCCCAACTTTTCATATTGCGCCAAAAAAATGAATATCCCTTTGTATATTATTAACGGCAGGATTTCCGATAAATCTTATCCTGAATATCTTAAAATCAAAGGGTTTTTAGGACTTGTACTTGATTGTTTTGAAGGAATATTTGTTCAAAGCGAAATAGATAAAAACCGATTTATTGCCCTCGGAGCAAATCCTAATACGTGCGAAATATCAAAAAATTTAAAATTTGAAATCGAAAAGAAAGATTGCAATATCGACCTTAAAACAAACGAAAAAATTTTTATAGCAGGCTCAACCCATAAAGGCGAGGACGAAATCGTTATTGAAGTATATAAAAAACTAAAAGAAGAAGACAAAAATCTAAAAATGATTATCGCCCCGAGGCACTTAACAAGAGTTGATGAAGTAGTTAAACTGATTGAAAAGCACAATTTTAAATATGGTTTAAGAACAAAAAACGACACATTTGCAAACAACGATATTATTGTGCTTGATACTTTGGGAGAACTTTCAAAAATATATTCAATAGTAAATCTTGCCTTTATCGGAGGCAGTTTCAATAAAACGGGAGGGCACAACCCGCTTGAAGCTTTGATATATAAAAAGCCCGTAATTTCAGGGCCTTCAATCAAAAATTTCAGAGATATCTATTCAATCTTAGAACGTGAAAAAAGTGCATTTGTAGTTAAAAATAAAGATGAATTTTATAAAATAGCACGCAAACTGCTTCAGGATGATGAATTTTATAAAGAAACCGCCCAAAACTGCGAAAGCTGTTTTAACAGTCAACAAGGCGCACTTGATTTCATAACCGAAAAATTAAAGGGTGTTTTATGCAAAAAATAGAGCTCTTAGCTCCCGCACAAAATTATGAATGCGCTATAAGCGCAATTAATTCGGGCGCCGATGCTGTTTATATCGGCACAAATGCATACGGAGCAAGGAAAAATGCGGGAAATTCCCTTGAGGATATTGAAAAAATAATATCTTATGCACATCTGTTTAACGTTAAGGTTTATGTAACCGTTAACACAATTTTAGATGATAATGAGCTGATTGAGTGCCAAAAGCTTATTCAAAAGCTTTATGAAATTAAAACCGATGCGATTATAATTACCGATTTTGGAATTTTAAATCTTGCCCTTGATGATAAAATTCCCCCGATTGTGCTTCATATGAGCACACAGTGCGACAATCGAACGGTTGAAAAAATTAAATTTTTTGAAAATATCGGTATTAAAAGAGTTATTTTAGCAAGAGAATTAACTCTTGAGCAGATTAAAAAAATCAAAAAAAATACAAACATAGAGCTTGAACACTTTGTACACGGCGCACTCTGCGTATCTTATTCGGGGTGTTGTTATATGTCCCAATTTATCGGCAAAAGAAGCGCAAACAGAGGAGATTGCGCACAGGCTTGCAGAAAAAAATATTCCCTTATAAATAAAAAGGGTGAATTTTTGGCGAAAAACAGATATCTTTTATCCCTGAAAGACAACAATCTCTCAAAACACCTCAATAAACTTTATGAAGCAGGAATTGAAAGCTTTAAAATCGAAGGAAGGTTGAAAGATAAAAATTACGTTAAAAATGTTGTTTTATATTATCATAACCTTCTTAAAGACATCCCGAGAAAAAGCCGCGGAAAAATTATATCAGATTTTACGCCAAACCCATATAAATCTTTTAACAGAGGTTTTTGCGACGATTATTTATTTAATAAAAAAGATAACATTTATAACTTCCATACTCCAAAATCAACGGGCGAATTAATAGGAGAAGTAAACGGCGTTGGCGATAATTTTTTCAGCGTTAAAACAAATTTAGAATTAAATCCCCAAGACGGTTTATGTTTTATTGAAAACAATGATTTAGAAGGATGTTTGATTAACAGCGTTCAAAAAATCAAAAACGGATATAAAGTTTTTCCCAACAAAAAAATAAACATCAAAAAAGGGGTTAAAATTTATAGAAATATTGACCAAAAATTTAACAAAACCCTTGAAAATTCAAAAACTCAAAGAAAACTTGAAATCAATTTTATAATTGATAAAGACTCTGTTTCGGTTTTTGACGAAAATAATATTAAAATTAACTATCCTCTCCAAGATTTTGAAATTGCCCAAAATCAGGAAAAAATGAAAGAAAATTATAAAAAATCATTATTTAAAACTTCTGATACTCCTTATCTTGTAAAAAATATCGAATTTAAATCCGAGGCTTTGCGCTTTATTCCCTTAAGCACTCTAAATGAAATCAGAAGAAAAATTTTAGAAGAGCTTTCACAAAAAATCATCTCAAGATATAAAGTAAAAAAACAAAAACCTCTAAATATAGCAAAATTTCCCCTTGATGAAGGTGATTATAAATTAAACGTTCACAACAGCAAGGCAAAAGAATTTTATGAAACCGCAGGTGTAAAAATTTCGCAAATGAGCCTTGAGAGCACAAATAACACAAAAAAAATCGAATTAATGAGAACAAAGCACTGTTTAAAAAGAGCTTTTTTAGGCTGCCGGGGAGAAGATGAACTTTTTCTGGCAGATGACAGGGGGCAGAAATATCCCCTGATATTTGATTGCAAAAATTGCGAAATGGTTGTTATGAGCCCTGATTAGAGTAAATATAACTTTTACATCCGCCTTGTGTTTTCATTTTTTCATTTACGTTTAAACCGTTAAAATACAATATCCCTAAAGCACGGGAATATTTATCTATCCCCATAAAGCCGAAATAAATATCGGAATTATTCTTTTTATAGAGTTTTTTAAGATAATTTTTTGAATATTTTCCTTTTTGTATGACATCATCAATATTTAAATTATCAAGATAAGCTTGTTTATATGAACGGTTGTTTTTTGTTGTTTCATAGCAGTCAATTCCGATAAGACGGATTGAAAAAATATTATTGTCTATTTTTGCCCCGATTGTATCTCCGTCATATATTTCAACAACATCTACAGATACAAGATTATCCGCACTGCAGGATAAAAGAAACAATAAAGCCAAAATTGCAAAGAATTTGAACATTTTCACCTTCGGTATTGCTAGTGTGACTAGTTGTAGATATTGCTAGTATAGCTAACAATTATGATGTGAACAAGGAATATTTACAAAAATTATCAAAACAAATAAAAGAGTTAAGAAAGAAGAAATCCTATACTCAAGACGACATTGCGCAGGGCGGAATTTCCCGTTCAATGGTAAGTTTGCTTGAATTGGCAAGAACGGATGTTACCGTCACAAAATTGAAAATTATTGCCGACAATTTAGGCGTTAAAGTCAAAGATTTATTTGATTTTGAATAACATATATTTATTAACAAAAGCATAAGATATTAACATATATTACAATTTTATTTTTCAGGTAAATTTTAAAACGCAAAATCACTTTTAATATATATAATTCTTATATACTAAGGACAAAAGAATTGATACAACTCCAAGTAGATTTTAGCTTACTGAATAAATTCTTTGGCATTCCGACTGCCAAAATAGCTCAATATGCCAACAAGGATATTGAGGAAATTATGGAGCTTGAAGCAGCTCAGGGCAACAAAAAAGCACAAGATTACAAAAAAATCCTCTCCGATCCTGATAAGCTCCTTGAGATATTTAAGCTTTCAAATGTCGAAAACAAACTTATCATTCTGCAAAATTTGTCAGAACAAGACCTTGACGACCTTTTGCCTTATCTTCAACAAGAACAACTTGCACTCGGGCTTAATTTCTTTACGGAAGAAAAACTGATGACAATGTGCCTTGACCTTCCAAAAGAAGAAATTATAGGCATGGTTTTTGAAAAATTTTGCCTGTATGATGTTTTGGCTCTTATGGATGTGGACGGGCTTGATAAAATAATATCTCAGCCGGATTGCGACAGGAAATATTCTCAAAAATTCTTTGAAAGCCTTGAAACAAACGAACTTGAACAGATAATGATGTATTCCTTCGGAGAAGAGCAAAAGGGCAAACACAGAAAAGAATATTTAGAGCACATTGAAGGACTTGATGATAAGCACTATAAAAGATTTTTGCTTTCAATGGAAAAAGAAAACAAAATGAAATTAATAAATTCAATGGTTGACCAAAACGAAGACCTTCTGCTTCTGTTTGAAAATGATGATCTTCTTGCGCCGATGAATATGCTCATGAAGCCTGATAAAGTAAAACTTATGAGCGGACTCGACAGCGAATTTTTAATTCCGATGATACAGGAATTGCCCGTTGATTTAACTCAAATTGTCCTCACTCAAATAGACCCAAGGGATTTCAGTGAAATATTGGCAAGAGATTTTCAGGATATTTTGTCATCGGTTGTATTGTTTTCAACAAATGCAAAATAAAATTAATTGCGCTCAATAACATAAATTGAGCTGTATGTCAGAGTATTATTATATTTCTTTTTAAACAACTCCAATTTTTTCTTGATTTCAAGATAGCTCAGAGTGTTTTCTTTAATTGAATTTACTCCCGTATATTTAAGATGTTTTAAAATTTCAAGCCCGTTTTGAAAAACAAGGTTTTCCTCTTTCTTTTCAAAATAAGCATCGGCTGAAAAAAGCCCTTTTATTTCTTCATCCGAAAGATATTCAAGCCCGGTATTAAAAATATCTTTTATTTGATATAAATTTTTATTAGAAAAAAAGGAAAGAGCAATTGTTCCTTCTTTTTTAAGATATGATTTTAATTTTTTAACCGTTTTTTTAAAATCCCCGCTCCACTGTAAAGCGGCATTTGATATAATAAGGTCAAATTTTTCATCTGTTTTAAAATCATCTATATCAATATTTTTAAATTCGATTTCGGGGTTAATTTTTTTGATATAAGAAGAACAATCTATGATATCAAGGGCTAAATATCTTTCAAAATTAATAACCTCATTAATTTTTTTGGTCAAGACACCTGAATATGAGCCTATTTCAAGAATTTTAGCATAATTTTTTCCTTTAATTAATTCACAGAGCCTTTGCGCCATTTTCTTTTGAACAAAAGCATTATCATCATATTTTGATATATTTTTTTCAAAATTCTTTTTAATAAGGGTTTTATTCAGCATATTATTTCCTCAAAAGAAGAATACATTTCAAAAGGGCAGTGCGTTGAATTTATTATTTGAATTTTGTTTTCTTTGCCTTTTGCTTTCCAAAAATTTATTTGATTTTTTGAGGGGATAATTCTGTCATCCGAAGAAATAATTATTTTGTCATAATCCGTTTCATCCTTTAATTCAAGCTCCGCAATTTTGAAAAGCTCCTCTTGAAGCTCTTTAATTTCTCTTGTAATTGTAATATTCGGATTTATTGTGCCGTTTTTGAACATATTTTTTATAAATTTATCTCTTGAATTTTCGTTCAATAATTTTGCCGTTATGTGATAAATCTTCTTCGGTATTCCGAAATCATCGCTTACTATTTGAAAAGTGCCGTTTATTGCAATTTTTTTATCAAATAAATCAAGAATATTTTTAAATTTATTTGCGCAAAATACCCCCATAGACCAGCAAATCAGATATTTTTTCTCATATTTTTCAAAGCCGAACTTTGAAAAATCAAAATCAAGACTTCTGTAATCATATACCGTAAGAACGTCAAAATTCGAGCTTTTAAGATGTTTGAAGGGAGTTTCGTTCATCGCCCAGCCGTTAAAAATTAAAATCAAATTTTTATTATTATTTTTATTAATCCATAAATATTCCATTGTTATAACACCTCAAAAAACTTTTCAATTTCGCCTTTTTCAATATCCGCAGTCAAAGAAACTCTTAATCTTGAAGTTCCTTTAGGCACGGTGGGAGGGTTTATCGGAAGTACGTAAAAACCTTTTTCCCGCAATATTTTTGCTTTTTTTGCGGTTTCTTTTTCATCCCCCGTGATTACGGGAATAATTTGAGATGAACTTATTGAAGGGTAAATTTTATGAACATAATTGAAAAGAGAATTTAATTTTTCTTTTTGATGTAAAAGAAAATCAAACTTTTCTTCAAGAAGAAAATTGCTCCACATAACATTAACCGAAGGTATTGCCGTTGAAAAAATAAAGCTTGAAGCATGGTTTATTAAATATTCAATTATTGTTTTATTTGATAAACAAACAGCCCCCGAAGAGCCAAGTGCCTTTCCGAGTGTTACGGTTATTATATCAATATCTTTTATAAGCCCCTCTTTTTGAGATACCCCCAAAAGACCATCCCCAAAAACCCCGAAGGCATGTGCTTCATCAACCATTAAAAGGCAGTCATATTTTTTCTTTAGTTCGGTTAATCTTTTTAAATTTGAAATATCACCATCCATTGAAAAGACTGATTCTGTAATAATTACAGCGTTTTTATAGAAATTTCTTTTTTCTTTCAGCATCTTTTCAAGGCAGTCATAATCATTGTGCCGATAGCGAAAATGCTCTGCTTGAGATAATTTCAGACCCGAAATTATGCTTGCGTGATTTAATTTGTCGCAAAAAATTACATCCCCTTTTGAAAACAAAGTACTGACAATTCCCTGATTGCACTGGTAGCCTGTGTTAAACAGAAGCGAAGATTTTTCATAAAGTTTTGAAAAATTTTCTTCAAGCTTGTTATAGCAAGGTAAATTTCCCGTTAAAAGCCTTGCGCTTGCAGAAGAAAATAAAAAATCAGCCGATGAAGAATATTTTTCAAGAAATTCCGAAATCAAATCTTTGTTTGATGCAATATTTAAATAATCGTTAGATGAAAGATTAAGCATTTTCTTTTCATCAACAAGAATATATTTTGAAGTTTTTTCTTTTATGTTTTTAATCGACCTGAAAATTGAGTTTTGTTTAAGAATTTTTAAGTCGTCCGAATATTTTTGCATATCATTATAATAACCCAAACATTAAATATTATTTGCAAATTACGCTAAAAAGCAATAAAATATAGAATATATTAAAGGAGTTACAGCCAATGGTATTTGATATTAACGGATTTTTAAAAAAAGCGCTAAAAGCAAAAGCATCAGACGTGCACTTTAACTGTGATAAAGTTCCTTCCTTGAGAATAAACGGAGAAATATTTAAAGTACAGACAGATCATATTACTTATGATGATGTCCAATCAATATTGGAACAGACACTGCCCGAAGAATATAAAAAAATGTTCTCAATCATAAAGGATGTAGACTATATCTATGAAATTAAAGGACTTTCAAGATTCAGGGTTAACTATTGTAAAGATATTTACCACGGAAAATTAACTTTCCGTACAATCCCTTATTACATAAAAACTTTAAGTGAGCTTAAACTTCCGGAATATTTTAAAGAATATACAAATTTCAACAACGGAATTGTTTTTGTAACAGGTGCAACCGGCTCAGGTAAATCAACGACATTAGCAAGTCTTATTGAAATAATTAACCAAAACAGAAAAGCTCACATTGTAACAATTGAAGACCCTGTTGAATTTGTTTATGAAGATAAAAAAGCAATCATAACCCAAAGAAGCCTTGATATCGACGTTGATGACTTCCATTCGGGTATTAAATATGCACTAAGACAAGACCCCGACGTTATACTTGTCGGCGAAATAAGAGATAAAGAAACACTTTTGAGTGCAATTGAAGCATCAGAAACAGGTCACCTTGTGTTCTCGACTCTTCACACAAACGGCACAATTGCTTCAATACACAGACTTAAAGGTTTTATTGAAGAAGCAGGTCAGGAAGCTTTCATGAAAAGACTTTCAAGCTGTATAAGAGGCATAGTTCACCAACAGTTAGTTCCGACAACAAATAACGGACTTTTAACACCCGCCGTTGAAATTCTTACATTCACATCAACCGTTGTGGATTATGTTAAAAACGGAAAATTTGAAGAACTTGAACAGCTTATGAAAAGAAGCAGACAGCCCAACATATCAACCATGAACACATCTTTATTTAATTTATATGAACAAGGATTAATCACAAAAGAAACAGCAATGGAATTCAGCCTTGAAAAGGTTGAAATGGATCAAATGTTAAGAGGTATAACCAAAGATATAATAGTTGAAGAATTACTTTTATAGTAAGGAGAAAAATATGGCGCCATTCCCGGAAACAGAAATTATGACAATTAAAAGGCTTGAAGTTGCTTTAAGAAAAATGGATTTCAAACTTCTTAAAGACGGAGCCTATAAACTCCATGAAAAATATCACAGCGGACACAGGTTTGAATATATAGATTTATTAAAAGAACTCTATGTTGATATTTCAAACAATATGTCCATACCCTCAGACATTAAAGATATTTTAGTACCCACAATTGAAGATATTCTGTCCGAACAAATTCCGCAAACCGAAGAAAATTCGGATTATAAAACTTCATATACTCAAAACAAAGTGTCAAGTCTGACCTCATTAAGCTATAATTCAAGTATTAAACAGGAAGAAAAACTTCAAACAGAAATTAAAGAACAGCAAAATTCTCCAAATAAAATATATACCCAAAGCCCTTTTGTCAAAGAGCCGTTTAAAGAATTTTACGACAATCAGGATTATCAAACACGAATGTCATTAAAAGAAGAAACTCAACAAGGACTTTTTGATACATCAAACCAAACGATTGAATATAAAGAAGAGGCGGAAAAAACCATAGAACAGCCTCAAGAAAATATCAAGGAGAATATTGAAGAAAACGGACAAAAAATCGAAAATACAATACAAAAAGAAACAGATAATAAAGTTCGGGAAGAAACAAAATCAATTGCAATTTTCTTTTCACAAAACAATTCTGATGAAAAAATCAAAAATATTTCCAGATTAAAAGCAATGTTCTCTAACCTAAGACAAAGCCCGGTTGGCGAAATGGCGGATTTGATAAAAGAAATCAACACTCAGGCAAATACAAACGTTGTTGAGCTTCAGGTTATTTTAGAACAGTTAAAATCTCTGGGGCATAATATAAATCTTGTTACGAATTCGCAAAGCGCCGAATTTATTGACTTGTTTAACTCAAACAATATTAAATACGGAATTTTCAATCCGCAAAACGAAAATGATATCAATTTTCTTCCCCTGTTTGGCTTAACAAACAGATTTAAATGCCATAACTGCTCGCACGAATTGCAATGGGAAGATAAAAACAATATCCCCATAATACTTCAATGTCCAAAATGCAAAGATATAATGACTATGAATGTATACGGAGCAAAAAAAGGCGATTGCACGATAAATATTAACTATTACAACTCATGTGCAATTGCTATGGCAAACTCAAAAATCTGGTTATTAATTCATCCTTCTCTTGATGAGAAAATTACGTTTAATATGTTAAGAAGCGCCCTTAAAATCAGCAATCAGGTAAAAGAAATTTATATTCTTGATAAAGATATAAATGTTCGTGAAACCTATAAAAAGGCATTCTTAAATATTAATGAAAATATTAAAATTAATACACAAATGAATGCCTTAGAGGACTTTTTTAATCTGGTGAAATAGTGAAGAAAAGTTTTACAACGGAAGCAATAAACCTTAAAAACTATCCTTTAAACGACAACGACAGCATTGTTGTTATGTTTTCAAAAACGCACGGTTTAATTCGGGCAATAGCAAAAGGTGTTAAACGTCCTAAGTCAAAACTCGGCGCAAGAGTGCAGATGTTTATTGCAAACAAATTAATGCTTTTTGAAGGGAAAAATTTGGATACAATTGCTCAAGCACAAAGCATTAACACTTTTTCCAAGATAAGAAATGACCTTGATAAACTTACTTATTCAATGTATATTTCGGAAGTTGTTAATGCTTTTTGTTCTAAGCAATATAACTATGATGAAAATTATAAAGAAATTTATGACTTGATTTTTGCTTCTTATGACGATATAGCAAACGCACAAAAAAAAGAAGAAGTACTTTTGAGCGTGTTGAAATTTCAAATTAAAATAATGCATTATTTGGGCTGGGGGATTGATTTTGAATATTGCTGTTCATGCCAGAAAAAGTTAAGCTGCGATATTAAAGAAAGCACACTGTTTTCATATTCCGCTAACGGTTTTTTATGTGACGAGTGCAAAATAAATAACAATAGTAATTCAATTAAAATTCACAATAAAATAAGACTTTTTTTGATTGAGCTTGAAAAAACACCGTTTAATCAAAAAACACGCTATGATGATGTTTTAAATATGGTTGTTTTGAATAAATGCTTTTTATTTATGAAAAAATATATTGATAATTTGACAAATAAAAAAACTAAAATTTTTGAAGTTTTGGAACATACTATGGCTGTATAATAAAAAAGAGCCTCAAAAAGGCTCTTTAAGAATGTATTAACATTTTGTTTATGCTTCTTGATTTTTGTTTTTATCAATCATACCTTGAATTTTAGCAACGAGTTCTTCACCTTTTTTTGCCATGTCGTTGCTGATTGATTCGGCTTTTTCTTGGATTTCTTTAACTGCGCTTTGAGCTTTGTCATAAGCTTTTTGAGAAGATTCTTTTATCATTTCACGGGTTTTTTCGCCTGATTGAGGTGCTAACAATACACCTGCAACAGCACCTACAATACCGCCTACAACAAAACCTGCAATAAATTTACCTGCTGACATAATTATTTTTTCCTTTCCTTGTTATTTTTTGAACAAACCTAAACCAAAAGATATGCCTTTTAATATTCCCTGAGCGAAGCTTTTAAGTTTCCCGCCGAGACACGCACCCGCACCCACAAGGGTTGCAACGTTTGAACCCGTTTTTTGGAATTTCTCATCCGCACTGCCTGCGATAGAATTAATTGATTTTGCGGCTTCTTTCAGTTCTTTTAGAGTCGGCTCAATTTCTTTTTGTACACTTGATGCTATTATATTCGCATTGTCCGTTAATTTAATCAGACTGATGATTAATTTGCAAACGAATACCAGTAGTACTATCAAGCAAAAACTTGTAGTTAACATTAATATTGAAAAACTTACACTTGCATTACCTAACATTTTTACCTACATTTCATATACATTTGTTTCGTTATTTTTTGCTTTTGCAAGCTGTTTTGCTTTTAAATAATCGTTAAATTTTTTATAAGCATCTTCTATTTTGTCTTTTGAATTCCTTATGGCGCAAAGTGCCTGTTCTTTTGCACGGCGAACTTCGGGAGAGTATTTATCCCTCAAATTGTCAAGCGCATCTTTTATATCTTGTCTTGATTCTTCACCTGATTTTGGCGCTAATAAAACACCTGCAACAATACCGCCTGCGATACCGGCTAAGATGCCCATTGCAAAACAGAATGAACCGTCGTCTTTTTTACACATTGTTTTCTCCTTTTTTATTTTTAAGTAATTATAGCATTTTTTATTTCAGTTTTAAAGCCCCGTAAAGTTTAATAAGCTCGAAATTGTATTTAATGCTTGCCAAAAAAATTTTCTTTGTTATAATAATTTGGTGATTTGTTGAACAGGTCTTATTTTAAAGACGCAAATCCAAAAATAAATTTAATAATTTTTAATGCTATTCCTCAGTAGCTCAATGGCAGAGCATTCGGCTGTTAACCGAAGGGTTGTTGGTTCGAGTCCAACCTGGGGAGATTTTTCATGGTTAAACCCTTAAAACAACATTGCCTCTCAAACAATAGCCTCTTGTTTCAACTCCAACAGCAGCGAGTATAACTAGACACTTAAAATTAAAATGTCTGACACTTAAAATTAAAAATTTCAAATTTGCATTTAATTTAAGGAAAAATTTTTAAAACTAAATGTCAGTATTACCTCCTTCGCAAAATCGTCCATGTTGACTCCAAAAAGAAAGCAAATTTTTTTCAACATATTTAAATCGGGTT
>CANQAV010000013.1 GCA_947589425.1 Candidatus Gastranaerophilales bacterium | reverse complement strand
GCATTTTCAATATCATTTTTAGTTGCATTTTTAAAAAATTCATTAGAAAAGTAGATTGAATTATTTATATCTTCCTGTTTTAAACGCTTTTTTTTAAGATTATCTTCTAAATATTTATGTACTGAATAATCACGAAAATAGGTATTTTCATCAATTTTTGCAGAATCTTGAAATTGCTCTATAAGCTCAGGATAATATTTTTTCCACTCTTTTAAACGAATAGAAACCGGTCGATATGTATCTCCTATTTTAAGGTAATTTGGTATGGTATTTGTAGAGAATGCATATATATGCGGTTCGACACGACCAATAATTATTTCATCTAAATCTTCTATATTAGCAACCATCCCTACCTCTTTAATAAAGATACAAATTCCTCGGGTTTATTAGTATTCCAATCCATTATTTTGCAATATATGCCTGTATGATTGTATATATCATTTTTCTTGCATCCGGGGCACTCTTCTAAATTGTCTGTGGATGAGAATAGTCCGAGTTGCCCTTTGCTAATAGGCTTACAACTATTAGGAATAACGCATTTTAAACCATCCATTTGCCAAATATTCCAAGAAATAATTTCAGCTAATTCTTTTAGTATAAGTGTCGAAAGTGTATTGTTATATACAAACTCATAATATTCGATTACGGAATATAATATATTTTCTCTTGCCAAGAGAACATTATCTCCCTGCCAATCATATCCATAAATATTCTGAACGGCTTTTTTTGCCCAATCAATCCATTCATCCTTAGATTTGACATTTTCAGTTATAACTCTTAATTTCCTATCGAGTAAACCAATTCTGTTTTTTGGTTCAATATAATTTCCTTTTACGGTATCATATCTGCTTGTAAGGTAAGGAGCTTCCCCGCATGTAATTTCCAATCTTGTTGATAATACATAATCTTGCCAAGTTTTACCTTTTGGAAATTGAATTTTTTGATTAATTGTTTTCCAGCCTTTTTCTGTTTCTTTATTAAAAACATTTTGACGTTCAAACCAAGCATTATCTACTAAATTATTTTGTGCATTACAAATCCATGACGGTGTAAAAACTTCTGCCTTACCTCGGATTCTGACAACTTTTTCATCTTTTGTCTTTTGAATACGTGGCTTTATAAGTTCCCCATTCTTGCCGGTAACTGATTCAATGGTTATATAATCACTTGCAGAAAAATTGTTACCATATATTTGATAATCATCAATTGCCCATATAATATTTTTATTTGAAGTTCTGTCTTTAAGCAAAATTTCAAGTAATTCTTTATCTAAATCGAAAAGAATATCTTCCTTAATATCTACTTTTTCTTGTAAGACAACACTCATCATATCTCCTTAACACTTTTATAATAGCATAAATATATTACTTTGTTTAAAATGTTACTGTTATTTATTCCCAAACCAATTAATGAACATAGATAATAACGGATGGTTGGAGTCAAAGAACAAAAAGCCTTCGTCAACTTCTTGATATACGGGTTGTTCCATTACTCTTTTATTATGTTCTAAAACACTTCTATTATGTTCTTCTATTTCCTTAAACATCCTTTCTCTTGACTCTGCTACTTTTTAAGCAAGGTTTCTTCGTTCTTCTTTTGTCAGCCCGTCATTATTTTCAGGGAATGGATTTTCGGTTTTTAAAGTATTGTTCTTTATTTCATCAATAAGCATAGATAATCCGACCACTTTTGCATTGACGGATTTGAATATTTCTTCAAATCTGCCCTCTTTTGCATATTCAGCTTCCGTTTTACCGTCTAAAAAACCATTATTAAGCAAAGAATTAAACCATAAAACCTGCTTTATTGAAAGTCTTTTTTCCGATAGATATGCTATATAAGAAGATAAATCAAATAATCTGTCATTTGTTATTTCAGGCATATCAATACCTAAATCTTTGGCTCTTTTTGATATTGCCTTAAATCCGAAACCTTCCATATTCATATTCCAATGGATAAAGCAAGTGTTAGGGTTAGAGATGATTTGTTTGAATTTTTCAAGGCATAATCTTTCAGCGGATTCTAAATCGTTTTCCTTAAGATAATCCATAGGCGAAAATCGTTTTTTATCCTTATTCAACTCACTATCATTATAAATTACAATGCACGAAATTTTAGGGGCAGGGCTTGAGCCGTTATAAAATCCTTCACTTGCATAGTGAATAAAGTAATAATCCTTATTATTTAAAAAATCTTCCGGCTTGTTATCCATATTCTAATTATACGACATTTTTATGTCAAAAACGGTCATATTGTATTTTATTATCCGGAAATTCGTGTTACTTTTTCTGTAACCTCATGTTACTTTAAATTTGTAAAATCAGTCAAAAATAAAATAACTATTTTGAAATTCTATATCCTTCTTTACTGCGGCATTGTAACTTTTATTGATTATAAGTTGATAAATAGTTTCAATTATACTATAGTTATAGCAATAAAAAAACTTATGACTAAAATATAAATTAATTAATTTTAATTTACTAAAAATATTGAGTAGTGAAAGGTGTGATTATGAAGAAAATAATTTTATGTTTAGGAAGATTTTTTGCTAATTTAGGTGTATTTATTCAATTGCTGATTATTATTGCTTTAGCAATAACTTCCGGTGTTGCAACAAGCGTTAATGGTTATAATACAGCCGGATTATTAGTTGGAATATTAACATTTTTAGTTTTGTTTATAATTTTTATATTTTCAAATTACTTGTTTTATCTGTTTTTGGGAATTTGCGACAGTCAAGCCTCAATAGCTAAAAGTCTGGAGATAATAGCAGATAAATTTGAAAACAAAAATATTTTATCAAACAGCACCAGTAAAGAAAATAAATGTCCTAATTGCGGCGCTGCTTATAGTAACAATGATAATTTTTGCGAAGAATGCGGAACAAAGTTGAATTAGCGAGGTAGAAAATTATGAACTGTCCAAATTGCGGAAAAGAATTAAAGGTTAATCAAAAATTTTGTACCAATTGCGGCTATAATATAAAAATTTAGATTTTAAATATAGTTTAACAAAAGGTAATTTATGCAGATACAAAAAGTAAACAATAACTCATACTACAATAATTATACATTCGCAAAGAAAAGCCCTGCTAATAAACAATATGCGAAGGAAAAAGATTATGAAATTTTAAAAGATAATATCGGATGGGCGTTTTTAATGATGGGCTCCGGCTATGCCTGCGGTGATATTATTGCCGGCATAAATAATAATAAAAATGTTAAACAATCAAACCCGATAGCAGACAAAATATTATACGCAACAGTGGCAGTTATGATATTGATAACTTTGTTCCAAAGTATTAAAGCCATAAGGCATTATATTCAAGATAAGAAGAACGGGGTTATTTAGTTATTAATATTCATTCCCGATAATCAATTTTAAAATAATCTAAATATACCTTAAACTTGTCTTGTGCCGAAAAGCATGTGTCGAGCACCCCCTTTTTTTTTCTTTTCCCGCATTTTTAAACCCCGATAATAAAATAATTTTATTTCATCATCTGTTATAAAAGGTACTATATTATTTTTAAGACATTCCTTTAACATTATTAAACGACCTATCCTGCCGTTTCCGTTTTGAAAGGGATATCGGATAAGACGAGAGCCACAGTTGACTTTTGGAACAATATTTAATTATGGTTTTATTAATAAACCTAAAAAAGAATACAAAAGTCGGAAGTTATTGTAAACAGACAAGCCGCTAAAGCTGCTGCAAAATCAGCCATACTTTTACGGATAAGCACTGCCATGGAAACAGCGGCATTGACAGAAAACACATTTAAGATGTGTCGCAAAATATGTGAAACATACGAAATGCAGGGAGCTATAGTTACATCCTTAATATCTCAAATTACGGGAGCTATGGCGTGAAAACGGCAGCAAGCCGGGCTTTTAAATGGTTTCCCCGGGCGGGATGTTATAAATACAACTATAACCCATTCATTGCATCAGGTACAAGGACGTGCTACAATAGCTTGGTGTAAAGCAAATTATAAGACCGGAATATTAAAGATTGGGATGCGGCTGCAAGAATTTTTTTGTTTAGAAGTGTAAATGCGGCATTTGGTAATCCGGTAGATAATTATGCAGATGCCTTTGGCAGCGAGGAAGGTTTAAATGATTTTATCAATAGTACCAAATAAATTAAACGGTAATTTAAAGTCAAATAAGAACATTTCTTTTAAAAATTCAATGGATATCACGCAAAAAAAGGCGATTGATAATCAATTTTTGAAAAAAAGCTATAAAGAGCAGCAAAAAGCCGAAGGTCTTGCGGCAATAATCGGCGTTGGTGTTGGTGCACTAACCAAATTAGCAGGTATAAAAAAACCTTTAAACAAAGCTATAGGAGCTTATTTTATTTCATTAATTACACTGCTTGGCGCTCAGGGTCTAAAAGAAGAAAAACAAAAAGTTGATTTTGGTGATGAAGAAAAAAATAAACAATACCAAGAAATAAAAAATAAAGAAAAGAAAGAAAATTTAAAATATAGTATAATTCCATCTTTTGCGCTCGGGGCTTTAATGGCAGTTATGACAGGATTGGTTTGTTTTGCTAAAAAAGTTCCTGATAAACTTGATAAAATATTAACATCATCTTTAATAACAACGACTCCTGCTTTATTGATTTCAAATCTTATACTTAACAATAAGAACACTAAAGAACAAACTAAACAATAATAGCAAAGCAATATAACACCTCTGTCGTAAATTTATACAGATTTTTGAATTATTACCAATTGCCGAATTTAAATTTAAAATTATAAATAAACGTCAAAAAATAAAAATATTTAAAATTCTTCTTCAAATGCGAATTATGCCGTTAAGCTCCCGCACAAAAAAATTTTATTTTCTTGTTTTATACCAATATAAAAAATGAAAAGGTTTACAATATGCAAATTTCATTTAGGGCAAATATAGCTGAAACTATACCTGAAAAATATTATTCACCTCAATCAAAATCTAATACTGTTGCTATTCTTGGCAGTTCCAAACAAAGTGATGAAATATTAAAATATATGGACATGTGCTCCAATATCACAAAAGCAATTGTGCTGTCGGGAAAAAATATAGTACACGGATGCGGAAACTCAGGTATAATGGGCAGCGCATATAAAACAGGGCAAGAGTATTCAAAAAGAGATGAGCAAAATAAACCTTTGCAGAATTTGGCAATCATTGCAAATCCCTTATGGGGAGATGAAGATTTGGAAAATTGCATACCCTTAACAACAACAAACAGCGAAGCTGAAAGAATTGAAAAATTTGCAGATGTAGCAGATACAATTGTTGTTTTTCCGGGCAGTGTATCTACAATTCAAGAAGCAGCGACACTAATCGCTAAAAATTATTACGGAAAACCGGAAAATAAAAAACAGGTGATTTTAGTAGGTAAAGAATTTTTTAAAGGGCTTACAACTCAATATGAACAATTATATAAATCAGGACTTATAAAATGCCCGCCTGAAGTTTTATATAAAATTGCCGATAGCGAACTTGATTTATTAAACTTAATTGATGAAACAAAAACTGCAAAATAATTGCGCCTAAGCGCTTTCTTATATTTGTTTGAGATGCAATAGTTTTCCGGGCAAGGATTACCTGTTTGCAAGAGCTTCTTGTGAAAATTTAATTAGCGCAATTTGTTTAGCCGGATTATTTATAAAGTTTATAAAAATTAAATACAGGGAATATAACTTTTCAGGGGGAATTTGTAAATTACGCTTAAAATGAAATCAAGAGAATGAATGATAGATATTAAGCTTTATATCCGATATAATTTTATAATTACAGATAACACTATAAAAGGAGATAAAAAATGAATATCATAATCATTATTGCATCAATAGTTATAGCACTTGTATTATTAACAGCTTTATACAATACATATGCATCTCTTATCAAAAAGAAAAATAAAGTAAAAGAAGCTTTTTCCGGTATAGATGTACAGCTTAAAAAACGTTATGATTTAATTCCAAATATACTTACAATTGCTCAAAAATTCATGGAACACGAAAGAGGCTTAATGGAAGATATAACAAAATTACGTTCGCAAGCCTTAGCTATCCCTGATAACTTTGAAAATATTGCAGGCAAATTGGATATAGATAACCAAATCAGAAACAAAATGCAGCAATTTCTTGTGTCTGTTGAAAATTATCCCCAATTAAAATCAGATAGCACAATGATTATGGCTATGCAGACATATAACGAAACGGAAGAACACATAGCGGCTGCAAGAAGATTTTACAACACTTCCGTTAACGATTTAAATAATGCCGTTGAAATATTCCCTTCTTCATTGATAGCAAGCTTAATCGGAATTAAGGCACAAAACTTTTTTGAAGCGGCAGAAAGTGAAAAAAATCCCGTTAACGCAAGTGAATTTTTTAAATAAGGTTTTAAATTATGCAAAACTCTAATGTTGCAATATATAACAAAATGCGCAATGATTTCTTTGCGAAATTTCATAAAATTATCATTCCTGAAATATCCAGATTTGAAAATGAAAGAAAAATGATGCTCTTTTTGGCAATTTTTATTTCATTAATATTACTAATCATTGGTACTGCATTTGTAATTTTTATAATGACCGGCAAAATGGGTATAGATGAACAAAAATTTATGGCAAAAATTCCTTGTTTTATCTATGCTATTGCAATTGCCATACCTTTATTTATTAAAAAAATTTTTGAACAACGTCTGAAAGATAAAGTAATGCCTGTTGTATGCGGATGCTTTGAAAAGCTTAAATGGAATTGCAATATGTACAAGTCATACAGCAAAAGCAATATGTTTTTTGAATCCGGCGTTTTAAGAAGGTTTACCGGCGAATCGTATGATGATATGTTTAAAGGCTCGTATAAGGATGTAGCATTTGATATTGTCGAATGTAGTCTTTACCGTGGCACTCGTAAGCAGAAAACTAATATTTTCAGCGGCGTTATAGTTGTGCTTAATATGAATAAAAACTTTACCTGCCATACCGTAATAAAACCAAATACCATAGAAAAACAATCTCCGTTAAAAAAACTTAGACATACGGAACTTGAGGATATTGAATTTAATAAAAAATTTGATGTTTATACAAATGATGAAGTTGAAGCAAGATATCTTATAACCCCTTCTTTTATGGAGAGGTTAAAGAATATCAAAACAGTATTTACTGCATCCAAAGTATCTTGTGCTTTTTATGAAAAACAACTGGTTGTAGCACTTTCTACCTCACAGGATTTATTTTCAATCGGCAGTTTGATAAAACCCGTAACTGATGAAAAACAATTCACCAAAATGTTTGAAGAAATTTTATCTATAATTAAATTAATCGACCACTTTAAGCTTAACGAAAAAACAGGCTTATAAATTTTTTGGTTTTGTTTGATTTGATATAACAAGAAAAATATGGCATTCAACTATATATTTATTGAATATACGGTCGTGATTTTATTTTGCTTTTTTTATTGTTTGAATAGTTATGCTTGAAACAGTTTGTTCATTTGTAACTTGGATTTTGTTTTTGTTTTTGTTTGATTTTTCACTAAGCTCAAGTATTAAATGATTTTTGTTTGTTGTAAAAAAGTACGCTGTTTCATTTTCATTCAACATATCGGCAATTTTATCAAAATCAACAATTCTATCTTTCCATTGGACTTTATATGCTTCAAGACTTTCCAGGTTATTTCCGTGGCTGTCATAGAATTGAAGATTATATTGATATAAATAAGGAATAACTTCTTTAGAGTATGAATAGCTCGGGAAGAAAAATATTTTATGATTTTGAAAGTCATTTTGATGCTTTGTGATATATTCTTTAAACACCGTTCTTGCTTGACCCGAGTATACATATTTATAATCATAATTAAAAAATATACCCAAGAGAAAAAGCATAAAAATTCCTGTGTAAATTTTTTCTCTTATATTTTCAATTTTGTATTCGGATAAAAACAGCCACATTGCAATTATTATATAAATATAAATAAAGCTGTGGTGATTTGCCTGACCTCCGTATACAAATGAGAATATGCAAGTCAATAATCCTATGGTTCCGAAAAGGAAAAACAGCGGTTGTTTATTTTTTTTCATAACTACAGGGCTTAACATAATAAGGCATATCATTGTAATAAGGGTATATGTTGTGTTGGTAAATATATTGCTTGGATAATAGAGTTTGTCACGTAATTGAAAATTTGAAAAAAACATCAAAGCGGAATTATAGTTTGTTGGGTTTTCTGTAATAAACATTGGCGTTTGGCTTTTTCCGAGTTGAATTAAAATTAAAATTGCTCCGAATAAAAGGATTGAAAGAGTTAAAATTAAATCTTTTTTTGAAAATAACTTATTTTTAAATTCTTTAATTATGTCATATAAAAATGCAAGTCCGAAAATAAATGCTCCGACAAGCGCCATTACGCTTGTATTTGCAGCAAGAATAATTAAAAAAGAATAAAATAGGGGATGTTTTAATCTTTTAGGATATAAAGATGCTATTGAAAAAAGGAAGAAAAGTCCGATAGAATAACATCTTGCAAGTTTTGAAAATACTCTTATCGGAAAGGAAAAAGTAATTAAAGTTTTCATTAGGGAATTTAAAGGGCGGGCAAGCCATAGAAGAATTATTGAGCCAAAAAGAAATATAAAATTTGCAAAATATAGTGAAGAAGGAAAACCCCATTCGTTTTTGGCAAAAGGAGACAAAATTGTGTACCATAAAAACATATGACCTTCATATTTTGCTACTTTAAAATATTCAATGAAGCTTAAATCATGTGAGATATTCCAGGCATTTACTTCATCAATCCACGGATACCAAGATTTATAAGTCATATAACACATTATTAAAAAGCCCGTTATTGATATTATGCATAAAAATATGTCAAAAAGTTTTTTTACGGTCAGTTTTTTGCTATCCATCAGGTTTTCCTTATTAATGTTAATATGATAATAAAAGATGTTGTTTTATGTCAACAAAATTATTTTAATTGTTTTTTGTTTTTGAAATTGACAAAATAAGCCCAAAGAGCATTAAAATAGGGTAATATAGCCCTTTCATTACGGTAAAAGAACTTGCGGAAACTGCGCCTGCAAGGCTTGAAGCAATTAATATCTGCGCTCCGTAAGGTATCATTCCCTGTATGATACAGGAAGTGGTATCAAGGAGACTTGCAGTTCTTTCGGGTTTTAAATTATGTTTTTGAGATAATTCTTTTGCAATTGAGCCTGAAGTTATTATTGCAACGGTATTGTTTGCGGTAAAAAGGTTAATTATGCCCACAAGAAAACAAATTCCGATTTCGCAGGTCTTTTTGCTTTTTATCCAGCCTTCGGTTTGTTTTATTATAAAATTAATTCCCCCGTTGTATCTTACAAGAAGTAAAAGTCCTCCCGCAAGCATTGCAACGATTAAAGTGGATGCCATGCTCTGGCAGCCTTGTCCTATAACGCTGAAAGCATCAAAAATATCATAGATATGATAACAAAGCCCGATTATTGTGTTCAAAATAATTCCCAAAAGTAATAGAAACATTACGTTTATCCCTGCAATACCGAAGAGTAAAAGCAAAATATAAGGAATTACTTTAATATAGTTGTCGAGCGTAATGACGTTTGATTGAATTTCTTGTGAAAATGATGTGAAATGAGGCATAAAATATAAAATAATACATAAAATAGCGGGCAGAGTTATGATTTTAAGGTTATAGAACATTTCGTCCCTGATTTTTACATTTTGAGTTCTGCTTGCTGCGATTTTAGTATCCGAAATTAAAGACATGTTGTCCCCGAACATTGCGCCCCCTACAACTGCGCCCAATACAAAAGAGGGGTTTACCCCGAGAGTCTCGGAAATTGATACCGCAATCGGCGCCATAGCGGCGATTGTTCCGCAGGATGTACCTATTGAAAGAGATATCAGTGCGCTTAAAATAAAAAGTCCCGCAATTATATATTTTGCATTTATAAAATGCAGAGCAATATTAACCGCACTCTCTACTCCTCCCGTGGCTTGAGCAATTGAAGCAAATGCGCCCGAGAGAATAAAAATCAAGCACATAATCATTATGTCTTTGTTGCCCATTCCGAGGGCAAAAAGTTCAATTTTTTTGGTTAATTTTTCTTTGTGGTTTAAAGTGAGCGCAACAGCGGAAGAAATAATGAAGGCAATTGTCATGGGCACTTTTGAAAAGTCCCTTGTCCACAGCGAAAAACCAAAGTAGAAAAGTACAAAAACAATAAAAGGTATCAGCGCTTTGATGCTTGATTCCCTCCATTGTTCATATTCTTGGCTGTTTGTTTTGTCTTTCATAATTCCGTTTATATATTTTACATTAAATAGAATTAAAATATACGGAATGTAAAGGGAATTTTAAGATTTTAATTTGTGATTGTATTTTGCACAGCTCGGGATTATAGAAATGTCTGCGCTCTGTCCGCCGGACTTCAACAGTCTGCCGTCACGCCCTTCGCACAGCTCAAGTGCTTGAAAATTTAGACCTGCGGTCTAATTTTCTTACGCACTCTTTCGCATACTTCATCCCTAATGCTCACTTTTACGTTCGCAAAGGGCTGAAGCAACCTTTGCCCTCGCCGTCGTTATGCTTAATCGTCAAGCTGACCGCTTGCCGATTATCGCATCGGCTCACGCATGGCTCCCGGGGGCTCTGGCTAACGCATTCTTTGCGTTATGGCATTATTTCACGTGCACTTAGCGAAAGATATGCTGTAGGGGCTGTTTGAGCGTAAGCGAGTTCCCCGAAAGCATAGCTTGAACTTAGTGCACCACAAGTAACCCACATTAAACTAAGCCGAGGTTTCTTTCTTTTTGCTTCATTTTTCTTTCTTTGCATTACGGCGTATGAGTGACAAAGAAAGAAAAATGAAGAAGGAAAAAGAATAAAAGTTAATTTATTAAATGAATAGGAAAAAGGTTGCTTCACCTCGGCTTACGTATTTTGCTCCTGACAAATTCGCCCTTCGGGCAGGAATTTGAAACGTCGCCATGGTACGGATTACGCACAAGCCCGTCAAGCTCCACGCTTGCCGTGCGTGTGCTCCACACACCTTTGCCCTCGCCGTCGTTCGCTAAGATTGCCCTGCAATCTAAGCTCACTTGGCTCGGGTAGTCTTGCTTCGTTTGAGGAAGGATTTTAGAGCATCCTGTTTGTCTTGCGGAGTTGCCAAGTCCAACATATCAAAATCTTTTGGCTCATTTGTGTTTAGCATTTCGCTGTGATATTTTTTGGCATACAAAAATCCTAAATATGTAAGACCTGCGCACAAGGTAACAATGAACATGGCTTTTATGAAAAGCATAAGTACTTTTTTTGCTTCTTTTTTTGTATCGGGCACAACATCATTTTTTATTGCCGAGGTGTTTATGGGCTCAATATCAAGGTCGTTAACTTTAACATCTTTTTGAACAAGCTCCATTTGATTTTGAGTTTTATTCACAACGCTTGTTTCTTCAACGGCTAAAACACATGAAGTGCAGCCCAGAAAATAAAAAAGAAACAAAACCAATATAAATTTATGAAGCGGTTTTAGCACTTTTTGTTCTCCTTGTTCTTCTTTTTGGTTTAGCAGAGGCATCTTCCGTTTTTACTTCTTCTTTTGGTGCACTTTGAGAAGTTTCTTCAACATTTTCCTCTTTTTTCTTTGTTTTCTTAGCTTTTCTCGGAAGTTTTTTGGGCGCTTTTTCGGGTTTATTTTCTTCTTTAATTTCTCCGACAGCGCTTTCAATAGCTTCTTTTAGGGTATTATCTTCGCTTGTTTTTTCAAGTTTTTGGATTTTATCTTCATTATTTTCTTTTATTGCCTCACTTGCCCCTTCGATAACAACATCTTTGATTAAATCATCAATCATGTCGTTTACCTGTTCTTTTGTAAGATCTTTGTTTTCATTTTGATTATTTTGTTCATTATTTTTAAAGTTTTTATTTTTTCTTTGATTTTTATCAAACTTATGATTTTTTTGGTTTGGCGTTCCTTCATTTGAGAAATTTGCCCCGAAAGGACCTTTAATTTTGTTCATTTTTGCTCTGTTTTCGCCTACGGCAGTAGGAGTTGAAAATTTGAGCTCATCAATTACAAAACCTTGTCCTTGACATTTATCACATTTTTTAGTGAAAATTTCCGATAAACTTTGTCCCTGTCTGTGTCTTGTTAATTCTACCAGACCGAGGTCGGAAAGCTGACCGATTTGCGGTTTTGCTTTATCTTTTTCCAAAACAAGTTCAAAATGCTCCAAAAGCGCAAGTTTATCCATGCGGGAAGCCATATCTATAAAGTCAATTACAACCATACCGCCTATATTTCTTAATTTTAATTGACGTCCTATTTCATCTGCCGCTTGAAGATTAGTTTTTAAAATGGTTTCCGCCTGATTGGATGAACTTGTAAATTTACCCGAGTTAACGTCAACTACTGTAAGAGCTTCGGTTTGCTGGATAAAAAGATATCCGCCGAGAGGAAGATTTACTTTTGTGTTAAGCGAATTCATTATTTCTTTGTTAACGCCTGTTGCAACAAGCAGAGGCTCAGTGCCTTTGTGAAGATTAACTTTTATTTGCATGTTCCAGTGCTGTAATAACTGCGTTGTGCGATGAAGTGCAAAAGCCGTATCCACAACGATTTCTTCCGTATTATTGTCGCATGCTTCTCTTATAACACGATATAATAAATCCTGATCACGATATAAAAGGGTCGGAGGCTGTGCGCTGTCCGCAGTATTTACAATTGAATTCCATTTTTCAAGTAAAATTTCCAAATCTTCCTGAATTTCGGAATCCGTCTGTCCTTCGGCTTCGGTCCTTACAATTACCCCGACACCCACGGGTTTTAAAAGGCTTACGATTGATTTAAGCCTTGCTCTTTCTTTTTGAGAGGTAATTTTTTTAGAAACATTAACCCCTTTTTCATCGGGAAGTAAAACCAAAAATCTTCCCGGCAAAGAAAGCGCCGTTGTAACCCTCGGACCTTTGTGCCCCGTTGGCTCTTTTATTACTTGTACAATCAATTTTTGGTTTGGTTTAACTTTTTCTTTAAGGCTTCCTTCGCCCTGTATGTCGTCCGTGTGGATAAAGCCCATTTTGTCATTCATTCCGACATCAACAAACGCAGCTTCAATTGAAGGAAGAACGTTATCTACACGGGACAAATAAACATCTCCCAATAAAACATCTCCTTTGGAAACAAAAAATTCGGATACTTTATTATCCTCTATAACCGCTGCAATGTTATCTTTTTCCGAGATAATGATTTTTTTTGACATAATAAATCCTTTTTAAACTTATATAACCTTTAGTTCGGTATCGAAAAATTTTACCCTTTTGATTTTGAAAATACTCAAATCATCAAATAGCGTTTTAAGGAACTCATCCGCTCTTAATGACGGAATTGTATCATTTTGCCCTGCTTTTAATATAAAAACAAGAACATTGTCATCCCTGATTTCAATTGATTTAAGGGAGTTTCGATAATTAACTGTTTTTTCTATACCTTTTTTAGTTCTCTTCGTGATTAATAATTCATCCGAAGATAAACATTTTTCTATAATATATCTTATTTTATCCAAATTGTAAAGACGGTTTTTTTCAAAGTTGATTTTTGCCTCGTATTGAGCCCATTGGATATAATTTTCAAGGGATTTTGGCTCTTGAGAATTTTCTTTTATTTCTTCAAGCGAAACAATCTCAATTCCTTTTGGGGAATTTTTTTTGAAATCTTCTAAAAAGCTTTCCTTCAGCGGCTTATAGGTTTGAAAATTAACAAGCTCGCAATCCGATTCAAGAAAAAGAGGAAGCGCCGGTGAATATGAAACTTTCGGCATTTTGTTGAAACCTTGTGAAAGTACAAGATTAAGCTCTAAACGTCTGAAAATTTTTAAAATTAAATTCTGCCAATCAAGATGGGAAATAAACCTTAATTCTTTATTTTTGGCAAGTTTTAATCTATGCTTGTAAATTTTTTCTTCTTGCATTATTTAACTTTGTGATAAATTCCGATTGGCTCTTCCAGCAAGGTATATCAGCATCATCTCTTTGAAGCACTTGCGAGCGTATTTCGTTTAAGTAATCAATTTCGCCTATTGTTTTATCCAGCTGTTCGGCTTTAACCTCGTTTTTAATCCGCTCAAACAGTTTTTTATCCATAAATTCATCTTGAAAGAATGTTCTCATATACAAAATATATCATTTTTTCAATTTAATGGTCAGAAATTAAAATAATGTTACATAAAAATTTCTTCGTAACAGTTAAGCAAATCTTCAATAGAATTGTTTTTAATTGCGTTTTGAATTTTTTCATTGACAATTTCGGCATTTTCAAGAGGTTTGAGGTTTTTTGGAAGTTCAATTTGATTTGTTTTTGAACAGTTTACAAATCCTTGGTTGATGATTAAGAAGTCTTTATAGGTTTCAAAAATTGTTAAATATCTGTTATCCATATTCAAAGGCTTGCTTAAATAATATTTTGAATCTTTGGGAAGCTGTGTTTTAACCAAATCAACAAGGAAGGAAATTTCGTTTGTATATTCCTCTTCTTTTGCATCTTCCCCTAAAAGCATGTTGCCTTCAATCTTATAATCATCAAAAGTTTTAATATAACTTGCCCAAAGCATACAGCCCAGATAAAAACTTGCATTAATTTTAATCAGTTTTTCAAGCTTTCTTAAGGTATGGGGAAAATTAAGCCTTTTTAATTTTACATCGGGTACTGCCGAAAATGTATAGTAGCTATAGCCCGTTTGACCGATATAGTCAATGACCAAAGGAGCAAACCCCGGGTCAAAGAGAACTGTTTTATCCTTTTTATTCATACAACCATTCTAACTCAAAATTAAAAACCATGCTACAATAAAAAAGTAGTTTAAAGGAGTTGGTAAAATGTGGGAAAATGATATTGATATCAATGAAATTCAAGAAATCAGAACAAGAACAAATGTCTATTTCGGTATCGGCGCAATTAAAAAAATTGACGGAATTGTAAAAGAGCTTAAAACAAAAGGGATAGATAAAGTTATTGTTATGTCAGGCAAAAATGCCTATAAGGCAACGGGTGCGTGGGGATATGTTGAAAATGCCCTAAAAGAAAATAATGTCGGATATATAAACTATGATAAAGTAACTCCAAACCCGACAGATATTGCAATTGATGAAGCTAAAAAAATTGCTCTTGATTTCGGCGCAAAAGCAGTTATTGCAATAGGAGGCGGCTCGCCCACAGATGCGGGTAAATCGGTTGCAATTTTGTTAAAATATCCCGATAAATCTGCAAGTGATTTATATGAATTTAAATTTGCACCGGATAAAGCAGCTCCCGTTGTTGCAATTAATTTAACCCACGGAACGGGAAGCGAAACAAACAGATTTGCCGTTGCAACCATAGTTGCAAAAGACTATAAACCTGCAATTGCATACGATTGCATATATCCTATGTATGCAATAGATGACCCTCAATTGATGACAAAATTATCCGATAAACAAACAAAATACGTTTCAATTGATGCCCTTAATCATGTTGTTGAAGCAGCAACAAGCAAAGTCGCTTCCGCTTATACAATTTGTCTTGCCCGTGAAGTTATTTCAATTGTTTCAAAATATCTGCCTGATGTAATTAAAAATCCCGAGGATTTAAAGGCAAGATATTATCTTGCATATGCTGCCATGCTGGGCGGGGTTTGTTTTGATAACGGGCTTTTACATTATACCCATGCTCTTGAACATCCCCTATCCGCAGTTAAACACGAACTGTCACACGGCTTAGGGCTTGCGATACTTCTGCCTGCGGTTATTGAAAATATGTGGGAAGCGAAAAAAGAAACCCTGGCTTATATACTTGAGCCTATAGCGCCTGAAATAAACACTTCGACAACACCAAAAGAAGCAAACAAGTTTGTTTATGAATGGCTTAAATCGGTCGGCGTTGCGAATAAATTAAAAGATGAAGGTTTTGAACAGGGCGATATTTCAAGACTTGTTGAGCTTGCCTTTACAACTCCTTCACTGGATGGTTTATTGGCAATTGCTCCGACTAATGCAGATAAAGATGCGGTTAGAGAAATATATGAAAAATCTCTTTAATAAAAATTAAAGCTATAAAAAAGAGGTCTTTTGAAAGACCTCTTTTTTATTATGTTTTTAAATTATAATCTGTTTTTCGGATTTAAAAATTCCGGTATGTCAAGAGAATTTGATGAGCTTTGGGGAATTTGTTCTCTTGGTTTTTCTTCATTGTTTGCAGGCATGCCAAACTGGAATGAAGAAGTAGTGCTTGTTGCCGAAGGATTAAAGCCTCCGAATAATCCTGCTGCCGAAAGTCTGTTATCGGTTGTATTCGGAGCCGTTACTTCCCCGTTTTTCAATTCAAAACCTGTTGCAATGATTGTAATTTGTATTTCGCCTTGAATTCTTTCATCAATAACGGCACCGAAGATAACTTCGGCATCATCTGCAACTGCATCATGGATAATGCTTGCCGCTTCATTAACTTCAAATAATGTCATGTCGGGACCGCCCGTTACATTCATTATGATACCGGTTGCACCGTTAATTGAACATTCAAGAAGTTTTGAATCTATTGCAAGTTTAGCGGCTTCAAGCGCTCTGCCTTCACCTGATGATTTACCTATACCCATCAGAGCCGAGCCTGATGATTGCATAATTGTTTTAACATCGGCAAAGTCAACGTTTATAAGACCGCCTACAAGAATAATATCGGAAATACCTTGAACACCGCTCAGAAGAACTTCATCAACAACATGGAACGAATCTTCAAATGTTGTTCTGCGTTCAACTACTTCCATTAATTTATCGTTTGGAATGACAATCAGGGCATCAACATTTTCTTTTAATTTTTCAAGCCCTGCCAATGCTTGTGCTAATCTTTTTTTACCTTCAAATTTAAACGGTTTTGTAACAACACCGATTGTAAGTGCGCCCATTTCTTTTGCAATTTTAGCTACAACGGGAGCAGCACCCGTTCCTGTTCCGCCTCCCATGCCGGCTGTTACAAATACCATATCTGCGCTATCCAGTGCAACGGTAATATCTTCTCTTGATTCTTCCGCCGCTTTTTCGCCAACTTGAGGATTGCCGCCTGCACCAAGTCCGTTTGTTAATTTAGCCCCCAGTTGAACTTTTCTCGGTGCACTTGATTTTTCAAGCACTTGTGCATCCGTGTTCATTGCCCAAAATTCAACGCCGCTAAGTCCTGAGGCTATCATTCTGTTAACAGCATTTCCGCCGCCGCCGCCAACACCTACAACTTTGATGTTAGCATTTGAAGAATATCTGGGATATTCGGCAGGTTGTCTGTCATAGTTATCTAATTTGAACTTGTCCACTTGTTGGTCCTCTTAAAATTTACTTTTTATTTAACTATATTTTAAAAATATTTATATGTAAAGCATTTATAGTATAAGTATGCGCTAAATTTAACATAAATTCAAATTTGTTTTTGAAACACTTATTATTTTATTCTTTTCAAAATTTCAAAAATAATATATAATTTTAATAAAGTAAACTTTTGTAAACATGTTATACGCTTTAGGGCACTTTATTTTTTCAGACAACTTTAATAGAACATCAATGTATTAAAAATCAGAGGTTAAAATGAATTTAAAAAACTTCAAACTTGTACGCACACTTAAAAACCTTAGCCCTAAACTCAAATGGGCAATGTTCTCAAGCATTCAGGACTGTAAAATTGCATCCCGCTACATTGATTATCTTATTCCGGACGACAAAAAAGACATCAACAAAGACAATGAAAGACTGGAGAATATGGTCAAGGATACACTGATAAAAGAATTCGGTCCGACGATTAAAAATTTTAAATCTTTTAATTTGCTGGTTGATGCAACTGTTCATCGTATTAAGCAAAAACAGCTTGAAGATATGGGTGATTATGAAGATATAGAACTCTAACACTATTTTTCACTGTTTATGGAAAACAGTGTTCTGTCAATTTTAATTAAGAGTTTTTGTTTTTCTTTTGTAATATTTTCTTTGCTGTATTGTCCCTGTTGTGTCGGTATGTATCTGGCATAGTAATTGGCATTATACATAAGATTGCCCAATACCTTGGCTTGATAATTTGTTAAAAGAATATCCTTATAGCTTTCTTTAAGGGATTCCGATTTATTTTCATATTTATTTTTCAGGTTTTCGCTATACATATCAACCATATTGACACATGCGTTAAAGCGTTGTATATCCCCTTGCTCTTCAATACATTTTTTAAGATTATTAAGAGCATATTTTGTTTTTTGAAGGTCGTTTACATAGTTTGATGTTTTATCTTTTTTTACGATTACATCAATAAAAAGAGGGTCATCATAAGGAGCAGGCTTTAAATTTTCGTCATTTAAATCCGTGTTTTTACTAAATTCAAAATTGTTTTCATGGCTATTTTGTGAAGATTGTTTTCTGTATTCAAAATCTTTCGAAATATCGGGCAGTTGTCCCCAATAGCCTTTTGGGACGGTTTCTGTTTTATTTGTTCTCGAGTTAAATTTTTTTATCTTTTTTTCTTTTTTTGAAAAAAATTTTCTTTTGCGAGTTTTTTCTTCATCTTTTGGCTGTTGAATATTTTGCTCTTCGAGAACATTTGCTTTTTCTTCGGAAGGGTTTTCATTGAAAAAATTAAAACCTTCTTCACAATATGCGGAGTTTATTGTGAAGAAGTGAGCTAAAAAGATTAAACTGAGAGAGATAAAAAATTTTTTCATATTTTAACTTAATAATTCCATAGCGGACTCCAAGAGCTGTTTATAGGTTGACATTACTTTTCCCGATAAATCAAGCTGGGTCTGGGCTTCCTGCCAATATGTTGCGTTAGCTTTAAAATCAATGTTGGATAATTCCAAAAGCCCGCTTCTTATTTCTCCTCTTCCTATTACGGGTTTGCCGGAGTATGCCGTTTCCAAATATTGACCTTGTTTAAATTCAAAAAGTTCCTGCGGATTATGAAAATTCATAACGGCAAGTTTATATAAAGGAGTGCAGTTTTTTCCGTTATTTGCTTTTCCGTATAAAATTCCGTCTTCTTTGATTTCAAATTCATCGTATTTACCTAAATATTTACCGTTATCAGGGTCTATCCAGAGTTTAATTTCAGTTGTAGGCACGGCAAGAGCTCCGCCTTGAGCGATTGAATCTTCAAAAGCGTCATTTGAAAGAGATTTTGTACCCGACATGATTTCGCCTTTGTCGTTCAAAATATAACCTTGTACCTTAGAGCCGTCGGTTGCTCTATATACTCCTTCGCCGTCAAATTTAAATTCACCCAGTCTTGTATAGGCAATTCTTCCTTCGTCATTTCTTAAAACAAAGAAACCGTTGCCTTCTAAGAATACGTTTTCTGCGGATGTTCCGGGGATTGATTTGCCTTGAGAAGGATTTTTCAATATTTTATCGGGGATTGCGTTATCAAGATAGGTTTTAAATGTAACCTGATTTTCACGATATCCGGGAGTATACATATTAACAAGGTTTTCGGAAATGGCATTCATCCATTCAACCGTTGTTTTTTGGATATTCATTGCATTAATGTAACAATCTCTCATCTATTACTCCTTTTGTCTTTTTTTCTGTTTTCTTCTTTGGATTTTGAATATCCGATGTATGAATAATTAATGTTTTCATCATCAAATGCTTGTTTTAAACACATAAGATTATTTTTCAGATAATTTTGTGCTTCAAGAGTACCCGGAATAAAATGTGTTTGAATTTTTCCGTCTTTATCAAGTTTTAAAATTACGGTGATATCATTTTCAAAATCAAGTCTGATAGGTTTTTTTGTATCATGGGAAATCTTGAGCATATTAAGCAGGGCATTGGTTGCGTTTATTGTTTTATCGTTAATGTTTATTGTAAGTTTATTATCTTCGGTTGAATAATTAATAATATTGTTTTGATTTAAAATGTTAATAAAGAATGCGGCGTCTTCAATACCTATTTTTGATGCATCTATATCAAATTCGCCCCCGAAATCAAGGTCAAGAAACTTTTGTTGAATTTCATCATCAAAAGTTGTTTCTTTTGTATCCGTGAGGGCTTCAATTATTTTTGAAAGACGTGCCTTTATATCTTCAAAAGGAGAAGGTTTTTTTATTTTGATATATTGCCCCGAAACCCCTTCGCTGTATTCATTTTGGGGTATACTTGTACTATATTCGTTTTTTTCAGCTATGTTTATCATTTTTTACTCTTTATGCTGCTGCAAATATTCTTCAAGCTCTTGTTCTTCTTTCTGTTCCCTTGATCTTATAAAGAATTTTTGGGAGCCTATTTCATTTAATTCTTTTAATTCGAGTGCTTTTTGTTCCTGTATATAGTTTTCCCTTTGGTGTTCTTTGTGTTTATCAAGTACGTTTACTTCCTGTTCACGAAGCTTTAAAAGTTCTTTTTCTTTGTTTAAATTTTCGATTGCTTCTTCTTTCTGTTGATTGAGTTTTTTGTCTTCTTCCCAAAGATGTTTTATATAAGTATCATACCTTTCATACATCATAGGGTCTGCGCTTCTCATTTGTTTTGTTGTATCTTCAATGTTTTTGAGGTTTTCGATAATTAACAATTCAATTCTTTGAACTTCTTGCTGCGCTTTTAATACGGCTTGCAATTGCTGTTCTTTTTTTCTTATTCTTATTTCAAGAATTTTTTGTAAACGATATCGAAAAGGCATAGTTATTCCAAAAATATACTTTTCTGTTTAAATATACGGTCGGAATTACTTTTTGTTTAATAAAAATTTTTATAATGTCAAAAAAATCGGCTGTATGTATGAATATTTATTTAAAAGGATTTACCTCGCCCCTTTTTAGCTTATATATTTTTCCGCATTTTGAACAGGCAAGAATTCTCCCCGTTGAATCTATGGGAACATAAAGATGAGAACATTTTTTGGTTTCATTTGTTATTTTTTCAGGGTGTTTTTTAAATTTCCCCCTTTTTATATCCTCTTTAAGTTTTATAAATAATTCAATTATATACATATTTTAAGATTTTCAACTATAATTGTAATATGAACAATAAACTTCAAAGATTTGTTTCTTCAACCGTATCATATCATGATTTTAAAGAAGCGGTTAACATTGCATCAAAATTAAACTGCGGAATTGAAATTTCCCGCTTCGGAAGGCTTGCGGATATAGAAGATAACTTTGCGGAAAATAAAAAACTTTATAAAGAAATCCTTGATGATTTTGATAATGAAGTAGCACTCCATGGGTTTTTTTCAAATTTGAACATAGCGGCAAAAGACCCTTTAATTGAAAGAGCAAGCCTGAAAAGATATTACCAGTCGCTTGAATTGGCGCTATGTTTTGATGTGAGTACGGTGGTATTTCACACATGTTTTAATAATCTTTTAAAACAAAAACAATATCGGGATATGTTTTTTTTAAAAAATGTTGAATTTTATAATGACTTTGTGAAAAATTTTGAACATGCGGGGATTGAACTAACAATAGAAAATGTCCATGAGCCAACACCTGAATTTATAAGAAATCTTATAGGAGCTGTTAATTCCCCATATTTCGGGGCAACGCTTGATATCGGGCATTGCAACCTGCACTCTGAAATGCCGCCTTCAGGATGGATAAGAGAATACGGCATAATGTTAAAACACATGCATTTTCATAATAATTTTAAAGACGAAGATGCTCATTCAAGCTTGTTGAAAGGGACTTTAGATATAAAAGATATTCTTCTTACCTTAAAAGAACTTAAACTTTATCCTACAATTACGTTTGAAATATTTGATAAACAGGAGTTGTTTGAATCGGTTGAATATTTTAACGGCTTGTGCGACGAATTAGAAATTGAATATGTTTAATATAAAGCAGGGTCTTAAATCGGTTTTTTTGTTTCAAAATCAAAAAAATGAATATCTTTCGGATTGATTGAAAAATCAAGCTCGGCGCTTTTTTTGATTTCCGGACTTACAACCGCACAAAATTCCGTATCTTTTAATTTAAAATATACATTTTTATGAGAGCCTAAATTTTCTTCAAAATGTATCTTGGCACTGAAATGTATTTGATTGAAAGGATAAGACGGAGAGTTTGAACATATTATATTTTCGGGTCTTATGCCAAGATATACTTTCTTTGCGCCTTTTGTGTCAATAAAAAAATTGTCTAAACTTACGGCTATGTTCCCGAAAGTAAGTATGTTATCTTTGATTTCCGCTTCAATGATGTTCATGGGGTTTGAGCCCATAAAAGTTGCAACAAAAATGTTTTGGGGGTTTTCATATATATTGTTGGCATTATCTGCCTGTTGTATTTCACCGTTATTTAAAACAACTATTTTATCTCCCATGGTAAGGGCTTCGGTTTGGTCATGGGTAACATAAATGAATGTTGTTTTTAATTTATTATGAAGTTTCTTGATTTGAGACCTCATTTCGCTTCTTAATTTTGCATCTAAATTTGATAAGGGCTCATCCATTAAAAATACTTTCGGCTCTCTGACTATTGCTCTTGCAAGCGCAACTCTTTGGCGTTGACCGCCCGAGAGCTCTTTTGGTTTTGAATTTAAATATTCTTCAAGTTTTAAGATTTCAACCGCTCTTTTAACTCTGCGCTCAATTTCACATTTCGGTACATGGCGTACCCTGAGCCCGAGAGCTATATTTTCTTTAACGTTTAAGTGGGGATATAGCGCATAATTTTGAAAAACCATGGCAATATCTCTGTCTTTTGGCAAAGTGGAATTTACAAGTTTATCGCCGATATAGATATCTCCTTCGGTTTGTTTTTCAAGTCCCGCTATCATTCTTAAAAGGGTTGATTTACCGCATCCTGATGCGCCCACCAAAACAACAAATTCTCCGTCATTAATTTCCAAATTAATGTTTTTCAGAATTTCCTTTTTGCCGAAACTTTTGGAAATATTGTTTAAAACCACTTTTGCCATCAATAAAGCCTTACTAATTCGTTATTTTCAGAGGCAGGATAAATGTTATCATAGCACCGAAATTCGGTTTTGAATATACCCAAATATTGCCTTTAAAGTCCGTTACATATCTTTTAAGAATGTTTAAGCTTGCTTTCAAACCTATAGGACGTTTTGCGTTGCCTTGATAATACATATCAAAAATATTATCAAGCTCATCTTGCGAGAACACCAAATCGGTAATTTTTGCTTCAAAAAGAACAAATTTTTCAACATCGGTCGAGTTATTGCCGATAAAGTCCCTTGTTTTAAGAAAGTCTTGAGGAGGGTGACCGATATTAAGAGAACATTTTCCGAGGTTTGAAAATCTTAGGAATAAGTCCATAACGCATCTTAGAATATATTCAACCACTTCACCGTCCAAGAAACAGTCTCTTTGAAATAATTTTGAATAATCAAGAGAGAAAATAATCTTTCTGTCTTTGAAATCTTTTTTGTAAACCCTCTCAATTGATTTTATAAGGCTTATTAAATCAAACATTTTATATTGATAGTCAACTTTTTGAGATTCAATTTTAAAAAGAGAAAGCAGTTTTTCAAGGTCATAGCTTAAATCTTTTGAATTTTGATTGATTAAATTTAAATATTTTTCCTGTTTATCGGATATTGCTCCGCCGATACCGTCCAAAAGCGCTCTTGAAAAGCCTGCAATTGAAACAAGGTTTGATAAAATTGTTCCGGATGCCATTAAAAGAAATTCGTTCTTTCCTTCAATTATTTTTTGAGCGCTGTTATATTTTTCGCTCATCATTTTAAATTCAATTTGTCTTGCTGTCGTATTTCTCAGTGCAACATATACTTTTGAGCTTTCTAAATTTCTTGTGGCGCTGATTTCAAAATATGTCGGAGGCACGTTTTCATCTTCAAAAATTGCCCTGACGCAAACACAGGAGTCGTCTTTTACAATTTGGTTGAGCACCTGAGTACCGTTTTCAACGAAGTCTGAAAAATAACGTCCTAAAACGTTAAATCTGCTTGTGTTGTACATTTCAAGGACTTTATTATTAACATCAATTATTTTGCCGTCCTGTTCCAGCGTAAAAATTCCGTCAGGCAGAAGATTAAAGTTATTGTCTTCTTTTTGGCTTTTAAAATATTCTAAAATTTTCATTATCTGTAAATACAATCTCTTTTCATAAATATACTACCATGAATTATACTCAAACAAAAGTTATAGAAGTTTTATTCTTTGTAATAATTAACATTTCCCGAAAAAGACTTTAAAATTAAAATAGGATGGCAAAAAAGGACTATTTTGAAACACTTTGCGACAGCGAAGCAATATATACAATTAATAAAAAGACTTTGACGGATAATCTTATAAGAGCAATATTAAGTCTGAAAAACGATACAAAAAAAATTGCGCTTGATATGAGACATGTTCAAAAAATTAATTCTGCGCTTTTAATTCAGTGTCTTATTGATAACAAAATCAAACTTTTTAATTTGAACAGCGAATTATTGGCATATTTGGCAATAATATTAAAAGACGGTTTTTTAAAGTCATACATTAATTTTGAAGATTTCAGGGACGACAAAAGAGAGCTCATTGCAAGGCATTTTCTTGTGGCATGATATAAAATACAAAAGAAAATTTTGTATGCTACAATTTTTGTATGAGTGACTTTATTGAAATTTATAATGCCAACGAGCATAATTTAAACAACGTAAATTTAAAAATTCCCAAAAATGAATTAACTGTTTTCACGGGCGTTTCAGGCTCGGGAAAAAGCTCGCTCGCTTTTGATACAATTTTTGCCGAAGGACAGAGAAGGTATGTTGAAAGCCTCTCAACCTATGCAAGACAGTTTTTGGGGCAGATGGATAAACCTGATGTAGAGCGAATCGAGGGGTTATCTCCCGCTGTTTCGATTGACCAGAAATCAACCTCTAATAATCCCCGCTCAACCGTGGGCACAATAACCGAAATATACGATTATTTAAGACTTCTTTATGCACGTGCGGGTATTCCTCACTGTCCGAAGTGCGGAAGGGAAATTGTTCCTCAAACAATTGATGAAATAACGGATAAAATTCTGTCTTTAAAAGAAGGTACAAAAATACAGATTTTATCTCCCGTAATAAGAGATAAAAAGGGAGAATACAAGCAATTTTTATCTTCAATTTTGCAAGACGGATTTTTAAGAGTAAGGGTTGACAAAAAAATATATAATCTTGAAGAAGATGAAATTGAACTCAATAAAACCCAAAGACACTCGATTGATATTATAGTAGACAGAATTATTGTTAAAGAAAGCGCAAAAGCAAGAATTTTTGATTCCGCACAGACTGCGCTTGAGCGTGCGGACGGGCTTTTAATCGTAAATCTTGTCGAAGAAAATAAAGATATAATTTTTTCCGAAAAACTGGCATGCCCCAACTGTAACATAAGTTTTGAAGAATTAACCCCCCGCCTTATGAGTTTTAATAATCCGCAGGGAGCATGCCCTCTGTGCCATGGTATAGGCTCTCATTATGAAATATCCCCGAATTTAGTTGTGCCAGACCCAGAAAAATCTTTAAAAGAAGGTGCAATATATCCCTGGTCAAAGACTCAAAATCCTTATTACAGCGACATTCTTCAATCTGTCTGCGAACATTACAAAATCGATTTTGATGCTCCTTTTAAGTCGCTTAGTCCTGCGCAGAAAGGAATTATACTTTACGGAAACGGCGATGAAAAAATTAAACTGACCTATGCCGACTTTGGAACAAAACACTACAGAACTCATCTTATGAGCTATATGGGAGTTATTCCTTATTTAACTAAAAAATACGAATCAGATTCCGATATAGTGAGGGCGGAAATTGAAAAATATATGATAACAAACCCTTGTAAAGCTTGTAACGGCGGAAGGCTTAATCCATTTGCGCTCAGCGTCAGGGTAGGTGATAAAAATATTTTTGAATTTTGTTCAATGTCTGTTTTGGATGAATATGACTTTATTTGCGACCTTTATTTAACTTTTGATGAATTTAAGTTAAAAATTGCAAAACAGGTTTTGGATGAAATAAGAGCAAGGCTTAAGTTTTTAATTGATGTAGGTTTGGGATATTTAACCTTAGCCCGTTCCGCAGGAACGCTTTCGGGCGGCGAAGCACAGAGAATTCGTCTTGCAACTCAAATAGGCTCGGGTTTATCGGGCGTGCTTTATGTGCTTGACGAGCCTTCAATCGGTTTGCACCAGAGAGATAATAACATGCTTATAAAAACTCTTTTAAAGCTTCGCAATCTGGGTAATACTCTTATTGTTGTGGAACATGATGAAGATACGATTAATTGTGCGGACTATATTGTTGATATAGGTCCTTTTGCGGGTGTAAAAGGGGGGAATATCGTTGCTTTCGGAAGTGTTGATGATATTAAAAATGAGAAAAAATCCCTGACGGGACAATATTTATCGGGAGCAAAAAAAATTGAAGTTCCGAAAAAAAGAAGAAAAGGAAACGGAAAATATTTAAAAGTCAAAGGGGCAAAATTAAACAATTTAAAAAATATAGATGTTGATATTCCTTTGGGTAAAATCGTTGCGATAACAGGCGTTTCAGGGTCGGGTAAATCCACTCTTGTGGGGGATATAATCTCCGAATACGCCCGGCATGAGCTTTTGAGGAATAAACCAAAACCACAGGGAGTAGATAATATTGAAGGCTTTTGCAATATAGATAAACTTGTCGTGGTTGACCAATCTCCGATTGGGCGCACTCCCCGTTCAAATCCGGCAACATATACCGAAGTTTTTACATATATCAGAGAACTTTTTGCACAAACCCCCGAAGCAAAAATGAGGGGTTATAAGCAGGGCAGATTTTCCTTTAACGTTAAAGGGGGAAGGTGTGAAAAATGTTCGGGCGACGGTCAGTTGAAGATTGAAATGAACTTTTTGTCGGATGTTTATGTAAAATGTGACGTATGTAAAGGCAAAAGATATAATCAGGAAACTCTTGAAGTTAAATATAAAGGTAAAAATATATCCGATGTTCTTGATATGAGCGTGAGCGAAGCTTTAGAGTTTTTCAAGAATGTTCCGAAAATCGCTTCAAGGTTAAAAACCTTAAATGATGTCGGTTTGGATTATATTAAACTCGGTCAAAGCGCCACAACTTTATCGGGCGGTGAAGCTCAAAGAGTGAAACTTGCTTTGGAATTGAATAAAAGAGCAACGGGAAAAACCCTGTACGTTCTTGATGAGCCTTCAACGGGACTTCATTTTTGGGATATAGATAAACTCATAAAAATGCTTTCTTGTTTGGCGGACAGCGGAAATACAATACTTATAATCGAACATAATATGGATATTATAAAATGTGCTGATTGGATTATTGATTTAGGACCCGAAGGCGGAGACAAAGGGGGAGAAGTTGTTGCCAAAGGAACGCCCGAGCAGATTGTTAAAGTAAAAAACAGCTATACGGGTCAGTTTTTGAAAAAATATCTCAATTAAAGGGTATTATAAATCCTGTCTCCGGCATCACCCAGTCCGGGAAGGATATAGCCTTTTGCATTGAGACCTTCATCAATTGATGCGGTAACTATTTTTAATTTCGGAAATTCGGTATTTAATTTTTCAATACCCTGCGGGGAAGATATCAGGCTCATAAAGACGATATTTTGTTCCAAGATACCTTTATCGGTAAAGTTTTTTGTACAGTCAACGGAGCTGTTGCCTGTTGCTAACATCGGGTCAACTATTATAAGATGCACTTTTTCTTTGTTTTCAATAATTTCTTTTTTCTTGTCGTAATACCATACGGGTTCAAGTGTTTTTTCGTCCCTGAACATGCCTATATGATGAATGTTGGCATGGGGGGCTATTTCGTGTGCAATTTCCGAAAAAATCAAGCCTGCTCTTAAAATCGGAGCAATGATAAGCTGGGAAGATTTGTCATATACCTGACAAACGGTTTTTTTAAGAGGTGTTTCGATTTCTTTTTCAACCAGAGGAATATCCTTCAGCGCCTCGAAAAGAAGAAAATAAGTAATTCGTTTGAGCGCATTTTTGAATTTTTCGCAATCGCTGTTTTTATCCCTTAAAACCGAAAGGTTGTGCTTAATTACGGGATGATTAACAACGATTACATTTTTTGTTTTAACTTCCAAATCAATTTCCTTAGTTATAAGTATCCTTGTCGGACAGAATTTTGAAACATTTGTCTGTTTTTTCAATGGCTTCTTCCAAAGGGTATCCTTTTTCAACAAGCTCATCGCAAAACTCAACATGAGATTGAACATATTCGGGGTCTTGAATAAATTTATCCGCAGCCGAATTTGCATTTTTTGCCGTTAATGTTGTATTGTATGCTTTTTGAGTATCATTTGTTTCATCAAATGATTTTTTGGAAGCTGATGTGATTGGGTTTGTTGCGCCGAATTTATCATTTTTGGCATTAAATTCACTATTCGGTTTGTTTTTTTTGAAATCATTTTCCATTAATTACTCTCCAAAAAGCTTAATTTATTTAATATCTCGTAAGCAATTTCTCTTACAAAACATGTAAAAATTATTTTTTGCTAATTTAATTTAAATATCCATCAAAAAATTTATATTTCTAAATATTTTAACTCTTAATCAATTATTTTGCAAATTCGTTATTTTAAACTTTCAATTGCTTCTTTGGGATTTTGAGAGCTATAGATATAATTACCCGAAACAAGAGCGTTCGCACCCAAATTTTTGCAGATTTTTCCCGTTTCATTATTTATTCCGCCGTCAATTTGAATAATTAAATCAGGATTTTTTGAATAATTTTTTATAATCGGGATTTTAAGAGCACAGTCATTCATAAATTTTTGACCGCCAAAACCGGGCTCTACCGTCATTATAAGGACTAAATCAACGAGATTTATAAAGTCTTTTATTTCTTTGGGGTCTGTTTTGGGTTTTATTGAAATACCCGCTTTTTTCCCTAAAGATTTAATTTTTTCTATTGTTTTCAGGGTATTTGATTTGCTTGCTTCATAGTGAAACGTTATTAAATCCGAGCCTGAAGCACAAAAAGCTTCAATATATTTATCGGGGTTTTCAATCATAAGATGAGTATCTAAAAATAAATCGGTAATTTTTCTTACGGATTTAACAACGGGAACTCCGATTGAAATATTGGGTACAAAATGTCCGTCCATAACATCAATATGAAGCCATGGCACATAAGGCTCTACTTTTTTAATATCATTCATAAGATTTGCAAAATCACAGGATAAAATTGAGGGCGAAATTATTGTTTCCATTATTGTTGTCCTTTTATGTTCAGATTTTTAACGGCATCCACTGCGGCATTTTCTTCGGCGGATTTAATTGTTTTAGCGCTTCCTTTTCCTATTACTTTGCCTCTGTAGCTTACTTCGACAAAGAAAGTTTTTTTATGCTCTTTCCCGCTTTGAGAAACCACGTTATATTTTGGCAGTTTGTGGTCAATACTTTGGGTATATTCCTGCAAAACGGCTTTCGGGTTAAAAGTATCAATTTTTGAATTGAATGAGAGAATGTCATCAAGAAAATTTTCCGAAAGAAAATTTTTTGCTTTTTCATAGCCTTTTTCTTTGTATTCAATAAAGATTGCTCCCAAAAGGGCTTCAAAAGCGCATGCAAGAATGGATTGTTTTTTTGCTCCCCCTTGTTTTTTTTCGTTTTTCCCCAAAACTATTAAATCTTCAAAACCCAGCTGTTTTGCATATTCAAAAATGTTTCTGTCCGAAACTATTTGAGCTCTTAATTTTGTCAATTGTCCTTCGGTGTAATCGGGAAAACTGTTGAATAAAAAATCGCTTACGCATAATTTTAAAACCGCATCTCCGTAAAATTCCAATTTTTCATAGGAAGAAAATACGCTGATGTTATTTTCATTTGTATAAGAAGTATGCACAAATGCTTGATTTAAAAGGTTGATATCCGAAAAATCAAGATTATATTTTTTTTGAAATTCAATAAGACTCTCAATTCTTTCTTTAGAAATAGACATCAAGAGCACCTTTTAAATATTTTAAAAATTCAACAACTACATTTGAGCCGAGGCAGAAATGTCCGAAAAAGTAATATGCAACGGGAATTGCAAAGATGTATCCGTCAAATCTGTCTAACATCCCCCCATGCCCCGGAAGGATGTCGCTTGAGTCTTTAACTCCGGCATCTCTTTTAATTAAGCTTTCGGATAAATCTCCAAGCTGTGCGGACAGCGTAATAATTAATCCGCTTAATATTGCCTGAAAAAGACTTAAGCCCGTATAAAAAACTCCAAAACACGAAACCCCGATTGCACAAAGTGCACCGCCTATTGCTCCTTCAATTGTTTTTTTCGGACTTATTACTTCGGCAAGTTTTCTTTTTCCGAATTTAACCCCGAAATAATATGCCCCGATATCGGTAAGCGCTACTGCCACAAATACGAATAACAAGAGGAAAAGCCCCTGTGAAATTGAAAATTGAAAAGCTCCCACACGATTTGAGCCTATTTGTCTTATTAATAAAATGTGGCATGGAAGCCAACCGCAATAGAGTGCGCCTAAGATTGTCGTTGCAACGTTTACTATATAGGGCTGTCGTCCTGCGAAAAGAACTATAAGAAAAGATGCAACTATTGACAAAGTGAGCATGGAAGGCACTAAATCAAATCTGTGAAAGAAAGTAAGAGTTGCAAAAACAATTGCGGAGAATAAAATTATCGAAAGGCTGGGATGAAAACCTTTATGCCTCAATATTTTAACAAATTCTCTCGAACACAGGGTTATGATTATAAGAAGAAGAATAAACAGAGGAATAGACCCTAAAACGATTGCAATAAGCGAAATAAGGGAAATTATAACTCCCGTTACCACACGAAGCACTTTATTTTTCTTCTGCAATTCGGAACTCAAATTATATCTCCATAACTTCTTTTTCTTTTGCACTTACTGTTTCATCAACAACTTTCGTAAATTTGTCGGTAATTTTTTGTATCTGGTCAACCCCGTCTTTAATAATGTCTTCGGGAAGATTGTCTGATTTTTCAAGCTTTTTAACTGCATCCGTTGAATCACGTCTTACGTTTCTTATTGCAATTTTAGCTTCTTCGCCTATTGCCTTAACTTCTTTTGCAAGTTCTTTTCTCCGGTCTTGTGTTAAAGGCGGAAAAGCGAGGCGGATAACCATACCGTCAGAATTGGGAGTAATTCCTATTTCCGCTTTTACGATTGCTTTTTCTATTTCTTTAATAATTGTTTTATCAAAAGGAGTGATAACAAGGGTTGTGCCTTCGCTTACGGATACTTGCGCCAATTGTCTTAAACCGGTCGGAGCTCCGTAATAATCTACGATAACTTTATCAAGAATAAGGGGATTTGCTCTTCCCGTCCTGATATTAACCAATTCCTTTTTTAGTTGGTTAATGCATTTATCCATTTTTTCGTTTGTTTGTTTTTTGATTTCATCAATAGACATTTTTATTCTCCTAAATAATTATTCTTCAACCAAAGTTCCCACATTTTCATTGTTCAATATTTTAACTATAGAATCTTTTAAATTAAAATCAAATACTCTAATCGGGATATTGTTTTGTTTACAAAGTGCACAGGAAGTTAAATCCATGACTTTTAAACCTTTTACTATAATATCGTCATAACTGATTTTATCATATTTTTTCGCATTTTTGTTAATTCTCGGATCATCGGAATATACTCCGTCTACTCCGTTTTTTGCCATGAGCATGGCATCTGCTCCGATTTCAGCCGCTCTCAAGGCTGCTGCGGTATCTGTTGTAAAGAAGGGGTTGCCTGTGCCTGCCGCAAAAATTACCACTCTTTTCTTCTCCAAGTGTCTTATTGCTTTAAATCTTATATAAGGCTCGGCTATTTTTTCCATATCAATTGCAGATTGAACTCTGCATTCCACACCGATTTTTCTTAATTCCGATTGAAGCGCAATTGCATTCATTACCGTTGCAAGCATGCCGACATAATCTCCCGAAGCTTGGTCCATGCCGAGTTTGGAAGAATTTTTCATGCCTCTGAATATGTTTCCTCCGCCGACTACAACGGCAATTTGCGCACCTAAATCATAAGCTTTTTTAATTTCCTGCCCGATATTATGAACAGGCTCGGGGTCAATACCGAATTGTTGAGAGCCCAAAAGAGCTTCTCCCGATATCTTTAGAAGAATTTTTTTATATTTTAACTCGCTCATTTAACACCTTTTTCATAAAAATAATATAAATCAATTATACACAAGAATTTTGTAATATGTAATAATGTAAACTATGTCCGATAAAAATTTTATCAAAAATTTAACTTCAAAAGATATTGAACTATCAAAAAATACAATAAATCAAATAATTAATTCGAAAGATAATTCTTTATTTAAATTGCTCTGCGACAACAGCGAGTATATTTTTCCTTTTTTAAAAAACAGAATTTGCACAGATTTTGTTAAATTAATTAAAAAAGAAAATCTTGATAATATTTTTGAATTTTCAAAGATATATTGCTGTGATTTTGAAGATATAATCGTTAATTCATGGCTTAAATTTGCCGATATGGATTTAACCGACAGAATACTCGAGCTTTTTGACAACGGCACAAAAGAACAAAAAGCGTATTGTGCAAAATATTTTTCAAATGTTTTAGATACCGTTTCGCTTGATGAATTAAAAAAATATGCAAAAAGTGAATTTCTTCCTCTTAAAACAAATTGTGCTTTTGCGCTTTCAAAATTTAAAGACGGAACTATTTTGGATGAGATGAAAGAAATAGTTTCAAATTCAAAAGACGATTTTGAAATTTTGGGTGCTTTTGAATTTATCATTGCATATCAAGATATTAATGAAATTAAGTTTGTGCTTGAGCATGCTTTTAAAAATCCTTTTTGCCCGAATATAATTTCAAATTTGCTCGATTTATATGATTTTGAGAGTTTAAAAAACATTTTATCCGATAATCAAATTGAGCGGATTTTTGACGTTACAATTGACTCATATCCCGAAACTTATGATTTAAATACGGTTAAATACTGGCAAATACAAGAATATATCAAATTTTTATACAATAAAAAAACATCTTATTCAAAAAATCTTTTGCTTCTTGCGAAAAATAAATTTGCCGAATTTAACGGAAATGACATCTATTGTTTTGATTTGGATAAAGCTTCAAAAGAAGAAATAAAAAATATAAATGAGCTTTTAAATTCTTTTGAACTTGATTTGAATATTGATTTTGATATAAATAAACCCTTTGAATTTAACGCTTTTTTAAACGTTACAAGGGAATATCGCCTTATTCAAAACACTCAAAAAATTGCGGATATGGTAAATCAAAATAAATTTAATCAGGAATTGTCCATAAAAAGTATTGAAATTTTAAAAGATTTGAACAGTGTTGAACTTGTTGATAAAAAAATAGTTAACAATTTTTACGATATAAATACAAAGGCAATTATCGGGAATTTAGTCGGGCTGTGATTGTTCTTTCTATGTTTTGAAGGTCTTTGGTTATTTTAATATCAATAAAGTTTTCTTCAAGCAGTGATTTAACTTTTCCGCTTTGATTAATTCCGAGCTCAAAGGCTATAAAACCGTCTTTTTTCAGATATTTTGGAGCATCCTGAATTATTTTTTGATAAAAGCTTATCCCTTCGTCATCTTCACTAAACAGGGCAATGTCCGGCTCTTTTTTAACTTCGTCCTCAAGGTTTTCTTTTTCTTTTTTGGGAATATAAGGGGGGTTTGAAACAATAAGGTCGAATTTTTCATTTTCCCTTATTTTTGAATAAATATCCGATTTTCGAACTATGATTTTTCTTATCAGATTTTGGTTTGATATGTTATCAAGAGCAGTGCTTAAGGCATCAGAGGATATATCAACCCCTAAGATTTCAATATCTTTATCTTTTAATTTTTTTGCAAGTTCGCAAGATATACACCCCGAGCCTATGCCGATTTCAAGAACATCAATTTTGTTTTTTCTTTCTTTTAAAAGCTCATAGGAATTTCTGACAAGTATTTCCGTTTCGTCTCTCGGAATTAAGACATTTTCGTTTACTATATATTTTTCGCCCATAAAATAGCTAAAGCCAAGAATATATTGTATCGGATGTTTTGTATTTGTTCTTATGCGGGCAATTTCATATATTTTATCTTCATTTTGAATTTTGCCAAAAAGAATTTCTTCGATTTTTAAACCGCTTGCTATTTCAACAATAAGTTTTGCTTCTGCCTTTGCTTCTTTTATTCCGCCTTGTTTCAAAATGTTTTCGATATCTTTAATTATTGTCATTTTTATTAACTATTTCCATAATCCAATTTCTTAAATCAAGCCTTGAGGCGGTATTTACATCATGTTTTTTGATGTTATTTTCTTTTGTTATTTTATCATAATACAGAAGTTGTTTTTTTGTGGGTTTCAATTTTGACATTTTAAATTCCTGAGCTTTTTTTCGCTGTTGTTTTTGATATTCTTTCTGTTTTTCAAGATAGGGTTTGAACTTTTCTTTCTGTTTTTTTTCATACAGACAAAAATTAAAAAACCGTTTTAAATCAGTCAAAAATTTATCATCATCAAAATAATTTTCCAAAAATTCAAAATGAGGATTGGCTATTTTAATATAATATTTTTCATCCTCTAAAAATTTTTCAGAGAGTTCATCAATCTCAAGATTTGAGAATTTTTTAAAATATGATTTTAAAGTGCCCGATAATTGCGACCTTTGTCGCAATGTCAAATATAAAAAGAGAGAATTTTTATTGTTTTGCATTAATCAAATAAATCTTTTAGCGCTTCTTTTTTTGTTTTTTGAAAAGCAAGAAATTTTGCCTTAATAGGATTTTGAACGTATGCATTTATTGCGTCAAAATTTTCTTGCGCTTTTTTTGAAATTTCTTTTTCTTTAATATAAACTATCTTTTTTTCCATGATTTAATTATACAATATCTCTCTTGTATATATAAAGTCATTTTCTTAAAAAATATTGCCAAATTTATTCAACGGTTACTGATTTTGCAAGGTTTCTGGGCTGGTCTACATCTTTTCCCAAGTATTCCGAGATATAATATGCCAAAAGCTGAAGAACAACAATATTAAGAGCGGGACTTAAAATGTCGCTTACTGCAGGGATTAAAATTAAATCGTCAAAAAGATTTATGTCTTTTTGAGCAATATAATCGCTTACCCCGATTAGTTTTGCCTGTCTTGCTTTTGCTTCTTCGCAGTTAGATAATACTTTATCATATACAATCCCCGAATTTAAAATTGCAAGCACGGGCATGTTTGAATCAAGCATTGCAATAGGGCCGTGTTTTAATTCGCCCGCACCATAGCCCGTTGCATTAATATAGCTGATTTCTTTAAGCTTAAGTGCGCCTTCAAGGGCAGAAGGGTAGTTTATTCCCCTTGCAATGAAGATAAAATCTTTGTAAGAAGAATATTTTTTTGCAATTCTTTGAATTTCATCCGTTTTTTCAAGAAGCATTTCAATTTTATTGGGAAGGGTTATTAATTCGTGTTTTAAATTTTGAATTTCTTTTTCGTTTTCTTTTAATCCTTTTTGCTCTTTAAGATATATTGCAAGAAGATAAAGGCTTATCAATTGAGCCATATAAGATTTTGTTGCGGCAACGGATACTTCAATACCCGCATTAACAGGCAAAAGACTGTCGGCTAAACGTGCCATGGTTGAGTCTGTTCTGTTTGTGATGATTACAATATGAGAATTTCTGTTTTTTGCTTGTTTAATTGCAGTTATTGTATCGGCCGTTTCTCCCGATTGGGAAATCCCTATTACAAGAGTATTTTCGTCAGCTATTGTGTCACGATATATATATTCGCTTGAAGGCTCAACATCTGTCGGAATACGGGCAAATTTTTCAATTATATATTTTCCGACTAAACCCGCATGCAGGCTTGTCCCGCATGCAACAATCTGAACTCTTGTAATGTTTTTGATTTTGTTTGAAGTAAGTTTAAATTCATCAAACTTAATTTCATGTTCAATATCCGTAAGTTTTGAGCTTAAGACATTTCTTACAACGTCGCTTTGTTCGTGGATTTCTTTGAGCATAAAATGTTTATAGCCCATTTTGGAAATCGCAATCGCTTCAAAGGGAAGATATTCAATTTTATTTTCGATTAATTGATTTTTGTCGTCATAAATTTTAATGCTGTCTTTCTTTACAACACCTACCTGATAGTCGCACAGGTATATTGCTTTTTTTGTATATTCAATGATTGCGGGGATATCAGATGCCACAAAGTTTTCGCCTTCGCCTACTCCTATTATTAAAGGAGCATTTCTTTTTGCAACGACGATTTTATCGGGCTCTTTTTTATGAATTGCGCAGAAAGCAAAAGCGCCTTTAATTTTTTTAACAGCACTTTGCATTGCAAGTAATAAATCGTTTGTTTTGCCGTATTCATGTGCAATCAGATGCGCTGCAACTTCGGTATCCGTTTGAGATTTAAAAATACAGCCTTCTTTTGTTAATTCTTCTTTAAGCTCCTGATAATTTTCAATTATTCCGTTATGAACAAGAGTTAAATTTTTACAGTTGCAGGTATGAGGGTGTGCGTTAATCGTTGTGGGAAGTCCGTGGGTTGCCCATCTTATATGACCTATTCCTATATGAGCTTTTGATATAACATCTTGTTTTGTTTTTAATATTTCGACTAAATTAATGAGCTTGCCTTCCGCTTTATAGATATTAACATTATCTTTTTCCATTAAAGCAACGCCAGATGAGTCATAGCCCCTGTATTCAAGATGTGATAAGCCGGAAACCAATATACTGCAAGCTTCCCTGTCACCTATATATCCTATAATTCCGCACATATTAAGCTCCAATAATCGTGTTTATTTAGTAATTTTAATACTTAAATTTATTTGTGGCAAATAAAGATTATATTAAAATTGTGGTTTTTTGTTAAATATTGTTTCAATCGGATTAAACATATTAAATTTTTTGCTAAAATTATTCTGTAAAGGATAGAAGGATGTGTTATGTTTGATATTTTAATGCATGAAAAGAATTTTAAGCCGAATTTTAAACCGAGAGAATTAGATACTCTGCTTGCAAAAATTGCTCAAATATACGGAATTGACGATATTTTAGAAGACAGAAAAATTTATCTTTCAAATACAATTGAAAAATTTGGTTATCTTCCTTATCCGCAGTTTAAAGTTTTACAAGAGTTAACGCCTGCTGAAGCTATATGGGGTTTAATTCAAAAATTAAAAAAAGCAAAAACATTTGCAAATAATAAGTTTATTGATTTTAAAAATCCTTCGGTTTTATACAGAAAAAATATCAAAAATTCAAACTGGTTTAAAAAAGAAGGACATAACATAAAGCTTCTTTCCCTGAGCGCATTGGGGGACGGTAATTCAACAAATAACACGGGACATTTTATTGATTGGGTTAAATGTTTAATAACTCTTGATTTCGGATGTGAAGAAAACGATATTCTTCCCTGTACGCTATATTTAATTCCTTTCTTTGAAAGAGAATTTGAATGTGCGTATTTGCCAAAAAATTCGGAAGTATCAAAAAAATTGCAGGATGATAATTTGGTTAAATTTTTGGGGCTTGACGTTAAACGGCAGGTTAAGCTTTTTATTCAATTGGCACAGCTTTGCAACCACCCTGTTATATATGATATCCTTCCTCAAACTTCAAGATTTTCAAAAATTGTTTTGACACATCCTGAAGTTGCACGCTGGATGGATGTTAACGAACTCATATCTGATATCGGCAATTATATAACAACAATATGCCCGCAGCTTTTAAAGAAGGGGGATTATAAGGAAGAAGATATTAAAAATGTTCAAAAATTGTATATTGAAAATTTGAAGGGAAACAATAAAAAATATAATTCCCAAGAACAAAAAATCATAGATGCAATAGAAGATTTGATAAAAGAATATAAGATATTTATTTCTTATAAAATGAGCTATAAAGAAAAACAGGAAGAGATTAGAAAAAAAGTTCAGGATATTATTAATTCAACCGCAAAATGTCATCCTAAAAATGAAGATGATATTAAAAATCAGGACGAAATTATAAAAGCTTTAATTAAAGCGGGATTATGGACTTTTTCAGGCGGAGCGTGGTGTTCTGCGGGTGTACCGGTTTTTGATAAAATGAGCAAGGGCGCTCAATATCCCGTTTATAAACATTATAATTATAAAGGAGAAGATGTTACCCATTTTGCGAATTTAGACTGTCAAACGCCATATTTCTTCTATCATTTTGAATTAAATCAATATAATAAAGAAGCGGTTGATTTCTATGTTGATTATACCGAAAAACTTCGTGATGAATATAATTTTGACGGTTTCAGGGTTGACCATATTGATCATGTTGTTGATGAAGTTTCGGTGGATAAAAAGGCTCATCCCATAAGCTATCGAATACCTTCAAGCGTTTTGGGAAAAGTTAATTCCAATATTAAAAAGAAAATTCCTTACTTTGCAACATTAGCGGAATATATGCTCTGGGACGGATATTTTAAGGAATATCATAAAGATATGAAATTTGATTTGCTCTGGGGGGATGATATTGTTTCTCAAAGTTCAAAAACGCCCGAACAAATCGTTAACGATAATATAAGATTAAGCCAATATAACCAGAGGGCATCAAAACAAAATCCCCTGTCTATTTTAAAAGGCTACAACAATCAAGACGGCGAATTCAGAGATATTAACCAATATCCTGCCCAGCTGGGACAAACGGGAGCTTTGTTTAAATGGTTTAAGATGAAATTTATTCCCGGAGGAAAGTTTGCTCAAAGACCGACCCTTTTTGTTGACGGAGATGAAAGCTTTACAAAAACGGGAATAGAAAGAGTTATATCAAAAGAAATTTCCATGGTAAGGAATTTTGACTGGGACTTTTTTGAAAAATTCAATGCGCTTAATTATTTTGCATCTCATTCAAAACTGATTAACAACGGGAAAGCCGTTTTACATATTCAGCAGGATAACGGTTTTGTCTGCTGGGAAATAGTCCCCGAGGGCAATTTAAATAAAAATCAAAAACAAGAAACATATTTAATAACTGCAAATTATTTTGCTCCTTCCGAACTTAAGGATGTACAGGATGAATTGGGTCATATTGAAAAGAAAATTGTAAGAGGAAAAATAACAAAAGATAATACCGTTAAAATAAAAGAAGGCAAAAAGCTTGTTTCCTGCTTTGATTTTGATTATGACGAATTTAAAAAATGTATGTTCATTGAAAAACCTCTTGAAAATCCTATTGAAAATCAAATCACTTTCAAGGAATTAAGACCTTGCGAATTTAGAGTATATAAAATGATTTAGCAAAAAAAGGCTCTTGAATTACCCCAAGAGCCCAGTAGCAAATACGGCATTATAGTTATTTTGACGAAAAGTAAAAAATAAAGTTCCAAAATAATTTGCTTTATCGTAAAATAAGTTTATGAGCAAAATAAAACAAGAATATTCAATTAAATCCATTCCGACCGACGACCCGCTGTTGCTGGAAAATACCCTAAACGCAATGGCAAGCACGGACTGGGAGCTTTATTCCATTTATGAAGCGGAACAAAATTCAAAAATAGTTTACAATTGTATTTTTACAAAAGAAGTAACCGTTGAAGATGACGGGCTTGATGATGAACTTGTGAACTTTAGAAGCACTGTTGAGAAAATGATGTATTCTAAAGAAGAGCCTTATGAACTTTGTATGAACTTGCAGAGGAAGATAAGGGATAAAAAAGATAAAATCGAGCGTGTAAAGAAATTTTTGGAAAGTTCAAAAGACGAAGAAAGAGAACTTTTAAACGACGAAATCAAAAAAGATATTGATGAATTAAACGACCTTAAAAGAGATTTAAAAGAAGTATTGGCGCCTTCTAAAATGTCCCGCTTTTTAGGGGAAGAAAGGCTTTCAATAAGTTTATCTTCGGAAAATTATTCGCTGTGCGACCCTTCAATTGAAAAAAATCTTTTATCTCAAACAGTTAAAGTGCGTCAGGAATTAACAAGGGAATTGGGGTATATAATTCCTAAAGTTCAATTTATTGAAAATACTTCTCTGGATGAATTTGAATTTACGATTAATGTCCACGGAGTAAGCGTTGTAAGTGCAAAGGCATACCCAAATCATGTTGCATATTTTGAAGATGAGTTGAATATTGATAAAGCACCTAAAAATTCCTATAAAACAAAAGACCCTCTCACAAAAAGAAAACTCGTATGGATTGAAAAAGATTTGTGTGAAAACTTTTGGGAAGAAGGGATTGAGCCGGCCGAATATATTGCAAATTATTTAAGCTATTTTGCAATTGTTCATGTTGAAGAAATATTTGATTATAATGACCTCAACCGCTATATTGAATTTGTTTCTTCTCAAAATGCGCTTCTTGTTGATACGATTTTAGGGGAATATATCAGTATTTCCGAACTAAAATATCTTCTCTGCCAGCTCATAAGAGAAAGAGTCAGCATTAAAGATATTACCTATATCTTTGAAAAATTGAACGATTTTGCGGATGATAATTCCAAAGCGGATTTATTGGACAGGCTTCGTCTTGCGCTTTCAAGGCAGATAAGCTTTAGTATTGCAAATAAAGAAAAAGAAATTTTTGCTTATGAAATTGATGACGATACCATAGAGCTTCTTGAAAAACAGACGAATGTCGAAGAGGCGAACATTAAAATTGATATTTCAAAATTTTCAAAATTTAAAAAGATTTTAAAAGAAACCAGAAAAGATATAATTGAGCAAAATGCGGTTATTGTTGTACCCCAGCAATACAGACAAGTTATCTTCATTCTCGTATCTCAGCTTTTTATGGATGTTCCGGTTGTATGTTTCGAAGAAATTGCGCTTGATTATAAACTTCAAATTTTGGGCAAAATATAAAATTGCAAAAAAAATTCTTTTTGGATATTATATAGATACTCACTCAAACCTCGCAGATAACGTAAGTTATTTTTGTGAAAGGAATTGAAAATTATGGCAAATATTAAATCTGCAAAAAAAAGAGTGCTTGTTGCACAAAGAAATGCGCAAAGAAATTTGGCATTTAAAACTTCTATTAAAACAGCCGTTAAAAAGGTTTTAGTTTGCGCTCAAAGCGAAGATAAATCCGAATTACAGGCTCTTTTATCAAAAGCTTACCAATTGTGTGATAAAGCAGTTGCAAAAGGTATTTTGCACAAAAATACCGCTGCCAGAAAAAAATCAAGATTAACAAAAGCAATCAATAAATTAACCGCTTAAGTTGAGCTTGTAAAAGTTTAATCCTTCCCGAAGTCATTAATCGGGAAGGATTTTAATTTATGGTTAAAAATTCGGCTGAATTTTTTCCAACAAGTCTTTATTTTTAATTTTGATTTTTTTATTATATTTTTTTTGAATATTGAAAATCAGCCTTTTATAAAAATCCCCGACATCAAGAGCCTGATACCCCAAATCAGCCAGATGATATGCAAGAACGGTTGCAACTTCACCGCATTCCAAATAAATTAAAGATTTTTTATCATGTTTTAAAATTTCCCGCATTATTCTATCATACTCTTTTATGCAGCTATACTCCGGTATATCAATATAAGACTTTGAATTGCATCCGTTAAATATATTAAGTTCATCACTTCTTACAAGAGAATTTTTGTTTGTTACAAAAACAATATCTCTGTTGTTGAAAAGCTGTTTGAGATAATTCAATTTTTCTTTATCAAAAACATATAAGTATCTTCCGTTTAATTTTGAAGAGGCGTTTAATTCGTTTAAATTTATTTTTTTAAAAACTTGTTCAAAAAATAAGCTGAAAACATAAGCATCTCCGTAAAAATTTTCTTTGTTAAATTCAAAAGTTTTTGCAATTTTTTTTATGTTTGAAAGCCAGTAATGGCAAAACCAAATTACGGTATTTTCATATAGATTATATGGGTTAATGCACACAAGACATTTATTATTGCTTCCTTGTTTTAGGATTTTGAGCAGTTCATCTTTTAAAAAAGGAGAATTATTTTTCCAAACATTATCTTGATTGAGCATAACGTTATATTCTCCGTCCCCTATTCTTGCGACCGATAATCTTTCATTTATTATTTTTGACATTGTTTCTTCTCTTGAAAGAATGTTTTTCGGGTAGATTTTTTCATATTCAATTAATAAATTAATGTCTTCTTCGCTAAATTTATGCCTTGAATAAATCTCTTTTGCTCTGTGTTTTTTTACAAAGAAATATTCGTGAAGTTCTCCGGTTGTGATAACGCACATATGTCTGTAAAATTGAAATTCTGCCCATTCTTTTAATTTCATTGTTTTATATCCTGCTGTGGGTTTATTTGTTCCTATTATAACACATAATTTAATTGAAAAATTAATATGTGTCAACATCAAAAAGATAAATAAAAATATGCGCATACGATATTAAAAATTTGTCAAATACATCTTATTTTTAAAAAAGGATATTGTATGAAGTTTGATGACAAAAGATTTTTGGCGGAACAAATCCGCTTTTACAGAAAACAAAAAGGATATACCCAGGAGGAGCTTGCCGAAAAAGTTGACTTAAGCGCACAGCATATTTCAAGAATAGAAAGCGGCTGTTATATTCCTTCTCTTTGCTCGTTTTTCAAACTTATAAGCGTATTAGACATAGATTTGAAAAAATTCGGCTACAACCTTCAAAAAACAAATAATCCGAAAAAAGATAAATTAATCAATTTTATTGCCGATTTATCAGATGAAGAACTTACATTATATGAAAATGTTATTGAAGCTATAGATAAAAGTTTATAAAATTCCGATTATTTTTCTCTGAAAAGTCCGAACTTGTGTTTTGTACAATATGCAATTAAATCATTTTTAATTTCGGGACAGAGTATGTAAAGCGCAATGATATTAGGTACACACATGGCAATCATCATTGCATCCGTTATTTCTATAACCGATTTAACATTCATTACCGAGCCTATAACAATAAATACGCAATAAATTAAATTAAATGTGAGGGCTCTTTTTTTTCCTTCGCCAAAAAGGAATGTCCATGCTTTTTGTCCGTAATATGCCCAGGATATTAAAGTCGAGAGTGCAAACATTATTGCAATTAAAGATAATATTACGGGGAAAAACGGGATTACCGATTGAAATGCGTTTGAAGCAAGTTCAATTCCGGAAATTTCTTTTGCGGCATGAGTGCAGGCACCTGAAAAAACTATTGCAAAAGAGGTGAATAAACATAAAACCCCTGTCAGAAACGTTTCTAAAAGTGCAACGAAACCTTGTGAAACGGGCTCTTTTGTCTGTGCCGTTGCATATACAATGGCGGCAGCTCCCGTTCCGGCTTCATTAGATTGAACGGAGCGTCTTAATCCTATTATGATTGTTCCGAAAATCCCGCCCGCTACCGCAGTCGGATGAAAGGCTTCTTTTATAATCAGAACAAGCGCACTCGGTATATGTACAAAATTTGCTCCGATTACAACAAGACCCGAAACAATATACATAACGCACATTGTAGGAACAAGCACGGTTGTAATTTTTGCGATACTTTTAATACCCCCTACCGTCACAAGTCCCACAAGGATTGCAACCGTAAGTCCGAATATCCAAACGCATCCGGTTAAGAAGCTGTGCTCTCCGCCCGTTATAAAAATAAGCTGATGAGCGGATTGGTTAATTTGTATCATATTTCCGCCCGTAATACCCCCTCCGATACATAATATCGCAAATATAACGGATAGAGGCTGACCCAGCCAGCGCAGTTTTCTTCTTGTTAAACCGTGTGCAATATAATGCATCGGTCCTCCCGATACAGTGCCGTCGGGATTAAAGCGTCTGTATTTAACCGCAAGAGTCGCTTCAACAAATTTTATTGACATACCCAAAAGTGCTCCGGCAAATATCCAAAAAGCAGCTCCCGGGCCTCCTATTGATATTGAAATTGCAACACCGGCGATTGAGCCTATGCCGATTGTTCCGGAAAGAGCCGTAGCAAGAGCTTGAAATGATGATACTTCACCGCATGAGCCCGTTTGATTATCTTTTTTTTCGGTTGGTTTTGAAACGGTATCAATTGCGTGTTTAAAGCCCCAGATACAAATTCCTCTGAAATATATTGTAAAAAATATCCCTGCAATTAATATCCAAAATATTATCAAAGGAACTTTTGAGCCGAAAAAGTTAATTTCGTAAAAAATAATGTGTGCAATAAAGTCGGAAACGGGTGCTATATGTTTATCCATAAAAGCATCTACGTTCATTGCCTGTGCACAGTTTGAAAACATTAAAATTGTCAATACTACAGCTATTATTCTATTCATTTTTTTCCTCATGATTAGGGGCAGGTATAATATTAACAGGAATATGCCAAAATTTCTATTTTGAGAGGCAAATTTTTAACATTTTGTAAATTATAATTTGTCTAAAACCATGTTTTTATATTATTCTATAGACTATGAAAAAGTTTTTGAAAATACTTTTGTTTTTTGTTTTTTTAAACCAATTTGCGCTCTGTCGTGAATTGAATTTCATTCATATCAGCGATGTTTCGCTAAATCAGGAAAATGCTCCTTATCTCAAAAGAACGATTAAGGAAATCAACTCCCTTAAAAACATTGATTTTGTTGTCTTTGGCGGAAATAATCTTCAAAATCCGAGTTTTGACAATCTTGAAATATTTTTATATCTTTTAAAAAGACTTCATAAAAAAACCTATGTTCTTTTAGGCTCAAGCGATGTTTCGTCTTCTGCGGGGATAAATAAGGAATATTATCTTAAAAGAGTAAACAAAGTAAAAAGATTTCATCCCAAAAATCCGTATTACACATTTTGCAAAAAAGGATATCTTTTTATTGTAATGGACGGCTCAAAGCAATATTTCCGCTCGTCTAACGGATATTATTCAAAAGATGAACTTCTCTTTCTTGATAAAACTCTTGAAAAAAATAAGAATAAAAGTGTCGTGATTTTACAGCATTTCCCTTTGCTTGAAACTTCTTCAAAATGGATGGAAACATCTAAAACGGAAAATTATCTCGAAATTTTAAAAAAATATAACAATGTTAAATTGATTGTTTCGGGTCACTACGGAGAGAATATTGAAGTTGAAAAAGACGGAATTCAGCATTTTGTAACGGAAGCATATTCTAAAAATCACGCATATAAAATAATTAAACTTGATTTGGAAGATGATTTTACGGGGAGTTATTTAATAAAATGAAAAAAATAATATTAACAATATTTTCAGTCTTGTTATTTCAAAATTTCAGCTTTGCACAAGACTACAATTCCTATTGTTCAAGCTATGTTCCCAAAAAAAATTTTGGCGGTGTATCTTCAAGTATTTCGGGAGTTAATTTATTGAGCCGTAATATAATTGAACATCAAATGACAAAAGCAATTAAAAAAGAAACAAATTCAAATTTTAAGATAGATATTGATAATTATTGGGGAAACAGCCTCTTAGGCGGGGAATTTAAAAGCCTCAGCGCAAAAACAAAAGAACTCCCTTTGGAAGGTTTAATTTTCAGCGATGTTGATATATATACAATCTGCCCATATAACAGAGTCACAATTAAAGATAATCTGCCCGTGTTTGAAGAAAACATGGTTTTAAAATACAGCGCAAACCTTACCCAGCAAAACCTTAATAAATATCTTTTAACAAGCGAATATAAAAAAATTATTGATAAAATTAATTCAAATGCCGTTATAAAAAACATGTTTCAAATTAAAAATTCAAAAATATCAATTAACAACAATAAATTAAACTTCAAATATGACATTGCCCTTGATTTGGGATTTATTAAAAAAACTTCTAAAATCAGCTTCAGCTCAAATTTAGCTGTTGAAGAAGGACAGATTAAGCTTTGCGATTTTGAATTAAATTCCCTTAAGGCGGGATATTCTTCCCTTTTGCCTTTAATAAACAATTTCAAACCTGCTTCGTTTGACATTAAAATTGATGAAAGAAACAAAGGAAGGCTTGAAGTTGATAAGATTGCAATAAAAGATAATAAAATTGATTTTTTGGGTTATGTAATAATTAAAAAATCAGGGATGCAATAATCATCCCTGATTTTGTTTATTAGTTTGAATTACAGCACTTGGAGCATGGAAGCTTGTATATTGCTCCGTATTTTACAATTCTTTTCATTTTCTTTTTTTGGTTTCTTTTAAACCTTCTGTAGTCGCCTTTTTGGCTTTTGCAGAGCTGTTCTTTTATTTCGCTGTCATAGTCTTTTAATTTTTCTTTTGCTTCTTTTCCCAAATCACGAACGAGGTTTCTCTGCTCTCTCCAGCAGTCATCTCCGCAGTAAATCATTTCAAGAAGCTTGTTTTTTTGAACTCTGTATCTTGCGTGAAAACCTTCCATGTCGTTTTTAAAATTTTGATAAATTTTGTCGATACAATTTTCCTGCTGTCGTGTAAGGCACAATTCATGTTTCATTTTTCTGTATTGTCTGTCAAAAAAGCATTGGTTATAAACGCAATATTCATCATCGTCTATGTATTTATCATAATTCTTTTCACACGGTGCCTTTTTTTCGCACGGGGTATAATTCTTTTCGCAATCGGTCTTTTGGCATCTTTTATCTTGCCCGCAAGGGGATTTATTGCAATTTGAACAATCCGCAAAGCTGATAGAACTAAATAAGGCAAGAGCCAAAAAAGAAAACAAAATTTTTTTCATTTTTAAACCTTTCAAAAACTTACAACATAAAGATACAGGTAAAAATTTTTCAGTTAATTGGATAGTTTTCTATACTCAATCGGGCAATTAAAATAAAAGATAAAAAAGTGTTTGACGTAAAAATTTGTTCTTGATATATTAAAAAAGCGGTTTAATACCGTAATATTTTAAATAGAATTTGCGTCTGTAGCTCAGCAGGTAGAGCACTCCCCTTTTAAGGGATAGGTCACGCGTTCGAATCGCGTCAGACGCAATTTTTTTTGTTAATTTATCAGCTTTAGAATAAAAGCCTAAATTGTTTGGCATATAAATAACTTTTTATTTTAAAAAAAGTATTATACAATTGAAATATGGAGTTTAAGCAAAAGAGTACAAAATTATTATTCCTTGTTTTTGCAATACTTTTTCTTGTCATATATTTTATTGCTTTCCCTTTTTTGCGCTTAAAGTCATATAATCTTTTAAACAAAATTACACTCGGCAATAAAATTGCCTCTGACGATATTGTGCTTGTTGTAATTGATGATAAATCTCTCTATGAAATTGACAGGTGGCCCTGGAAAAGGGAATATTATCTTGAAATCTTTGATTATCTTGAAAATTATACAAATGCCCGCTTAATGGGATATGACGGGCTTATAACGGCGCCTGATACAGCGCATGTTAAAAGCGACAAAAAGTTTTTTTCGGGTATTAAAAAATTTAATAAACTGACTGCGGGAGTTGCTTTTTCATATAACGCTTTCGGGGATGAGATAAATTCCAAAAAATATAATGAACTTTTAAAAACAAAAAGCGATATTAAAATAATTGATAAAAGGACAAAAATCCCTTCATTTTCGCCATTTAAAAGTTTTACAACCCTGCAGGAAGAATATTTTAAAAATATCCAATCATTAGGTTTTGTAAATATGCCCGAGGATTCTGACGGATATATAAGAAAATCCGCACAGCTCATAAGTTATGACGGTGAATTTTTCCCTTCTTTGGGACTTTCAATGTTTTCTAAATATTCTAATATTAATGAATATATTTTAACGGATAAATATTTGTACGGTTTTTCACGGGACTATACTCTTAAAATCCCGATAAAAAACGAGTTCGGGCTTACTTCAAATTATTTGTGCTATTATAAAACGCAAGATGGCATATATTCCCATAAAAAATATTCGGCTTCTGATGTAATTTTATCATACAGAGCAATTAAACAAGGTAAAAAGCCGATTTTAGACCCTTCTTTGTTTGATAATAAAATCGTATTTATAGGTGCCTATGCTCAAGCACAGGCATTGTCGGATACCGCAAGAACACCTGTTTCAGAAGTGTTTTCCGGACTTGATTTACAGGCTGTTAACTTTAATAATTTAATTACAAATACCTTTTATAAAACAACAAATCCGACCGTAAACTTTTTAATTTGTCTTTTTATATTTATTCTAATTTTTGTTATTGCAAGCAGGTTTTCGATTGTTTGTGCATTATTATCAAGTTTGTGTATAATGCTTTTATTTTTGATATTGTCTTTCGGTTTTTACTATAACAGGATTGCAATTGATGTAATTTTACCCGAGCTTTTTGTGCTTGTTTCTTTGATTTGCGCTTATTCATATAAATATTTAATTGAGGACAACAAAAAAGTTAAAATTGAACATGCAATGGGCAAATATTTGTCATACGATGTTATGCAGAATGTTGTTCAAAATATTGACAATGTTTCTCTTGGCGGGAAAAGAGCGGATATTACGGTATTATTCGCCGATATTAGAAATTTTACTTCAATATCCGAATCAATGGATGCAAATTCAACTACCGAAATTTTGAACGAATATTTCAGCGCTCTTGTTCCCATAATTGAAGAATATGACGGTGTTTTGAATAAATATATGGGAGATGCCGTTTTGGCGATATTCGGCGAGCCCAAAAAAAATGATAAACACGCACTTATGGCGGTAAAATGCGCGGAAAAAATGCTTAAAAAAGTAAAATATTTAAGAGAAAAATGGCTTGATGAAGGAAAACCCAAAATTGAAATAGGAATAGGAATTTCAACAGGAGAGGCATTTATCGGGAATATAGGCTCTCAAGAGCGCCTTGAATATACCGTTATCGGAGATACTGTTAACACTGCAAGCAGAATTGAAAATTTTAATAAAGTATATAAAACAAATTTTTTAATCAGTGAATCAACTTATGAAAGAGTGAGGGATAATGTTGATGCAATTACGATTAAGAATGTTACAATAAGAGGCAAAGCAAATAAAATAAATCTGTATGAAGTTATAAGAGTGGTTGAGTAAGTTGGGTTTTGATGAAATATATGAAAAAGTAAAACAGGCGCTCACGCTTGAAATTAAATATCAATACATTGATTTTGACGGAAGAAAGACAAATTTTTCAAAATTTATGATTGGTATTTTGTATGATGTTTTACAAAAAATCAATAAAGTTGAAAAACAAAATATTTTAACTCTTATTGAACTTTATGAAAGCTATAAAGCAGACGGTTTCAGCGCAAGAAAATATACAATAGATAAAACCCTTGAAACCTTCGCACGCTTAAGAAGTTTAATTAAACCGAGGGAAAATAAACCCAAAAAGAGCGAAGCGGAAAAAGAATTTCAAGATGAAACGGATGAAATCGATGTTGCTTTTGTTAAGGGGGTCGGTCCGAAGATTGGCAAAATATTCAATAAAATGGGGATTTTTAAAGTTCGTGATTTAATTGAATATTACCCGAGAAAATATGTGGATTATAAAACACAGTCTAAAATCAGAGATTTGCGCCTTGGAGAACAGGTTACGATATATGGTGAAATTACAAGAGTATCAAACTATACAACTCCCAAAAAATTAACAATTTTGACTGTTTATATTAAAGATTCAACGGGTATTATTCCAATTAACTTTTTTATAAGGACAAACAACAGAAAAATAATTGAACATTATAAAAATGCATATCCTCTCAATTCATATGTTATGGCATACGGCGTTGTAAAATTTGATGATTACAGTTCTAAAATAACTCTTGATAAAGCACAAATTCAGGTTTTGGGGCTTGAGAAAAATATAGATAAAGCAAAAAATACAATAGTTCCGATTTATCCTCTCGCCGAAGGGTTAAGCCCAAAAACCCTGACAAACGCAATAAATAATGCTCTCATTAAATTTCAGGATAAAATTAAAGAGCCTCTGTGTGATGAAATTACACAAGAATTAAATCTGCTTTCAAAAAAAGATGCAATCATTGATATTCACAATCCAAAAACAATGGAAGAAGCACAAAAAGCCAGATACCGCCTTGTTTTTGATGAATTGTTTTCAATGCAGTTAAATTTGGCTCTCATCAGAAAAGCTCACAAAAAAGATAAATCAATTAAATTAAAAGTGAAGCAAAACGGGCTTGTAGAGAAGTTTTTGACAAATTTACCTTTTGAATTAACGCAGGGGCAAAAAAAGGCACTGGATGAGATATTTAAAGACATGAATTCAACAACTCCGATGCAGAGGCTTCTTCAGGGGGATGTAGGCTCGGGTAAAACGGTTGTTGCGGTTGCATCTTTGCTTTGTGCGATTGAAAACGGTTATCAGGGAGCTATTATGGCGCCTACGGAAATCCTTGCAAGCCAGCATTTTAAGAATTTTTCTTCGTGGCTTATACCTTTGGGGCTTAGCGTGGGGCTTTTTACGGGCAAAAATACATCAAAAATAAAAAAACAAATGCTTCAAAATCTTAAAAACGGGCAAATTCATGTTGCTGTGGGCACTCATGCTTTAATTCAAGAAGGGGTTGAGTTTAACAATTTGGGTGCGGTTGTAATTGATGAACAGCACAGGTTTGGAGTAAAACAGAGAAATGCTCTTTTAAATAAAGGTAAAATGCCTCAAATGTTAAACATGACAGCAACTCCGATACCAAGAACGCTTGCTCTGACGCTTCATGGGGATTTGGAAGTGAGTACAATTGATGAACTGCCCAAAGGAAGAAAGTCCATAATAACAACTCTTGGCGGGGCTCAAGAAAGAAACCGCATATATGAACTTATAAAAAAAGAAATATTTTTTAAGCATCAGGCATATATTGTCTATCCTTTAATTGAGGAATCTGAAGCGATAAGCGCTTTGGCAGCTACACGTGAAGCCGAAAAACTTGCTAAAGGCGTATTTTCTAATTATAAAATCGGGCTTTTGCACGGCAAAATGACAGGGGAGCAAAAAGATGAAGTAATGAACGATTTTAAAAACGGAAAATTTGATATTTTGGTATCAACCACGGTTGTTGAAGTGGGGGTGGATAATCCCAATGCTACGGTAATTATGATTGAAAATGCCGAAAGATTTGGCTTATCTCAGCTCCACCAGCTGAGAGGACGTGTCGGCAGGGGTGAAGAGCAGTCATATTGCGCTTTAATTATGGGAAAAGTATCTCCTGCAACAAGAAATAAACTCAATATTATGACAAAAACAAATAACGGTTTTATAATTTCTCAAAAAGATTTGGAATTAAGAGGACCGGGGGAATTTTTGGGAACAAGACAGTCGGGGCTTCCTGATTTTAAACTTGCAGATTTGGTTGAAGACAGCGAAATTCTTGAAATTGCAAGGAAATATGCTTTCTGGTTTGCGGATAATAAAAATATAGAGGATTATCCCGCCCTAAAAAATGATTTAGAAAGCCACCGGTTGTTCAGAGGATAAATTAAATAAACTTGATTAATTTTTTTTGATATAATTTTAATGACAAAAAGATAGGAGTTTATATGAAAAAGAATTTATTGGTTTTATTATGCACTTTTTCTTTAACGCTAAGCGCATTTTCGGCTGCGTATGACCCCGAAAAACAAGTTCCCGCAATAGGAAGTGCACTATTAACAAAAAACGGAATTGCAATTCAAAATGTTAAATTTGAAGTAACTTCAAAAGAGGCTGATAATTCAACTTTTTCTCAAGACAGAGTTGTGAGCATCCAAAAATCAGATTTAGAATATACGGGCAACGATAATGAAGTGGCTGCGGTTATTGCAAATGAACTGGGGCACATTATAGCAGGTCATGCCGCAAGAGGAAAACTTGTTTCTTCTTTTGTGGCTGCTCCTTCAAGTGATGATTTGGCATCTTCTCTTGCAAGTAATTATGCAAATTCAAAAGAACAAAAAGAGGCGGATGTTATTGCGGTTAACTTAACGGCAAATGCGGGATATAACCCTTTGGCGGCTATTGTTGTTTTAACGAAACAAACACAAACGGCATGGAATGCGCTTCTGGCAAAACCTGCAAATGCGGATAGAGCAATGAATATCTATGATTATACAGCTTATGCTTATCCTCAAAAATTACAAGCGGGATATAACTGTAATGAATATAAAACATTTTTAACCTATGCGGATAGCGTTATTGCCCAAAGAAAAGAAAGCAAAAAATTACAGAAAAAACTTGATAAAGAAATGAAAAAATACAGAAAAAACAGCGTTTCTCAAATTTCAAAATTTAAAACAAGAGGCGGTTTATCGGGCTGGGATGCAGCTTATGGTATATTAAACGCACAGTAGTCATATTAAAAATTAAGCTCCCGTTTGTCGGGAGCTTAATTTAAATTTCTTCAAAAAATTCTTTGGGTTTTTTACAAACAGGACAGACAAAATCATCTTTTTCTTTTGTTAAATCCCCTTCATAAATATAACCGCAGATTTTACATTTATATCTTTTTTGACCCGTTTTTTGAATTAATTCATCCAAAGGAATATATGTCGGAGCGTTTTTGGGTGCAAAGCCTTTTATAACATCATGATAATATTTATAAGTCATCGGAATTTCGTTAGTTAAAACATTTCCGCCTATAATTTCGCCGATAAAAAGAGTGTGGGTTTCAAGTTCAATTTCCTGAATTGTTTTCAAGAGAACATAGCTTTTTGAATTATCTAAAACAGGCAGACTTTCAACCAGTTTATATTTAATGTTATCAAATTTATTTGTATTTTCACCGCAGGAAAACCCGAAAACGGAAATAATTTCGGGGTTTGCGTTTTGAGGAAGAATGCAAACGGAAAAACTTTTGTTGTTTTTAATAACTTTATTTGTATAGTTTTGGTGATTTAAGCTTACGGCAATTGTATTTTTGGTTAATTGAACGACACAATTTGCAATACAGCCTGTCGGTCTTTTGTTGTCCATCGAAGAAACAACATAAACCCCGTATGATATATCCCATAAAACTGCTTTGTTGAACATAATTCCTCGCTTTTTTATATATTTTAGCATTTTATCGGAATATGTACAATTAACCCTCTTGAATATTTCAAGAGGGTTAATGCTTATAATTTAATATTTTATTGTTAGACCGTCAGTTTTCCGTCTTTGTATACTTTTTTTTCTTTTTCTGTTTTGTTATCTCCGCATCCATCATATATTATAATTGTGCCGTTTTCTACATGGTTATTTTCATCACGTGTGCATTTATCGTATACTCTTGTTTCATTTCCGTCTTCTTTATAATATTCAATTGTGCCGTCTATTACACCGTTATTTTCATCACGTGTGCAGTTATAGTATTTTCTTGTTTCTTTTGTTGTTCCGTCTTCGTTTTTATATATCAGAGTGCCATTTGTTATATTTCCGTTTCTGTCACGTACGCAGTTTTCGTATTCTCTTATTTCTATTGTTTCGCCTTTATCGTTTTTAATTACTTTTGTACCACTTACTATACCGCCGTTTTGAAGTACACAATCAGTAAGAGTTTCTTCTGTTGTTGTTTCGTTTTCATCGGTATGTATAATTGTTCCTGATGTTACTAAGCCATCTTTATTGGGTGCAAAATTAATGTATTCTTTAAAATCTATAACGCTTCCGTCTTTGTATTCTTCCGTTTTAACGACATTTCCGTTTTCATCACTGTATTCAATTTTGCCCTTTACAACGTTTCCGTTTTCATCAAGTTCGCAATCAGCAAGAGTTTCTGTTGTTTTAACTCCGTCTTTGTCGGTATGTATAATTGTTCCTGATTTCACCTTGCCGTCTTCATCATATTCAAAATCAGAGTATTCTTTTAAATCTATAACGCTTCCGTCTTCGTATTCTTCCGTTTTAACGACATTTCCGTTTTCATCACTGTATTCAATTTTGCCGTTATTTACTGTGCCGTCTTTATTATATTCACAATCCGTGTATGTTCTTTTTTCTATTATTGTTCCGTCAAGCTTCTTAATTTGTGTTGTACCCTTTACAACGTTTCCGTTTTCATCAAGTTCACAAGCAGTAAGAATTTCTTCTGTTGTTGTTTCGTTTTCATCGGTATGTATAATTGTTCCTGATGTTGCTCTTCCGTCATTATCATATTCAAAACCAGAGTATGATTTCGTATCTGTAACCTCTATTCCGTCTTTATTTGTCGTTGTTGTTGCGCTTACAAGTTTATCACCTTCATATTTGTTAATTGTTTCACTCGTTTTATTATTATCATTATTTGCAAGATTAACTTGATATTCGGTATTTCTTACAACATTTCCGTTTGCATCCGTTTCTTCTTCGGATTTTCTTTGGCCGATATTATCATATTGACCGACAATAGTATTTCCGTTTTCTTCCTGGGTATAAATTCTGCTTTTTTCTGTTATGCCGTCATCTTCATATTCAATTTCAAATAAGTAATCAAGGTCTTTATCTTCTGGTTTATTGTGCACAGCATCATCTTCATCAGAGTTCCATTTTCTAAGTTCTGCCGTTTCATTTATGCCGTCATTATTTTCATCATGATATGTAAATTCATAGAAGGTATTAACGCTTTGGTTTCCCTCTTCATCATATTCATACCATGTGCCGAGTTTTGTTTCGTTTCCTTCACTATCTTTTCCATATTCCCAATCCGATTGGAGACGTCCTTTCGAATCTGTTCTATGACCTTTTTCGGGAACAAAGTTGCCTTCTTCATCCATTGTTCCATCTTCAACAATAGTTACACCGTTATCTTGTTTTTCAATTGTTCTTAAAACTTCTGAGCCGTCATCAAGAGTCTTTTTATAAGTTCCGTCTTGTTGCAATTCAAAGCCGTCATTTAAAGTTTCAATCTCATCTTTATTGATATTGTCTAAGTATTTTTCTAAAGCATCTGCTGTCATTATATTATGAAGTTCAGCCCCGTTTAATTTTTCATCTCCGGATACAGCTTGAGCAGTATAAATATCACCTTTTGAAGTATCTGCTTTCTCGTCTTGATTATCTGCTTTTTCGGGCTCGGAAGAATCAAGCACATTGAATAAAAAATTAATTTGTTCTTCTTCAAATTGGTCTTCGCCGTACGCATCTTTTATAAACTTACCAAATTCGCCCACAGAGATGCCCTTATCATTGTCTTCATCATAACCTATTATACATACAACTTTGTCATTTTCATCATTTTTGAGTTCTTTATTTTTTATATCTTGTGCCATATCAACCGGATTTTTTGGGGTTGTTCCTTGTGTTTTTTGTGCTCCGTTTGTATTTGTTGTTGATGTTGCATCTGTTGTTGATGTTGTATCTGTTGTTGATGTTGCATCTGTTGTTGATGTTGTAACATTTTGGGCTACCTTTTTAATAGCACCACTGATTAAATTATTGATATTGCTGAAGATGTTAGTATCGCCCATTTTGAGTTCCTTTCTATTTAAATTTCACACAAAAATTGCCGTTAATAACAATTTAATTAACGGCATTTTTTCTATTGACTTTAACAATTTCTGCTGATTGTTAATTTTTGTATCTTAAACAACAAAGATAAAATCTTTGATTTCACTGCCCAGAGGCTTTACTTCTTTATCTTTATTTTCAAAATTAAGCTTAATATCCGATGGAATTGACATATCCGCATAATATGTAACAATTTTTCCGTTCGGATTAATTGCAAGGGGAATATCGGAGTGTTTTCTTTCTTTGAGATAGTTCATAAAGTTGGTTTTTCTTTCTTCAAAACTGTCTTGAGGGTTCCTGAAAAGTTTTTCCGCACGTCCTATGGGAACAATTGAAGAAGCGTCTTCTATTTTTTCCAAATCATCTTTTAATAAAGTTTCGTATTGCTCAGTTAATTTATCTATATCTTTTTTGCTTTTAACAAATTCTTGTTTGCCTTCAAAATCTTTTTCATACATTTTCCTTAACTCATCGGTTATTTGTTTTATTATTGAGCGAAGCTCCGTTTTATTGCAGGAAGGATTATCTGTTTGGTTATCGGGGATTGCTCTTGCTATTACATTATATTTTTTTAAAGACAACAGAGGAGTAAATGTATAGAGAGTGTTTGCAATCCTTTTTATGTATTCTTCACCTTTTTTCTTTTTTTCTTCAAGGGTAAAGGGATTGTTTTGTTCTTTTGAATTTATATAAACCTGATGAAAGGGGTTGACGGATATATTAAATTCCCTCAGATTGTTTTTGTGTTTTAAAATAAAATCTCTTATTTTTTCGGCTCTTTTTTGTCTGTTTTGTGATTTTGGACACCAGCCCGTTGTATCAAAAAGAATTTGATAGTCGGGATTAACTTCAAGTATTTTCTTAACACAATCAACAAAGTCGTAGCTGTTACCTTCTTTGTCTTTTATTTCCATATCCATACAGTCTGAATCGAGAAATAAAATTTTAAACCAATTTGAAGTATCAATTTTGTTTTTCATCCTTGAAGCAAGCTCTTTTGCCCCTTCAATGTAGCTTGAAAAATCTTCCCAGCTCATTCTGTCAAGAGTTTTTATCGAAAACGGGCTTGCGCCAAAAAGACAGTGTATACATCCGTTGCTGCAGCCTCTGTTAACCAATATGTTTCCTCTTGTTATAACATATAATATGTCATCCATTGAAAGACCGTCAAAAACGTCTATCCCGTATTGAATTCCGTTTAATTGATTTGAATTAAGGGTAGATAAATTTATTTTGAAATCCAAATTGTCGGCATAAAAATTAAAATAATTTTTTGCATTTCTATAATCTTGCTCGCTTAACGGTTTTTCAAGACCGCCTTGAAAGCTTGTTTGTTGATTATATGAACTGTTGTAAGATTTTAAATTAATTGGTGATATTTTCACGGTCAAATTCCTTTGTGATAATACAAAGGAAAAACATAAAAAAAATTGTCAAAATATAAATTTTAATAAATTGAAAATTATTTTATATTTCGCTAAAATATCTTTTATGAATACATTTTCAAAATTCTACCAAGGCATACTGCCCGGAAACTATTTTTTGACAAAATCTTGGGAAGTTACTAAAAAATCTGAGTCGGGAACACTGTGGTATTTGAAAAAGTTTTTGGTTTTATATTATTACATATTTTTAAACGGCTCAATAGATACTGAAAACAAAAAAGAAGAAGTTAAAAATATTTTTAACGATTTTATAAATTCTTTGGATTGCAATGTTCAAGAAGACGCAGAAGAATTTTTTTTCGGAAGTTCAAAATATTCCGATATGAGATTACCTGCATTTCGATATTTCAATGATTTTTGCGGTAATTATACTTTTGCGGACGAAAAAGAAAGAAATAAATATATCGAGCTTTCAAAATTATATTATTTTATGTTCCTGATGCGCTCGGGCGGGCAGAGCGGATGTAAGGCAGTTATAAGAGAAGCTTTATATAAAAGAGATTTTTCACCTTTTCAATTGGATGAGATAATAAAAAATTATTATTCAAGCCATCTTGATAAAAGAAAGAAAAATACAATAGAAGAAGAAATAAATGAGCAAAAAAGGGATTTTCATGCTCAAATTCGAAACGAGCGCCAGCTTTTATTTTATCTTGGGTATTTTTATTCAAAAACAAAGACCCGCATGCTCGGAGAGTTTTGCAGTTTGACCCCCATAGGCGAAACCGCTTTGAGGGCAAATTTTGATGAATTTTTGCTTTTGTGGGAACATCAAAAATTAAAAATGATTTCACAGCCTTTGGATGTTGATATTAAAGATGTTTCAAATATATCCCAAAATGTGCGGGACTTTCATATAAGCTATAGCCCTTATCTTGATATATTGGAATTTTTGGAAAGAAATAACAATCTTTCAAAAAATGTATATCAATATATTTTATCAAGGAAAAATGATGCCATTCAAAATACTGATTGGATAAAAAGTGAAAAAACAATTGTAGAAAACCTTGAAAAAATAAAACAAAAAGTACACTCCTTTAAAAGAAAAAGAGACATTGAAACAGAAGATTTTGATAAAGAATTGAAAAAATACATTCTTGGTTTAAGAGGGGATATTGTTAAGGACAAAGGTAAAAATCCCCTTGCCTGTGTTTCATTTAAAAAGGGTGTTGAAGTTTGTGATAAAACGAAATTTTCTAAAATAATAAAAACTTATAAATTTTTAAACAGATATAAATTGGAAAAATATAATGAATTGTATAAGGTTTGTGAAGATGAATTAAGAAAATATTATGTTAAATCAAGTTCGGATATGGTTTATAAAAAAGATGAAAAAACTTTAATCGGCTGGAAATTGTATAACATTCATTTGGATAAATTTATTTGTTTCGGTTTAATATATGTATTTATCAGTGCTTGCGAAATGAATAACGAAGAAGCATATAATAAATTCAAAAATTTACTGTGCGATATGGGAATTAATTCTAAAAAAAGTTTTTTGCAAACTTATGATAGCTATGTTCAATCAGAAGATAATGATGATTTTGATTATTTTAGAGAAGGCGAAAAAATAAGAAGTTATGATAAAGAAGTTGCGCTTAAAACAAATAAAAATTTAAATGATTTGATAGATAGCGAATCTAAAAATTCTACAAGCAATACAAAAATAAGAAATCATACTTTAATTAATTTAATGAAACAGTATTATACTAAAGTATTTGCTGATAGTGACGGATTGCTCAAGTGTGAATGCTGCAGTGAAAAAACATTCAAGACAAAAAATAATATGCCGTTTGTAGAGTTTCATCATCTTGTACCTTTTTCATTCGGCGGACCGGAGCATAAGCTTAATATATTTGCGCTTTGTCCTAATTGCCACAGAAAATTCCATTACATGGCAGATGGCAAAAACATTCTTTACGAAGATTTATCAAAGAATAACTATTTAAATAAAACCCTGATAGAAAGACTAAAAGAGCTCTTCAAACAAAACAAGCTTCGTTCATATCATCTTGACTTTTTAATCCTTGAAGGTGCCATAAACGAAAATGATTATGAGAAAATAACCGCATGAATATTGAAAAATATATAAATAAAATAATTAAAGGCGACTGTGTCGACGTAATGAACAAAATGAGCGAAAACTCAATTGACCTTGTTGTCACATCTCCGCCCTATGATGACTTAAGAGATTA
>CANQAV010000012.1 GCA_947589425.1 Candidatus Gastranaerophilales bacterium | reverse complement strand
TGTGAGCCTGTATAAGTAAGCTCCATAATAAAAAATCCTTCCGTGTGGAAGGATAAATGGTTGCGGGAGCTGGATTTTACAAAGCGAACATCTGAGCTTTGGCGAAGATTGTGAGCCTGTATAAGTAAGCTCCATAATAAAAAATCCTTCCGTGTGGAAGGATAAATGGTTGCGGGAGCTGGATTTGAACCAACGACCTTCGGGTTATGAGCCCGACGAGCTACCAGACTGCTCCATCCCGCGATATTCAATTTTCACTTTTTGCGTTTACTCTTGGAGCAGTCTGGACCAGACTGACCTCTTGAAAAATGTTAACCATTCATATTTGGCTCCTGTGGGTATCTCGCAAGTGCTTCGCATTGCTCGATTATCCTACGTCGCCGTTGTAATGTTCCAACTCGCTTGCTCCTCGCAAGCTCGTTTGGGAACACCGGCTACCGCATTTTTCGTCGGCAGAGTATCCCGCGATATTCAATTTTCACTTTTTGCGTTTACTCTTGGAGCAGTCCGGTTCAGACTGACCTTTCCTCAAAGTAAACTCAATTTACACATAAATTATTATACGCTGAAAACTAAAAATCAACCCTTATAAAATATCGCTTAAAATATTCTCTATAATAAACAAATCAAAAAGCAAGGAATATAACCTTAAAATATCTTATTCCCGCGATTGCTGAACTCCAGTTTTAGAGCCCGCAATTATAAAAGAAAGGGGCAGAAGCTTTGAAGTAATTGCCGATACGGATTTAAAATCTTTTAACAGCATATTTGCGCAAAGGCATAAATCATCCGTATGTACAAGATAGTCTTCCGGACGAACATCGTGTTTAACTTCTTCTTTAAATATTTTATTGTTAACCATATTCATCACCTTGTTACCAAGCTCCATACCGCTAATTAAAGATGCGACACATGCTAATACTTTTATTACTTTTTGCTGAGTTGATGAAAAATTTAAAGAAGATTTGAATAAATAATTATCAATCAGTTTATTTACGCCCGCAAGAATCCCTATCGGAAAAACCATGCTTCCCACAAACTGCTGAGAAGCTTCTCTTAGCTTTGATTTTATATTTTTTTTATCATCCGAGATTAATCCGCCCGCAAGTCCGCCTAATACGGAGCCTGCCCCAATTAAAAGAACGTCGCCTTCGGAATATGAATAATTTTTAAAGTTTATCGGTGTTTTGTTCTTTCTGGAAGCTAAATATATTCCGCCTAAAGCCCCCGCAATACCTGCGGCGCTTCCTGCAACGCTTGCAAGCGTAACTTTTTTATTTATATTTTTCTTTTTAATTACAGCCGGTTTTGGCTCGCAGTTAATTTTGGCACAATCCATATAAGTTTCTCAAATGTTTTTATGTTAACTATTTATATCAAAACACAAAAAAACATTTTTTTGTTAAAATATTATTATTTAAGGATTAAGGAAAGAATATGGAAGCAAAAATTGAATCAATCTGCGTTTTTGCAAGTTCATCAAATGACATTGATAAAATATATTTTCAATCAGCCTATGAATTAGGGGTTGAAATAGCAAAAAATCATTTTAATATTGTCTATGGCGCATCAAATCTCGGCTTAATGGGCGAAGTAACAAATGCGGCAAGAATGCACGGAAGCGAAATAATAGGTGTAATGCCCGAAAAGCTTTATAATATCGGAATTAAACCCGGTGATTGCACAAAATTTATCTTAACAAAAGGAATGAGAGAAAGAAAAGCAAAGATGGACGAGCTTTCACAAGCTGTGATTGCTCTTTGCGGAGGGTTTGGAACTCTTGAAGAACTCAGCGAAATGATTGTTCAAAAACAGCTCGGCTATAACAACAAACCCATTGTAATCTTAAACACGAACGGATATTATAATTCTTTGAATGAATTTTTTCAAAATGCAATAAAAGAAAAATTCGCCCCCGAAATTTCCCAAAAACTATACCATATTACGTCATCTCCAAAAGATGCGCTTGATTATATAAAAAATTATGAATATCAAAAAAATGATTTTCTGGGAGAAAAATTACATTCCAAATAATTAACTTAATTGCGGCATGTCGCATTTAGTTCTATAATTTTAGCTATGATGGAACTAAAGTATACAAAATAACATGTCGGATAAAATCAACAACATAAACAGCGCAAAAGACATAAAATCAAAAAAAATGCATCAAAAAAATAAAGATGTAATAAAAAGTTGTGCGCAAAATGAAGAGGCAGAAAAGTTACAAAAAAAACATGACATTGAATACTTTAGCAAAATTTTTCATCAAACAGACGAAAAAGAAGCCGACGCTTTGGTTTTAAAAAAAATATTTAATGGTGAAATCAAGCTTGATGAAGATGATTTCATACAAGAAATATTGGAAAATAAAGACTTTTTAAACGATGTTTCCGAAAATCCGTAACACAATAAAAAAATATTACCATACAAAAATCTTGAAAAAAAAATATTACAGAACGGGCTCCTGCCTAAAATGCGGTGCTTGCTGTCAAAATATTTATGTAAGGCACTGCGGAAAAGTAATCAAAACAAAGGAAGAATTTGAAGAAATTAAAAAAACGGACAATTACAGTTTCTATCATCACATAACGGTTATCGGGGAAGATGATTTCGGTCTTATATTTGAATGTGATTGGTATGATAAAGAGAAAAAACTCTGTAAAGACCACAAAAAAAGACCCTCAATCTGTAAAAACTACCCCAGCGAAGAAATTTTTTCTTTCGGCGCACAATTACAAGAAGGATGCGGATTTGACTTTAAACCGATTGTAAGCTTTGATGAAGTATTGGCGAGAATTTCAAAAAAATCAAAAATTAAATTACGTTGAGTCTTTCCCAAAAAAGCTTTGCCTCTTTTATAAGAGCACAGTTGTGCACTCTTATATATTCAACATTTTGCTGAATTAAAAAGCTTGATGCCAGCAAAGTCTGAATATCGGCATCTTTAGGCTCTTTTGTATTAATTACATCCTGCAAAAATCTTTTCCTTGAAATACCTGCCAAAATAGGATATCCGAGCGATTTAAATTCATTAATCCGATTCAGCAATTCAAAGTTCTGTTCAATTGTTTTTGCAAAACCAAAGCCGACATCAACAATTATATTCTCTTTTTTAAGCCCTTGAGACAGGGCATTTTGGGTTTTTTCGTAAAGTTCTTGATATATATCATCAATTAAATTTGAATAAAATGCCAGAGAATCCATTGTCATTGAATTTCCTCGAGAATGCATTATGACAAGTTTTTTGTCAAATTCAGAGCAAAGTTTTGCAAATTCGGGGTTGTTAAAAAAGCTGACATCATTAATAATATCCGCCCCTGCTTCAATTGATGCTTTGGCGCAGGCATAATTCATTGTATCAACACTTATCTCAATATTGGGATATGCACTCTTAAGCGCCGCTACAACGGGAATAACACGCTCGAGCTCACATGCCGTATTAATAAGCTCCGCCATCGGTTTTGTTGATTGAGCACCGATATCAATAACATCAGCTCCTTCTTCAATCATATCAACGGCATGGTTAATTGCTTTATCAATTTCAAAAAACTCTCCCCCGTCCGAAAATGAATTTAAAGTAATATTTAAAATACCCATGATTTTAGGAGATTTTTGAGGAAGCGTTTGAATATTCAGCTGTTCAAATAAATTATCCGCAAGTTTTGAAAGAGAAAAAGGCTGATGCATAAGCTTTTTTGCAACATTTTTAATTTGAGATAACGTTCCCGACAGAATGCAATTTGAATAATTAATCGAACAGTCAATAACCCCTCTGTTAACCGCACAATCACAATCGCACGAAAGTGCCGTTTGTTTTATTATTGTTGCCTGAGAAGGGGTGACATCAAAAATTTTAATTGACAGAAAAGTATGTTTTTTAACGGCGCTTTCAACATAGCTTTCATCAAATCCCACACCTTTAATTTCTTCTTTTATAAACTTTTTTAAAACTGTTTTTGATAAAAATTGCATTTTTTTATTTAACAAATATAATAAAGTTACTCTATATTAATAGTTTAAGCAAAAATTTAAGTCAAGGAGAATAAAATGGCAAACGCTAAAATTACCGCCGAAGTTAGAGAAGAAGGCAAAAACCCTCGTCAAATAAGAAGCACGGGAAATCTCCCCGGCTCAATATACGGCAAAGGAATTGAGTCTAAAAATATCCAAATTAATACACATGAATTTGAAATGGAATATAAAAACAACAAAGACAGTGTTTGGGAAATTCAATTGGGAAAAGAAAAATTAAACGCTAAAATTCAAGAATTACAGGTGAATTACGCTACAAATGAATTTTTAAACGTTGAATTTGCGCTTATATAGCTTCATCTTCATCTAAAAACGAAGCTGAAAAAACATCTTGAGAATTAAGCGAATCAATAAAATGGTTATATCTTTCCATTCTCAATTTCAACCAGCTTAACATTGAATTTGAGCCAAAAATTTTAACTACACGGACAGGGGCAAAGCAGTTTCTGTTCGTGTTGTATTTTTCTTCCATAAATGTCTGGCACTTACAATTTAATTCTTCGATTAAATCGTATAGCGTTTTTAACCACGCACCCTGTACTGATAATTCATCTACTTTAAATTCTAGTATCATAATCCACCTGTCTTTCCGTGACCGCAAATAAGCTTTTTGTATGCATACTACTGTAGTAACAATATTCCACAAAAAAGTGGTTTATAACATATTTTCAATATGTTAGTATATTTATATGAGTTTTTTTAAAGTTGATGAAAATGTAAAACAACAGGTTAAATTAATGCCCAAACTTCCGGGGTGTTATAAATACTATGATAAAACAGGCGAAATTATCTACATAGGAAAAGCAAAAAACCTCTATAACAGGGTAAACAGCTATTTTGTCGGAAATAAAAAAGATTCTCCCAAGCTTCTTGTTATGGTGCCTCAGATTAAAAAAATCGAATGCATTGTCGTAAATTCCGAAATTGAGGCATTAATTCTTGAAAACGAACTGATAAAAAAACATAAGCCAAAATACAACATTCTTTTAAAAGATGATAAAAAATTCCCTTATTTTTTAATTACAAAAGAAGACTATCCCAGAATTTTGGTTGTAAGAAAAGCAAACAAAAACCCTCTTAAAGGAAAATATTACGGTCCATATACCGATTCAAGGGCAATGTATGCAACATTAGACATATTGGGAAAAATTTTTCCTTTAAAAAAATGCAAAACACCAAAATATAAATCCCGCCCCTGTCTTTATTACGACATAGGTCAATGCAGCGCCCCCTGCCAGAACAAAATTTCAAGCGAAGATTATAAAAAAATCATAAAAAATGCGGAATTGTTTTTATCGGGCAAAAGAAAAGAACTGACAAAAATTTTAAAGCAGGAAATGGAAAAGGCAAGCAAAACACAGGATTTTGAGCGTGCCCTTCTTTTAAGGAACAGCATATCCGATATTGAAAAAACTCTTGAAAAGCAAAATGTCGTGCTTGATTCAACAAATGCGGATTATGATTATATCGGAATATCAAATTCGTCTAAAATTATCTGTATCACCATACTACAGATAAGACAAGGCAGACTTATCAACAAAAAAGATTTTTCCTTTTCTCAATTTTTAGAGGACAACAATCGAGACGAGATTATACAAAGCGCAATAAGAGAATATTATATTATGCTCAATGACGAGGAATTGCCTTCTAAAATTATTTTATCGGATACTTTTTCGGATGTTGAAATTTATAAAAAATGGCTTTCTTTAAGGCTTAATAAAAAGGTAAACATAATAAAAGCCTCAACAAAAAAAGATAAAGAAATTTTATCCATTGCGCAAAAAAATTCAGATTTTAATATCGAACAGCAAAAACTGAAAGATTTAACCGAAATTCAAAACGATTACAATGAAATAGGTGCTTATCTTCAAGAGAAATTGAAATTAAAAAAATTTCCTCACACAATTGAATGCTATGACATTTCTCACATACAAGGGACAAATACCGTGGCTTCCGGAGTATATTTTGAAAACGGACAGCCGAAAAAATCAAAATATCGAAAATATAAATTAAGGACAATTGAAAAAGGGGAAGTGGATGATTTTAAATCTTTAAGAGAAATTTTATCGAGAAGATTTAAAAGAATTGTACAAGGGCAGACGGATGCTCCGGATCTTATTATTATAGACGGCGGAAAAGGTCAGCTTTCGGGCGTTGTACAGGTAATGAACGAATATAAACTTGAGCTTGATGTTGTATCTTTGGCAAAAAGGGAAGAAGAAATATTTTTGCCCCATAAAAACACTCCGATTATTCTGCCAGTAAATTCGGGTGCGCTTTATTTATTTCAAAGAATAAGAGATGAAGCTCACAGGTTTGCAATTACATTCCACAGGCAATTAAGAAGTAAAACCATGTTGAAATAATCTCTGTGGTTTATTGACATATTTTTTTTATTTAATACCATGGAAACAGTCTAAGGCGACATGGCCAAGTGGTAAGGCAGGAGCCTGCAAAGCTCTTACCCCCGGTTCGAATCCGGGTGTCGCCTTTTTATTTTGAATTTTAAGCATTACCGAAAGCTAAAACAACGATGAATATACCAGGTCAAGTTACCCACTTAAAAAAAGAGATTTTAGTAAAAACAATTGAAGCATTTTTATCTGATGACTTTGCGGAACAAGCCCGCTTAATCCCCTTTAAGATGCGCCCTAAAGGTATGGAAGTTCCTTACAGATGCTGTATTTATAAAGAAAGAGCAATAATAAAAGACAGAACAATAGCCGCTCTTGGTTTTCCAATTGAAGAAGATGATGAAACCGTTTCGTTGTCGGCTTATGCAAAAAAAGCAATAGAGAGAAATAATCTTGATAATAAAAATTTAACGGTTTTACAGGCTGCCTGCAAAGGCTGCTCAACAAACAGAATTTATGTAACGGATTTATGTCAGGGATGTGTTGCCCGCCCATGCCAGAGTGCGTGTAAGTTCGGCGCAATATCAATTGTTAATTCAAAATCCGTAATTGATGATGAAAAATGTAAGAAATGTCAAATGTGCGCTAAGGTTTGTCCTTATAACGCAATTGTTAAAGTTACGGTACCTTGCGAAGATTCCTGTCCTGTCGGTGCAATTAAAAAAGATGAATCGGGTTTTGCAAGCATTGACTATTCAAGATGTATAAACTGCGGTAAATGTACTTTTGCATGTCCTTTCGGAGCAATACATGAAAAAAGCCAAATAATAGATATCTTAAAAGCAATAAAATCCGAGAAAAAAGTTATTGCAATGATAGCTCCTTCCATTGCGGGGCAATTCTTAGGAAACATTTATCAACTGAAAACGGCAATTATGATTGCGGGTTTTGATGATGTATATGAAGTGGCGCAAGGAGCCGATATAACAGCATGCAATGAAGCAAAAGAATTTAGGGAAAGAATGAGCGCCAATCAAAGCTTTATGACAACATCCTGCTGTGCGGGATATAATCAGCTGATAGAAAAACATTTAAGCGAAATAAAACCCTTTGTTTCAAACACAAAGACACCTCTTTTTTATACGGCAGAGCTTGTAAAAAAAGAAAATCCGGATGCGCTGAGCGTGTTTATAAGCCCTTGCGTGGCAAAAAGAACGGAAGGCTATGAAAACAAAAACATAGACTTTGTAATGAATTGCGAGGAGCTGAGCGCATTGTTTATTGCTAAAAAAATCGACATTACTCAATGCGAAGAAACAAAATTCAATATTGAAGCATCAAAGCAAGGAAGAAATTTCGGCGTAACAGGCGGGGTGGAACAGTCCGTCAAGGCTTCTTTGGGGGATGATAGCGATGTAAAAAGCTATCTTGTTAACGGATTAAACAAAGACAGTATCAGAGAGCTTAGAAAATTTGCCAAAGAAGGAAAATGCAATAACGACTGTAATTTAATCGAAGTTATGTGCTGTGAAGGCGGATGTATCGGCGGAAATGCGGTAATAAATACAAAAAGCGACGCAAAAAAACAAATTGATAACCTGCTTTTAAAAAGTAAAGACATAGAAAAATGCGATTAAATAACACTCGCTTCTTTTAAAATTGCTTCCTCATCATCTTTTACCTGGGCTGAAACATAGCCGGCATGATGTATTTTGGGAAGAAGCCAATCGGCAGAATATTCAACAAATTCCGAACTGTCGTCATCCGTATCAATACAAATGAACGTAACTTTTCCGTTTTCATCTTTTTTATAGTCAACAATTGTAATTTCATGTCCGTTGATTACTTTGTTTGAAGCTCCGTCAACGGCGGGGTTATATCCTTCAAGAGTATTTCTTCCCGAAGTTTCGTTTGTTAAAATATAGCCCACTATGACGTTATTTCTGCTGTCAAGTGCATCAAGAATATGTTTTTGCATTTTTTCAAACGAGCAGGAATAGCCGATTAGATTTTGATTTTCATCAATTTTTTGATATACGAGGGAAGTTATTTCTTCGTTTTTAATTAAAGATTCAACATAAGTTTTTTCAATTTCAACAAGCCCTTGAGGATTGGAGTTAAATTCCCCGCCTCTCATATCGGTTAAAGAATCATAAGTATTTTGAGAGCCCAACTGCATAATGGCAGACTGTACAAGAACATCTGCAACGTTTCTTTCGCCCTTGTTCCAATATTTATCTTGAATATAAGCTCTTGCATAAGCATAAGGATCGGTTTCGACTTTAATTTTAACGGAGTCAAAATTAAAGTCTTTTGTGTTTGCTTTTAGCAGTTTGAGAATTGTTATCGCATCAAGTTTGTTGCTTGAAATTGAGCTTAATTTCGTATTTAAATAAAGAGATTTTTCTTTTCCGGATAAATGGTTAACCCACCTTGCAAATTCGGCAGGATATTTATCGGCAAGATTTACTTCGTTTGATGCTGCGGCGCATGTGCCCGATGCTTGAACATTTAAAAGGTCGGGGTTTAATCTTGCAGGGTGATTTTTAGGAAGGTATGAAATTATTTTTTGTTTTTCAGCTTGAGGAATGTCGCCGAACTCTTGAGTTATTATTTTCGGGTTGACCAAAATATCAAGAGTGTTTGTAATTAAATTTTGAGGGGATAAATTATAGGCTCTTTCTTCAGATGCCATTGAATAAAGGTTATCAAGAGCTGTTGTATTATCGTTTGAGCGTGAGAGCAATTTACCGTTTTTTAAAAGCGTTTCAAGCTGTTTTGCAGGGGTTAAATCCTGCGCATTTTCGCTTTTTGGTAAATCTTTTAACATATTTAAAAGAAAAAGATATTTAAATTGCTCATCTTGAGAAAGGGTTGTTCTTATTGAAGGAAGAATTGGCGAAGAAGTAACGGCTTTAGCATTTTGTTTTTTTGATGCAAAACTATCCTGTTTCAGGGGAGTATCTGCCTTAAAAGTTATATTTTTATTATAATTTGTATTAAAATTAATACCGTTTAACATTAAAACACAATAACCTTCCTGTTTATATAAAAACAAAGGAATAAAAAAATTGATATTTTTTAAAATAATATTAACACATTTAAATATTTAATATAAAATAAAACTGTAAAAGTTAATAAGGTGCTGTTTTAATGATTAACAAACTTCAAAATTCCGATATCCTGAGTGCATATAAAACTATTGAAATTGAGCTTAATGCAATTCAGGAGTTGAAAAATCTTCTTGATGAAAACTTAACCCGTGCTCTTGATTTAATTCAAAACGCAAAAGGCAGAATAATCTTATCAGGCATGGGTAAATCAGGGCATATTGCAAAAAAAATTGCAGCATCTTTAGCTTCAACCGGAACGCCGTCTTTCTTTTTACATCCTGCAGAAGCAAGCCACGGCGATTTGGGAATGGTGACGGAAGATGATGTTATAATTGCAATTTCAAACAGCGGAGAATCAAAAGAATTAATTGATATTTTAAATTATTCAAAAAGATTTGGCATAAAACTTATTGCAATTACAAAAAATCCTGAAAGTTCGCTCGCTAAGGCGGGAGATATTGTTCTTCTTCTTCCTTCTTCAAAAGAAGCATGTCCTTTAGGGCTTGCGCCGACTTCTTCCACTACCGCAACTTTGGTTTTAGGAGATATTATAACTGTCGGAATGATTGAAAGAAAAGGATTTTCAAAAACTCAATTTAATGAGCGCCACCCCGGAGGCAAACTGGGCTCAATTCTTCAAAAGGTTAAAGACCTTATGCACACAGGGGATGAGATGCCTATATTAAGCGAAAACGCTAACCTAAACGAACTTATCCTTGAAATGACATCAAAAAGATTGGGCTGTGTCGGTCTTGTTAACGATAAAATGGAATTAACGGGCATTTTCACCGACGGCGACTTAAGAAGATGTATAAAAAACGATTTAAAAAATTCAAAAGCAATTGATATAATGACTAAAAACCCGATAACGGTTGATAAGGAATTATACAGTGCGCAAGCCGTTAAATTGATGAACGAAAGAAAGATAACAAATATATTTGTTGTTGAAAACAAAAAGCCGATAGGTGCAGTGCACATACACGACCTTTTAAAAAGCGGTGCCGTATAAATTACACGGCACTCAATCTTTCAATTACTTCTTCTTTTCCGAGTATATTTAATATCGCAGCCATATCCGCACCTCTTGTTCTGCCCGTTATTTTACAGCGGACTGCCCACATTGTTTCTTTAGGTTTGAAGCCGTGATTTTCTTTAAAATATGCTCTTAAGTCTGCAAGTTTGTTGTGTACGTCTTCAAGGTTATCAAAGTCATATTCAAGAACGTCTTTTTTAAATTTTTCAAGCACTGTTTTTGATAAATCGGATTTTAAAATTTCTTTTGAATCTTCTTCATAAACAGGTTTTTCAAAGAAATATTGCGTATCGTATACAAGGTCTTTTAATAGGGTAATCGGCTCTCTTGTAACTTCGATAATGTGTTCAAGCTTTTCTCTTGAATATTTTGATGTATCGTAACAATCCAAAAAAGGAAGCGCTAAATCTGTTAAGCGTGATATATCCATTTTTTTAATATATTGACCGTTCATCCAGTTTAATTTTTCATATTCAAAAATTGAATTTGAACTTGATAATTCGCCAATTCTAAAATCTGCCGCAATTTCATCAACATTTTTAATTTCAACTCCGTCGCTTGGCGCCCAGCCTAACATTGCAACAAAGTTTAAAAGCGCATCCGTCAAATATCCCTGTTTAATAAAATCGGATACGGCAGTTGCGCCATGGCGTTTTGAAAGCTTGCTTCTATCAGGCGCTAAAATCATTCCCAAATGTCCGAATTGAGGAACTTCGGCACCCAGAGCTTCATATATTAAAATTTGTTTTGGCGTGTTTGAGATATGGTCTTCGCCTCTTATAACGTGAGTTATTTTCATCAGCATATCATCTACAACAACCGCAAAATTATATGTCGGTGTTCCGTTTGATTTCATAATCGCAAAGTCGCCGATAAGGCTTGTATCAAATTTTAATTCTCCTTTAACAAGGTCATGGAACACAAGTTCTTTAGAGTCAACTTTAAAGCGGATTGAAGGAACAATTCCTTTTGCTTTAAGGGCATCACGCTCTTCTTTTGTTAAATTTAAACATTTTCTTGAATACTTATAGGGAATTTTTTTGGCATTTGCTTCTTCGTGTTCTTTATCCAAATCTTCGTTTGAGCAGAAGCATTCATAAGCATAGCCTTTATCTATTAACATTTGAGCAAATTTAGGATAGATATCAAACCTTTCGGATTGCTTATAAGGACCGTATTGTCCTCCTACATCGGGTCCTTCATCCCAATTAAGCCCGAGGGCTTTTAAGCTGTCAAAAATATTTTGTTTATATGCTTCAGAGCTTCTGTCCAAGTCGGTATCTTCAATTCGAAGAACATATTCTCCGCCTGTTTTTTTTGCAAAAAGATAGTTGAATAATGCCGTTCTTGCGGTTCCTATATGTAAATTTCCCGAAGGGGAAGGTGCAATCCTCACTCTTACTTTATCACTAATCATAAAAATTCCTCTTTTATTAACTTTCAAGATTTATAGTACAACAAAAATAAATTTATGTTATTATTTTTCTATGGAAAATAATAAATTAAAAATTGGTATAATCGGCTTAGGAACGGTCGGACAGGGAGTTGTAAAAGTATTATCAAAATATGATGATATCGAAATTGTTTCCGCTGCGGTCAAAAATATTAATAAACAAAGAGAAGTAACGGTTCAAAATTTAACTCAAGACCCTTATGAGCTTGCAAGAAACGCCGATATAGACGTTATCGTTGAAGTTGCGGGCGGATGTGAAATTTTGGATGTTTTAGTTGAGGCGGTAAAAAATAAAAAACATATTGTTATGGCAAACAAGGAGCTTCTTGCCCGCCATGGCGCAATGCTTTTTGATTTGGCAAAGGAAAACGGAGTTTCAATTCTTTATGAAGCTGCGGTTGCGGGCGGTATTCCGATTATTATGCCTATTAAAACAAGTCTTAAGGCTAATTCGTTTAATTTTGTTGCCGGTATTTTAAACGGAACAACAAATTACATTTTAACGAAAATGGAAGAAGAAAATCTTTCCTATGAAGAATGCCTTAAAAAAGCTCAAGAATTAGGATATGCCGAAGCTGACCCCTGGAGCGATGTTGAAGGATATGATGCAATGTATAAAATTGCAATTCTTGCAAACATTGTATTTAACAAAAGAATTGATATAAATAAAATCTATCGTGAAGGAATAACTAAGATTACCGCTTTTGATATTCAAATTGCAGATGAATTGGGATATAAAATTAAACTTATAGCACAAGCAAAAAAAGCGCAATACGATAACAAAGAAATGCTTGATATAAGAGTACATCCAATGCTTGTTCAAAAATCAAAAGCTATATCCGAAATTAAAAATGCTACAAATGCGGTTATGCTTGACGGTTTTCCTGTTGACAAAGTTATGTTTGTCGGGCCGGGAGCGGGGCAATTCCCTACTTCAAGCTCTGTCGCAGGAGATATTTTAACTCTTAAAGCGGAAATCAATAGAAGGGAAGAAATTCTGCCTTTAATGGCTTGCCACCACAGTGTTTATGCCGAACAGGCAGATATTGAAGATACCATAAACTGTTACTATATAAGAATTTCAACAAGAAATAACCCCGGTGAAATCGGAAAAATAGGAACAGCATGCGGAGAGTTCGGAATAAATCTTTCCTGTATAATTCAAAAAGGCACAAATCAAGACGGCTCCGCAACAATTATCGTAATCACCGAAAACAGTATTGAGAAAAATATAAATAAAATGATTAACAAACTCGAAAGCGATAATTATACGAAAATTGTAAACAAAATAAGGGTAATGTAATGAGATATCAGGGATTAATTAAAAAATATGAAAAATATCTTCCCGTAAGCGAAAAAACTCCGGTTATTTCACTTTGCGAAGGAAATACACCGCTTATTAAGGCGGATAATTTAGCTAAAAAAATCGGACTTAATATAAATCTTTATCTTAAATATGAAGGATTAAACCCGACGGGAAGCTTTAAAGACAGAGGAATGACAATGGCTGTTTCCAAAGCAAAAGAAAACGGCTCAAACGCAATCATCTGTGCTTCAACGGGTAATACTTCGGCATCTGCTGCGGCTTATGCATCAAGAGCAAAAATGAAATGTGCGGTTTTAATTCCCGACGGTCATATTGCCATGGGAAAATTATCTCAGGCTATGATGTACGGTGCTAAAATCATTGCAATAGACGGCAATTTTGATGAAGCGCTTGATGCGGTGAGGGAAATTTCTTCAAAATATCCGATAACGCTTGTTAATTCCGTAAATCCATACAGAATTGAAGGACAAAAAACCGGCGCATTTGAAATTGTCGATGCGCTTGATGATGCTCCGGATTATCATTTTATCCCCGTCGGAAATGCAGGTAATATCACGGCATATTGGAAGGGATATAAAGAATATTTTGAAGATAAAAAATGTACAAAATTACCTAAAATGATGGGCATTCAAGCTTCGGGCGCAGCTCCTATAGTTCTGGGACATAAAGTAGATAACCCCGAAACTATTGCAACCGCAATAAGAATAGGCAACCCTGCAAGCTGGAAATATGCGCAAGCCGCACGGGATGAGTCCAAAGGAACGATTGATATGGTTGATGATGAAGAAATTCTTCAGGCATACAGATATTTAACACGTGAAGAAGGTGTTTTTGCAGAGCCCGCCTCTTGTGCATCCGTTGCGGGACTTATCAAACTAAAAGATAAAATTGAAGAAAATTCAACCGTTGTCTGCATTTTAACGGGCAACGGATTAAAAGACCCGAATTGCGCAATTGATTACTCAAAAAATTCAATTCATAAAACTTCTTCAAAATTGGATGACATTATAAAAGTTATAAACGGTTAGGAATTAAAAATGTTAGAAAAAGAATATTACCCTCAGCAAATTGAAAAAAAATGGTGTGAAACATGGGATAAAACAAAGCCTTATAAGGCGGACAACAATTCCCCGAAACCGAAATATTACGCATTATCCATGCTTCCCTATCCTTCGGGCAAGCTTCACATGGGGCATGTAAGAAACTATACCATAACGGATGTTATTGCCCGCTTTAAAAAAGCTCAGGGTTATAATGTTTTACATCCCATGGGCTGGGACAGTTTCGGGCTTCCCGCAGAAAATGCCGCAATTCAGCACAATGCCGACCCTAAAAAATGGACGCTTGATAATATAGCATATATGAAAAAACAGCTTAAAATGCTCGGTCTTTCAATTGATTGGGACAGAGAAGCAACAACCTGTCTGCCTGATTATTATAAATGGACTCAATGGCTGTTTTTGCAATTATATAAAAAAGGGCTTGCATATAAAAAAACGGCTCCCGTTAACTGGTGTGAAAAATGTGCAACAGTTCTTGCAAATGAACAGGTAATCGAAGGAAAATGCTGGAGATGCGGAAGCGAAGTTACAAAGAAAAATCTTTCCCAATGGTTTTTCAAAATAACCGAATATTCCGAAGAATTGCTTGAAGATTTGGATAAATTGGAAGGCTGGGGAGATAATGTTAAAACAATGCAGAGAAACTGGATTGGCAAATCTCAAGGCTCTCTTTTGAAATTTAAAGTAAAAGAAATTGAAGGACTTGAAATCCCCGTATATACAACAAGAGCAGATACCGCATACGGTATTACATATTTGGTTGTTGCGCCGGAATATAAAGATATTGAAAAATTAACAACTCCCGAAAACAAAGAACAGGTTGAAAAATACAGACAAAATGCAAAAAAACTTTCGGAAATCGAAAGATTATCAAATGAAAGAATAAAAACGGGAGTTCCTCTGGGTACTCATATAATAAATCCTTTTACGGGAAGAGTTTGTCCGGTATGGGTTGCCGATTATGCCCTTGTAGATTACGGAACGGGCGCTGTTATGGCTGTACCGTATCATGATGAAAGAGATTTTGACTTTGCAAAAAAATATAATCTTCCCATGGTGCAAGTAATTGACGGTGAAGATTTTGTTGAAGGCAAGGTTTATATACAAAAAGGAACTCTGGTAAACAGCGGTGAATTTAACGGACTTGATGCACAGAAGGCAAAAGAAGAAATTACAAAATATGCAATTAAAAACGGCTTTGGAGAATTTCAAACACAATTCAGGCTTCGTGACTGGCTGATTTCACGTCAGAGATACTGGGGAGCTCCTATTCCCGTGGTATATTGCCCTAATTGCGGTGAAGTCCCCGTTGATGAAAAGGATTTACCGGTATTACTTCCCGAAGATGTTGATTTTTCGGTTAAAGGAAAATCTCCGATTGAAACAAGCCCGACATTCAGATATACAACATGCCCGAAATGCGGGGGAAAAGCAACTCGTGATATGGATACTATGGATACTTTTGTATGTTCAAGCTGGTATTATATGAGATACACGGATGCTAAAAACGACAAAGAATGCTTCAATCGTGACATTATTAACAAGTGGCTTCCCGTTGACCAATATGTCGGCGGAATTGAGCATGCGATACTTCACCTTTTATATTCAAGATTTTTCACAAAAGCACTTCGTGATTGTAAACTTCTTGATTTTGACGAGCCTTTTAAAAATCTTTTAACGCAGGGTATGGTATTAAAAGACGGCTCTAAAATGTCTAAATCAAAAGGCAACACGGTTGACCCCGATGAAATATATCAAAATTACGGAGCAGATACGGCAAGATTATTTATATTGTCCGATTCTCCTCCCGCACGTGATTTTGACTGGACTGATGCGGGCGTTGAAGGATGCTATAAATTTATATCAAGAGTTTACCGTCTGTATTCAAAATATCAGGATAAAATTTCGCTTAAATATAACTTTGATGTTAAAGCTCTGACTAAAAAAGACGAAAATATGGTAAGAGAAGTACACATCTCAATTAAAAAAATAACAAATGATATCGAAAACGAATTTCAATTTAATACCGTAATTTCCCGCTACAGAGAATTAACGAATGCAATTTATGATTATATTAAAGATGAAAATTCGATTAATAACGATGTTTTAAGTTTTGCGCTTTTAACTCTTTTAAAATTAATCTCTCCCGTTTGCGTATTTTTGGCGGAAGAAATATATTCTCAACTGGGCGCACAAAATTCAATCCACGAAGAGCCTTGGCCAAAATATGATGAAGCGCTTGCAAAAATGTCTCAAATTACATTGATTGTTCAGGTTAACGGAAAAATAAAAGATAAAATTGAAGTTTCTCAGGATTCTTCAAACGAAGAGCTTGAAGCGGTTGCAAAAGCGTCCGAGAGGGTGCTTGAAGCACTGAGCGGTAAAACTATAGTTAAAACCATAGTTGTTCCGAATAAGCTTGTAAATATTGTTGTTAAATAATTGTCTTATTGCCCGCATGGATTTTATGCGGGCAATTTGTATATTTATTTTGAAAATATGTCACAAATTCGCCAATATTTTTATTTGTAGTAAAATCATAATATGTTTGATTCACTATCTCAAAAATTACAGGAAATAATATCAAAAACAGGTGCCAATTCTACTCTCACCGAAGAAAATATGCAAGATGCCCTAAGAGAAATCAGAAGAGCTCTTCTGGGTGCGGACGTATCTTTAAATGTTGTAAAATCATTTATTTCATCAATAAAAGAACATGCGGAAGGTGAAAAAGTAATTCAATCAACAAATCCTTCCCAAACTCTTATTAAAATTGTAAATGATGAATTAACGGAGCTTTTGGGTAAATCAAATGCGCCCCTAAAGCTCGATACAAATCCCTCAATTATTATGATGCTCGGGCTTCAAGGCTCGGGTAAAACAACATCAAGTGCAAAACTTGCTCTTAAGTTAAAGCAGGAAGGAAAATCTCCTCTTCTTGTCGGGCTTGATGTATACAGACCCGCTGCAATTTTACAGTTAAAGACTTTGGCTTTAGATAATAATATTCCGTTTTTTTCAATTGATGAAGAAAAAGATGTTATAAAAATTGCAAAAGAAGCTCTAAAATATGCCAAAGAAAACAACAATACGGTTTTAATTTTTGATACTGCGGGACGTCTTGAAATTGATACCGAAATGATGGCAGAGCTTGTTTTATTAAATCATAGTTTTGATATCAATGAAAAATTGCTTGTGGTAGATTCCATGATTGGGCAGAGCGCTATTGAAGTTGCGCTTAATTTTAATGAGCAATTGGGAATAGACGGTGTTATTTTAACAAAATTGGATGGCGATACAAAAGGCGGATGCGCACTCAGCATTGTTCAGACAATTAAAAAGCCCATAAAATTAATTGCAACCGGCGAAAACATTACCCCTCTTGAAGAATTTCATCCCGAAAGAATGGCGAACAGAATTTTGGGAATGGGTGATATTGTAACTCTTGTTGAACGTGCGCAAAAAAATATTGATGTTCAAGAAGCAAAGGCTCTTGAAGAAAAAATGCTCAAAAGTGAATTTAATTTTGAGGACTTTTTAAAAATTCAAAAACAGATAAAGGCGCTGGGCTCTTTTGGCGGAATTTTATCCATGCTTCCTCTGGGCATATCAAAAGACGACAGTGATAAAATTTCTCATGAAGGGGAGAAGCAGTTTAAAAAAATTGAGGTGTTTATACAATCTATGACCCCGCAGGAGCGAAAAAATCCCGATATTTTAAATGCATCAAGAAAAAAAAGGATAGCAAACGGCGCCGGTATGGATATAAACGAATTAAACGCTTTTATAGCTCAATTTGAAACAATGAAAAAGATGATGAAAGGTCTTGGCGGGTTTAAAAAATCAATGAAAAAAGGAAAAGGCAAAATACCTTTTTCAATGCCTAAATTTCCGTTTTAGAGGAGTTAATTATGAGAATTGTAATATACGGTGCAAATGAGATGTCTTCCGCAATTGCTGCAGAGTTTTTTGAAGACCATGACGTTATTGTAATTGACCCAAACTCAAAAAATCTTGAATTGTTTTCAAAACTTGATATAGGTGTAATTTGCGCTAATGCATTGGATATTAAAATCATAAACGAAGCGGGTATTAAATCCGCAGATGCTTTCATTGCCTGCTCAAACAGCGACGAATCAAATATCATAGCTTGTCTTATGGCAAAAGAAGCAAACCATGAAATCCAAAATATATGTTTTGTAAACAAAAAAGAGTCGCAGGAATATTTAAATACCCTCAAGGATGACTATAAATCTTCATACGCACAGTCGCTTGACAGTGTTATTTGGCCTCAAAAACTTCTTGTTCAGGAAATATTTAAAATAATTACCGTGCCCGAGGCAGTGGATGTTGAAAACTTTGCACACGGAAGGGCCCGCCTTTTGGAATATCGAATTAAAGAAGATACCGAACTTTTAGGTAAAAAGTTAAAAGACTGCTACTTTAATTCCGAAGTTCTTGTTGTCGGAATAGTAAGAAATGATGAACTATTTATCCCGAACGGCAACAGTGAATTTATGCTTAATGATAAAGCAATTTTAATGGGTACGCCGGTAGGGCTTGATATTGCGGCAAGTGAATTTTTTGATTCGAAAGGAAGGGTTAAAAAGCTTGCAATAATAGGCGGAGGCTCTTTGGGATATGAGCTTTCTTTGGAACTTGAAAAAACATCAATGAAAACAAAAATAATTGAATATGATATGCCAAGATGCGAATTCCTTTCTTTAAATTTAACTAAAACCCTTGTTTTGAACGGCTCGGGTACCGATCTTGAACTTTTAGAGGATGAAGATATAGGAAGATGCGATGTTGTTGTTGCAATTACAAATAATGATGAAAAAAATCTTTTGTGCTCCCTTCTTTCCAAGCAATTAGGAGCAGATAAAGTAATAACGAGAGTTTCTCAAGGCGCTGCCGCAAATTTATTCGAACGTGTCGGAGTGGATGTTGCAATGTCGCAAAGAGATGCTTGTGTTAACGAAATTAAAAACAGGATTATGGATTCAAGAGCTGGAGTTATTGATACGGTTGAAAGAGGACAGGGGGAAATCCTCGAAATTAAATTAAATTCTAATTTTACTCCTCGTCCTTTATGCGAAATCAAAATGCCGGTACCATGCGTAATTGCAATTGTAAGGAGAGGCTCGAAAGTTATAATACCTAAAGGACAGACAACAATTAAACCCAATGACACTCTTTTAATATTTACCAAAACCGATGATGTGACAAAAGTTAAGGAACACTTAAGATGAGATATAATCTTATTTTAAATATATTGGGGATGATTTCAAAATATATCGGTTTGATGTTTATAATTCCCGTTTTGTGCGCCCTGTGCATAAAGGAGCAGGGTGAAATTTACCCTTTTTTATATACGGGATTGGGAGCAATATTATTAGGATATTTGTTTTCAATAAATAAAGCACAGCAGAAGGAAATAGACAACATAAAAAAATCCGAATCGTTAACGATTGTGTTTTTTGCATGGGTTTTATTTTCGCTTATCTGCACAATTCCATATCTGTTCCACGGATTTAATTTTACAAACGCACTGTTTGAAGCAACTTCCGGAACAACAACCACAGGCGGAACAATATTGAGGGATTTTTCCCTTTACCCGAGGACTCTGTTTTTCTTCCGCTCTTTGACCCAATGGTTTGGGGGAATGGGTATAGTTGTATTATTTATTGCCGTTTTGCCTAAAATATCCGTTGCGGGACGTCAAATGTTTTATGCCGAAGTGCCTGCGCCTACGGAAGATAAAGCAACTCCGAGAATAAGGTTTACAGCAAGCTGGCTGTGGGGTTTGTATTTGGCTTTTACCTTAATTGAAACTGCTATATTAAAATATTTGGGATTAGGATTTTATGATGCGGGAATAACTTCGCTTTCAACTATCTCAACCGGCGGATTTTCCCCGCTTCCCAACAGCATTATTGATTTTCACAGTGCAAAAATAAGTTTTTGTATTTTATTTTTTATGTTTATATCGGGAATTAACTATATTTTAATTTATCGAAGCTTAAAATCAAAAAGACTTACCCCGTTTTTCAAAAGCGAAGAATTTAAAGCATATTTTTCAATTGCTTTTGTATTAAGCCTCATCCTTGGTTTGAGCTTGATTTTTAATTCAGGATATAATCTTAAAACCGCATTTTTAAATTCGTCTTTTGAAATTGTTGCAACAATGACTTCAACGGGTTTTGCGATAGACAATTACATAAATTGGGATGCCGCAAGTAAAGTCATATTGTTTGTTGCATTCTTTATAGGCGGATGCGCAACATCTTCTTCGGGCGGTATTAAAATTGTAAGGTGGGTGTTTGTCGGAAAATATTTAAAAAGAGAGCTCAATAAAATAATTCATCCGCAGGGAGTGTATCCGATTAAACTTGAAGGAAGCGCAATTAATAACGATGTTATTTCTCAAATGATTGCATTTATTGTATTTTATCTTGTTATATTTGCTCTGGGCGCTTTTATTATAGTGCTTTTGGAAAACAATACAACCCTTGCTTTAAGTGCTTCCGCATCCGCAATCGGCAATATAGGGCCGGGATTTAGTTCAATCGGACCTTTGGATAATTTTGCACATCTTCATGTTGTAAGCAAATGGGTTTTAATACTTTTAATGTTAATCGGCAGGCTTGAAATAATACCGTTTTTAGCTATTTTAAACAAAGATTTATGGAAAAATTAATGAAAAAAAATCTCAAAATTATATTTGTCGGAATTCCTGATATGGCGCTAATCTGCCTTGAAAATCTTCTTAAGGCAAATTTTAATATTATAGGTGTTGTCCCTCCCAAAAAAAATCATGAAACATATTATTACTTTTCAAAATTCGTTTTAGAAAAAGGACTTAATTTAATTGAATTCGAAAAATCTCCAAATGAAAAAAACTGTATTGATAAAATTAAGGCGCTTGAAGCCGATATAGGGGTTATTTGTTCTTATAACGATAAATTATCAAAAGATTTTATAAACACGACAAAATTAGGATATATTAACTGTCATCCTTCCCTTTTGCCTTATTACAGAGGCGCTGCACCATATTTTCATATTGTTAATAACGGCGAAAAAATCTCGGGTATAACTTTGCATTTTATTGATGAAAAGTTTGACAGCGGCGATATCATCTATCAGGAAAAATTTGACTTGCTTCCGAATGAAACAATGGGCACAATATTTAATCGAACGACTTATATGCTCTCGGATGCTTTAATTAAAATTTTAGATAAAATTAATTCAAATGAAGAAATTAAAAGATATCCCCAGCCGAAAGGAAATTTTGTAAAAGCGCCCCACGTGGAAGGCAGCTTTAAAATCAACTGGAGCGATGATGTTTTTAAAATCGAAAGATTGATAAGAGCAACAAATCCTTTTTATAATGTTTGGACAAAATTTAGAGGGGTCGGAGTAAAGATAATATCCGCATCCGCAATTTCACAAAAACACGATGAAAAAAACGGTACAATAGTAAAAGCTGATAATAACACTCTTCTTGTTGCAGCAGGGGGCGGGTATTTATCAATTGAAGTAATATCCCCCGGCACATGGGGAAATTTTGTACAAAAAGATTTTTATAATATATTTTCTCCTAAAACGGGAGAAATAATGGAGTAAATATGGACAAACTTAATTTTTTAACAGCCGGAATACCGATGAGTGCAAAAGATTATTCGGATGCTTTTGATAAATTGGAAGAATTAAATTTAGACGGGCTTGAGGTTGAATTTGTGCACGGAGTCAGATATTCGCCAAAAACAAAAGAATTTATATTGAATAAAAAAAATAAAGTTATAACTCACCACGGACCTTATTATATTAATTTAAACGCAAAAGAAGAAGAAAAAGTTAATGCAAGCATAAGAAGAGTTATAGAAACTGCAAGAGCGGGGCTTGATTTAGGAGCTTATTCGATTACTTACCATGCCGCTTTTTATCTCGGGGATGACTCCGATACGGTGTTAAAAAAACTGATTGAAAGACATCAAATAATTGTTGATACCCTTCAAAAGGAAAACAATAATATCTGGATAAGACCCGAAACAACAGGTAAAAAAAGTCAATGGGGCACTTTGGATGAAATAATTAAATTATCAAAAAACTTTTCTCAAGTGCTTCCATGTATTGATTTTGCTCATATCCACGCAAGAGAGGACGGCAAATTTAACAGTTATGATGAATTTTGCTATATTTTAGAACACCTGGGAAAAGAATTGGGTGGATCCGCTTTAAATAATTTTCACGGGCATGCTGCAGGGATTGAATATTCTTCAAAGGGCGAAAAAAAACATTTGATATTTGAAGAAAGCGATTTTAACTATAAAGATTTATTAAAGGCTTTAAAAACCTTTGATGTTAAAGGTGTTTTGGTTTGCGAAAGCCCGAATATCGAAATTGATACCAAAATTTTAAAGGATTATTTTTTGGGTTTATAGTTGATTTTTATATCATTTACCTGCATAAGATATTTTTTAAGATCTCCTATATTGGCATTTTCTTCAAGAAGGTCTTTTTGAGGCGGAGCATTATTTAAAAGAGCATCTTTTGTTTTTTCAAATTCCGATTTATAGCCTTGATTATTGATTTTATAAACCAGTTCATCAAGACTTTTTGCCTGATAAGAAGAATATTGGGCAAGTATTTCGCTCTGTGTTTTTCCGACGGGGAATTTATAAAGCCATTTAAGAGTTTCTATATCGTTTTTAGATACATTAACACTTCCGTATTCATGGGGCACATACATTATATCCCCTTTTGTTTTGGAATGTCCCAAACCCACCGAATGACCGATTTCGTGTAATATTGTATGATATACTTCATTATCATCCATATACTGATGATGAATAATACCGTCCGATAAACCTATTGAAACCTCGGCGCTATAGTATCTTCCCAATTTATCCCAGTTATATTGGCAATGACCTAAAGATTTTCTATCCACCCTTCTCCACTCGACATTAATTTGAGAGTCATACATATCAAGCGTTCTTTCAAAAGAAACAATACCGCCCGAAGCCTGTTCCCAAAAATTAAAACCGTCTATTATCATCTGGGTAAATTTATATTCGTCATTTGACCCTTTTTGATACCAGTTAAATTTACCGATAAAAACCTTTAAGGGCATAACTTTTTCATCCCAGCGGGACAATTTGCCTTTTGAAAAACAATCATAAAGATAAGTATTTGTTTGCATATAAATATATAATAGCATATAATATTAATTATTTACGACTTTTATGGGGATATAAAATTATGATGAATATGATGCAGGTAATGCAGCAAGCTCAAAAAATGCAGAAAAAAATAAAAGAAACTCAAGCGGAGCTTGAACAATCGGAAATTTCTTCTCAGGCAGGAAACGGCGCAGTAACCGTTACTTTAAACGGACAGGCAAAATTCATTTCAATTAAAATTAAACCTGAAGCAATTAATCCGGCAAACCCCGAAGCGGTTGACGGCGATACCATTGAAATGCTTGAAGATTTAATTACCCAGGCAATGAATGATGCTACAAATCAGGCAAACACTCAAATGGAATCTAAAATGAAAGCTGTTACAGGCGGTATTTCAATTCCGGGGTTATTTTAATTAATGGAATATACAAAACCCTTAGCACGTTTGATTGAATATTTTCAAAAACTTCCTTCAATCGGACCAAAAACCGCACAAAGACTTGCTTTATATATATTAAAAATGAGTGAAAATGAAGTGGAAAATTTTGCTTCATCAATGCTTGATGCTAAAAGGCAGATATCATACTGCAAAACATGCTTTAATATGTCATGCTCGGACCCTTGTGAAATTTGTTCCGATATGTCACGAAATAAAGCCATAATTTGCGTGGTAAGCGAAACAAAAGACCTTATGGCAATCGAAAAAACAAACGAATACCATGGGCTCTATCATGTTCTTCAAGGGCTTATTTCTCCGATTGACGGAATAGGGCCGGATGATATAAGAATAAAAGAACTTTTATACAGGGTTAATCAAAACGATATAAAAGAAATTATTATTGCCCTAAACCCTTCCGTTGAAGGCGAGGCAACAAGTTTATATTTAACTAAACTTTTAAAACCTTTCAATATTAAGCTTTCCCGAATAGCGTTCGGGCTCCCGATGGGCTCTGAGCTTGAATATGCCGACGAAATGACCCTTGCAAAAGCTCTTGAAGGAAGGGTTGAAATTTAATTTTAAAAAAGGCAGATATTTTATCTGCCTTTTTATGAAGTTTATTTATTTAAAGCTTTTTTAACTTCTTTTTTGTATTTTTCCACGTTAGGCTGTAGAACTTCGTCTAAAGCTATGTCAGATGGAGTATAATCGCCTTTTTGCGCTCTTAAAATTATACCCGTGTAAAGTGTTTCAAAATGTTTTAATTCAATAAATCTTGCAATTGATTTATATGATAAATCATCAAGAACAATTTTTGAAACGGGATGTTGTGCGCTATATGCGCTTATAACGCCTTCCATAACGGCATTCATAACTTTATCAGAGGTTTTAGTGTATACAAAAGTAAAGAAAGAATCCGTATTATTAACGTCTAAATCAGCTTCCGCATTGTAGTGAAGATATCCGGGTCCTACGTTTGTATCCGTTGAAATGCGTGCTTTTAAAGATTCATTTTTTAATTGTTTTTCCCACAATGTAGTGCCAAAAAATTCGTCGCCAAAGTATTCTACAAAATGTTTATTTTTGCCTGAATTTTTTGCTTTAACGTTAAAATATGCAAGTTTTAAAGCTTCATTTTCTTCCCGGTTTTCGTTTAAAAATTCGCTTTGAGCATCAAGTGAAGCTTTCAGCATATCTAAAACATCATTTTTTGAAGCACCCAAAAAGAAAAGAGTAAAGAGTGTTGCATCATCAAAAATCGAAAATCTTCCGCCTACATCATCGTGAACATAGCCTGACAGCTTGATTTCTCCGCTTTCAACTATCCTTCTTAAAGCTGATTTTTCAGCGTTTTTATCCGTCATTGCAACAAATTGGCTTGATGTATCCTGATTTTTGGTATATTTTTCAAGCGCTTCTTTTGCTTTTTGATATCCTATTGTTGTTTCCAAAGTTGTACCCGATTTTGAAACAACAAGGAAAAGAGTTTTGTCTAAATTTAATCTGTTGATAAATCTTTCAAAACTTAAAGGCTCAACGGATGAAAAGAAATGAACATGTTCATCAAGCCCTAAAAGTTTTGTTATGTTTTCGGTTGTATGGCGTGAGCCTCCTATACCCAATATCGCAAGGTCTGTATATTTATTGCATTTTGCGCTTTGTGCCATATCATAGAGCATATCCAAATTTTTAATTTGATTATTGGGCAAAACTTCAATCCAATTTAAAAATTGACCCTGTTTTCCCATGCGTGATTTCACTTCTTTAACGGCTGTTTTTGCAAATTCGTCGAATTGCTCGCTGCTGCATTTTTTAACTAATTCAACACAGTTCATAATATCTCCCTTTTAAATTGTTATCACTATTAATAATGTGACAAAAATAAAATATTTACAACAAAATAAGATATTATGAGTTCATTTCGCTTGTTAATTCATAAATTTTATCGCAATAGTGTTTAATCTTTGATAATTTATTAAAATCAAGAGCTTCGGGGATTTTTCCTTCAAGACCGCACTGCTCAATTGTGGGAAGTATGTGGTATTTTCTTCTTGCTTTTGATTTTCCTTCCATGGGTGCTTTGTGTCTTTGAATTGAATATGCTTTTCTTGTATATTCAAGGAAATTTTTGTCCAGTTCGGGGTATTCGTCCGTTTTTGCCATATTTTGATTAAAATATTCAACAAAGGGTTTATATGCTAAATTTCCGCTTTTTATATCTTTTTTGGATTTTAATTTATAACAAAAATCCTCAACATCTTTAAGTCCCGAAACGTCGTATCCGACAATTTGGATTTCACCTCTGTAGTTATTATTTTTTGCTTTAAAATCAGGATTTGATAAATCTACATCAAGATGAAGCGCCATGTATCCCGTGCTTTTATGCGTTTCATTAAGCTCGATTGGTTTTTGCCCGTATTCTTTTCTTTTGCTGTTAACCGCATCCAGCAATCTTTCTAAATCTTGTTTTTGGAAATATTTCCAGTTTTCTTCAATGTCATCAGGCTCATAGTTTTCAATTTTTGTAATTTTAAGTCTTCCCGCTTCCACCTCTTTTATAAGAGCATCTATTATTTTAGAAGTATACTCGGGAGCCGATCTTTTTAAAATTATTCTGCTTCCGATAATATCACCGCAAACTTTTTTAACGGCTTCAATATCATTGGGGCTGAATGCCTTGTAGGGCTCTTTTAAAATTATGTTTTCAAGTTCGCTTGCAACTTTTTCTCTTATACTGTCGGGAGTTTTAACTCTTGAAACAACAGGCAAAATTACCCCGTTGTTAGTATCGCTTTCAACAAATTCACTCAGAGCATTTTTTAGAGTTTTTTTAAGATAAGTTTCGGCAGGCTCTGCATTTTGGCTTATATCTCTGCAGACATTATAATTATCAAATGCCTCTAAAAGGGAATGATTTAGGGCGGTCGAGCCGCTAAAGCTTACTGTATCTTGAGTTAAAGGTGATAAAATTTTACTTTTCGCAGAAGGTACAAAAGGTGAAGTCGAAGTGTTTTCCTTTGTGCGAAAAATATTTGTTGAAGTATTTATAATATTAAGCGGTCTAATAAACATATCTTTTTACTACAACGAACATAAAAAAATAAATTTGCTAAAAAATTTACATTAAGCAATAACTTATTTACAAAAAAAACAGCCTGATAGAAAATATTTGTTATGGGAAAATGTAAAAAAAGAACTCTCTATAAATCTTCTTCTTCATATTTTATGACAAGAGAAGAAGCCGTGAACAATGTTTTTAAAACTATTTCAAAGACAATAAAAAAAGACGGGGACTATAAAAAAGTCCTTGATACAATAAGTCTTTTCGGAATAACGGCGGAAGAGCTCTCTGAAGCGGGTGTTCCTTACGAAAATTTAGCTGCGCTTGATAATCTTCTTACATAATAGTGTCAAACTTGTTTTGTTTATTATTTGTAACAAGATTTTGTTTTACATTATTTTTATAAAATCCGTCCGTTCCCCTAAAAACAACTTTTCTTCTTCTTGTGCCGGTTTTTGGTCTTGAGGGTGCTTTTACTAAGCCCATTTTCTGTGCTTCTTCAAAGCTTGGGATATTGCTGAAATCTTTTTGAGGGGGCTGCGGTTGAATTTCTTCGCTTTGTCCTTGAGCTACAGCCGTATTATCCGTATCACTTTGCTTGGTAGTTTCCATTGAAGGAGCTTGTATTTGAGGATTGTTTTGGCTTATTTGTTGAGCTTCATCAGATGCTTTTTGAGCCGATTGACCATCGTCCGCTTTAATTAATTTATTAACCGCTTTCATTGTTTTTCCGCCAATAAACATAGAGCCAATCATATCGCCCAAATTACCGCCTATAAATGAGCCTGCTCCGGGACATAAAGCAGTACCTATTGCGGTACCTATTGTTCTTCCTATTGCACCGCCAAATGCATAACCGATAAAGTCGGTTGCAGTTTGAGCTGCCGCTTTACCAAGTTCTTTAATACCGCTTATAAATCCTTCATTTTTAAATGCGGGGATAACTTTATCTTTCATTGCAGGGATAAACGTTGTTGCAACGGAAATAAAGAGGTTGAATTTGCTTGTTAATTCTTTTTTTGCAAGTCCTTTTGCGGTTTCTTTAAAACCTGTTTTTGCTGCTGTTTTTGCAGAGTTTTCAACAATTTCTTCGGCAATTTCTTTTCCTTGAGAGAGGTTTTTTTTCATTGAGCTTAATTTTTTAGCCGCAGCTTCATTTGCTTCTTTTATTGTATCAACCGTAACTTTGTTATCTTTTCTGAAGAAATTAAGAATAGTATCTTTTAAGCCGATTTTTCCCTTTGCGGCTTTTTTTGCCCTTTTGCCCCATTTATATGCTTCTTTTGAAGCGCTTTTATATGCTTCATAATTTTTTGCAAGAGCAGTGCCTCTTGAAAAAATATCCTTTGCGCCATTGTCTTTTAGTGTAACTCCGAGTTTTTTGAAGTTTTCAATTTCTAAGTTTTTAATAGCATCAGATGGTTTCCAATCTGCTCTTTTCAGAGCTGTTAATGCTCCAAAGCCTGCTGTAGCAGCAGGAAATGCCAAATATGAACCCAATGAAGGATTATTATCTACAGAATTTTCACCTGACATTATAAAACTCCTTAATGAAATAAAGTTTTATTTTTTAAAAAAATTGCTATAGTGTAACGTTTTTTGTATTATTTAAAGATGAATTACAATTTAAAACATTATGCATATATCGGTGATTGCATCTGGGAATTGTTTATTCGGGAGCTTGTAATTAAAAAAACCGCTTCTCAGAGCAAAATGCACAATCTTTCAACAAAATATGTGTGTGCTAATGCACAGGCGGATATTTTAAATTTGATTATTGATAAATTATCCCCCGACGAACAAGATATTCAAAAAAGAGCAAGAAACCTGAAAATTACTATAAATAAAAGAAATAATCCCAAAATTCATTCTCTTGCAACTTCTTTTGAAGCGCTCTTGGGTTATCTTTATTTAAATAAAAAAGAAAGGCTCCATGAATTTTTTGAAATGATTAAAAATCATCTTGAAGAATTAAAATAAAAATTTATAATAAAGCTATGGAAAATAATATTAAAGAAGAATTTATCTCAACTCTCTCTCATGAAATCAGAACTCCTCTTACAAGCATTAAGGGGTTTTCTCAAACAATGCTTGATAATTGGGATAAAATTGAAGAAAATAAAAAAAAGGAATTTTTAAATATAATTTTAAATCAGTCTCAAAGGCTTATAAATCTTGTTGAAAATGTTTTAAATGTTGCAAAAATTGATTCAAATAACGATAATTTAATCTTAAGCAAAGTTGATATCAACAACACTCTTTTAAATTGCATAAATATCATTAAAATTTCCCGAAAAGATTTTGAATTTATTTTTAAAAAATCAAAAAACGAATTATATTCTCTTTCAGACGTTGATAAAACTCAGCAGATATTTTTAAATATTCTTGATAATGCAGTTAAATATTCAAATGCTTCAACAAAAATTTTGATTAGAACATATACAAATAATGACTTTAATGTTGTTTCGGTTAAAAATTGGGGAAGCTACATCAAACAAAGCGACAGGGCAAAAATTTTTGAAAAATTTACAAGAATAGATTCATATCTTAATTCAAAAGCTCAAGGAAGCGGGCTCGGGCTTTATATAGCAGGTAATTTAATTAAAAAAATGCAGGGTAAAATTGAAGTTTTATCCGACGAGAAAAAACAGGAAACCGAATTTTTAATATATTTACCCGTATATGAAATTGAAAAAGCAACTAAAATATAAAGGACAATCAAGTTGTATAGAACAAAAATACTCATTATAAGCGGAAGGAAAGAACTATCGATTAAGTATAAAAAAATAATCGAAGGTTTAAATCAGGATGTTTTATACACAAACAATTTATCTGTTGCCCTTTCTTTAATTCAAAAACAGGATATGGAATTTATTGTAATTTCAGATACAATCAAAGAAAAATTGAGCGATTTTGTTAAAAAAATCAGAATTTTAACTTATAATTTCCGCCCTATTATTCTTGCAGTGTCTAAATCAGGCGACTTGCAAGATAGAGTCGATACCCTTGAAGCGGGTGCGGATGATTTTTTAGGCGAAGAAATACCGAAACAGGAATTTTTGATGAGATTTAAAGCTCATCTGAGAAGATATATTGAAAGTTCATTAAATCCCATAACGCACATTTTAAATAAAAATATTACAATCAAAGCAATTAACCGCTCTCTATCAAGCAAGGAAAAATTATCTTATCTTTTGCTTAAAATTAACAATTTAAATCTATATTCAGATACCCACGGCGAAATTGCCTTTGAAAAAGTTTTACAGACCTTGAGTGCAATAATTAATTCTACGCTTGCACAGGAAGATTTTATCGGACATATAAACGATGAAGAATTTATTTTAATAACCCAAAGTGAAAAAGCCGAAAAAATAGCATCATTTTTAACTTTTGCCTTTGATAACATAATAAATAAATTCTATTCAAACGATGAAATAGAAAACAATTTTACAATTCAGACTTCGGATTTAACAAAAGAGGCAAGAAACCCTCTTATGAGGCTCAATATAGCATCTGTTGAAAAAAGTGATAACAATTTTAAAGATATCCTGAATCGTCTTGCACGGCTTATTAAATTATGCGATAAGGGCGATAAATCTACCTATTTGATGGATAGAATTAAATTAAAAGGAGAAGTTTCAGAAGATGTCATAAAAAACAGAGTCTTAATATATGAAAAAGACAGCGCCCTTCAATATCTGCTTAAAAATGTATTGGAATTGGAAGGAATTTACACTCAAGCTTCATCCGATAAAGAAGAATTTATGAATTTGTATGAAAGTTTTAAGCCCAATGTGGTTGTTCTTGACTGGGGTAAGGAAGGGGAAACCCTCTCAATTGCAAAAGAAATTTCAAAAGATGATATCAAACTTATTTTTTCATCCTCTTATTTAAATAAAAAAGAAATATTATCCTCAGGCGCCGACCTTTACCTTCCAAAACCTTATGAAATCAATGATATGGTTTTATTTGTCAAAAAATTTTTAGAATAGAAGCTAAAAAACATTTCAATTTTCATTTTCTTCGGGCTGAGGCGCTTCTTCCACGGGAAGAGGGGCGGTTGTTTCTTCTTTTGAAGAATCTTTTTCATCTTCTATATCTTCACTTAATTCTTTAATTGCATCTTTATCTTTTTTTACAAAAAGATAAAATTCATCTCCTTTTTTAATTTCGACATCTTTTCCGAATTCAACGTATGAGAAAACGGAATCTTGATACATCTGTTTTGCACCTGATTTTAATCTGTTATTTTCTTTGTTATTAACGGCTCCGTCAACAAAAGAAACCCCGTATGAAAAACCCTTCACAAAAAAACCGCCTACAACACCCGCTGTTTTTTTTGCAACTTTTTTAGGGTCCGTCTTTTTTATTTCTTCTTTTGTGATAGCACTTTTAGAATATTTGCCGATATATGAGGGTGAAAATTGGTGTTCGCCCTTATTATCCCTTAAGCTGTAGACTTTGAAAAATATTTTAGCATCCCTTTTTGCCCTTGTCGGGTCTGTTATTTTTTTTACTTCGCAATTAAGAATATCCCCTCTTATAATCACGATATCGTCAATTTGCCCATCCTCAATCACTTCCATTGAAAAATATTTTTTAGGCTCTGCGCTTTTAAAATCATCAAGCGCCTTAACGTGCAGTCTGTTTGAAGCAAAAGAAGGTGCACATATTAAAAACAAAAAAATTAAAATCTTTTTCATATTAACTCCCCTTTAAAATGAGTTTACAATATTTTTTGGTTTTTGCCTATATTTTTTTTGACAACATCATTCCTGCGCCGAAATCAAGAATTTGAGATTGATAGTTTTTATGATTAAACAAAATTTCAACGTAATCTTCCACTTTTTCATAATGAGATAATATATTATCCGCAAGAATTAAACCGCCTTTAATGAGCATTTTATCAACAAGTTCAAAATATTTTACGTATTCTTTTTTGTTGGCATCAATGAAGATAAAATCAAACTTTTCTTTTTTGCCCGATTCAATTTCATCATAAATATCTTCTAAAATAACAACAGCTGAGCCGATTTTTGGAATAACTTTTGAATTTGGCATTAAATTTTCAAAGTTTTTTCTTGCAATTGACTGTCTTTTTTCCCAAAATTCAATTGTTGTGAGCACTCCGTTTGTGTCTTTAAGAGCATCCAATATCCACAATCCGCTATATCCGTTTGAAGTACCGATTTCAAGAACATTTTTTGATTTATTGATTTTAATTAACATGTTCAAAAAATGTGCGCATTCTCTATCCAAATTCCAAAATTCTTTTTGGGTTTTTTCAAGTTCGGATAAAACGCTCTCGGTTTTATCATCAAAATATACGGGGTTTATTTTTTTAATTTGAGTTAACATCAGAGCCTTTGAGTTTTATTTAATATAATTATGTTTGCAACGTCAATATAGCTGTCTTGTTTTTTAACAAGCTTCATTGTATCAAGGTTATATATCAAATAGCTTTTTGAATTTATTCCCGTTATTAAAATATTGTTGTCGTTTGGAATGAAAGTCATTTTTGAATAGAAGCCGTCTTTTGAGAGTTGTTCTCTTGAGATTAATTTGGCTTCTTCAATATCATATACATCCAAATAACCTTCTTTTGAGCATAAAATAAATAATTTGTTGTTATATCTTATAACATCCGTCGGTTTTTTATCCGTTTCTATTGTGTTTGTAAGTTTTAGTGAAGCTTTATCAAAAACATAGAGTTCATTTTGAGTTCTTGAAATTGCATAAACATTTGTTTCATCACACAGTAATTTTGAAATATTCATCGCACTTCCGAGAACTTCAACGGTATATTGCGAACTTTGCTGTTTCATTTTATAAATTTTTGAAGCAAATTCATCAAAGAAAGCTATTGTGTCATCTTCTTCGCAATATGCAATTTTTGAAGGTCTTTGGTCAAGCTTTATTGCTTTTGTAAGTTTCATTGAATTAAGGTCAACCAAATATATTGTGTTTGCATTTTGAGAAGTGATATAGGCAATGTTATCTTTTTTATTTAAAACAACGTCAGATGCATTTGCATCAATTTGAATTTTTGCAATTGTATTTTCATCCGCAAGATTTATGATTTCAACCTCTCTTCCGCTCCAATAAAGAACAAGAGCGGCATTTGACTTTTCAGAGGTTATTATTTTTAAAGGCATTGAACTCAGTTTCAATTCATATAAAGGATTTTGGGAAGTATTGTCATATACTTCAATAAATTTTGAATTGCGGGGATTTATAAGAGTTCTTTTATTTTTCAATTCCTGAGCCGAAATAAATTCGTTTTTAAATACGGCATTTGTGTATGAATTTCTTACTTTTTCTTTCTCTCCTTCTTTTAAAACAAGGGAGCTTTCTTCTTTTGAAGGAATTAAAAGGTCACCTAAAGTCAGTTTTAAACTTTCGGGCATTTTTAAACCAACGGGAGTAAGCATATCCTGAGGCATTAAACCCAGTCTTACTTTAATCGGAAGGTCATCTTTTTTTGTAAGGGAATAATTTCCGTCTTTATCTCTTGTAACTTTTAGAAAGGAATATCCGTTATTTAATAAAACTACTTCGGGATATTTGCTTAAGGGAGTTTTGTCGGGATATGAATATTCTATTTTAATATCATCAACATTTATATCGCTTGGCGGATATAAAGGTATATACATTAAGTTATCCGATATAACAATAACGCTGTCAAATCTTTGCTGGGCTTGAGGAAGGTTTGCTTTAACATAATCCCAGACATCGGAAGGAAGTTTTGTTGCATAAGCACTTTTGTTTAATCCCAAAAAAACCGTTAAAAACAGTAATATTACAACTTTTTTAATGTTCATAATCTTTACTCCCTCTGCTTTCGGTTTATTTTCCGGAAGCAGATTTTATTCTGTCAAATATTCCGTCGCTATCTTGTGTTTTAGATAGTTTGAACAGTTCTTTATATAAGGCTTCTTCCTTTTGTGAGAGTTTTTTCGGAACTGTCACCTTAATTGTAATATAATGATTGCCTTTTTGCGAGTCGCTGCCAAGGTAAGGTACGCCCTGTCCTTTTAGAGTAATTCTATCTTCATTTTGAATTCCTGCGGGGATTTTCGCCATTGCGGCTCCGTGTATGGTTTTAATACTAATCTCATCACCTAATACGGCTTGAGGAGTAGAGATGTTAATTTGGGTAAATATGTCAAAACCTTGACGTATAAATTCTTTTGAAGGTTTAACATGTACAACGACATATAAATCTCCCGCTCTTCCGCCGTTTATACCGGCATTACCTTCGTTTGCAACACGCATTTTAGAGCCGTGTTCAATTCCGTGCGGAATTTTTATTGTAAGAGTTTTTTCTTCTTCTACAACACCTCTTCCGTGGCATTTTTTACAGAATGCTTTCGGGTTTTTTCCGCTACCGTGGCAATTAGGACAGGTTGTAACGGATGTAAAAGAGCCTAAGAGCGTTCTTGTACTTTTTTGAACTCTGCCTTGACCGTGGCATACGGGGCAGACTGTATCTTTTGCATCTTTTTGGATACCCGTTGAATTACATTCTTCACAAGGAACAAGATGTTTTATTTTAATTTCTTTTTCAACTCCGAAGCATGCTTCTTGAAATTCAACTTCAATATCAAGCCTTAAATCATCTCCTCTTTGGGGAGTGTTCGGGTCGGATTCATATGAAGAAAAACCGCCGAAACCCCCTCCGAAAAACGATGAAAATATGTCAGAGAGGTCAATATCGCCCATATTAAAGGTGTTTGGATTAAATCCGGCATTTTGAAGCCCGTCTTCGCCATATCTGTCATATATTTGTCTTTTATTATCATCAGATAAGGTTTCATAGGCTTTGCCTATTTCTTTAAATTTTTCCGCCGCATCGGGCGCTTTATTAACGTCGGGGTGATATTGCCTTGCTTTTTGTCTGAAGGCTCTTTTTAATTCATCTTTTGTTGCGTCTTTTCCTACCCCAAGTATTTCATAGTAATCCATTTTTATTCGTTGTCCTTTTTCTTTGCAACTCCGACAAGTGCGGGTCTTATGATTTTATCGGCATATTTATATCCTTTTTGAGCAACTACGGCAACGGTATCGGGCTCAAATTCATCCGTTTGTATTTGTGTAATTGCTTCGTGCAAATTAGGGTCAAAATCTTGCCCCAATGCTTCAATTTCTTCCATGCCGATTTTTTTCAATGTATCAATTAATTGTTTAAACGCAAGTTCATAGCTTTCTTTTACCGTTTTCGGGTTATCAATTTCCTTAAGGTGCTCTTGAGCTCTGTCAAATGTATCAAGCACGGTTGTTAATTTTTTCAATACTTCGCTTGTTGCATATTTTGATAATTCATCTTTTTCTTGAATTGTTCTTTTTCTGAAATTATCAAAATCAGCGGCAAGACGGATATATTTATTATTTAAATCGTCATATTTTTCTTGAAGCTCGTCTTTTTCTTGTGTTTTTATTTCTTCTTTTTCTTGCGCTTCTTTATTTTCCTCTTTAACTTCAGCCGAAGTTTCAACGGAATCTTTTTCTTGTTCTTCTGTTTTTATATCTTCAATTTCTTTGTTTTCGTCATTTTCTCTGAAAGGATTTTTGTTGTCTTCCATCTTGTCCTCCTTATCTTAATAATATTATAGAATATCAATTATTAATGTCGAGTGCTCAAATCGGTAAAATGTAAGCTCGTCCTCAACGGATTTTTATATGGCGTAAATAGCGTTTTATGATAAAATATTTTATTATGCCGCATTTTTTAGTACAAAAAGAAGAAATAAAAAATAATTATATAGAGTTATCAACAAATGATAATTTGTTTCACATAACTTCGGTTTTGCGCTTTAAAACGGGTGAAAAGATTAAATTTATTGATGAAGATAAGAATTTATATCTTTGCGAAATTGAAGAAATTAAAAAAAATTTTCTTAAAGCAAAAATAATTGAAAAAACAAAATCCGAAAGATTTTTAAAATTTAATATTTCTTTAGTTCAATCAATTTTGGCAAATGATGCTCAAAATCTTGCAATTGCAAATGCCGTGCAGTGCGGAATTAAAAAGATTTATCCCGTTATTTCGGACAATACTTCAATATCTCAAAAAGCCCTGAAAGGCAAAAAAGAAAAATGGCAAAAAGTGATGATTGAAAATTTTAAACAGTGCGAAAGAGCCGATATTGCAATAATTGACGATATCAAACCTTTAAGAGAGGTCATTTCAGGGTTTAAAAAAGAAAACGTATTAATTTTTGCCGAAAAATATGAAAATACGACTTTGAATAATTGCCTGCAAGATATTGATATAAATTCTGAAATTGCCCTTGTGACGGGTCCTGAAGGCGGGTTTTCAGAGGAAGAATTTAAATTTTTTAATGAAAATAAATTTAAATTAATTACACTGGGCAAAATGATATTAAAAGCTCCGAATGCTATAACTTCGGGGATTGCAAACATAGTTTCGAGGCTTGATGAATGCTGATTAAAGATGAAATTTTAGACAAAATAAAACCGATTATAAAAAACTATAAGGTATATCTTGTCGGAGGATATTTAAGAAATTATTTTTTAACGGGTGAAATTTCAACGGACAGAGATTTGGTGTGCCAAAATAACGCTAAGGAGCTCTCTTTTGAAATTGCGGAAAAACTTGATGCAACGTTTGTTGAGCTTGATAGGGAAAATGAAATATATCGGGTTGTTTTAAAAGATAAAACAAATTATTTTGATATTTCAAAAGCCCTGAATAATTCTTTTGAAGAAGATGCGAAAAGGCGTGATTTTACAATTAATTCCATTTTTTATGATTTAATTTCGGATGAGCTTTATGATTTAAATAACGGCATTTCGGATATTGAAAATAAAATCATCAGAACACCCGATTTAAATAATTTGAAAGATGACCCCTTAAGACTTTTGAGGATGTACAGGTTTAAATCTCTGACGGGTTTTGAAATTGATGAAACTTTAAAAAAATATGCAGTTCAAAATTTCTCTCTTATAAAAAACTCCGCAAAAGAAAGAATTAATTATGAAATAATAAAAATGTTTGAAGGAAACAGTATTTCTCAAACCCTTATTGAAATGTATGATGATGGTGTTTTGGAAATTGTTTTTCCTTTTGTGAGTGAAATTAAAAGAGTTCCTCCCAATTCTCATCATCATCTTGATTTAATTCATCATTCGATTGAAACGGTAAAAAATATAGAAACAAATAATCCTCTGCTTAAAATTGCGGCTTTTTATCATGATATAGGCAAGCCCTCGGTTTGGACTATTGAGCCCGTAGGAAGACACAGGTTTATAGGTCATGATGTAAAAGGAGCGGAAATTGCCAAAAGCGAATTAAAAGATTTAAAATTTTCAAAAAAACAGATTTCATATATTACCCAAATGATTAAATATCATATTTATCCCGCTGCGCTTGTGAATTGCGAAGATAAAAAGAAAGCATTTGCAAAGTTTGTAAGAAAACTCGGAAAAAATTCTTTAGATGTTATTGAATTATCTAAAGCAGACAGGTTATCCGCTCTCGGAAGCGCCGTTACAAAAGAAATGCTTGATAAGTCATTATCTCATCTTGAAGAATTAAAAAAATATTACCTTGAAGTCCAATCAATTCTAAAAGCTCCAAAACCTTTGCTTAGCGGGGATGAGATAATGAATATATTAAATTTAAAACCTTCAAAACAGGTAGGCGAAATAATTGAAAAACTTCTTGAAGCCCAGCTTGAAAAAACCGTTCAAACAAAAGAAGAAGCGCTTGAGTTTATAAAAAACAAAGCCGTTAAGCAACTTAACGGCTAAAAAATTAAACAATAGAGGAGAATAAGGAAAAACTTCTCTTTACTCTTGAGCAAATACTTTTGCGGCAAGAGCCATTTTTTGATCTGCCGGAAGCAATCCTCCAAATTCTTTGTCAATTACTTCGGCGGATTTATTAACTCCGTTTTCAAATTCCGCCATCATGGCTTCAATGTTTCTAATACGTTCATCAGATAAATAATCTTTAGGATTGATTTCCGTTTTTGACACAAAACTGATAACGGACTTGTTCTGCATTCCTTTAACATCAAGTACGTCGAAAACTTCTTCGGCACTCACATTTTGCATTGTTGTTTCTTTTGCTTGCGGTGCTTGAGATTCTTCCTTTTGTTCTTCTTTCCTTTTTGCTCCGCTTCCCCAGTTGTTTACGGTATAATTTCCGAATTTAACCTGATTAACGTCCATTGTCTGCTCCTTATTCCTATTGTTTTTCATTATCTACATAATGAATGTCGGAATAATTACAACCAAACTTTAGATTTTATGATAATTTTGTAACAAAAATTAATATTATTTTAAATCCGTTGGTATGGACATTAAGCAAAATAACGGTTATAATAACTATATAGGGACTTTTAGGGGTGTAAAAATGGCAAGAATTTTAATATCAATGAGGGATAATTTCCTTGAATCTATTGATGAATTAGCTCAAAAAGAAAACAGGACACGTTCCGAACTTGTTAGAGAAGCGCTTAGAAATTATATTAAAAGAGCAAATATGGTATCTCCCAAAAAAGCTCAAGACAACGCAATTATTCTTGAAAATCTTCTTGATTAGCTACTGCGCTCTATATTTTGCAAGATTTATTAAATATACCTGCAATTCTAAAGGTTCCAAGTTTGCTTTTATTTGTGCATTTTCATAAAGCGGACTGTTTATGGCATTTGCAACATAGAATAAGTAATCCCGCTTCATATATTTAGATTTGACATTTGCATTTTGATTGTTATTTTCATCCAAATTCCCCAATACAATAAGCTCCCTGTCCTTATTTGTTATTGAATAGCCGAATACTTTTTCATTGCCTGTTTTTATAAGTTTAAAAGTTCCGTTTGAGATTAAATCACGATTTTTTATTTTAAAATCTATTGCTTTAAGATAGCTGGCTTTTAATTGAGGATATTTTTCTTTTGAAGAAGCTGAAAGATTAAATATATCAAACATTCCGCTGTGCACAAAATAATATTCGTCATCCGTTAATGTATAAGCTGCTTTTTTGTTTTCATACCCGAAATTGTAATCATCTCCCGTTGAAAAGCCGTCTAAAAAGTATGAATTTAAAGGAAGTGTAGCATTAAGCCACAAAACCATATTCCAATAATTTATCCCTCTTAACACGGGTGCTTGCTGGTCGTGCGTTGCAAGAGCGCCTATAATTGAAGAATTTTTATGATTTTTCAATATTTTTAAATTCTTTTTTATTTTTTCATCAAATTGCGTTTTTGTGCTTAAGCTTTTAAAGTCGCTGAATGAGCCGTAATATGCATCAAATCCGGAATTTAAAAGTTCATCAACCGAGCTGTAGTGTTCTATTGCGCCTTCTGCGGGATTTGTCCAATCGGGTGATGCTTCTGCCAAGAATAAGAAATTTTTGTTTTTGCTTCTTGTATATGTAATTATGTTTTTCCAAAATTCGGGCGTTTTAATTCCCGCAACATCTGCTCTTATTCCGTCTATTCCCAGATTTAAAGCCATATCGACAAATTTTTTATAGTTTTCAATCAAAGCCTCATTATCTTTAAAAAGCCTTACATCGCTCCAATCTGCGGGAATTATGTTTTTATTGTTATTGTCCGATAAAAACCAATCGGGATTTTTAAGGCTCATATCGTACGATCCGCATGCGGGAAGGTCTGCTATAACGTTTAAATTAAGTCTGTGAGCTTCATCAACAAATTCTTTTGCTTCTTCAAACACGCTTAGGGAATTTGTTTTATCATCCAATTGTTCATTTATTTCATCAAAAGAATCCATTGCATATAAAGAGCCTGCCGTGCCAAGAGCTTTTAATTTCCCCGTTTTTGTTACGGGAAGAAGATAAATCGTATTGATGCCTTCATTTTTCAAGGTTTTTAATTTATTTTTTGCATTTAAAAATGTTCCTCTTGTATCCCCTTTATTTTCTTCAATTATTCCGTTTCCGTCTTTATCAATTGAGGCAAAGTTTCTTATGTTTATCGTATAAATAATTGCCGAATTGTTTTTAAAAACCTGGCGGAGATTTTCTCTTGCCGTAACATTCAGCTGAAATAACGATAGGGTTAACAATAAAACTAATTCTTTTCTCATAACAAAAAGTATATAGTAAACATGAAATTTATTGTATAATATATCCGGGTATTACGAAGCGGATGAAAAATAAAAATAATGATAAATAATATTTTTAAAAATGAAGATATATTTCAAAGTTCAAAGCCTTTTGCTTTCTGCGTTTTTTTATTTGTTGCAATAATAATCACGGCGCTTTTATCGGTAAGATATTATCTTTATCAGGATTTAATCGTTAACGGGATTGCAAAAAAAACAATTGTTGCAAAAAGTACGTTTGAAGTTGTTGATAAACAGCGCACCGAATTAAAAAAACGCCAGGCGGAAAAAAATATCCGCCCCGTGGTTGTTCCCGTTGAAGGAGAATATATTAAAACAGACCTTCAAAAGGTAATGGATGATATTGAACACATTAAGAAAGAAAAAAAATCTTATCAGGCGAAACAAAAAGAATTAATGGAACTTCTTGATATAAGCGATGCTGACCGAAAAAACTCAGCGGTATCATTTATTTTAACTAGCTCCGAACAGAATTTGAACTCGGCATTTACAAATACAAAATATATATTAAATGAAGTTTTGACAGTTGGAATTTTTGATACCGAAGTAATGAATTTTATAAATGACGGCTTTATTGAAAAAACCCTTTCAACCCATGTTAAAAAAAGCCAGTATCCTTTAATTATCGGTCTTATAGAACACAGTGTAATTCCTAATTTAATAATTGATGAATATGCAACCGAAAACATAAGAAAAGTTGCAAAAAGCAATGTTGAGCCTTATGTTGTAACTTTCAAAAAAGGAGATAAAATTTTAACGGAAAACGAAAAAGTAACGGAATTACAAAAAGATGCACTTAAATTATCGGGCTATAACGCTTTTGAACTTAATAAAGGGGGTATTTTCGGTATTTTTGCTCTTGTTTGTTTAACAATGTATTCTCTTATTTTATATATTAAAAAGTATGAAAAACAATATTATAATCCCCGTTATATACTCTATATTGCTTTGTCCTCAATTATTTTGACATATGCTTGCATAGTAATATCGAATTCAAATGACGTTTCAAATTATATGATGCCGTTTGTGGCTTATACTATGATATTAGCCATATTTACAAATCCCGTATTATCTTTTTTGGTTTCAATTTTAATGCTTGCAATATTATCGGCGGCATTGTTTTTGGATTCGCAGGTTATTTACGTATTTATTTGCGCAATTTTATCATCAAGCTATCTTGTTTCAAAAATATCTTATTCAAAAAGGTTTGATATTATCTGGTGCGGTTTTCAGGTGGGAGTTGTAATGTTTTTTGCCATGTTTTTCCTTCTGTTTTTTGAAATTCAAACCGGAGCGATTACCCGCCTTATACATTTTAACGTACAAAATCCGTTTTTGGGAATTATAAACGGACTTTTCTCTTCAATGATTGCAATGTTTTTAATTCCTATTATAGAAAAACTTTGTAAAATCGTATCCCCGTATTCCCTGATTGAACTTGCCGATCAAAACCAGGAATTGCTTTCAAAAATGAGAAGTACGGCTCCCGGGACTTTTCATCATTCTTTGATGGTTGCAAATTTATGTGAAGCGGCAGCTTCCGCAATCGGAGCAAATTCGATTTTAGCCCGCGTGGGAGCATTTTACCATGATATAGGCAAATTACAGCGTCCTTTGTTTTTTATTGAAAACCAATCTTATTTCGGGGTTGAAAATCCTCATACAAATCTTACTCCGAGACAAAGCAAAATGGTGATTACACAGCATACCAAAGACGGGGTTGATATAGCAAAAAAATACAAACTTCCTCAGGTTATAATTGATTTTATTCAACAACACCACGGCGAAAGCCTTGCCGGTCATTTTTATAACAAGGCGGTTGAACAGGAAGGGGAAGAAAATGTCACGGAAGGGCAATTCCGCTATCCGGGACCGAAACCGCAAACTAAAGAAACAGCGATTTTGATGCTTGCAGATGCACTGGAAAGTGCCGTTCGTGCGGTCAAAAACCCGACACAGGAAGAAATAGAAAACATAGTTAACAAGATATTTACCGAAAGATTAAATGACGGTCAATTATCGGACAGTCCTCTTACTCTTAAAGATATTAAAATTATTGCAATGACTTTTAATAAGATTTTAAGAGGAATGCAGCATGAAAGAATTAAATATCAGGAAAGAGTGATTGATGAGCTCAAGGATAAAAACAAAATAACAATCCAAAACGCTCAGGACGAAGAATTTGAAAAGAAAATTCAGGAACTTCAAGCAAAAGCTCACAAGAAAGAGGAAGATGAATAGCGTATTTTCAATTTCAAAACTTGATAATATTAATTTAAGAAAATATAAAATTACCCAAAAAGCTCTTAAAAAAGATATAAAAAAACTTGTCGATATCTTGCTTAATCTGCCTGAGCTAAAAAAAAGCAGAGTATTTTGTCCTGAAATATCTAAAGTAAGGTTTGAAATTTCTTTTTGTACAAATGAAACAATTAAAAAAATAAATTCAAAATACCGCAGTAAAAATAAACCCACCGACGTTATTACATTCAGCTTGTTTTATGATGATGAAAACTCTTTTATATACAGAAAAACTGCAGATTTGGGGCAAATTATAATTTCAATTGAAAAAGCGTATGAACAGGGAGAAGATTTAAGGCTTGAAATTTTAACTTTGATTGCTCATGGAATTTTGCATCTTTTTGGATTTGACCATTTAGAAAAAAAAGATTACGATTTTGTTGTCGGAATTCAAAAGAAAGTCATTAAGGAATTATGAAAAAATTTCAATCAAGAAGCTTCCAAAAAAGCTTAGGTTTTGCACTAAACGGATTAAGGCTTGCGTTTCGCTCGCAGAGAAATTTCAGAAAACATCTGGTTATCGCATTTTTGACTTTAACTTTGGCTTTATTTTTAAGGGTTAATGTGACTGAATTTTGCATCATTATGTTTGCAAATATGTTTGTACTTGTGTGCGAGATGTTCAATTCGGTTATTGAATTTGTAATTGATGCATATTATAAAAATAAATGGGCGAAATTAGCAAAACTTTCCAAAGATATTGCTGCCGGTGCGGTACTTTTATCAAGCGTTGTTAGTGTTATAATATCTTTGTTAATTTATGCTGATAAAATTTATGCACTATACTTTAGTTAGGATTAAAAATGGAAAAAACATTCACGGAATTAGCCCCTAAATATTTTAAGGAAGGATATTCCTGTTCGGAAAGTTTCTCAAGGGCTGCGGTTGAAATGGGGCTTGCAAAAGATGATTTGGTTTCAATTGCAACAAGTTTTTCGGGCGGAATGTCCTCTCGTTGTTTGTGCGGTGCGGTTGCCGGAGCGCAAATGATAATAGGACTTTTGCACGGTAAAAATCAAGATGACAGAGCACGTGCTTTGGCTAAAGAATTTTATACCAGATTTACTCAAAACCGCAAAGTTACATGCTGTAAGGTTTTAACTGCACAATTTAAGGATTTTCATTCTCCCGAGAGAAAAAATCATTGTGTTGAAATTGTTAAAGAGTCTGCAAAAATTCTTGATGAAATGTTAAAAGGTGAATATTGAAAAACGCAATTTTTAAAGACGGCAAAATAAGTATTATTGAAATCAAAAAGCCTTCTCTTAACTCAAAAGGTGCAATTATAAAGGTTTTAGGGTGCGGGCTTTGCGGATCCGATTTGGTTAAAATTAAACACAAAAAAGAAAATATTATTTTAGGCCATGAGGTTGTGGGAATTATTGAAGAAATTAATTCCGAAACTCTTCTTAAAAAAGGAGACAGGGTGGCGCTCGGGCATCATTACCCCTGTTTTAGCTGTAATTATTGCAAAAACGGCTCATATTCAATGTGTAAAACTTTTAAAAACTCAAATATATTTCCCGGAGGGTTTAGTGAATATATAAGAGTTGACGAAAATCATCTTAAATATACGGTGTATAAAATGAATGACCGATTGGAAGATGACGAAGCCGCATTTTTAGAGCCTCTTTCCTGCTGTATTCGTGCAATTGAGCGTGCGGGTTTTTCATATGAAAAGGATAATTCAAATTATTGCGCTCTTACAATCGGGCTTGGCTCAATCGGGCTTTTGATGCTTAAAGGGCTCAGGGCTTTCGGGGTTAATGCTTTTGGGTTTGATATATCCAAAGAAAGAAGCGAATTAGCCGAAAAAGAGGGATTTAATTTCGAGGAAAATAAAAAATATGATGTTGTCTTTTTGACGGCAGGAAGTTCAAATGCAATACAAACTGCCCTTAAATATGTTATTGACGGGGGTAAAATAATTGTATTTTCATCCGTTGAAGATGATTTTAAGGGATTTGCAAATAATGAAATATACTATCGGGAGCTTAGCATTATTGCAAGTTATTCGCCGGGCGTTAAAGATATTGAATTATCTTGCAGATTGTTGAATAATGGTGATGTTAAAGTTAAAAATTTAAGCACAAAATATAAGTTAAAAGACCTTCAAAAAGCAGTTGATGACAGTTTCGAGAATAAAGTTTTTAAGGCGTATATTGAAATATGAAAATGAAAGCCGTAAGATATTATGCTCCAAAAGATATAAGGTATGAGGAAGTTAACGTTATTGAGCCTCAGGAAGGCGAAGTGCTCGTTAAAGTAAAAGCTGCCCTTACCTGCGGAACGGATGTTAAAACCTATAAAAGAGGTCATCCCGTTTTGATTAAGAAAACTCCGAGCGGATTCGGGCATGAGTTTTCGGGCGAAATTGTAAAATTGGGTGAAAATACTCAGGGTTTTAATATCGGCGACAGAGTTGTTGCGGCTAATTCCGCTCCTTGCGGAGAATGTTTTTTTTGCAGGCATAATGAAGAAAATCTATGTGAAAATCTTTACCTTTTAAACGGTGCTTATGCTGAATATATCACAATTCCGAAAAATATTGTTGAAAAAAATCTTGTTAAAATACCTGATAATCTGCCTTATGAGCTTGCTGCGTTTTCCGAGCCTCTGGCAAATGTTGTGCATGGGATTGCAAGAACTCCGATTAACAAAGGTGATACTGTAGGGGTTATCGGGATTGGACCTATCGGGCTTATGTTTTGCGCTCTGGCGAAATTAAAAGGCGCAAAAGTAATCGCCATGGGAAGAAATCCTCTTAAAATGAAGCTTGCAAAAGAATTTGCCCATGTTGATGAAGTTATAGATTTAAAGAAATATCAAGACCCGACAGAGCTGGTTTTGTCCATGACGGAAGAAAAAAGAGGGCTTGATGTGGCAATTGAATGTGTCGGATTGCCTGAAATTTGGGAAAGGATGTTTAAATTGGTGAGAAGGGGCGGAACTGTGCATTTGTTTGGCGGGTGCGCTTCCGGAACAAGTATTAATATTGATACAAAGAGACTTCATTATGATGAAGTAAATATTATAAGCGTTTTTCACCACACTCCGAAATATTTTAGAGAAGCGCTTGATTTAATTTCTCAAGGCAAGGTTGATGTCCAAAAATTGATTACAAAGAAAATGCCTTTAAAATATGCAAAAAAAGCCATTGAAATGCACGGAGCAGGCGAAGTTATAAAGGTTTTGCTCGAGCCTTAAATTTTTCTTGACTTCAAGGCTTTAGTTGATATGATGATAAAGGCTTAAGTAGCTATATGCTAATTGAACGGATTTATTTTGTTAGCCTAGGCGAGTGAAACGGAGCCGTTAAGACATTTCACCAACTGAGCTGACATAAGCAAAAAATAATTGAAAATTGAATAGATTTGCTGAAAATTGAATAGATTTGCCGCGTTAGCTCAGTTGGTAGAGCAAGGGACTGAAAATCCCTGTGTCCTTGGTTCGATTCCGAGACGCGGCAAATTTTTTATGCGTAAGCCGAGGCTCCCAGGCGGAAGCGGTGAGCTTTCGCCGGAGCTGTACGATGGCGACGTGGAAATCTTTGATTTCCTCAGGAGCTAACCCGAGCAGAGTGAGTCTTAGTTCGCAGGGCGAACTTGACGAACGAATACGAGGGCACAAGGGTGCGAAGCCCGTGACGGCAGACTGTTGAAGTCTGGCGAACAGGGCGTAGACATTTCTATGGCGACGTGGAAATCTTTGATTTCCTCAGGAGCAAATTTGTGCGGACTGCATCTCGGAGCAACCGCTTCGCTTTTGCCCTCTCGTGAAACTTACCCATTGGGGTTGTATATTGAAAGACCGTTTTGGTCGGAAGTATTGCTCAGTTATTGTGAGCGAAGTGTGGTAATTCGTCGGGCTTTAAAGCAGTCGGAAATTGATTGATTATCTCAAGCACCAAAACGGTCGAATTGGACATTTATGGGACTTATAAATAACAAAATTTTACCAAAAGTTTTTTAAATTTACTAATAAGCCTTATAAAAACCAAGTCCTATTTCATTGTTTAAATTGTCATCTTCAAAAGATGCTATTTGAAAATTGTTAAAATATTTTTGTGCGGTACTCATAACTTCAGAAACATTAAACAGACCAAATTTATTGCTGTGGCTTATTATAAAACAAATAAATTCCGCTTTATTCCATAGGGAATAGGTTTTTAATGCTTTTATGATTTCAAAAGTATCATTTTTAACCTTTGTATAATCAAACGCAACAAATTTTGATTTTTTGAGATAATTTTTAAACTCTTTTTCATCAATTGAAATAAGGCTCGGTTTTTTGACAGCTTTAGCTATGTTTAGAATAGATGTATCAAGTTCGTTTGAATTATCTTTCTTATTCATAAATTCATCATATTTCTTTAAAAAATCCTTTGTTGATATTCTCATATTAAACTCCCTTCTGTTTACAAAAAATTATATGATTTTATTGCGACAAATTTTGTCGCTATTTTGATTTAAAATAAAAATATAGATTAAAGGAAAAATTATGAGCGCAAATAAAAAAATTGATGAAATTATAGAGTTGATTATAATGCTTCAAAATAGCTACAGTGGGCTTACGACATCCGATATTGCAGAGCATTTTGAATGCTCCAAAAGAACGGCAGAGCGCATGATGAGTGCGATTGGTGAAAAATACGGGGCCTATATTGAAACTGTTCAAAATAAAACCGATAACAAAAAACGAAGAAGACTGAAAAAAGGGAGTTTAAATTCTTTAATTAAGTTTAATTCAGATGATTTTGCGCTACTTGAACACTATAAAAATTGTGAAAAATCAAACGCTAAAAAGAAAGAATTGAGTGCAATTATAGAAAAAATAAAAGCAATAAATCCTGATAAATTTTCAAAAAATGATGTGGATGAATTGCTTTTAAACCAAGCTTACTGCGCTCATATCGGCTTTAGAGAAGATATATCAATTGATATTTTAACTACAATTAATGAAGCAATTTTATCTCAAAAACAAATTAAGATTGATAAAAAATATCTTATAAACCCTTACGGGCTTATTTATGGCGAAAAAATTTATCTTGTGGCTTACAATCCTTTTGCTCAGTATATTTGGATATATCGAATTTCAAAATTAAAAGAAATTGAGTTAACCAATAACTATTTTGAAAAAGATGAGAATTTTAATATTCAAGAGTTTAGCGATAAATCTTTCGGGATATATCAAGGCGAGATAACGGATGTGGTTTTAGAATTTGAAAAATGCGCCAAAGATGATGTTATGGAGTATCATTTTCACAAAAGCCAAAAAATTACCCCTCTTGAAAACGGGAAAATTCAAGTTAGTCTTAGAGCAAGCGGAAATTATGAAATTATAACAGAACTTTTAAAATGGAGAGATTGTGTAAAAATCATAAGCCCAAAAAGCCTAAAAGATGAATATATAAAAACCGTTGAAAATATGTATAATAGTATAAAAAAGGGGAACCAAGATGACATTAAAAGAAGCAAAAAAAGAAATTATAAGGCTTTTAAAAGAAAAAAATGAAAAAAATTTAATAGATTTATTAAATTCCTGTGTAAACAATGAAAAACTTGAAAAAGAATTTAAGGGCTTAGATTATAAAACCTGTGTTGTTGATAAATTGTCAGGAGAAGAATTTGTTCAAATCGAAAATAAAAATTATCTTGTAAGCAATTTGGGCAGAATTAAATTCCGTGATGGTAAAGTTATTCCTCAACGCCAAGATGAAAAATGGAACTGGAAACTTGATAAGGAAAAATTTTATGACAAAACCGTTGCAGCAGAAGAAATAATTTATGATTATTTTATGAAAAAAACCACATGGCTAGAAAATGAATACAAGGAAATAATAAAAATATATCTTGATTGTGAATTAGAATTGCATCATATCTGCAACAAAGGTGACAATAGAATAGATAACCTGGTTTACTTGCCAAAATTCATACACAATAAAGTTAATCATAATTATAAGGATAAAGCATAATTCTATCCATACATTGTTCTTTATCGTATTCGCTATTATATAAAAAATCGCAGAAACTTTTTATTCTTTTATATTTTTCATAGTTTTTGCGATTTTTTTGTATTAAATATTCTTCCGCACAACCAGCAAATTCCCCTCTTGTTGAGGGGTTTTGTTGTGTGCAATGGTTAAGTGCCTTTTTATAATCTGACAACAGCGAATAGGGAAAGAACAAAACAATTAAAATTATTATTAATATTGGGGCAAAAATTACTTTTTTCATCTTATAATTTCTCTTTTTAGTTTTTTACTTATTCTGTCACCGTTTTTATTAATAAAATATTCTTCACTGTTTAATAGCACTCGAGCCTTGCCGTTAATAAAATTTTGCGCATAGTCATATATAAAAGGAATAATTGTATTATCATTTTCATCAATAAAGCCGTATTTAACTCCATACGCTCGAGATTCGTCAATTATGCAAACGGCAGCAAGCCCCTCGCTAAAATAAATATAATCCGAATACTTAGGTTCAATTATAAAGTTCCCGTCTAAATCCATAATCCCTCGCTTTTCGCTCAAACAATTACGGCAAGTTTCGCCCTCGCTATATCCGTATTCATCAACAATCACATTAATACACTTCTGTTCCCCTTCAAGAAATTCTTCAATGCTTGTATTCATATCATCATATTGACAAGGGACAACAAAATCACCTTTTTCATTCAAAAGACCGTATTTCATACTTTCTATATTTCGCACAATCCAGCGATTTGAGCCGATGTAGCGAGTTTCGTGGTAACTATAAATTGAATGGGTTAAAGAATTTTCTTCTCTTATCTTTAAACAATCTTTTAGGGCTTGTTCTTTTATCAATTCGCTTTCTTTTCGAACTTTATTTACAAGCGATCTTTCATTCAGTATAAATCTTGCTTTTTTTAGGGCAAGATTTATAATTTTTTGAGCTTCAATTTGAGCATTTTCAATAATATCTTTTGCTTCGCCCGATGTTTCGTTTTGAGTTTTGTTCATAATTTTCTCCTTTAATCTATATGAAAATTATAAATAACCCCTGCGACAAATTTTGATGCAAGATGTTTTTTAAAATTAAAGTTAAATTATGATATTGTAAATAAAATGTTACTATGCCGTTCAAAGCAATCGTTTGTTTGTGTCCCAACCCCTTGTTTTATTTTTTTATAAACCTTTTACAGAACATAAATTTATAGGATAAAATTTATCATCTGTTTTTACATCAACTATTTTTGAATACCCTTTGATAAATTCATCATAATATTCCCAATATTGGATATATTCGGCTATAAATTTTAAAATATAGTCTTCGCTTTTATTTTCAAACAGTTCCGTAAGTTTGCAACCGTTTTGCATTTTTTGCGTGATTTCTTCTTTTTCTTCTTCACTAAATTTTAGTTCATCAGGGGTTTTTTGCCTTTATTTTTTAAAACCCGATAAAGCATAAGGATGATATCGCTGTATTCAATTGTTTCATAGTTCAATTTTTTTTAGATAATCATTAAATTTCATATTACTTATATCTTCCGTTGAATTACCCGGATATATCGGTTTTTTACCGCAAATTTTTGCATCGGATAGGGGTTTTCTTGTTATATCGCCATTATCTCCTCCGCTTAACTTAGGACCAAGAAGTAAAAACAATTTTGTTTCATAATTTTTTTTCGTTTGCATTAATCAATCTTACATTAATCAACCATTTGAATAATGTGCTGTGGTCGTCTTCTCTTAAATTTAAGAGTTTAAAAATCTTATATTTGTCTTCATGTTCGGGTTTGCCTTTAGATTTTTTCCATAATGATTTTAATTCGTTTAATTGTTTTCAATCCTGCTTGAGTTTATTTAATATTTCTTCGTATTTCATATATTTAATCTTTCCGAGTTTGTTTTATAACATAATTTTATTATTGTAACTCGAACTTATGTCAAAATATGTCATAAGCATGTTTATGCTTTTGTTTTATTTTCGGCAGCTTAATTAAAAACCCGTAATGTCTTCAACTTTATAGCTTGCAGGATTATCTTCCGAAATTATGGCTTGAAATTTCCACTGTTTTTGAGGAGCTAAGTTATTTATGTTTGCCAATGTACTGCCTATAAGATTTTCGCTTGCATCATACAGATTTATTGAAACTTGTGCGTAACTGTATGTTTTATCCGAATTGTTCTTAATCGTTCCGCATACACCCTTGACCCCATAATCTAATTGGCAAAAGCTGCTTTCGACAAGTTCCAAGTCAGCCTTTTTTTGAACAGTATTTGTACTCACGGGAGTTTGACTTTGTCCGCTGCTATCATGTAAAGAGCCTATAATACCAAAGACAAATGAAATACCGATAAATATTAAAAACGCTTTTAAACAGCCATGCATTTTCTTTTTTGGCTGTTCGGACCGTAAGGAAGCGTTATCCGCTCCCCCTTCAACGCTGGCACCACAACCGTCGCAAAATTTACTTCCGTCTTTTATTTCTTTTCCGCAATTAGAACAAAACATATACTGCCCCCTTTTCTCAACAACTGCACTCATGCTATCATGGTTTTTTGTTTTTTTCAAACCAAACACGCTTGAATTATAAATTTTAGCTGTTTAATATCTCAGGGGCAATCATTTCCCTGAAATGCTTAATAATTATTTCAAAATATAAAATTTTTGTTTACCGGTATAATTACTTTTAACAACCCATCCGCCGTATAAATCCATATAAATTTTTTCACAGTCCGTATCGCCCGACAAGGATATCTTTCCTTCTCCTTTGTTTAAACCTTCGCAAGGTATATCGTTATATAATGTACCCATATAAATAGGTATCTCAATACCGGGTGCAATTTCTTTTAAAATATTTGAAGCATATTGAGTAATTGAATTTCTTAATTGAATTCCCGTTTGCGACGATGGTTTTATATTGTTCATAATTTCTACATTGTCTATAACAAACGCAGGTTTATTGTCTTCGTCTGTAATAAAATAGCAAAGCGCATTTCCTACTGTTTTGCCGGTTTGATTATCAACAAGCTCTATCATATTATATAAACTGTTCATAATATAATGCGGCATTGCAGAGCCGTTTCCTCCGCCCATTGCAATACAGCAAGAGGAATAATTGCCTTGGAAAATATCTTTTTGAGGAGCTCTATCCCACATTTTAATTGTTAAATCTAATGTTTTGGCTGTTTTTGTTTCTTGAATTTTTGACAAGTCCTCTAATCTTTGATTTAAGTGCTCTAAAACAGTCAGAGTATTTTTTGCACTTGAAGCCTTAGAAGGATTTGAATTAGCTGAATTAATTTTTGCTCTTTTCCAAATTTGAGAAAGCTGTCCTTTGTCTGATGTATCGGTAAATAAAATTAATAATTCTTGTAATTTTGCTTTATTGGTTGAATATTCATTCGGTATAAAAAAATCATCTCCTTTTATAAACTTAGGGAATTGTTTTTTTAAGAAAGGTCCTGCCGGTGTTTTTATCAGAACATTCATATCTTGAGTAATTTGATTTACAATTTGCGATAACCGCTCCGTATTTTTGTCTTTTGCAATAAAATGAACTTTGTTTTCTTTGGACGGACTCAGCCACTTATCGTAATTTAATCCTAATTCCTCATATAAAGCTTTTGTTGTTGCGTTTGCTTTTCCGTAAACATTATTTGTGTCGTGAATATATTGAAGAAAGTCTTTTTCCAAATTTCCCGCTCTTAATAAATCGTTAAATGCAATATCTTCATCTTCATTAATTTCTTTTGACAATAAATGTATATATTTAATATCCCAAGCGAACAATTTTTCTTTTGGTACGGATTGAATTTCTTCTTCCGTTAAACCCGAATTTTTCATTATTGCGTAAAACAAATCGAAATTGAGCTGTCCTATATCAATTTTGCCGTTTTCCAACATTGAATATATTTTTTCGTATGACAAATTATTTTCTTTATATGCCATAATTAAATCTATAAATTCAATTTTTTGCACGGGCATGAAAGGCTTGCCGTCAATATTGCAAGATTTACTTAAGTTTTCGATAAGTTCAAGTTCTTCTTTTGTAAAATTTTCAATAATTTCAAAATATTCTTCGGCATCATTAAACCTCATGCGCAGCAAGCCGTTAAAAGCTTCTTTGTCAAATATTGACGACATAACCATTAAATTAACTATGTTAGTATTGAAGAAATTCTCAACCGCCTGTTTAGCTTCATTATCAGACTCAAATTCCCTGTTAACATATAATTCGGGTGTTCCTAATGCCTTTTGTTTTTGAAGCTCCAAAGCATCAAAGACTGAGTTTAAATCTTTTTGAGATAAATATTCCATTCCCCCTTTGCCATGAGAGCTTTTTAAAATGGTAAAAATATCATCAATCTTAAGACTAAGGCCTTTGGTTGAAAGAATTTGTTCCATAAGTTCATAATTATTGCAATCTATATTTTCAATAATTTCGCCAAGATATTCTTCTATATTCCAATTATTGCCGAACTGTTCATTACGGCAGTAAAAATTCATGAAATCCGTTTTTGCTTTAATATTTTCGGCGGAAGATGAAAAACAAATGATTTTCCAAATATTATCCATAATATTTTTATTGTTAAAAAGTTTTTCATCCGAAAGAATTGTTTTTACCAATTCTTCACGCTCTTGAGTATCCGCCGCCCTTATAATGTCTCCTGCGTATTTGGCTGCAGTACCGTTATTCAGTTTTTCATCAGAGCAATATAATTTCATTATGTTGGTTTTTGTTTTTACGTTTTCTGAGTTAGTGTTAATTATAATATCCCCAAACCGTTGAGCCATATTCGAATTGCCCCAAAGTTTTTCGTCGAAACGGTATAAGTTCATTATATCCGCTCTTGCTTGTGCATTTTCGGGGGTTGTTGATAAGATAATTTCTCCGAGCCGGCCTGATATATTTTTGTTATTATAAAATTTTTCATCAGAGCAATATAAGCGCATTATATCGCCTTTTTCTTTAATGTTTTGGCTTGTTGCGCTTTGAATAATTTCTTTAACGTGTATCATCACGTTTTCGGCTCCGTATAAATTTTCATCAGAAAGAATTGTCTGTGCAACTTCGGCTTGTTCAGGCGTTTTGGCAGATTTCATGATTGCCCCTATTCTTACGGAGCCGTTTTTACTGTTATATAGTTTTTCGTTTGATAAAATTATATCTGCAAGCTGTGCATTTACATTTGTAAATTCAATACCTTCAAACTTTTCATGAATTATTTCCTTTTTTTCAGGGTCAAGCATAAAATTATATTTTGAAATGTCAAAATTTTGCCGAGGGGGAGTTGAAGCTTCAAAAGTATCGCAGTTTTCAATTCTTTTCAATAAATTTATTTCGGATTTTTCATGCAGCCTGTGTCCTTGCCCTATATTATTTGTTATCGGCTTAAAATATAAATTTAAGGGGTTTATGTTCATTTTGGCTAAAGCTTCCTTGAAATTTTTGAAGATACAACAATAGTAATGTCGGTAGAACTAAAAAAATGCTTTATTGTAAAGTATTATATGAAAAATTGTTACAAATGAGCATTTAAATATCGCCTGATATTGTTAATATAAAGGCAAACACCGACTGTTTCTTTTTTTCTTCAATTCGCTTCGGCGCTTGATTTATGATATCAATTCCAATTTCTTCCATAATTATCTTGCTTTTTTAATTTATACAAAAATTGAATATTATTCATTGACTTATATTCAATGAATATGGTACAATAAAAATTATAAAAGTAAAGAGGTAGTAATTGTGACAAACAGACAGCTTGCAGCTCAAGAAACAAAAAAGAAACTTATTGAAACGGCTAAAAATATTATATGCAAAAAAGGGCTCATAAATACATCTATTGAAGAAATTACAAAAGCCTCGGGTGTATCGAACGGAACATTTTATACCTATTTTAAACGCAAGGAAGATATTGTTTTTGCTCTGAGTGACTATATGTTCAAAAAACTTTATGATGAGGCTTTAGCATATAATGCAGGAATTATAGAACGCCTTGCAGTCTATATGACAAGTTTTGCGCAATATATCGAAAATAGCAGTCTGAAATTATGTCAGGAATGGGTTAGAAATTCAGTTGACCCTGATATTTTCCCTGACGGAAAAAACAAACTGTCAGCGGATATCTCTGCAATTAGCAGATTATTAAATGATGCAATTCTAAGGGGCGAGTTAAAAAAAGATACTCCTGTTGAATTGCTAACGCAAACTTTAGCAGATATCCTCTACGGTCAAATGCTCTGCTGGGATATTTCAGGCGGAGAATATAGTTATAGCGAACGCATGGAAAAATTCTGTAAAAAAATTTTAGGCTCAATTATATACCCCTATTTAAATAAAGAAATGAAAAAGTAAAAAGAAAGGATAGCTATGTATTTAGAAAATATCAATGGCCCACAGGACATTAAAAAATTAAATATTGAAGAACTGAAAGTTTTAGCGGATGAAACAAGAAAAGCTTTGATAAATAAAATCAGTAAAGCCGGAGGTCATAGCGGCCCGAATTTGGGAATGGTTGAAATGACGGTTGCACTTCATTATGTTTTTGATTCCCCTAAAGATAAAATTGTGTTTGACGTTTCACATCAGTGTTATCCGCATAAAATCTTAACGGGAAGAAAAGAAGCGTTTTTAGACAGCAATCATTTTAGCGATGTAACGGGATACACTAACCCACTTGAGAGTGAACACGATATTTTTACCGTAGGACACACTTCAACCTCTGTTTCTTTAGCTTTAGGTCTTGCTAAGGGAAGAGATTTAAATCACGCAAAAGGTAATATTGTAGCAATTATCGGAGATGGCTCTCTATCAGGCGGTGAAGCATTAGAAGGCTTAGATTACGCAGGAGAATATAATAAAAACTTAATTATTATTCTAAACGACAATGACCAAAGTATCGCAGAAAACCATGGCGGTATGTATAAAACATTAAAAGAATTAAGAGAAACAAACGGCAATTCCACAAACAATATTTTTAAATCTTTCGGTTTGGACTACAAATATTTAGATGACGGGCATGATATAAAAAGCCTTGTTGATTTATTCAAAAGCGTAAAAGATATTGACCACCCGATAGTATTACATATCCATACAATAAAAGGAAAAGGCTTAGCCTATGCCGAAAAAGATAGAGAATCCTGGCATGCCGGAGGCCCGTTTAACGTAGAAGACGGAAGTCCTAAATATAAGGTGCAAGAAGTTGATGACCCCGTATTCAAGAGCATTAAAGAATTGCTTGATACAAATTCAAGAGCGATAGTTTTAAATGCAGCGACTCCCATGGGGCTTGGAATGGTAAAAGGAGTAAGGGAAGAATATGTTAGTAGTGGTCAATTTATTGATGTCGGAATTGCAGAAGAAAATATGGTTGCTATGAGCACAGGTCTTGCAAAAAATGGCGCAACAGTTGTTTTTGGTACATTTGCACCATTTTTTCAAAGGACATATGATCAAATATCTCACGACTTATGCTTAAATGACGCACCTGCAACTATGCTCGTATTGCAGCCGGGGGTATATGGATTGAATTCTAATACACATATCGGTTTATGCGATATTCAAATGTTTGCTCATATTCCAAATTTAATCTATTTAGCACCTACAACTAAAGAAGAATATTTCCAAATGTTTAAATTTGCAACCACGCAAAAGGAACACCCGATTGGAATTAGAGTGCCTGCAAATTTACCTGAAACAGGAATTAAAGACACAACCGATTATTCAAAATATAATAAAAATAAAGTTGAAAAAATGGGCTCTATTGTAGCATTATTTGCTGTTGGTATTTTAATGCCCTTAGCTTTGAAAACTGCTAAAAAAGTTAAAGATGAAACAGGGCTTGATATTACGGTTATAAATCCAAGGTTTTTGACAGGCTTAGATGAAGAACTGCTAAATGAATTAAAAAAAGAACATCAACTTGTTATCACAATAGAAGATGGCGAACTGATGAGCGGATACGGACAAAACATTGCATCATTCTATGGAAATAGCGGCATGAAAGTCTTAAATTACGGCATATCTAAAGCATTCCATACGGATTTTGACGCTGATGAACTATTAAAAGAAAACGGCATTTCATCAGAAAATCTTGCAAATGTCATTAAAGAATTTATTAAGTAATAAATTTCTCAAAGTAATTTTATAAAAAGCCGATAGCGATTGAACTATCGGCTTATTTATTATTCATTTAAGTTTTCTAATGTATCATAAACTTTTGAAACTATTTTCCAAGTGCCATTAATTTTATTCATAATTAAAAAGTCGGTAAATTTATATCCGTGCCAGTTGTCTTCAATTACTCTAACTGTTGCAATAGTTTTTTCAAGCGATATTACATCAACTCTTGAAATATAATTATCATCACATGCACCAAAGGTATCAATGGTTTTATAAAATTCTTCAATTGAGCCTGATTGATAAGTTTGTTCGTTTAATTGCCCAAAAAAACAGGCTTTTTCATAAAAATATGGTTTAACGATTGAGCTATCGCCCTTTTTTACGGCTTCACAAAATTTTCTTGCAACTTGCTCCACTGCGCTAAATTCTTTAATATCATCTCTCATTTTTAACCTCTTTCCTATTAACTTTTACTATATTAAATTAACGGTATAGTTTTTACAAGTACGGTAATAAAGGCAACTGTAAATATGCAGGAAAAAAATTGTTTAAAAAGTGTTGAAAGTTTTGATAAAACAGAGTTGCTATATGCAATGTGTAATTGGGGCAAGAAATTTATAAAACAAAATACTAATAATTTACTAAATAAATAAACACTTGACAAAAATAAATAATTAGTTATACTATAAATATGGATTTGATAATTAAAGATTTTAAAAATTAAATCCCCATTTTCTAATAGGCATATCAATTTAATCGAGGAGGAATGTTATGGTATGGAATGAAAAAGAGCATCCAAGAGATGACGATGGCAAATTTACATTTAAAAACGGAGGGGCAACTTCTACCTCTCACATGTCAAGAGAAGAAATGGCAAATATATTATTCTCCAACACAAGAAAACAAAAAGAAGAAAATGAACAAATTCAAAGAAGAAAAAAAGAACTTCTTAATATTTTAGGCAAGAAAGCAACAAGTGCGGATATACTATATGGAACACCCAAGGATTTGGAAAAAAAAATTGAAGAAGAAGGATTAGGAAAAATAAAAGGAGTATTAACGGGAGGAGCAAGTGGGGTTGATAATAAGCACGAGGATTATGGATTAATTGATAAAACGAAACAAGGAATATTTGAAGCCGGTCTAGGTCCTGTATATAATCCGTTTGGCTATAACAAGGCAAAGAAGGATTTTGGTCCTGACACCGTGGGTATGGTAGATATGGCTCATAAAGAAATGAAAAATCCTGATTATATTAAAGACGCTATTGAACTAAAAAATTTTGACGACCCAAGAGTGGCATCGGATAAAAACTATCTTGCAAAAAAATTATTCGGACAATTTAATAACGAATACACTCAGGTGACAAATATTGAAGATATTAAAGGCTATTTCTTTAAAAATAATTCCGAACCTTCAATGAGAATTTCTCAAGACCCGGATTTTTTAAAAACAATAAAAGAAAACAAGGAAAATATTTTAAACGGAAAAGATATATCTATGCATTTTCCAAGGTATGAGGATAATAAAAAATCAAATTTACATTTTGCTTTAGGTCATGTTGATATAAGAAACGGCTATCTTGATAAAGAAGGTAATCTAAGAATAAAAGTATATGATACCTATGAATTTAATAAAGAAAATAAAACTCTGTTAAATCAAGCGGGAAGAAATCAAATGTTAAAAGGCAATTTAATTCCATATTTTACCATTCATGATATAATTATCCCAAAAGATAAGGTTAATGAATTATGGAAATAGATAAAACATTTCCGACATTTAAAAAGATATACCATAATTTAGTTGATATGTTTTGCAGTTTTAATACCTACAAGGAGATATTTTTATATCTCCTTAGGGTAGCAGCATTTTTATTATTAAACAGAGGTTTTGTTTGGAGTTTTGCTATTGATTATATTCACAGCCCTATAACAGATTTTTATAAACAATTTGATAAAACGGGTGATGATTGGGTAATATTAGAATTTGTTTTATCTATGGTTCAACTATATCTGTTTGCAAAACTCTGCGGGTTATTTAAAAAGATAAATCATCTGAATATATTCTTTGCAATTTTAATTATAGTTTTTGTTGATATATTATTAAATATTTCTATAAATACAAGGGTACAATTATATCCAAGGATTAAAACAGTTTATTATGGGATAAATATAAATGACATTTGGTTTTTAACTACTTTTAATTTTATTGTATTTAAATTCTTTAATTTTTTGGCTAAAAAATTTCCAACACCTTTTGAAAGAATTGGATACTATACTTCAATTGAATTTATGAAGGATGTTATAGGGAAGCTGAAATATAAAATAGGTAATAAAGGCTAATTATTAAACGGAACGAAGTTTAATTCATCATCTAAAACACCTTTTTTCTTAAACAACTTCCATACGCCTAAAAATCCGCTTAAATCTTCGGCTCTTTCTTTGGTATAAAAATATTTATCACCCGTTGCAGTTAAACAAGGTAAATAAGGAGGACAATTTTTTTCAAACATTTCTTTTAATAGATTGTCCTCTTCTTTCATGAAGTTTTCCCAAGCTTTTTGAGTTTTTAAGAATTGTTCGTATTGTTCTTTAGATAACATATCTTTTGCGGCAGATATTGTTCTATCTATTTCTTTATTATATTTTTCTATACCTTTAAGAGAACATTGCATCATATCATAATCTGTCATATAGTTTTTATCAATACATTTTTGTGTATCGTTATCTATTTTTTTAAGTTCTTCTTGTGTTGTATAAGTTTCTTTTGCAAAACAAAAGCTAAAAGATAAGATTGAAATTAGAAAGAATATTTTTAAAAGGGTAGTTTTCATAAGTTTATTATAGCATATTTAATCATGGGGCAAAATTAAATTATTTTTCTTTCAAAAAATTGTCAGATTATCATTTGTTT
>CANQAV010000011.1 GCA_947589425.1 Candidatus Gastranaerophilales bacterium | reverse complement strand
GCGCACCTGCGGGTATGGGAATAAAAACAAATGTAAGTATAATCATAATGGGCATGACAGTTCCCATAGATTTTTGTATTGCAGCCTGCTGCGGATCTTGATTAACATTTTTCATTGAGGATAACATTACTTTTTGCGATATCCACATAGTTATTGCAAATAATGCAACAAGCAAAATAACATCATAGTGAATTGTATTTGATGCAGGCAGGGTCGGCACACTTGCGGTTAATATATCTCCTCTGCGGGTAAAGTCAATGTTTTCGGTTTCTTTTGTCATGATATTCATAACGGAAAGATTTGCTTTTGTTACTTTATCAAGCTGTGAGAATTTAAGATTCAGGTTATCGAGTGAAATTTTAAGTTCAATCGGGCTTTCAGGATCAATTTCACCTTGTATTTGAACAGCCTTTCGGGGATTTTCGATTTTTACGTTATCAATTTTTTCATCTCCGATATATACCGTTGCCGATTTTCCTGATTGGAAAATAGCATTTTTAGAAACAGAGAACTTGCCGTCCAATGATACACCTGCATTTGACTTAATTGTTGCATCAAGCCTGTTTATAAAAAAGAAATTAGTATTACCTGCCATTTGGATAAATTGGGGGCTCATAAGAGCGCTATAGAGCATTATAAATACCGGAATTTGAATAAGCATGGGTAAACACCCTGACATTGGGTTAAACTTATTTTCCTTATAAAATTCCATCATTTTCTGCTGTAATAATTGGGGATTTGATTTATATTTTTCTTGTATCATCTTCATTTTAGGGGCAAGATTTTGCATATTTCTTGTTGAGCGCTGAGACTTCACATTAGCGGGCCACAAGCAAAATCTTAAAATTATTGTAAAAATTATAATTGCCATACCGAATGAGCCGGTATACTCGGCAATTTTATTTAATATTTCTATGGTTAAAGATACAAAATCCATTATTCTCTCCTCAAATGTTATGTATAAATTTTACTATAAACATGTTAAAATTGACGTTATGGAAAATAATTTTGATACAATTGTTGCAATTGCGACCCCTTTGGCTTTGGGAGCCATTGGTATTATTCGCATTTCAGGGGATAAATCCTTTTTGATTGCTCAAAAAATGTTTTCTAAAAAAATTAAGCCAAAGCGAATTAATTACGGTCATATTCTTGACAAAAACAAAAAAATCATAGACGAGGTCATAGTTTTACCATTTTCATCTCCGCACAGCTATACAGGCGAAGATGTTGTTGAAATTCAATCGCATGGCTCACCCGTAATATTAAATGAAATAATGGAGCTTGTGCTTGAATATGGTGCAAGACCCGCCCAAAAAGGAGAATTTACAAAAAGAGCCTTTTTAAATCACAGAATTGATTTAACTCAAGCAGAAGCAGTAATTGATATAATTGAAGCAAAAAACACAAAATCAGCTTCATTTGCCCTAAACAATCTTGAAGGTGTATTAAAAGATAAAATAAAATCAATTCGAATTTCGCTTTTTGAACTTTATTCAAGAGTTATTGCATCCGTTGATTTTCCCGAGGACGTTGCGGAAGTTGATAACAAAGAAGTCGTTTCGATATGTAGTGATAATATTCAGATAATTGAAAATATATTAGAAGCCTCAAAAAACCATAATTTTATAAAAGACGGTATTTCATCAGCCTTAATAGGTGTACCAAATATCGGTAAAAGCTCTCTTTTTAATGCGCTTTTAAACTATGAGCGTGCTATTGTAACACCAATTGAAGGAACAACCCGTGACACAATAAAAGAAACAATAAATATCGGGGGGTATTCTTTAAATATTATTGATACGGCAGGTATTCGAGATAAAAACAAAGCAGATACGGTTGAAAAAATCGGTATTGAAAATTCAATTAACGCTATTGAGCATTCTCAAATTATCCTGTTTTTAGTTGAAAATTCTCTTGATGAGATTGATAAAACTCTTTTGGATAAAGCGAAAAATAAGAAAATTATATTTGTTCAAACAAAAGCCGATATTAACACTAAAATATGTGACAGGGCAATAAAAGTAAGTGCAATAAACGGCTTTGGACTTGATGAATTAAAAGGAGTGCTTTTATCTTCAATCAAAGAATTGGTTGGTGAAGAAACGGATTATACAACAAACAAGCGCCACCAAAATTGTCTTAAAAGAGCAAAAGAATATCTATACAGCGTTTTAAATACTATTCAAAACGAAGGTTTTGCGGATTTTGTCGCAATGGATATTAAAAATGCAATTTTAGCGCTTGATGAAATATCGGGTGAAGTCTTAACAGACAGCGTTTTAGATAATATATTTGAAAATTTCTGTATCGGTAAATAATTTAAATTTGATTTTTTATATATTTTCCAACTGCTTCACCCATCGACATACAGCTTTTTTGCACTCTTAGGGCGCTATGGGCGCTAAAATCAGCACCTAAAATTTTACCAATTACAAACAAATTATCATATTGTGCGCTAATTAGAGCATCAATAGGCAATTCATAAGGAAGAGTTTTCTGTAAAACCGACGAATTTTTTTTGTCGCCATGGATATCAATTGAATAATTAGCTTTTAAAACAGGGTTAGAGAAGTGTTTTTGGGAAATTAAATCGTCTTTTGTAAACATATATCTTGTTTTAACACGCCTTTGTTCTCTTATACCGGTTTGAGATGCAATATTTGTTATTGTTGAATTTTCAAACCCCGGAAAATAGCGCTTTGCAAATTGATAGAGGCGATAAATCGCTCTTCTTGCGTTTTTGAGTTCATTAGACATCATAAAGGGATTATCTTTATAATTAAACATTCTCGGGCAGTTAAATGCCACTTCGTTATTTGAGCCCGCAATTGAAAAAAGCTGAAAATAGGCTCTGTCTGACTCTTTTAAGATATTATCTTCAACTCCTTTTTTAAGATATTTATCAAGAGCCCAGATTTTATTGTCATCATTAACGGATGCAGTTGTAAAATGCAACTCGTTATTCGTATCTATATCGCTTCGATAGGTATTGGTAATATTCTCATCATCATCAACTTGTTTTATAAATTCGCAAAATTTATCTAAATTAACATTACCTACAACAAATCTTAAAGAACTTAACTGTTGAATTTCATTTTGAGGTATAAATTCGCAATTGCAAAGATATGAGAAGTCGGCTGAACCTGTAGCGTCAACATAATATTTCGCTTCGATTGGTAGTGATAATATATCTGACTTAATTTCAGTATCAACTACTTTATTTTTATTAACAGATGCTTTAGTGGGATATGTTTCAAACAATATATCAAGATTAGAAAAATTAAGGAGCTCATCTAATATAATTTTTAACAGCTGCGGATTAAACCAGCCGTCGTTTTTGTCTTTGTATGTAATTTGAGCATTGAATTTTTTTGATAATTTAACTAAATCGTTATAATAATTGCAGTTTAGATTTTCAACAGACGATTTCATAACCGGAACAACAAGCCCCCCCGTCATCAATCCGCCAAGAAAATTATTTTTTTCAACAAGCAAAGTTTTAAGATTATTTTTTGCACATGTATATGCGCATGAACAACCCGAAGTTCCTCCGCCAAAAATTACAATGTCATATTTTAGAATTTCTGCCATACAAAAATTATATTATTAATTTTGGCTTATTGCAATTTTTACGGTTGTTCTTGTTGTATTTGAATTATTTAACTATTTTCATGCTAGTCGATTGGTTATGATAATGTATATTATGTAATCTAATATTAAATTGTGTAAAACATAATTTATTATTATCTTTTATTTTAACACGCATTAAAACGGATTTTAAAGGCTGATATTTTAAAAACAAACTTTTGTTTAATTATAGTTTAAATTTATGACATTATTTATGTTCAAGTTTAAATTTTGAGTATAATAAGCCCGCTTTTTTCACATCTTCCAATGAAATCATAAAATCAGACAGTTAAACTAATATAAAATTAAGGAGTGTAATATGGAAAATCAAAACTTAAATAATTCACAAGATATCAAAGTAAGGTTAATGCTTATAGATGACCATAAATTATTCAGATGCGGAATAAAATCTCTTTTTGAAAATTCTAAAGGAATTTGCGTTATTGCGGAAGCATCAAGCGGAAAAGAAGGTGTTAGTAAAATTTTAGCCCAAAATCCGGACGTTGTTCTTTTGGATTTGGAACTGGGGGATATAAACGGACTTGATTTGATTGAAAAAGTGATTACTCAAAAACCCTCTGTTAAATTTATTATTTTAACTTCACATATAAATGAACACGTTATTAATAAAGCGATGAAAATGGGAATATACGGATATATTTTAAAAGACATTAATTCGGAATTTCTTGATATGATTGTTAAATCAGTTTCATCGGGTGCAATGTGGATAGATAAAAAAGTAGTACAAATTCTTCGGGAATTAAACCCGAACGTAATTCCGACAACACAGGTGAGCAGGTCTAATTTTAAATCTACCCATGCAAATTTAACCGCAAGAGAATATGAGGTATTAAAGCTTGTAGTTGACGGCAAATCAAACCAGCAGATAGCAAGCGAATTAAATATATCGGAACATACTTCAAAAGCACATGTCTGTAATATCATCCAAAAACTTGTTGTTGATGACAGAACCCAAGCTGCCGTTAAAGCAATTCGAGAAGGAATTGTTTAGAGATTTATCATTACCACTCTAGACGAGTGATAATGATAAAATATATTGAATATTATAATTACCACTCGATTAGACATATAAAGGAGAAAACAATGAAAGAAAATTTTACATTTGATACAAAAAAGGCTCATGAATTTTTTTCAAAAAAAATTTCATTTTGTACTGCGCCATACGAATTAAAAAATATGATTGAAAATGAAATTGATGCAATAAATATTGTTGATGTCAGAAAATATGATGATTATATCGACGGTCATATCCCTTTTGCAATTCATATGCCTATAGAACTGTTTGAAGAAAATATCAGTCTTCTTGATAAAGACAAAATTAATATATTTTATTGTTATAACCAATTCTGCCAATTGGCGCTAAAAGCGTGTATAATGGCATCGGAAAAAGGCTATCCCGTACAGATTATGGAAGGGGGATACCTTGCCTGGACTAAATTTGGCTTTGATACAGTAAAAACGGATAACTATAATGAATAAAAGAAAAAGCCCTTAAAAGGGCTTTAAGATTTACTAACGATACAAGATTTTTGCTATAAACCGTTTTTGAATTTTTCAAATTCGGTTTTTGTTTGCGTACTAATTATAATATCTCATAAACTGTTATTAGCAAGTGAATTATATCAATTATTAAGCAATGTAAAGATGATTATTTTACGTTTGAAATAGCGCAGAACTGTATAAAACTGCCTATTAAATTTTCATTCCAAACTTTTATATCATCATTTACTTTTAAAACTGTCGGAGTAAAGTTCCAAATGTACTTTATTCCTGATTTAACAAGAAAATCACACACATCCTGAGCAAATTTATTCGGTATGGTTAAAATTGCAATATTAATATTTAATTCTTTTACTTTTTCCGGGAGTTCTTCAAGAGAATAGATGTGTTTTTCGCCCGCCAGTTTACCTATTTTATTTTTATCTGTATCAAAAAGGCACACAATATCAAGTCCGAACTCGGAAAATTTTGAATATTTTGATAATGCCATGCCCAAATTGCCTGCACCGATTACAAAAGCGTGTTTTGTTGTATTGTAGTCAAGAACTTTTTCAATTATGTTTTTTAACTCTTTAACCTGATAACCTACTTTACATTTACCTTTGCAGTTAATTTGTTTAACATCTTTCCTGACTTGTGTCTCATCCATTGTGAGCAAATTTGCAATTTGAGAAGATGTGATGTAGTCAATATCTTTTTTTGTATAATCTCTTAAAATTGTATGATATTGGGTTAATCTGTTTATAGTTCTTTGAGATAGAGTATTTTTCATATATTTCCTAAAAAAATAAGGCAACACAAAAAGTATTGCCTTATTTTTGTAATTATCAAGCTATACAGTTCCGTTATAAGCGTCAATGTATAATTTTTTAATGTCTTCCATAAGAGGATATACGGGGTTTGCACCTGTACATTGGTCGTCAAATGCAAGCTCAACCATTTCATCCAATTTTGCATAGAATTCATCTTCTTTAACTCCGAAGTCCTTAATTGAATTCGGAAGCTGAATATCTTTCATTAATTTATCAATTGCTTCAATTAAAAGCGAGGTTTTTTCTTCGTTTGAATTTCCGCCCAATTTTAATTCGTCTGCAATTTGAGCATATCTTTCAACAGCGCAAGGGTATTTATACTGCGGGAAAGTTGCTTGTTTTTTAGGACAATCGGTTGCGTTGTATTTGATTATTTGTCTAATCAAAAGCGCATTTGCAACACCGTGAGGAATATGGAACATTGCACCAAGTTTGTGTGCCATAGAGTGGCAAACTCCAAGGAATGCGTTTGCAAATGCCATACCCGCAATTGTTGCTGCATAATGCATTTTTTCTCTTGCAATCGGGTCGTTTGCACCTTCGTGATATGAACGGCTTAAGTATTTAAATACAAGCTTACAAGCTTCAAGTGCGTTTGAATTTGTGAAGTTTGTTGCCATACAAGATACATAAGCTTCAATTGCGTGTACCAGAGCATCTATGCCTGATGCTGAAGTTAATCCTTTCGGCATACCGTCAACAAAATTCGGGTCAACAATTGCCATTGAAGGAGTAAGTGCATAATCTGCTATTGCGTATTTAACTCCTGATTTATCATCGGTGATGATTGAGAACGGAGTAACTTCGGAGCCTGTTCCTGATGTTGTCGGAATTGCAACCATAAGTGCTTTTTTACCTAAATCAGGGAGCTTACAGATTCTTTTTCTGATATCCATAAATCTCATTGAAATATCTTCGAATACCGTATCAGGTTGTTCATATCTTAACCAGAGGATTTTAGCGGCATCCATGGGAGAGCCTCCGCCGAGCGCAATAATAACATCAGGCTCAAATGGTTTCATAATTGCAAATGCTTCATCAATTGTTGATAATGTAGGATCGGGTTTTACATCAAAGAAGATTTCATGATCAATTCCGATTTCATCAAGCACTTTTGTTACCCTGTCAGCAGCGCCTGAGCTGAATAAAAATCTGTCTGTTACAATAAATGCTTTCTTTCTGCCTTCAAGTTCTCTAAGTGCTAAATCGGTAGCCCCGCGTTTGAAGTATACTTTTTGAGGTACTTTAAACCAAAGCATATTTTCTCTCCTTTCAGAAACTCTTTTGTAGTTCAATAAATCATTAACGCTTACGTTGCCCGATACAGAGTTTTTACCCCAAGATCCGCAACCTAATGTTAATGAAGGCTCCATGCTAAAGTTATATAAATCGCCGATACCGCCTTGGCTTGAAGGTTGATTTATAAGAACACGGCAGGAAGGCATTAATTTTGCATAAGTATTAATTCTTTCGCTTTTTCTTTCATCTGTGTATAAAACCGAGGTATGACCCGCACCGCCTTTTGAAACAAGAGTGTATGCATTGTTTGCGGCTTCATCAAAATCTTTTGCTTTATACATTGCTAAAATCGGTGAAAGTTTTTCTCTTGAAAAAGGATCAGCCCAATCAAGAACAGGTCTTTGAGCAAGTAATACCTTTGTATTTTCGGGAACTTCAAAACCTGCAAGTTTTGCAATTGTATATGCGCTTTGACCTACGATTTGAGGATGTGCCGTACCTCTTTGAGGGTCGATAAAAGGAAGGTCAATTAATTTTTGCATTTGTGCATCACTTAAGATATATGCACCTCTAAATTCAAATTCTTTTTTTACTTCTTCATATACATCTTCAACAACCATAACAGATTGTTCGGAAGCGCAAATCATACCGTTATCAAATGTTTTTGACATTAAAATAGAAGATACCGCCATTTTAATATCGGCAGTTTCATCTATAACTGCGCTTGTATTTCCGGGACCTACGCCCAGTGCGGGGTTTCCTGAAGAATATGCCGCACTTACCATTCCCGGACCTCCCGTTGCTAAAATACAGGAAATTTTAGGATGTTTCATAAGTTGTGCCGATAATTCAATAGTGGGAACATCAATCCAGCCTATTATGTCTTTTGGTGCACCCGCTTTAACAGCCGCTTCAAGAACAATTCTTGCCGCTTCAATTGTAGATTTTTTAGCTCTGGGGTGCGGTGAGAAAATAATTCCGTTTCTTGTTTTAAGAGAAATTAATGATTTGAATATTGCCGTTGAAGTCGGGTTTGTCGTGGGGACAATACCTGCTAAAACACCTAAAGGCTCAGCAACGATTTTAATTCCGTTAGGTCTGTCTTCACTGATTACACCGCAAGTTTTGGTGTTTTTGTGTTTGTTATAAATATATTCTGCGGCATAGTGATTTTTGATGATTTTATCTTCGACAACGCCCATTCCCGTTTCTTCTCTTGCCATTTTTGCAAGGGGAATACGTGCTTTGTCTGCTGCTGTTGCTGCTGCTTTAAATATTTTATCCACTTGTTCTTGTGAAAATGCGGAATATTCTTTTTGTGCCGCAACAACACGATCAACGAGCGCTTCAAGTTGTTCTGCGCTTTCAATTTGATTGCTTGTGTTAATTTCCTGACTAGTCGTCATAGTTTCTACTCCTTTTCGTGAAAAAAATCTCTATTTAAATTCTACACTAAAATCATTAAATGTCAATCATACACTTTATATATTTGCCTCTTTTTTTCGCTTGTAGTATTTTCGTTTTATGAAATTAAAGAAAATACCGCCGGAATATTTTATTAAAATATTAGACCATCTTACCAGATTGACCCCTGCATCCGTTAGATTTAGGCGTGTTTTTGATGATATAGTAAATAAATTTTCTTCGGATACATCAAGATTTCGTCCCGAAGGAGATGAAAAAATCTCTCTCGCACTTGAAATCATTAACTCTTCTTTGCCTGAAATAAAATCCAATGAGTCAATTTCATATACAATAAAAAAACTTGAAGATGAATATTTCTACAAAGATGAAATTTCAGACAAATATTTGAATTTACCGATTAATTATTCCGCTATGCTTGATGCTGCGGGTGAATGTGATAATCTTCCCAAAAACGTTATGTGGCTTAAACATCTTAACAAATTCGATTTTGACCTAAATATTTTAAGAGAAAAATATTCCCTTTTATATCCTGTTAAAAAAATATTGCTCTGCGAAGGCAAAACGGAAGATAATTTGCTCAATTCAATATTTTCTTTGTTTAATATAAATCTTGATAAAATGGGTATTATGGTTATTGCGGCGGGTGGCAAAAATCAAGTCGCAAGAAAATATTATGAAATGACTGAATACCTTAAAATCCCGTTTTTCATTCTGCTTGATAAAGATGCTCTTCAAACAAAAAAAATAATTGAAAATAAACTCAGAATGCAGGATAAAATATACATATTAAATTGCGGAGAATTTGAAGATTTAATTCCTCACGATATACTTAAAAATGCGATAAATTATTCCCATATATACGAACAAAACTGCTCGGACAATGATTTTTCGGACAGCCAAAATTCTCACAGCCTTGATTTAATCTATAAAAAATATGGGTTTGGCGAATTTAAAAAAGGACATTTCTCCCTTTTGCTCAAAGAATATATCGAAAAATACTGCACGAAAGAAGATTTTGTTAATTCCGAGCTTGCAGATATTATAAACGATTTGATTTAATTGTAAAGATATATTACAAAAATTATATACAAATTATCTACTTTAGCAATTTTTTTTAAATAAAAAACTTTATTTATATATAAAAAATATAAAAATTGTATAGTAAATTAACTCACAAAAGATATTAAAGGTCGAAACAGGGAGTAAATATAATGGGCTGGGTAACATTATCATTACGAAAAAAAGAACTAAAGCGGACACACGCCGAATTAGTCATGGAGGATTTAAATATTTCCCGTGAACAAAGGCAGAAAGCACGTGAATATCAATACCAACAAACCGTAGTTCAAAACGACCAATCCCAGGAACAAAGAGAATTAAGACTTCAATACAATGAACAAAAAGAAAGCATATATGAACAAATAAAACAGCAAAGAGCGGCAAAATCCCAAAGTAATTTTACTCAGGGTACAACGGTCCATGATGAAAATATTGCCGAACTGCAGCGTGAGCTTGAAGATGCAAAAGAAGAATACGAAGAACAGCTTAACAATACAAAAACATATTGGGAAGACGAACTTCAAATGATTGAAGAAGAAGCTAACGAAGTAGATACTATGTATGAAGAGATGAAAGTCGATATCGAAACACAAATGGAAGCAGTATCTCAAGAAATGCAGTCGGTATCCGATGCAATAAGCAACGAAATTCAACAATCAACAATAAAACTTTCATAGCAATTTATTTAGTAATCATTTTAAAGCACAGCAGAAAAGCTGTGCTTTTATTTATTTATAATATCTTTTAATTTATATGCCGCAGTTAATACCGGATCAATTGAGCCTGAAAATGGGGGAGCATAGGGTAAATCAAGATGAAGTATATCGTCTACGCCAAGCCTTGATTGCAAAGCGGAAGTTATTGTATTTATTCTTTGAGCTACGTTTGCTCCCGTTCCGACGGATTGAGCACCCAACAGCTCTCCGCTTCTTTTGTCGGCAATCAATTTTAGTGTAATTTCATTAGCCCCCGGCATATAACCCGCCTTGTCTTTTTTTACAACAGTTGCCGAAACAGGCTCAAGATTTATATTATTACTGTTACATACCGCTTCATCCATTGTAAGACCCGTTTTTGATATTGTATAATCGAAAAATCTTGTTATGGTTGATTTTAGTATGCCGTCAAAAGTTTCGTAATGTTCTTGTGATGTTGCATTGATTGCTGCAACTCTGCCTTCTTTATTTGCAATTGTTCCGAGACCAATGTATGTCGGCTGCCTTGTTATTACACTGTATTTTTGAGCACAATCGCCGCATGCAAAAATATTTGTAATATTTGTTCTCATTCTGTTATCAACATCAATAGAGCCTGTTGTCCCCAAAGTTATACCGGAATTTTTGGCAATTTCAACACAAGGCTTTGCTCCTATTGCCATAACGCAAAAATCCGCAAATATTTCATTTCCCGATTCCGTTACAGCACTTCTAAAACCGCCGTTTTCATCAGTATTAAATTCGACTACTTTTTCCCCATAATATGTTTCAAGCTTATTTTGACATTTGTTTGCAATAATTTTTTGTATAACTTTTGAAAAATCTTCGTCGAAATCGTGTGCAATTCTTTCGTTTATTTCAACAAGTTTCACATTAAGCCCGTGTTTGACAAATGCTTCCGTAAGTTCAATACCGACGTATCCGGCCCCCATTATGAGGACTGAATTAGAAATTAACATTTTTTCTTTTATTTTTATTCCGTCCTCAAGAGTTCTGAGAGTAAAAATATTTTTTGCATCGGAATTTTTGATTTGCGGTATTTCAACTTTTGCTCCCAGTGCCAAAATTAATTCGTCGTAGAAAATATGATTTCCGTTTATTAATATGCAGTTTTTTTCAGGGTATATTTCGCTTGCCGTATGTTTTGTGAAAACTTGTATGCCTTGTTCAATAAAATCTTTCGGAGTTTTAATTATCAACTTTTCGATCTTATCGACGGAGCCTTCAATATAATACGGTAAACCGCAAAGAGAATATGCAATATTTTCGCTTTCACAGTATAGTTCAACATGGTTTTGCGGATTTAATCTTTTCGCTTTGGATGCTGCTTTTGCACCTGCTGCGCCTCCGCCTATTACAATAATTTTTTTCATGGTAAATTTATCATACAAAAAGGAGCAAAAAATTGTATCTGACAGGTGGGCAATTTAAAGGAAGAAAAATCAACGTTCCAAAAAACACAAAACCTACACTTTCAAAAGTTCGGGAAAGTGTTTTTAATATTTTGGCGCAATATAATTTTGTTGACCCTACCTTTCTTGATATGTTCGCAGGAAGTGCAATTATGGGGCTTGAAGCACTCTCTCGAGGATATAAAGTTAAAGAGCTTGAGATAAATCCAAAAACAGTGCATATTATAAAAGAAAACTATGCAAGGCTTTCCCTTACCCCCGATTTAACTATTTGTGACTCTATCAAATATGTATCTGAAATATGCTTTGATATTATATATATTGACCCGCCATGGAGTTTGGATTATATCCCGATAATCAATAAAGCTATAGAGCTTACTAATAAAAATTCGCTCATTATTGTGGAATACGATAAAATTCGTGATATTAACTTAAATATGATAATAAAAGAAAATAATTTTAATCTTGAAATAATTAAATCAAAAACTTACGGAAGATGTCTTATTGATATTTTAAGACATTCGGCTTTGTAAAATTGTTGCATGGCGGATTGATATTCTATAGTATATATTTATGGATAAAAATGAATTAATAAAACGCTTTAAATTTCTTTATAAAAAACATATCACTCCTTTATTTAGAGAATATGAAAAATCAAGATTATTAAAGCTTGCCTTGAACATTTTTAAAAGTTTTTTATTATTTGCACTTTTAATTCTGATTTTTATTCTTTTTTGCTTTGTACCTTCAAATCTGCAATTCATAAAAACTGTTTTGTTTTTTTGCTTTATTTTTTCATTTTTTGCTTTCATCCTCTTTTTTGCTTTTTATAATATGGATTGGGATGATATTAATAAGAAAAAATATTATTCTTTAATCTCATTTTTGTGTTTTAACATAAAGCACGCATATATACCCGATTTGGGTTTAGGTGCTTCCAGATTATATGAATTTACAAAAATTGAGCCAACCCTGCAAGATATCAAACTTCAAACTTCACTGAAATATGTTATGAGCAAAAAAAATCTCTCTTCAAATGAAAAGATTGTTCAATATGCTAACATATTAAAAAGCATGCCTGAGCCCTGGCGTTCGGCATTATTCCACGTATTTTATTTCAATAGCGATAATTTAAATTATACTATTATTCCCTCCGGATACGGAGATATGCAAGGATTGCTTTTTGTTGCAAAGCTAAAAAATAATTTTGAGGGTGTAGCTTATATGTCTGACTTTAAAAACAATTTTGAACATATCCCCTCATATAATATTTCACATATCGAACAGACCATAAATAGTTCATACACGGTTATTTCAAATGATACTCAAGCCCAAAGATATCTTAACGATGAAACTTTTTTAAATCTTCTATATGGGGCAAAAAAAATTTGTAAATCAAAAAACATATATTGCTATCTTAAGAATGATTCTCTTTCAATTCTTTTATCGGGTGGTGGTAATGAACTCGAGTTGTTTTCAGTATTTCACTCTTTTAAAAATCCCAAACACTTTATAAAATTTTACAAAAAACTTTCCATATTGCATCATCTAGCAGAGTATTTGTACAATAAATAATATGGATAACATAAATAAAACATCAATTGAAAATTACTTGATATATCTTTCGTTTGTAGATAAAAAAATTACAACTTTTTTTCACAGGCAGCAAGAATACATCAAATGCAAAAAAGGTTGCGGTTTGTGCTGTAAAAATGCACAGTTTCCATATTCTCAAATTGAATTTGCTTACTTGCTTGAAGGATATATGGCGCTTGATGAAGAAATTAAAGATAAAGTCGGAAGAAATATTAAAAAAGTTTCAAAACAAAAGTCAGACTTTAGCGGAGAAAAATTTCTTTATGACTGTCCTTTTTTAATTGATAATGTGTGCTGTATCTATAATTACAGAGGAATTATATGCAGGTCTTTCGGGCTTATGTACAATTCTGATGACGGACATGTTAAAGTTCCTTTTTGCGCTTATCAAGGTTATAACTATTCAATGGTTATGGATAAAAAGCAAAATAAAATTACACAGGATATGGTTGATGCCTTTGAACACACCGAAGAGCCCCTGGGTTTTAATATCGGCTATAAGTTTTTAACAAATTCTGCTTTTGAAAAAGGTTTTAATTTTGATTTTGGCGATAAAAAAGCTCTAATCGATTGGCTTCAATCTATAGATTATTAATCCCGATTGAAAGAATTGAAAGTATAACAGCACCCAAAAATGCCGACCAAAAGTTGTTTATTTCAATACCGTTTACCAGTTTGGCGGTGAGCATAAAAAGAAAAGCATTGATAAATAATATTGAAATTCCAAGTGTTAAAATATTAACGGGCAGGGCAAAAAACATTATTATCGGTTTAACAAACGCATTTATGCATACAATAACCAATGAAGCAACAATTGCATTTGAAAAATTTTCTATTTTTATGCCCGGCACTATATATCCGATAAACATTAAAGAAAACGAAAGTGCAAAAAGTTTTAATAAAAATTGCCACATAATAAACTCCTTCAGTTTATATTATGCGGCTAATTTTTAGTTATTGCATCAGAATAATGTATAATTTATGAAAATCTGTCATTAATCAATGCATTCAATTTTTTATCGTTTTCGGTGTCAGAGCTTGTATCCGTTAATAAAAATTCTTTTAGCCCGTATTTTGAATCCGGATATTTATCGTCAAACGCTTTTGATATATCTGATAATATTGAGCTGTCACACTGGCTTACAATTGCACAAAGCAAGTCTTCTTGTGTACCCTTTCCGTCAACACATTGGAATAAAAGTCGTGCAGCCAAATCAATTGCTTTTTGCTTTTGGACATCATCACCGTTTTTAATCATATCTATAATTGATTTTGCGGCGTATGCGGCTCCCGCATGACGGCCTACGTTGCTTGTGTCACTTTCATATATCTCTGCAACATTTTCACCGTTATCAACTAAATTCTGAAGCGATTTAACAACGTATTCGCTTCCGTATTGCGCAAGTTCTTTAGTTTTGGAAGGTGTACTCTTTATTAATTCAGCCCCTGTTTTTCCGTCTGTATCCGATGGGTCTTGGGTGCCGTTATTTGGAGTGTTATACATATTGGTGAGCATACCCAATAAATCATATACTTCGGTATGTGAGCCGTTTGCATTGAATAATGCTCTGTATAACTCATCATATTTTGAAGCATCAGATAACAATTCTTCAAGGTATTGCGAATTTCCGTTTGAATTTTCGGTATAATATTCAAGAAAATCTTCAAGGGCATTTTTATAACTTCCGTTATTTGATTTAGCCGCACTAATCAGATTGTCTACAATGTCTTTTGCTTTTTCTTGATCTTTGCCGTTAACAGTATCTGCAATAAATTGATTTCCGATACTTGTTATTGTTTTGAGTTTTTCTTCCTGAGTAGTGCCTGTAGGATATTTTTTCAAATACGCTTCTTCAACTTTTTTCTGAAGTTCGGTATTTTTGTTTAATTGCGAGAAAAAGTATGACGTATCATAGTCGCTTTTTGATGTAATTGCTGAGTTAATTTCACGACAAAGCAGGTCAATTGCTTCCTGTTCTTTATCGGTCCCCATTAACGATTCATACATTCCTATATAAGCATCCGTTGAAGCATCATCAACTGAAAATGCTTCAATTAACGATTTTGAAACATGATTTTCTTTGTAGGTATCTACATAGTATTCGGCAAGCGCCAGACTGTCAGATATGTTTTTTATTCTGGGCTCTTCTTCTTTTGTGCCGAATATGTCATAGCCTGAAAACATTATTTTAGCAAAATCATTTGCTTGCTGTGCTTTATCGGTATCGGAAAGAGATGTAAAGTCGCTTGTAAACAATTTACCCGAATGACCAAAAAGCGTTCTCAATGCCTTTTCATCAAGAACTTGAGTGTCTGCAGATGATACGTTTTGCGTGTTTTCATTATTTGAGTTTTCTATAGCTTCGCTATCTGTTTGTACGCCCGAAACGGGTGAAGCTGCTCCGGCTGTTTGTGTAATTTCTTTATTATCGGCCGAATTTGTATCAACAGGGTCCGTTGTTTGTGTTGAATCGGGCAGAAGTTGAATTGATGAATCAACATTTCCCATGATATTGTCCTGGGCATGGAGCTCATCAAGAATTTGAATTGCATCATCTTCTGAAATTCCGTAAGTTTCCGTAAAAATTCCGATTTCATCGGCGCTGTATTTTGCACTAGGATCGTTATCCAGTATTGAGCGTGTTTTAGGATCGTTACTGTTTAATATTTCTGCTAATTTTTCAACATCTGAAACTTCAAAACTGTCTGCATCACCTTCAAGAGACGATACAGCATCTTGCATTATCCCTTGAAAAGCAAAAAGTTCATCATATTCAAGATTTTTCATATTATCTTTATAAGTATTACAAAATTCCCTTACAAATTTTGTAGGATCTTTTGCGCTTCCGCCGCCTTCGGTTGCATTAAAGATATCGACCAAGCTGTCTGTATTATTTTCATCATCAATTAATTTTGCTTTGTCAATTCCTGCTTTGCTTAAATAAAAATTCAGTCCCTTCAAGCCGTCAATGTTAGTGTTTTCGCTCATATTTTATCCGTTCCTTTACTGTTTGTTATTAATTAATCATCGCATCTATTATCTATAAGTTTTTGTAAATCGCCCGACGTTTCTTCATTAAGTCTTGCTCTCAAGGATTTACCGTTATATTCGCTTCCGTATTTTAATGAATAGGTTGAAGAAATTTCATCAAACATTTCTTTATCGCATACGCTTATAATAGCGCAGAGCATATCTTCATAGGTATTGCCATATCCGAGCATTGAATGAAAAAGCAGTTTAGCTGCCAAATCAAGAGCCATTTCTTTATCTTCTTCGTCTCCGTTTTTGATGCAGTCCGCTATTGATTGAGCAACAACAGAACATGCGGCATGGGAGTTATTATCCTTTTTACCTGATTCAAAAATTTTTGCAATGTTGTTTTTATCTTCAGTAACTTCGCCGCCCTTTTTATAATCCATTGTAATATTTTGCATACATCTTACAACATAACTGCTTCCGTATTTAGAGAGTTCAATTACATTTGAAGGATTATCTAAAATTTTATCTGCGCCGCTTTTTCCTTCTTTATCTTTGCTGTTTCCGTTATCGGTACCATAGGTGTTAATACATTTATTTGAAAGTTTACCCATATATTTAAGTGTTTCGGTGTGGTCATCCGTGATTTTCATAAGAGCGGAATAAACATTCAGATAATTTTTGTTATTTAAATATGTTGTGAAAAATTCGTTGTTTTCAATTTTTGCACTGCTGCTTCCGTAATGCTTGATTACGGTTTTAAGCATTTTATTTTTCTTGTTGTCATTTGCGCCCGCAATTAATACTTCCATTAAGTCTTGCGCAAGTTCGGTATTGTCGCTTTCCAATATCTCATAACAATATTCTTCGCCCTTAAGCGAAACATCAATTTTTTTGTATTTTTCAATACTTGATAGTGAACTGTTTTCCAAAATTTCTTTAACTTCATTGTCGGATGATATTTTAGAGTGTTCAAAATTATAGTTTTTACTTTTTTCTCCTTTGTTTTCCGAAGAATCAACTTCTGCAGCGGGCAAATCTTTTATTTTTGTTTTTCTGGAAGAAATTCTTTCGCTTAAAGTTTTTCCTCCGTCAGCGGATAATTTTTTATCCACAAGAGCGCTTAACTCTTTATCGGATACAACTTTATTAAGAAAATCCATTGCACGATTTGCCTGTTCTTTATCTTCCCCATAGCTTAGAGCAGATTTTATTTCATCTATCAACAAGTTAATTGCTTCATAATTATCTTTATTTTTTTTAAAAAATGCAACATAAGAATCAAGAGTTTTCTCGTCGTATGAGAAAACGGCGCAAAGCGGTCCGGGTTTGCCTTTTGCGTTTGGCATAACGTTTTGATTATAATATTTTATTGCTTGTATTATTTCTTCAGGCGTACTTATTTTTGAGGTGTATTTTGTTGAGTTACCGTCAAAAAGTATTCCTGCAAGAGTTTTTGCTGCGTTTGCTTTTTCCGAATCGGATAAATCTTTAAACTTGTCAACAATATCGGCACTGTGTCCGTATATAACCTTATAATCTTTTTCACTCAATTGTGCAGCAGTTTTATCATCCTTATTTGTATCTGTTTTAGTGCCGGATGTTGTTGATTTATTTTCTTCATCATTTTTACTTACGCTGTTTGAACTTTTATCACTTGATGTTCCTTTAGCTTGCTGTTCGGATACATTATTTTCGGATTCGCCCGAAGAAGTATTTTGAGAGCTCATTTTTCTCGCTCTTGGTGCATCAATTTGAATTAAAGGAATTTCGGATGATTTTTTTACCGAAGCTGCTCCCGTTGATTTATCCGCAGAGGATTCACTGTCTAAAACTGCTTGTGCAAAATTATTCAAAAGTTCATCATTGATGTCACTTCCTTCTTTATTGTAAGAATTAAGAGCGTCTTCCATGATGTTTTGAAATTCATCAAACTCGTCTTCTGACAGTCCGCTAAAATTATCCTGATATAAATCACAAAATTCACCTACTATTGCCGAGGCATCTTTTGTATCGGATTCACGAAAAATATCGGCAAGGCTGTAATAATTTCCTTTTGTATCAACAAGTTTACTTTTATCTATACCAACTTTATCCAAATATCCGCTAAAATTTTTAAGACTGTCGTTATTAACACTGTCTGACATAATACACCTTTCCTTATTTATATTAACTATATCGGCACAAAAAGTTCGTTCTTTAACTGTTTATAACAGCACAAAATAAATCTTTACAAAAGTTAATAAGTATCGGAGTTTGTGATATTATATGCCTATGAATAAAAAGAAACTTATAAAAATTATCTCTTTAATACTTGTGTTAATAATCGGCTGGGGCTTTGTTTGGGCATGGTTTATAACAAAAACTGTAAGAAAAAACAGCAAAGATTCAGCAATGAAAAATCAGCATGCCATTGTTAAAAATATAATAGTAACGGAAACCCATGAAGAAAAAAAATATTGGGAGTTTTATGCTAAATCGGGCGAATACGACTCGAATAACAGTTCGGTAAAGTTATATGATGTTATCGGAAATTTTTATGATGAAAACGAGCAGGTAATAGTTAGTTTCAAGTCCAGCAAAGGCTCTTATGAGGAAATTACAAAAAAGGTAATCTTAAACGGAGACAATCTTTTTGTAAGCAAAGACGGCTCCCAGCTTTATGCCGACGAGTTAATCTGGCAGGGAAAAGATAAAGATATATTGGCAAACGGTAATGTACAATTTATAAAACAAAATCAATTAATAACAAAATCAGAGCATGCAAGCTTTAATACGACTTTTACTAATTTTAAAATAAAAGGAAGTACCAAAACAAAACTCTACGCAGATGATGACACCAAGAAAAAATATACACAGCTTTAATTTTATGTTAGATTAATATTAATGAAAAAGAATTGTTTTAAAATTTTAATATTTTTGTTTTGTCTTTATTTTTGCGGAAGTGTTCTTGCAATCACAATTGAATCCAATAAGCAGGAAATACAAATGGACAAAAACAAGGGATATTTTTCGGGCAATGTTAAAGTTCAGGTTGGTGATGTTACCGTTACCTCGCCAAGAGCAGATTTGGATTTAGAGCCCAAGACGAAAAAACCGTCACTCGCAACTTTTTTTGACAAACCTTATGCGCATCAAATAAAAGACAATAAAAAGCACGAAGTTAAAGCAGATATTATCAAAGTTTCTTTAATAAAAAAAATAATAACCGCACAAGGAAACGCTCAAACAAATGTTCTTGAAAACTCAAAACCGATAATCATAATTACGGCAGATGAACAAGAATATGATACAAATACAAACTTAATGAAAGCAACGGGAAGCGTTGTTATCAACTATGAAGATATGACAGCAACATCAGATACCGCTTATGCACTAATGGATAAAAAAGGCGATGTGCACAATATCAAGCTTCAATCCCGAGCTACAATTAAGCAAGATAAAAGCATTATAAAAGGTGACAATATACAATATTCAAAACTGCGGCAGGATATTATTGTCAGCGGTAATACATTGTCGGACGTTACTTTTGAAAACGGAGACAGAGTTATAATTAATGCACGTACTCAGCAATATAACAGAAAATCAAACACAATTGTAGCATCGGGTAAAGTTCATGTTAAATATTCAAACTACATAGCAGACGGACCAAAAGCAATTATGTATGTTAACTCGAAAACCAATAAACCCGAAAAAATTATATTTATCGGCCGCTCAAAAATTGTTGAAAAAGGAGCAAATTCGGTAGAAGCAGATAAAATTACATTGACTATGAAGCCAAAAACATTTGAAGCGCAAGGAAATGTTAAAACCAACATTGATCAAAATTCTCAAAACAATAATCAGGATAAAATGGAGTTCACTTTATAATGTCTAATATCGTACTTGAACACAGACAATGTCTTATTGCGGGAGATGGCGAATTACCCGTTAAAATGGCTATGAGTGCGAAAGAAAACGGCTTTGAAACGATTTGCATTTCGCTTTCATCGGACAATGTCAAAGAACTCAAAAAAAATTGCTCAAAAGTTGTATCGTTTGGTCCCGGGCAAGTTGACTCAATTAAAAAATTTTTGATTGACGAGAAAATAAAGCAGTTAACCTTTCTGGGTAAAGTTTCAAAAACAATGCTTATCAAACGCCCAAAGCTTGAAAAAACCGCCATTATGCTTTTGAAAGAAATGAAAAAGTTAAATGATGATGCAATTATGTTAAAAATAATTGAACAAATGGAAAATATCGGAATAACGATACTTGATCAAACAATTTTTATTAAAAATTTAATGGTGCAAAAAGGCGTTTTAACCAAAACACGCCCAAGCGCTTCTCAAAGTGAAGATATTGAATATGGTTTTAAAATTGCTAAACAAATGGGCGGACTTGATATCGGGCAAAGTGTTGTCATGAAAGACAGAATGATAATGGCAATTGAAGCAATTGAAGGTACCGATAAATGCATCAAAAGAGGCGCAAAACTTGCAAAAAGAAAAAATGCAGTAGTTGTTAAGGTTTCAAAACCTGCCCAAGACAAGCGGTTTGATATACCTGCCGTAGGATTAAAAACAATCAAAACCATGAAAAGATATGGTGCAAATGTTTTAGCTCTTGAGAGCGGGGAAACGATAATCGTCAATCAGGAAAAAATGGTTGATTATGCAAATAAACATAATATGGTAATTGTAGCATTATAATGAAAAAAATTTTTATTATAACCGGGGAATATTCAGGAGATATGCACGCTGCCATGGTGGTGCATGAATTAAAAAAAATTTCAAACGACATTGTATTTGAAGGTGTCGGAGAGAGCAATCTTGAACATGAAGGCGTCAAACTCTTTGCAAACCATGAAAATATGGGCAAAATGGGGCTTAGTCCAAAAACGATTATTGACCACATTAAACTCGGAAAAAAAATTATTGATTATCTGAAAAACGAATATAAGCCCGATTTAGTTCTTCTTGTTGATTACGGTGCTTTTAATCTTCAAATTTCAAAAAAACTTAAAAAATTGAATATCAAAACTTATTATTTTATCCCCCCTCAAATTTGGGCATCCAGAAGATACAGAATTAAAACAATAAAGAAAAATATTGATAAAGTACTATCGATATTTCCGTTTGAAAAATCTTTTTATGATAAAGAAGGAATTGATTGCGAATATACCGGACATCCGATATTATCCGAACTTAAAGAGATGAACAACAGGGATGCATTTTTTGAAAAACACGGACTGGATAAAGAAAAAAAATTAATTGGCGTATTTCCCGGCTCAAGAATGTTTGAGATTAAATTTTTATTGGATATTTTTAAAGGAGCTGTTAATCTGATTGAAAAATCAAGAAATGACGTCCAATTTGTTTTTTCACAGGCTGAAAGTCTTAAAGAAAATTCTTTCAAGGTTGATTATAAAACTCTCAGGGGTGAAAATCGTGAGCTGTTGGCATATTCTGATGCATTAATTTTAGCATCGGGTACGGTGGCTCTTGAAGCTGCAATGTATGAAACACCAATGATAATAGCATACAAAGGACCTGTTTTATTTTATTTAATATATCTTCTTGTTCGCAATATCAAAAGAGCTTGTCTTGTTAACATTATTACAAATAAAGACTACATAGATGAATTTCTTATGTTTGACGCCGATAAAGAAAAGATTGCAAATGCAATTAATCAAATATTGGACAATTCGCAAAAAAGAAACTATATTTTGGAAGGGTGCAGAAAAACCAAAGAATTATTAGGCAGTTCAAACTGTGCACAAAAAAGTGCCCAAATCGTACTTGAAGCAATACGCTCGGAGGAAAAATGAAAAATTTAGCTAATTATATAACACTTTCAAGAATATTTTTTGTATTTATTGTGGCGGGACTTCTTTACTGCAAAGACTGTCCGTATTCATATTGCATAGCAATTATTTTAACCGCACTTCTTATGTGGTTTGACGGCTTAGACGGCTATGTAGCGAGAAAATTTAACGTTTCATCAAAATTTGGAGCGCTCTTAGATATAATGGGGGACAGGATTGTTGAAAACGTGTTTTGGATTTGCTTTTGCGCCCTTGGCTGGATTCCCGTAGTTGTACCCATAATTGTTTTAACAAGGGGAATTGTTACAGATTCTGTTCGTACTCTGGCTTTTGAAAGAGGGTATACCGCATTTGGAAAAACAACCATGATGGAAGGTAAAATTGCTAAATTTATAGTTGCATCAAATTTTTCAAGATTTACTTATGCGGTGTGTAAAGCGGCGGCATTTTTTCTCTTGATTTTGGGTAATTATCCGAGTGAATTTGCTCATCAGGATATTGTATTAAATACAGGCTTAATCTGCACTGCTGTTTCGGTTATATTTTGTGTACTGAGAGGTGTTCCTGTTGTCATTGAATCAAAAAAATTTTTTGAATGAAAACAAAAACTGTATATTAAATATTGTTTTGTTTGAGCCTGAAATTCCGCAAAATACAGGCAATATAGCTCGATTATGTGCTTGTATAGGTGCAAAATTATACCTTGTCGGAAGATTAGGGTTTTCATTGTCCGATAAAAACCTTAAGCGTGCAGGGCTTGATTATTGGGATAAGCTTAATGTTGAGCATGTTATGAGCCTTGACGAACTAATACAAAACAACCCTGATTCAAAATTCTATTATCTGACTACAAAAACCGCAAGAAAATATACCGACAATATTTTTTCATCCGGTGATTTTCTCGTTTTTGGTCCCGAAACAAGGGGAATTCCCGAGGACATACTTAAACAAAACTCAAATATGTGTCTTACAATTCCGATGAAAAAAACAACCAGAAGCCTTAACCTGTCTAATTCGGTTGCTATTGTTGCTTATGAAGCAATAAGACAATTTGATATTGAACTTTAATGTAGGAGTAAACAAATGTTGCAAAATGATGTTCACATAATTAATAAAGAGCTTGTTACCAAGATACTGCCTAAAAGAATACAAGATTCACACAAAGGTACATACGGTTATGTCCTCAACATTGCAGGCTCATGCCAGTATTCCGGGGCAGCATTTTTAAGTTCACTGAGCGCCCTAAAAGTCGGTGCGGGCTACTGCGCACTTGCTACTTGTTCTGATGTAATTAATACCGTTGCTTCAAATACTCCCGATATAACATATATTGATTTGGGTCAATCAGAATACGGCACTATACCCAAAGACGCAAATAAATATATAGTTCCTATTGCCAGTTTTGATGTTGTTTCAATCGGCTGCGGGCTCAATTCTATAGGTGGCACGGCTGAATTTGCTTACAATTTTATAAAGAAAAACAAAGGATCGTATACGCCAATGGTTATAGATGCTGATGCGATTAATATTTGCGCAAGTCAAAGAATAAGACATTTTCCTCTCAACTCTATTATCACACCTCATCCCAGAGAACTTTCAAGACTCATGGGACTTGATATTGCCGACATACTTCAAAATAAGGTAAAAATTGCAAAAGAAGCCGCAAAAGAATATAACTGTATAGTTCTCTTAAAAGGTCATGAAAGTATTATTGCAACCCCATCTTCTAAAGTATATGTAAATCACACGGGTAATTCCGCCTTATCAAAAGCAGGCAGCGGCGACGTTCTAACCGGAATGATTTCAGGTTTATGCGCACAAGGCATTTCTCTTGAGGATGCGGTATGCTGTGCGGTCTATATACACGGACTTGCAAGCGAAATTGCTTCAAGGGCAATGAGCGAATACTGTGTTTTAGCTTCCGATCTTCTCAAATACATCCCTCTCGCTTTCAAAGCGCTTCCGATTAACGCTTAAATACTTGAAAGCGAGAGGACACTCGGATTACTTTCAAAAATCGCAAGCGCATTAGAAACAGAAATACCTTCTCTTCCTACTGCGCTATTTACAACTTTACCGTTGACATACATTGTACTTGATGAGCCGCCGTCAAAATTCATTGCCTGTTTGCATCCCAAACTCTTCATTAAAGATGCAAGCTCCGTTAATGTCATTCCGACAGAGGCTTTTTCACGTCCGTCAACCGTTACTATTATTAATGTTCCTTTTTCATCAAAACCTATTGCGCTTCTTGGATTTTTTCCCGTTATTGAGCCCAGTTTTTGGGTTTTACTGTCAACATATATTTGTCCGTCACGAACAAGATAGGGGCCTGCGCCAATTACGTGTTTTGCTGATTTAATTTCATCATTTAGCTCAATTTCAAGCTTAATATTGTTCATTGATGCTAATGTTCTTATTGTTTGCCTGTCTGCTGAAAATACAATATCGTCATCATTTAATTCAATAGGATTTGCTGAAATTTTAATAACGCTCCCGCCTCTGATAAGGGCATTCCATCCGCTTTTAGGTGCATAGGGAGAATATTTTCCCCAATCAGATGTGTAAATCAACTTATGAGTACATAACATTCTTGGCTGATTTATATTATCGGCTTTTAAATCTCTTTCATCAGCTTTTAAATGAATATCGTATACGATATTACTAAGCTTAAATTTAGTCTTTCCCGCTTCTTCAAAAATTGCAATTCCGACTCTATTGTATATAGGTCCCGTTAAAACTTTTCCGTCTATTACAAGTGCCCCTAAAGGAACTCCTGTTTGCGGTTTAAAAAAACCGCCGTTTATTGCAACAATTGCTCCGTTTTTTTGTGCCATTTTTCTTACGGTAGCTTTTGAATTTAGTTTTGTACCCGCTATTTCAGGTTTTATTGATAAATACGGATTTACATTTGTATTAATTTCGGCAATATTTATTTTAATAGGTCTTGAATTAATATATTTTGTTTTCTTAATGTGGGCTATTCCGGCCGTTGGGAACGATACGTAAGCATTTTTGTATTTGTTTTTAATGTTTTCTTCAAAATTTTTCTCAAGATATACGTGGCTGTATTCTTCTTTTGTTCTGCTTTTATCTCTTACGGTTTTCGCACTTACCGGAGGCGGAGCACAAATTGAAACAAGCGTTAAGCTTAATGCAAAGAATACGGCAATACATTTCATTGAGGTGTCATTTACTTTTTTTATTTTTAAATAATCTTGAAAATGGGCACCATAACATGAACGATAATATTCACTTGTTTGGGAATTTATCATTTGCCGTTACCGTAATATCTAGTATGCTCTACTATCATTATATCACAGTTGTGAAATCGGCGCAATCCCTTGCTGTAAAAGTTTTTTCGACTATTTTTTTAGTGTATTTCATACTATTGTTTAAAAAGAGGTATTAATCGTGCTTTTTGTCACTATTAAATTAATAAGTGTATAGTCGTTCATTAAGAATTGTAAATAAAAAATTTTTTATTGCATGTCGTGTTAAGAAAAATACTTAATATGGTATATATAATATATAAGGAATATATACTAGGAAATTAAATAAGTTTACACACACCTACATTTTTCCTAACCTTTCCTTCCTTTCTATGTACCAAATAGAAAACTCCCTGATTCGTCAGGGATTTTTTTTAGCTAATCATGCTTTTAAGTTTTTTAATTTCATCTCTTAATTGAATTGCACGCTCAAAGTCAAGTAATTTTGCGGCTTTATGCATATCATGCTCCATTTCATCAAGCAATTTGGGTAAATCTTTAATTTCAACATTATACTCAACAAGCTGCTGCGCTACGACGTCTTCAACGCTTCTATAGCTTTGAACAAGGGATAAAAGATTATTTTCAACGGATTTTTTAATTGTTTTTGGTATAATATTATTTTTCTTATTATATTCAAGCTGTATCTCACGGCGTCTTTTTGTTTCTTCTATTGCGCTGTGCATTGAATCGGTTATTTTATCTGCATACATAATAACATGCCCGTCAGCGTTTCTTGCGCTTCTTCCGATTGTTTGAATAAGCGAAGTTTCGCATCTTAAAAATCCTTCTTTATCGGCATCCATTATCGCAACAAGTGAAACCTCGGGTATATCAAGACCTTCTCTTAAAAGATTAACCCCGACAAGAACATCAAACTCACCCAGCCTTAAATCTCTTAATATTTCAACTCTTTCAAGAGATTTTACTTCGCTGTGAAGATATCTTACTCTTAATCCCTGATTTTGAAGATAAGAAGACAATTCTTCCGCCATTTTTTTTGTTAGGGTTGTAACAAGTATTCTTTCTTTCTTTTCAACAACCTTTTCAATTTCTCTCATTAAGTCCTGAACTTGTGAAATCGTAGGTCTTACATCAATTTGAGGGTCAAGAAGCCCTGTCGGTCTTATAATCTGCTCAACAATTTGAGTGCTTTCTTTCCTTTCAAATTCGGCAGGAGTAGCTGAAATAAATATCTTTTGATTTATTTTTGAATAAAATTCTTCAAATGTTAAGGGTCTGTTATCTTTAGCACAGGGAAGACGGAAGCCAAAATCGACAAGTACATCTTTTCTTGCTCTGTCCCCAAAAAACATTCCTTTAAGCTGAGGGATTGTAACATGGGATTCATCAATTACCGTTAGAAAATTATCCCCGAAATAATCAAGTAATGTTGCGGGAGCACTTCCTTCCGGTCTTCTTTCAATTATCCTTGAATAGTTTTCAATACCCGAGCAATAGCCCATTTCTTTTATCATTTCAATATCGTAATTCACTCTTTGAGAAAGTCTTTGAGCTTCAACAATTTTATTTTGGTCTTTAAGCTCGGCTAATCTTGTATTCAGCTCTTGTTTAATTAAAGAAACGGTTTCATCAATATCATCGTCATAAGAAAGATAGTGTACCGCAGGATATATAACAACTTCAGAAGGTTTTTCAAGTATTTCTCCGGTCACGGAATCAATTCTGGAAATTCCTTCAATTTCATCCCCAAAGAAAGAAATTCTAGTAATTATTTTTTCATAACTCGGCATAATTTCAACAACATCACCACGTGCACGAAAAGTTGAGCGCTTTAATTCAACATCATTTCTTTCATAGCGAACACCAACCAGATAAGTTAACAAGTCTTTTCTTGAAATTTCCTGTCCGACACAAAGAGTAACGGTGCCTCTAAAATAGTTTTCGGGTAAACCCAAACCATATATACAGCTTACCGAAGCCACAACAATGACGTCATCTCTTTCGTATAAACTTCTTGTGGTATTGTGGCGCAATCTGTCTATTTCATCATTAATTGTTGCCGATTTTTCAATATATGTATCTGTTCTCGGGATATAGGCTTCGGGCTGGTAATAATCATAATATGATATAAAATATTCAACCGCATTTTGAGGAAAAAGCTCTTTAAATTCGTTATATAGCTGTGCCGCAAGAGTTTTATTGTGGGCAATTACAAGAGTCGGTCTTTGAACTTTTTCAATTACGTTTGCAATTGTAAAAGTTTTACCCGAGCCTGTTACACCTAAAAGAGTTTGGGTATCATCTCCACGATTTAAACCCTCAACCAGAGCATTAATTGCCTTTGGCTGATCTCCCGAGGGCTTATAATCGGATTTAAGTTTAAATAAATTATGTTTCATAATAAAATAATAACTTTATTTATGAGCCGAGTTCAATGGCTTTTTGCATAGTGTCTTTTATTGTCTTATCAAATATTTTATCAATATCCGAATTGTTTAAAACATCATTACCGACAGCCGTACAGCCCCCCGGAGTTGTTACGTTCTTAATTAATTCATCAACCTTAAAATCATTTTCAAATATCATTTTAGCACTTCCCAATGCTGTCTGGGCCGAAAGCATAAGTGCTTCATCATTGCTTAAACCTAATTTTGATGCGCTTTTCGCTAATAGTTCTATAATTTTAAAATAAAATGCAGGGCCTGAACCGCTGAGTGCGGTAATAACATCCATTTTATCTTCCGTTGTTTTTATAACCCTTCCGCAATTTGACATAAAATTATATGCAAATTCAAGCGACTTTTTGTCATTAGAGCAAACAGCACTCATTGCCTCATTTACAAGAGCGGGAGTATTTGGCATTATTCTGGCAATTTTAATATCATTAATTACTGAGAGATATTTTTCAATTTTTATACCTGCTAAAATCGATAAAACAAGCTGATTATTGTAATATTTTTTCAATTCATTCATAACATCCAAAAAAACAAAAGGCTTTGTTGCAAGCAATAAAACATTAGAATTTTTTGATATTTCATCAATTGAAAAAACTGCATTAAAGTTAAATTTTTCCGATAATTTAATTGATGCATCGGAATTAACATCATATATAAATATATTTGAGGGATTTAGGAAGTTATTTTTAATAACGCCCCCTAATATTGCGCTTGCCATTTTACCACAGCCGATTACACCCAATTTAACGTCTTGATTTAACATAACTTGACACCTTATTTTGTCTAATATAGTATAGTAAATACCGACAATATGGTAATGTCAAGCTAATTTATACAATCGCATAAGGAGAATAAAAATGCGCCGTACTTTAGAAGGTACAAAAAGAAAAAGACAAAATGTCAGCGGTTTTAGAGCAAGAATGGCAACTAAAAACGGCAGACTGGTAATCAATGCAAGACGTGCTAAAGGACGTCACAAAGTAGCAATAACCGCAAAGAATCGTGCTTAAAAAAGAAAATCGACTTAAATCAAAAAAAGCATTCGATGCAACTTATAAAAACAATAATGTTGTTGCAAATGACTTAATTGTCTTATATATAGGAAAGAAAAAAACAAACGAAAACTGCCCTGTAAGGGTGGGTTTTGTTGTTTCTAAGAAAATTCATAAGCGTGCCGTAAAACGAAATAAAATAAAAAGAATTTTAAGGGAAAATTTAAGATTAATGCTTATGAAGGATGAATATAATTTGCTAAAACAATATCAAAGCTTAATCTTTTGTGCTAAAAATAATATTCTTGATAAAACTTACGGTGAAATAAATTCATCAATTTTATTTCTTTTTGAAAAGATAGCAAATAAAAAAATTTAGAAATATTATATATACACAATGAATACACTTGTAAAAGACTTACTTGAAAATCAAACAAAAGAAAAAATTCAAAAACCCAATTGTTCAACACGTGCGGGAAGGTCGCTATTGGCTTTTTATCTGCAAACCAAATTTAAGCAGATTATAAATCATGACAGGAAATCGGATAAGCAAATTATTATTGACTATGATAAAGATTTTCTCGAAAGATTTACAAACAGACTCATAAACAGACCTAATGACAGAATATTAATTGCAATAAGCGGTGAATCCGCAAGCGGAAAATCAACAATCTGTTCGCAGATTTCTAAATGTATTAAAGAATTAAACCTGCCTGTGAGCATTTTAAGCGCTGATAACTATTTTAAAGATATTTCAGAGCTGATAAAAAAACACGGCTCTTTTGATGTTTTGCGTGATAGCGGTTATGATATTGATTCTCCGCAAAATTTTAACTTGGAACTCCTTAAAAAAGATGTATTAAAACTTCAAGCAGGCAATGATATACTTGCTCCCGAATATCTTGTAAACGGCACAGGTAAATCAAAACCAAGTTCAATTCCCGTTAAATCCAAAAAAATAATTGTAGTTGAAGGCATGTGTACTATCTATAACAACCTTAATAAAATTTTTGATATAAATATATATATAGATTTAGATGATATTGAGAGAAAAAGACGTTTTTTCAACCGTGCAAAACTTAGAAACCAAAACGAAGAAAATGCAAAAAAACACTGGGATTATTTGATGAAAGCGGGCAAAAAATATGTTGCATCTCAAAAAAACAAGTCAGATATTATATTAAACGGCGAATGCAACCTTGAATATTTTGTTCACATGATAGAATATATAAATCTTGTTACAAATAATTTCCATGAAGAATAGTCCTCAAATAACCTTATATTGCCATTCTTTATTTTATTTGTTAACTTTTGTAACAAAAAAACATATATGTAGCAATTAAATAAAGTATATATACTTTATATATATGTAAATAAAAAATAAGGTCGATTTTACAAGTAAACAAAGAAACGAGGTAATTGGCTATGGGCTGGGTAACTCTAACAGAACGAAAAATGTGTCTTGTTTCAGACATTAATGAAACAGAGCTTGAGATAATTACCTTGTCACGTGAAACAAGACAAATTCAAAGACGTTTGTCTTATGAACAGACCGTAATAAACAACGATAAATCACAAGAATTAAGAGCAGCAAAAGAAGCATACGATGCAGTAAAAGACAATAAACCCGAAGGCGGAGTTCAAAGTGCAGACTATGCAAACTGGCAGCAAGACTACGAAGATGCCAAAGAAGAATACGAATATCAAAAAATGATAATCAATGAGTACTATGATGACGAATTAAGTCAACTTGAAGAAGAAGCTACAGACAAAGAAACGGCAATCGAAGAACAAAAGACAACTCTGGAAGCAAACCTTGAAGCAATGAGACAAGAATTAAGCGCAATTGATGAAACAATAAGCTCTGACATTGAAACACAAACAATAAGCCTTAAATAATTTTAATCATATATAAATAAAGCCGATATTATAGCATAGAAACTATAATATCGGCATCTTTCTGCAATTTTTCAATGTCTGAATTATTATTGACAACAAAATCCCAATCATGATAATTATCGAGGGCTGTTTCCGTGTAATCATTTTCTTTTGTAATAATTCCTCTTTTAAGGCGCTGCGAATATTCCGATTCAACTCTAATTAAAAAAGCACCTTTTTCTTTAAAATATAATAATTCATCCATAACTCTTACATCAGGTACAATTATGTTGGTCATTCCCGCCAAATATTCAAGCCAAAAATTTTTATCAATTTGCCGGCCCCAATTGCCAAGGTAAATCAGCTCCGCTCTATATAAGTGTTTGTTTTCTTCAATTTCGGAAAAAGGTATATTTTTCGTATTTGAATACATTAATTTAATAGCATCGCCAATACCTGCTCTTTTAAAACCGTCCAGTTTGTTTAAAAGAATATTTGCAAGTGTATCTTTACCGCTATATTGTTTGCCCGAAATAACAATTATATTTTTCATAATTAAATTATAAGCAAAAACGCATATTTTGTTAAGAAAATTAAATTATACACCAATTAAATTAGCAATTTATTTATAAAAAAATACTTTAAATATATATAAATACACACAAATACATAGGAGACAGAGGATCAAGATGCAAACAAGTACTAATAAAGCGGAAAACAAATGTGTCGATAAAGTGCTTATTGAGCTTGCAAGCTATTCATCTTTGAAAAATGTAAGAAGCCAAATGCGATTTTTGGAATTAACTCTTGAAAAAGAGGAAGATTTAGGCTACGACAAAAATTATGAGTGCGAATTCGACTTTGCATTAATGTAAAATTTTTAAGTTCAAAAAAATACGACAGAATTATTCTGTTGTATTTTTTTACAAATTATTGTTAAGAATTATTAAGAAAATACAACAAATAAATTAAAAAAAAGCAATTTTTAAAAAACAAAATACTTTATTAATTTGTAAGGATATCATATAAGTCGAATATGAATCACACACAAATGCTTAACCAAGGAGAATGTAGTAAATGAGCTGGGTAACCTTATCATTAAGGAAAAAAGAACTTAAAAGAACTCACGCCGATTTGGTTATGAGAGAACTTGAGATTTCACGTGAAGAAAGACAAAAATCACGAGAATATCAATATGAACAAACAGTAGTTCAAAATGACCAACAACAAGACCAAAGAGATCTGAGATTAAGCTACAATGAACAAAAAAATGAAATAAACGAAAAAATTAAATCAGCAAGAGAAGAAAAATCAGAATCACATACTACTGACGAAAGAAAAAAAGAAATAGAAGAAGAAATTGCACAATATCAAAACGAACTCAATGACGCAAAAGAAGAATACGAATCATCACTAAATGACAAAAAAGTATATTGGGAAGGCGAACTTCAATTAATTGAAGAAGAAGCAAACGATGTAGAAACAATGTACGAACAAGAAAAGACCGACGTAGAAACACAGATGGAAGTAGTTGCTCAAGAACTTCAAAGCGTATCCGATGCGGTAAGCAACGAAATTCAGCAATGTACAATCAAGCTTTCATAAATAAAAACGATATAAAAAAAGCGAAGCCTTTGGCTTCGCTTTTTTGTTAATTGAATACTTTATCTTCTTTTGAATTTGTGCTGTCAACAGAAGAAGTTTTGGGCTCGTAGAACATTGACATCTTTTCAGGGTCAATTTTCGGGTACTTTTCTTTAACATCTTTCATCTCTTGAGTAACTCTGTATGCGTTAATTTCATTTTGTGTCACTCTTCCGTCGTGGTTAATATCAATTTCATTGAAGTTTGATAAAACGGTATCCAATAAACTTGACATTGATGAGCCGCCGTTTGCACAAAGCTGGGATAATTCCGTAAATGTCATTCCCTGTGTTCTGAGCTTTGCCGAATAATTTTGTAAATCCGCAGTTGAAATTTTTCCGTCGCCATCCATATCAATTTGATTAAAATTTGTCATCAAATAGCTTCTGAATGATTGATTAACCGTGTATTTAACAGTATCATTACCCGGATTTAAAATATCTTCCATAGAAAGTGACTTAGCGCCGTTTGCAAGCAGGAAATAACTTGATTGAAGTCCTGTCAATGCGCCCGTAAATAAACTCGAACCTAATAAATTCATAAATAATACCTCACAATTTTTTTATATATTAATAATTTTTTAAAAAAAGTAAAACCAATATATGTATGAATTTTGAAGGAATAAAAATTGTAACATATCAGAAATAAAATCTTAAATTTCTTGCTATAAGACTTGTTTGTGCGAAAATTAATATATATGACAAAAAGCACAATTTAGAAAAGGAAAAAAATATGCCAAGACAAACAGCACTGGATAAAATCAGAAACATTGGTATTGCCGCACATATTGATGCAGGCAAAACAACAACCACTGAACGTATTTTATTCTATACAGGTAAAACTCACAAAATAGGTGAAGTTCACGACGGCGCTGCCGTTACAGACTTTATGGAACAAGAAAGAGAAAGAGGTATCACTATTCAATCTGCTGCCGTTACGGCAACATGGAAGGGTCATCAAATAAATATTATAGACACCCCCGGACACGTTGACTTTACAATTGAAGTTGAACGTTCTCTTCGTGTATTAGATGGCGTTGTTGCAGTATTCTGTGCGGTAGGCGGTGTTCAATCTCAATCTGAAACGGTTTGGCGCCAAGCTAACCGCTATGAAGTACCGAGAATGGTTTTCGTTAACAAAATGGATAGAACAGGTGCGGACTTCTATCGTGTTGTTGACCAAATTAAAAACAGATTAGGCGCAAACGCTGTTCCTATACAACTTCCGATTGGCGCTGAAGATAATTTCACAGGCTTAGTTGATTTAATGACAATGAAAGCAGAAATCTATACAAATGACCTCGGAACAGACATTAAAGAAGAAGATATTCCTCAGGAACTTCAAGCAAAAGCAAAAGAATACAGAGATGCAATGGTTGAAGCAATTGCCGGTGAAGACGATTCTTTAATGGAAAAATTCTTTGAAAACCCTGATTCAATAACGGTTGAAGAATTAAAAGCCGGTTTAAGAAAAGCTGTTTGCAACAACAGAATTGTTCCGGTATGCTGCGGAACGGCGTTTAAAAACAAAGGTGTACAGCTATTGCTAAACAATGTTGTTGATTATATGCCTTCTCCTGTTGATGTTAAAGCTATTGAAGGCGAACTTGAAGACGGAACAAAAACCCAGCGTCATTCATCAGATGACGAGCCGTTCTCTGCTCTTGCTTTTAAAGTTATGACAGACCCGTTTGTCGGACGTTTAACATTCTTGAGAGTATATTCAGGCGTTATCACATCCGGCTCTTACGCTCTAAATGCAACAAACGGCAAAAAAGAACGTATTTCAAGACTGGTTAGAATGTATGCCGACCAGCGTCTTGAAGAACAAGAAGTATACGCCGGCGATATCTGCGCTGCGGTTGGTTTAAAAGAAACAACCACGGGGGATACATTGTGCGACGAAAAAGCTCCTATCATCTTAGAAAAAATGAGCTTCCCCGAGCCGGTTATTTCGGTTGCAATCGAGCCAAAAACTAAAGCCGATCAGGATAAAATGGGTATTGCCCTGCAAAAATTAGCAGAAGAAGATCCTTCTTTCAGAGTTAAATCAGATACGGAAACAGGTCAAACAATTATTTCGGGCATGGGCGAACTTCACCTTGATATTATTGTTGACAGAATGCTTCGTGAATTTAAAGTCGAAGCAAATATCGGTAAACCTCAGGTTGCATATCGTGAAACAATTAGAGGTACAGCCGATCAAGACTCTAAATTCATTCGTCAATCAGGTGGTAAAGGTCAATACGGACACGTTAAAGTTAAAATTTCTCCCGCAGGCGAAAACGAAGGTTTTGTATTTGAAAATAAAATCGTTGGCGGTGCTATTCCAAAAGAATATATTGAGCCTGCAAGAAAAGGTATGGAAGAAGCACTTGAAGGCGGAATTTTAGCTGGATATCCGATGATTGACGTTAAAGTTGAACTTTATGACGGCTCGTTCCACGAAGTTGACTCATCTGAAATGGCATTTAAGATTGCAGGGTCAATGGCGATAAAAGAAGGTACTAAAAAAGCTCAACCTTGCATATTAGAGCCCATGATGAAAGTTGAAATCGAAATTCCCGAAGAATTTACGGGTACCATAATCGGCGATATTTCAAGACGCCGTGGTCGTGTTGAAGGTCAAGAGCCAAACGGCAACACAGGCAACGTTATAGTAAGAGCAATTGTTCCTCTGGCCAATATGTTCGGCTATGCTACTGACTTGCGTTCAAATACTCAAGGCAGAGGCACATTCTCAATGGAATTCAAATGCTATGAACAAGTTCCTGCGAACATTGAAAAAGAAATCATTTCCAAATCAACTGCTACAGCAAACTAGTTCAAATTTCATTTTCAAAATTAAACCCTGCAATTATATGCAGGGTTTTTTCATAAAAAAATGGCACATTGCGTGCCATAAACTTTCCATATCTCCGCTATTATTAATTTTATTACTATTTTTGTTTACATGCTTTTGAAATAAAAGATATAAAATCCGTAATACTTTCTTTTACAAAATCTTTTGCAAGCGCATCAAGAGAATAATTTTCAAATGATTCAAAAGCAAATACAATCGGATCGTCTGTATTTTTGAATTTATATCTTATACTTCTTCTGTCGATTGCATCAAGATTATTAATTAATTCGCTTCTGTTGCTGTAAGCTTCAAAAGGATTTGCAACTGCAGTGCCTCGTCTTAATGTATTTGTGCCTCGTTTTAACATCTTTTATCTCTCATTAATTAATCTCTATACATATATAAAGTATTTTTTATATAAAATATTGCTATTTAATTAATAAATTTTATATATTTTATATATAAAACCTTAAAAATGCAGTCATAACTTGAAAAATTATATTACAAAATGTTAATAATTTTTATTTTTTAGCTGTCTTTCCAAAAGCTTTTTTAAAAAAGTCCGCAGCTGAATTAAATTTACTTTTAACACCTTCTGAAGCTTTTGGTGCTGTTTTTAAATCTTTTTTAAATATTTTCTTGCCAAAATCAGAAATTAAATTTTTTAATTTAGGTGATTTTTTAAAGGCAATAATACCTGCTCCCAGTGCGGCAGCAGAAGCTAAAATTGCGGCTAATTTCTTTGTTTTGGTGCTTTTAGCTTCACTTAATCCGTTATTTTTGATAAACTTATCAGTACCGGCATTATTATAATGACAGATAAGATTTTTTTTATTGCGAGAATTAAACCTGCCAATATTGCTTCTTTGAGAAGCAAAATCATCTCTAAAATAATGCGCACCCGGTATCATAAATTTTTCCGCCTTTCATTATAATAAAGTTTATTTTGTGGAAAAAATTGCCTGTTTTAAATATAATTAATACTATGAATAAAAAAGAAACCATAGGAATACTTCAGTTCGGCTGTGCCAAAAATTTAATTGATATGGAATTAATGCTTGGTTTATTGGTACAAAACGGCTATAGCTACAGTCTTGACCCTTATGATAAAAAAATTAAAACAGTTATAATTAATACCTGTTCATTTATCCATGATGCCGAAAAAGAAAGCGTGAGAGCAATTATGGATATGATACAAAATAAAAAAAGAGTTATTTTAACGGGCTGTTTGGTGCAAAAACATAAAGAAGAATTGCAAAAACTTCTCCCCGAAGTAAAAAACTATATTGGCACATGCGAATATGATAAAATCCTTAATGCCATTGAAAATAAAGCATATTCAAATATTTCAAAAACTCCTGATTATTGTTACAGAGAAGACATTAAAAGAGAACAGATAACCCTTGGCGCATCAAGTTATATAAAAATTTCCGACGGATGCTATTATAACTGCGGATACTGTGTTATACCGAATTTAAGAGGAAAATATAAATCAAGAAAAATTGAAAATATAGTAAAAGAAGCACAAGAACTTGCTAACAAGGGTGTAAGTGAAATTATATTAATTGCTCAGGATACAACGAGCTACGGAATTGATTTATATAAAAAACCAATGCTAAAAGAGCTTTTGATTGAGCTTAATAAAATCGAAAATTTAAACTGGATTAGGCTTATGTATGCTTATCCCACCAATTTCGACGACGAGCTTATGGAGACAATTAATAAACTTGATAAAGTTGTTAAATATATTGATATTCCGCTTCAACACTCAAATATTGAAGTTTTAAAAAGAATGAAGCGCCCCGCAATAGATTATCGAAAATTTATAGAAAAAATAAGAAAAAAAATAAAAAATGTTTCAATAAGAACAACCTTTATTGTGGGCTATCCTCAAGAAACAGATGAAGAATTTAAAGATTTATATAATTTTGTTCTGGATATGAAATTTGACAGAGTCGGGGTTTTTGCCTATTCAAGAGAAAAAAATACCTATGCTTATGATTTAAAACCTCAAGTTAAAACTTCTGTTAAAAATAAAAGACGAAGTGAATTAATGAAGCTTCAAAAACAAATTTCTCTTGAAATAAACCAAAAATATATAGGCAAGGAAATTGACTGCATTGTAGAAAACATATATTCAAACGGTAAAATAACGGCAAGAAGTTATAAAGATGCACCTGAAATAGACGGTATTGTCTATATTAAAACAAAAGAATATTTAACTCCGGGTGATATCGTAAAAGTTAAAATAAAAAAAGCAACGCATTATGATATGTATGGTATAATATAAATGTATTTACGGACGTCTGGGATAAAATGAATAAGGAAACGAAAGATGCAATAAATACTAAGCTTGCAATTTTGCCGATAAGCGCTGTTGCAACGGCTCTTGGTGTACACCAAAGAACTCTTCGGATATATGATAAAGAAGGTATTTTATCTCCCAAAAGAACAACTAAAAACAGAAGAAACTATTCCTTGGATGACCTTGAAAAAGCAAAATTAATTTTGTTTTTAACAAGAAATCTTGCACTTAATTTATCGGGGGTAAAGATAATTCTTGCACTTCTTTCTCAAAACAAAATTGAGCCCAAGGATTATATAAAATATATAAATAAAATCGCAAAAATTGCAAAAATTGATTTGAATATCCAGGAAGCTAATATTAAAAAAACATCAAAAAGAGGAAGAAAATCTAAGAGTGCAACTTAACGTTTTCCCATGCTTCAAAAGCCTTGTATGAGCTTCTTGCCAATGGGGCAACAACAGGAAATATATCTGTATTTTTTTTGATAAATTCTTCAATTTGCAAATATTCTTCCTGTTTATAATATTTTTTAACTTCAAGATGCTTTTTTGAAGGCTGAATATATTGCCCAACCGTTAAAATATCAATCCCTGCTTTGTTTAAATCTAAAATTAAGTCATATATTTCATCCAAGTTTTCACCAAGTCCCAGCATAAAGCCTGATTTAACAATTAAACCCTTATCTTTTGCATATTTTAAGACATTAAGGGAACACTCATAATCCGCCATTTGGCGGGCTATGGGATACAGTCTTTTAATTGTTTCAATATTGTGGTTAAAAACTTCGGGTTTTAGGTCAATTACTCTATCGAGCGCAATTTTATCACCCTTAAAATCGGGAACAAGTACTTCAATTTTAGTATCAGGACACAGATATCTTACTTCATTTATGGTGTTTTTAAACTGAATTGAGCCGAAATCATGGTTATTTTTAAGGTCATCTCTTGTAACCGATGTTATAACGCAATATTTAATACCAAGTTCATTAACACAATTTGCAACATTTTTAGGCTCATTTTCATCAACACCCAAAGGAGTTTTTTGAGAAATGTTACAGAAAGCACAGTTTCTCGTACAGGTTTTACCTAAAATTAAAAATGTTGCAGTGCCCGAGCTGTAACACTCGCATTTATTCGGACATCTTGCACCGTCACAAACCGTGTTTAAGTTATTTTTAATTAAAATATTTTTTACGTTTTTAAATCGGATATTATCTAAAGACGGCAATTTTGTTTTAAGATAGTCGGGAAGTCTTGTTTTATTCATTATTTAAGCACCTCTGATATAATTTCACAAAACGAAGGGTGAGGAAAAATCATATTTTTAATTTTGGCAACGTGAATTTTTTCTTCAATTAAAACCCCGATTAAAGAAATTAAAGAATCTGCATCTTTTGAAATTATATGAGCCCCCAAAATTATATCATTTTTTATAATAAGTTTAATAAAGCCTTCGTGTTCTCTGTCGCACCATGATTTCGCAATTGAAGCTATGGGAAGTTTTTTAATAATATAATCATTTTTATCTTCAATATCTTGTTCATTAATGCCGATTGAAGCAATTTCAGGGGTGGTATATATAACGGATGGTACATTTTTCTGCGGTAAATATTCATCAAATAATATTTTATTCATAGCGCTTTTTGCCTGATATTGCGAATTATGAGCAAGCATTATTTCGCCTTTTACATCACCTATAAGATAAATATTATCATTTTTTCTTATTGTGGTAATTTTTGGCAAATTAGGCTTTCTTCCGACAGCAACAAGGATTTTATCGCTTTCAAAAGAAATATTTGATTTAAGCGTGACTTTGTTGTTTGAATAATCAACAATATAATCATTCTTATAAAAATCAACCCCAAATCCCTTCAAAATTCGCTCAACTCTTTTTTGAATATCTATATCAAGCGAAGGACACAAAGAGTTCATTTTTTCAACAAGTTTAATGTTAACCCCAAAATCCGATAAAATTTTTGCCCATTCAAGTCCAATTGCGCCGCTTCCAACAATTGTAAGGGATTTTGGAAGTGATTCAAGTTTAAAAATATCGTCTGAAGATAAAATGCTTTTACCGTCAAATTTTAAATCGGGAAGTTCATAAGGAATTGAGCCCGTTGAAATTATTAGCTTTTTGGCATAAAACTCCCCTTCTTTTGAAACAAGTTTAATTTGTTCCTCATCTTCTATAATTTCAACTTTAGATTTTATAATTTCAGCTTTTTTGGATAAATTCATATTAAGGGGCTTAACAAACATTTGAACTATTTCATCTTTTTCTTTAATTACTTCCTGCCAATCAAATTTAACATCGCAAAAAGAAAGAGAAGATAAGTTATTATTTTTTGTTTTAGCGTACAAATTGCTGAGATAAAGTATTGATTTTGTCGGAATACAGCCCATATTAAGGCAGGTACCTCCTAATTCATTTTCTTCAAACGCAATAACATTCAAATTGTTATCAAGTGCAATATTAAGAGCTTCAAGCCCCGCAACCCCAAGACCAACTATCGCTAAATCGTACATAAATATCCTTTATAAATTATTAATTAATTATAGACCTTACAACATCATTTGCAACAACCCAGCCTCCCGACCAGCAATTTTGAAGGTTAAATCCTCCGCAAAAACCGTCAATATCAAGGATTTCTCCGCAAAACCAAAGATTTTCTCTGATTTTTGATTTTGCGTTTTTATCAAGTTCACTAAGTTCAACCCCGCCGGAATTAACAATTTCGCCAAGAGATGAATTTGAAATAATTTCAAGCTCAAGCGTTGAATAAGAAGCAATTTTTTCTTTTTTAATTTCACAGGCATGTTTATAATAATTATCTGTAATAACATGGGCTAAAGATTTGGGAATAAAATTTGATAAAAGTTTGCCAATTGCAGCTTTTGGATTTTTTTGCACTGCATCATATAAATCAAGCGGGTCAAAAAGATTAATTTTAATTTTATAAGGAAATTCTTTTCTTGAATTTAGAGATGAAATATAAAACGCTAAAGGGCCCGAAATACCTTTTTCCGTAAATACAAAGTCGCCGTCTAAGGCTTTTACACTCACACCTTTAGGATAGATAAAATTACTTATATTTAATGCACAGAGAGATTTTTTAAAAGGTACAAGGGTGTGAGAAAAACTTTTAATCAGATTTTCGCTGTTTCTTGATCCCGCTGAGATAATAATTTTATTAAAGTCTTTAATATCAAGAGCATCAATTATTTTTTTATTTATAATTTTTATATTTTTATCTTTATAAATTTCAGCTAAAAGAGCATTTCTAATCTCGCTTGATTTATTGGAAACGGGGAAAATCCTTCCGTCATCTTGGGAATATGTTTTTACGCCGATTGAATTAAAAAAATCAATAACATCAAGGTTTGAATGACGGCTTAAGAGCGAAAGAATAAATTTTTCACCCCTCGGGTAATTTGAAGCAAATTCTTTTAAATCCGGCTCAAAATTGGTTAAATTGCATCTTGAGTTACCCGTCTTCAAAATTGTTTTTAATATCTTATCTTTTTCAAAAATAGAAATTGTATAATCTTTAAAACCTAAAGTTCTAAGTTTTTTAGAAATCCAAACAGCACAATATACTCCCGCAGGCCCGCCCCCGACAATTGCTATATTATTCTTTTTGGGGAATGATTGTTCCATACAAAAATACATCCTCGGGGTTTTCTAAATCGTCATATAATTCTGAAATTGTTTTTTTAAAAACAGGGTGTACTAAATCAGCTTTCACTTCCAACATGGGTACTAAAACAAATGCCCTTAAATGCATAAAAGGATGAGGAATAATAAGAGTATCTGGGATAGAAATAATTTCATCGCCATACATCAAAATATCAATATCAATTGCACGCTCAACCCATTTTTCTTTTTGATTTCTGATACGTCCCAGTTTTAATTCAATATTTTGACAATATTTTAAAAGCTCTAAAGGGGGCATCTCACAATCTATTGCAACTGCTGCATTTAAAAACCAATTTTGGTTTTTATTACCCCAGGGCTCTGTTTCATAAAATGAAGAAGTTTTTACTACTCTTATCTTATTTGACATTGAAAGAGAACTTACCGCCTGTTGTATGTTAGATAGTCTGTCGCCCAAATTAGAGCCGATTGATAGAAAAACTCTTGCCATATATTACTTCCCACTGTACATTTAACATTTTATAATTCTTTTGTTATAATATCAATATATAACACAGATGAGGATTTTATGAACAACAACTATCAATCAAAAGGCATCATAATACTTGTTGCCATATTTCTAATTGTTACACTGGCAATATTTTTTGAAGGTGCGGAAACTTCGACAAATGAAATTTCCTATACTCAATTTTTAAATAAAGTTCAGCTCAATGAGATAGAAAGTGTAACAATAACTAAGGATACGCTTATAGCCGTACCAAAAGAATCCGCTGTCAGCGGTGAAAATTCTGTTGATATCGAAAACAACAAAAAAATTACAAACCCTCTAAATATTAATAAAATTCAACAAAAGCTTCCTCAAAATAAAATACTAAGTAATGAAAATCTAAAACAAAATAATTTATCGCCTATAAAAACACAAACTGTTAAAGTTCCAAAAATTCAATATAAGGTACAACTGCCTCAGAACTACAGTGATGTCATATCCCTTCTTAAAGAAAAAAGTGTTGAAATAAATATATCAAAACCTCAAGATGGCGGATGGATAAGCATTTTGGGCTCAATTATATTGCCTGTTATATTTATTGCCCTTATGATTGCATTTATATTTAAAACAATACAGCAAACAGGCTCGTCTGCATTAAATTTCGGAAAGTCTAAAGCGAAATTAATGCAGGACGATAAAATTAAAATAACTTTTAAGGATGTTGCGGGTATTGATGAAGAAAAGCAGGAACTTGAAGAAATAGTCGACTTTTTAAAAAACAGCGAAAAATATACAAAACTCGGAGCAAAAATACCGAAAGGCGTTCTTTTGGTTGGTGCGCCCGGAACGGGTAAAACTCTTATGGCTAAGGCTGTTGCAGGTGAAGCCGGAGTTCCTTTCTTTTCTATATCCGGCTCCGATTTCGTTGAAATGTTCGTTGGTGTCGGTGCAAGCAGGGTTAGAGACTTATTTGACCAAGCAAAAAAACACCAGCCTTGTATAATATTTATTGATGAAATTGATGCTGTCGGACGCCAAAGAGGCGCAGGTTTGGGCGGCGGTCATGATGAAAGAGAACAAACCTTAAATCAATTACTTGTTGAGATGGATGGTTTTGATGAGAACACAAATATAATTGTAATAGCCGCAACAAACCGTCCTGACATACTGGATAGCGCACTTCTTCGTCCCGGCAGATTTGACCGGCAAATCTATGTTAATGAGCCTGATATAAGAGGAAGAGAAGAAATTCTTGAAGTACATGCAAGAAATAAAAAATTAGCTCCCGACGTTGATCTTAAAACTCTTGCAAAAAGAGTTCCGGGTTTCACGGGAGCAGATATAAAAAATCTGCTTAATGAAGCCGCTCTTCTTGCTGCTCGAAATAATCACGAAGTGATAACAATGACGGATATTGATAAATCAATAGATAGAGTTATAGCGGGAATTGAAAAGAAATCAACAGTATTAACACAGGAAGATAAAGAAAGAACAAGTTACCACGAAGCTGGTCACGCAGTAGTTATTAAAATGCTTGACGATTGCGAAGAGGTACAAAAAATATCAATTATCCCTCGCGGAAGAGCTTTGGGCATAACTTGGTTTACTCCGAAAGATGATAACAAACACCAAACAAAAAGAAAAATACTTGCTCAAATCGCAAGCCTTTTGGGTGGTCGTGCGGCTGAAGAAATGATATATGGTGATAATATATCAACAGGCGCAGCAAACGACATGCAAAGAGCAACAAAACTTGCAAGAAATATGGTGGCACAATGGGGTATGTCGGACAAAATGGGAAATATGGTATACGGCGAACCCCACGAACATGTCTTTATGGGTCGAGATTTTGGTCAAACAAAAGATTATTCTGACCATATCGCATACGAACTTGATTTGGAAGTTAAAAAAATAATTGATGAAAAATATAGCCTTGCAAAGGATATCCTGGCTCAAAATAAAGACATACTAAATGAAGTCACAATGACATTATTGGAGCGTGAAAGCATAAATGCAGATGAATTTGATGAACTTGTAGAAAAAGTAAAAGCAAGAAGAGAAAATTCGTCAGAAGGTTAAAACTAAATTCATGGTAAATAATACAAAAACCCGATAAACAGATTATCGGGTTTTTGCTATAAAATTTATAAATTAATATAAAAGCAATAATAAACAAAAATTAATCGCTGTCTTTAGGAGGTTCAATTTGTTGTTTTGGAGCTTCGGGAAGCGGAGCATTATTTTCCTCATTTTGATTTAGTATTTTTGGCATTATATTTGGCTCACTATCAATTTCTTCTTCATTACTGTTAGCAGTTTCACTGTCATAGTCAACATAGTCCGGATTTTGCGGAGCTTGTTTTTGACTGTAATAACCACGTGTTTTTATAATGAGATTATATGCGGGCGATTCTTGAGCTGTGTCATCCTCGCTTTCACCTGATTTTTTAAAAGACAGCACAACATCATCAACGCCGTCAATTATAAATATATTGGGTAGGACACCTTGCTTGTATTCACCTTTTAGTGGGGTTAAAACATAAGAAGCAAAGCCTTGAGAATATCTTGATAAGATAATGTAGGCTTTTCTCGTGTTATCTTTTTCAATTAAAATGTTATATGATGAATAAGAGTCAATATTTATCACATCAATCCCCGGGAAAACCGACATAATGTCGCTTGATGACAAATTGGTCAGTATAAATACCTTGCCGTTAAACATAACTTTTGAAATTGCAAGTTTATCTCTGTTAAACACATATAAATCTGTATCAACAAGGAACAGCTCGGAATCTTTCAATACATTCAATTCTTGCATAAGCGAGTAGGAAGAATTAAATATTGAAACATTATTGTTTTCATCCTGTAAAGAAACAACATATTCATCCGGCGTAATTTTCATGTTTTGTGTATAATTATGCCACTTTTTACTTTTGGAATTAAAAACAAAAGCAAATTTAAACTGAGAATTTGTTGAAAATATGCTTTTTCTTAATTGGTAAAATACATCTTGAAACATTGTATTTTTTACATTTTCTTCAAACGACAAGTCGCTTGCTTTAAAAGGATAGTCATTTGTAAAGTTCTCATCCGTATAAAATTTTTGTTTATCAACATAGTTCATAACAACGGGACGTAAATCCGAGTGTTTTTTGTTGTTGATAAAGTAGGCGTATGCATTTTTAAACTCGGACTTCATTTCATGGGTTGTAGTTTCATAAATTGAAGGTATAAAGATAAACTTCTTAAAATCGTTGTAAACTATATATTGCGCTTTTTCTTTTATATAATCATTGTTTGTTTTTTTCATTAGGGCTTCAAAATCACAAAGCTTATCCGCAAGCTTCTTAGGTTTTATATATAAATCAACACCTAAGCTTACCGGAATATTATATTTTGCCCGAAGGGCAATGTAATTTTTCATATCTGAACTTAGAAATTTTGAATATTTTTTTTCAATAAATTTGTAGTCAGGATAAAAATAAAGAACATTATTTAAGCTAAAGACATTTATACCCACACTTGAAGTTTGTTTTTTAATTTTATTTGAACAGAATTTAAGCTTTGAATTAGAAGTAATCTTATTACAAGAATCACTGTCGCCTGTCAGCAAAGATTCGTTCGTGATGTGCGGAAGTTTATCAAATTCATTCAAAAAAGATGAAAATATTTGCTCTTTTCGTCCTTGTGAATTTTCGGAATGAATTAAATATAAAGTTAAAAAATCCTCAACTTCATTAAAATTATATACCAAATCCTTAAGCGAAGAAGGCTCACGAAGCGCAGGAATTTGCTGCGGATTATTAACAAGATTTTTATATTTAAGCATAATCTTGTTATGCTCATGATTATTAAGAAAGAAATACGTAGTTGAGAATAAAACAGAGGTAATAAGAAGTATGTAAACTAAAAAATTGAATACTGAATTATCAAATAACGTAGCACGGCTTGAATTAAAAAATTCAATTTTATCATGTTTAATTGGCTCCCGGGGACTTTGCTGCGTATTAAAATTTTCCAAAGCGATATCTTGGCTGTTGTTTTTTGGATTATCTTCTTCATTTTCATGCAAAAAATTACCGCATTTGGCGCAGTAGATATCGCCTTCATTGTATTCATAACCGCATTTTGGACAAACATTGTTACTCATAATTACTCAGTCTTATTTGCAATTTCTCTGGCTACATTTATACCGCTAATCATTGCGGTATCCATATTGTTATATCTGTGAATACCGTTTCTGCCCATTAGTCTTAGGTTTCTAAAGGATGCAAAGTATTCTTTAATTCTGTTGATATTTTTATAGGTGCCCCAATATGAAGGATAAGCTTTGTGCTCCCTTATTACATGGGTTTTTAAGATGCTGTTCGGACGACAAATATTATATTTTAGGCATTCTGTTTTTGCAATTTCAATAATTTCATCATCGGATTTATTCCAAAAATCATCTCCCTCATTTGTGAAATATTCAAGAGACAAGAGATAGTTTGTTTTAAAATCACCGACCAGCCATGGTGACCAGTTATTTACGATTGTAAATCTGGCGGCAAGTGCATCAGGCTCCTGTAAATATATCCAGCTGTCAGGTGCTTTGTTGTTGGGCGTTGGGAAATCGGTCGTATTTTCAATATTAAATTCGGTTGTGTAGAAACTTACAAGAATATGGTCACGATAGGGAAGGTTAAGAGCATCTTCCTTAACATCTTGAGGCGGGTTAGAAAATCCTTTAATTAAGTCACTTATAGCAATTGATGAAATGTAATAATCTCCTTTAATTTCTTTTATTTCGCCGTTATTTTTGTAGTGCATTGATTTAATTTCACCATTATCCGTATCAAAATCAACAAATTCGCTGTTGTAAATTATTTCACCGCCGTGTTGAACAATATAATCCGCCATGGTATTCCAAAGCTGCGAGCAGCCGAATTTAGGATAATAAAATTGGTCAATTAATGAAGCTTCTTTTTGGAATTTTATAAATTTAAAATTCGACAATATTGCATTCATAACGGTTTTTAAAAGAGAAAGCTTTCTGATTCTTTCCGAGCCCCACTCGGCAGAAAGAATTTTCGGGCTTACGCCCCATACTTTTGTTGTGTAATCTTTAAAAAAGATATTATATAAAACTCTTCCGAAACGATTAACCATAAAGTTTTCAAGACAATTTTCTTCAAGCTTAAAAAACATTGATTTAATATAGCTAAAACCTGCTTTGATTGTTGTTAAAAAGCCGAGTTTTTTTATAATATTGAAATTTAACTTGATTGGGTATGGGAATAATTTTTTGTTATAGATAATAGTAGAAAATCTTCTTTTAATCAGCATAACATTGTCGTTTGTGTTTGGATCAAGTCCTTTTTCGGGGTATTTTATGTTCCTTTTGGCATATATATCATCAGGTGCGGGAGCATTCTGAAAAGGAAGCATTTTTTCCCAAACGGATTTTAAATATTCATCTTTGGTGTGAAGTCTGTGAGGACCGATTTCAACCCCCAAATTATCAAAATATACAGTCCTTGATAACCCTCCGACGCAAGGAAGTTTTTCTATAATAACAGGCTTTATATCGGAATTTTTTTCAATTAATTCGTAAGCCAAGGACAATCCTGCAGGACCTGCCCCGATAATTACTGCAACTTTCTCATTATTCATACACTATCCCCTTAATATTATTATCTGCATTTTTAATCTGTTTTACTTGTCTGTGGCAGACATTAACCATAGAGCCGTATACCGCAGGCTCAAGTTTTGAAGTTATGTTTTTTTGAATATTTTCATAATCTCCGTTTAATTTATTGTACTCAATTTCATCATAAACTTTAATTCTTGCCGATAATGAAGCGTTTTTCTTTGATTGAATCGTAACAACTTGAGATTCTGTTTTTGAAATTGGAAATTTTATATTATAAAAATAATAATCACTGTTTTCACTTATACTATCCGTATCGAGATATACAACTTTACCCCTCGGCGTTTCAAGTTTTGTCCATTGAATTGCATAACATGGGCATAAACCGAATACGAATAAAACAATAAAGAATAAATACGACTTCAAAATTCCTCCAACAAAATAATTATATTAGTAAATAAATAAAATTGCAAAAAATAATAAACTATCCTATAAAACCCTCATCATCAAATAAATTTGAAGAATTTCTCGCTTGTGTTGCCATTTTGTCACACTTTTCATTGAATTCATTTGAATTATGTCCTTTAACCCATATAAATTCTATATCATGGTTTTTCTTTGCATCTGTAAATTTTTTCCAAAGGTCGATATTTTTGACCGGATTTTTTGTTCCGAGTTTCCAGTTTGCCTTCATCCAGCCATCAAGCCATTTTTGGTTTATGGCATCAACCACATATTTAGAATCACTATAAAGTTTAATATTGCAAGGCTTTTTAAGCATTGAAAGAGCATCTATTACCGCAAGAAGTTCCATTCTGTTATTTGTAGTCATTTTAAAACCCTTTGAAGCGGTTTTTTGAAAAAGCGTACCGTCTTTATTTGTATACATCAATATCAATCCGTAACCGCCCTTGCCGGGATTATTTGAGCATGCTCCGTCAGTATAAATTGTAACAGTAGGTTTATCCATACCAAAATTCTACCACAAAACAACATTTCTTAATAACTTATATACATAAAAAATTGTTTATGTTTGAATAAATATGCACAAATTTGACTGGAGAAAATTAATGATAATAGTAATGGAGCATAATGCAACTATTGAACAGTTGAACAGAGTTATAAAATACATAGAAGACAGAGGGCTTAAAACACAAGTAAATAACGGAGCACTTTTAAATGTTGTTGCGGTTATAGGCGATAAATCTCATTTAAATTGCGAAAATATTGCGGCAATGGACGGTGTTCGTGAAGTTAAAAAAATTCAGGAAGCATATAAGCTTGTTTCACGTATGGCACATCCTGATGATACTGTTATCAAATTTCCTAACGGGGTAAAAATAGGCGGACTTGAACGACCCGTGTTAATGGTTGGACCATGTTCGGTTGAAAAAGATTTTGACGGACTTTTAAAAGTTGCAACGGCAGCAAAAGAAATGGGCTGCCAGTTTTTAAGAGGAGGAGCTTTTAAACCCAGAACAAGCCCCTATGATTTTCAGGGACTTGAAGAAAAAGGACTTCAATATCTTGCACAGGCAAGAGAAAAAACGGGACTTCTTGTTGTAACGGAAGTAATGGATACTATGGATATACAACTTCTAAGTAAATATGCGGATGTTTTGCAGGTCGGCGCAAGAAATATGCAAAATTTTAAGCTTTTAAAGGCATTGGGACGAATTAAAAAACCGGTTATGATTAAAAGAGGTCCCGCTGCAACAATTAAAGAATTTCTGCTTGCAGCAGAATATGTTGTATCAAACGGCAACCCGAATGTTATTTTATGTGAAAGAGGGGTTAAAGGTTTCGACAACGAGTTTTCAAGAAATGTTCTTGATATTGCCGCAGTCCCGATTATTAAAAAATATTCTCATCTTCCTATAATAGTTGACCCGTCACATGCTACCGGAAAAAGATATCTTATTGAGCCTATGGGAAAAGCTGCTTTGGTAGCGGGCGCACACGGATTAATGTATGAAGTTCACCATGATCCCGATAACGCAATGTGTGACGGTGCTCAAAGCTTAAACTTAAATCAATTTAAAGAAGTCACAAAACAATTTAACAAGCTTATCGGAAGAATTGATTACGATAACAAAAATAATGTTTAACAACAATAAATCAGGTGGAAAAATGGCTTTAACATTCCAAGAATTAATATTAAATTTGTCAAAATATTGGTCAGATAATAATTGTGTTATACAACAGCCCTATGATATTGAAAAAGGCGCAAGCACAATGAATCCCGCAACATTTTTGAGGGCTTTGGGACCTGAGCCTTTTAATTGCGCAATGGTGGAGCCTTGCAGGCGGCCGACTGATGCCAGATATGGCGAAAATCCAAACAGATTGGGACACTATTTTCAATATCAGGTCATTTTAAAACCGTCTCCCGAAAACTCGCAAGATTTATATTTAAATTCACTTTCCGCCATGGGAATAGATTTAGAAAAACATGACGTAAGATTTGTTGAGGACAATTGGGAATCTCCGACATTAGGTGCTGCGGGAGTAGGCTGGGAAGTTTGGCTTGACGGCATGGAAATAACACAATTTACATATTTTCAGCAAGTTGGCGGTTTGGAAGTTAAGCCTGTTGTTCTTGAGATTACATACGGACTTGAAAGAATAGCTATGTATCTTCAAAACAAAGACAGTGTTTTTGATATTGATTGGAATAACAATCTTAAATACGGTGATATCTACCTTCAAAACGAAATTGAACAATCAAAATACAACTTTGAATACTCAAACCCAAAAAGACTTTTTGAACAGTTTGATTTGGCATCTGACGAAGCAAACAGCTGTATGGAACATGGAATTGTATTACCTGCATATGATTGGGTTTTAAAATGTTCGCACACTTTTAACCTTCTTGATGCAAGAGGAGTTATCAGCAAAGATGAAAGAATTAATTATATAAACAGAGTAAGAACACTTGCAGCCAAAGTTGCAAAATTGTACGTTGAACAAAGAGAAAAATTAGGTTTTCCTTTGATTAAAAAATAGAAAGACGCATATGAACAAAAACAACAATCAGGATTTTGAAATAAATTCTGAATATCAAGCCGAGTTGGGGGTTTTGGCAAAATTTGTTAAAAATCTGACCACAATCAAAAATCCCGACAGCATGATTAAACAAGCCGACAAAGGAGGTCTAAAAAAGACTTTGGGTGCCGTAGATTTAATCATATTAGGCGTTGGCGGTATAATAGGCAGCGGCATTTTTACCGTTGTGGGAATTGCGGCAAAAGGATCTTTAGAGGCTCAAGGAGCAGGACCAGGCTTGATTGTATCAATGCTTTTGGCATCTTTGGCATGTGTATTCAGTGCGCTTTGTTACAGTGAATTTGCATCAATGATACCGGTTGCGGGAAGCGCATATTTATATACTTATGCAACCATGGGCGAGTTTATGGCTTGGATAATAGGCTGGGTATTAATGCTTGAATATTTGGTGGGCTACATTGCTGTTGCAAGTGCTTGGAGCGGATATTTTATGGAGTTCATAAAAGGTTTTTCAAAATTTTTACCCGATTGGCTCACTAATCCGCCGATTTATTTAATAAGTGATTATTCCACTGCAGTTGCACGGCTTAATTCGCAAGGCATAGACCCTTCAAGCGTCATACCAAATATATCGGGTATACCACTGTGTATAAATATTCCCGGAATTATTATAACATTAATAATCATGGCGATATTAATAAAGGGAATTTCCGAATCTACCAAAATGGCAGGTTTAATGGTAGCAATAAAATTGGGAGTTGTCGGGCTTTTTATAATTACCGGACTGTTTTATATAAAACCGCAAAATTGGGTGCCCTTTGCCCCAAACGGAATGAGCGGAATATTTATGGGGGCATTTATAATATTTTTTGCTTATGTCGGATTTGATGCAATTGCATCTGCCGCAGAAGAAACAAAAAATCCTCAAAAAAACCTTCCTATCGGTATAATAGGCTCGCTTGCCGTATGCACAATTGTATATGTTCTTGTTGCCCTTGTTTTAACCGGTGTTGTTCCGATTGATAAAATTGATGTACAGGCTCCGATTGCATCCGCAATGACAATGGTCGGACAAAACTGGGTAGCAGGACTTATTTCAATAGGTGCTCTGACAGGTCTGACTTCTGTTTTACTTGTACTTATGCTGGCGGGCACAAGAGTATTGCTTGCTATGTCAAGAGACAGATTTTTACCCGGAATATTGCAGACAATACACCCGAAATACAAAACACCGCACATACTTACAATTATTGTCGGAATTATATGCATAATCGGCTCACTGTTTTTGAACATATCAACAGCTGCCGAACTGTGTAATTTCGGCACTTTTGCATCATTTATAATAGTTTGCGTTGCGGTATTAATTTTAAGAAAAACCGACCCAAAAAGACCTCGTCCTTTCAGGACACCTTTTTCACCCTTTGTACCGCTTGCGGGAATATTTTGCTGCGGGGGATTGATGTTATATTCTATGAAATTCCTCAAAACCTCAAGAATAATCTTTCCGGTGTGGGTAATTATGGGAATAGTATTCTATTTCTTATACAGCTACGGCAGACAAAGAGAAGCCCAAAATGAAGTTAACGGCGAGTGCGAATAATGTTTAAAAAAATTTTTAAAAACATAACAACAAGAAAAAGAGCAGTTGAATTGATTGACAATGCAAAAAAAGGCTCGCTTAAGAAAACCCTTAACGTCTTTGACTTGTTTGTAATAGGTATAGGTGCAATCGTCGGCACGGGAATACTCACAATAATTGGAACGGCAATACAGGGTAATGCCGCAACACCGGGCGCAGGACCGGCAATAATCATATCAATGCTTCTTGCCGCACTTGCATGTGTTTTTAGTGCCTTATGCTACAGTGAAGTTGCTTCAATCATTCCTGTTTCAGGCAGTGTCTATACATATACATACGCATCATTGGGAGAATTTGCAGCATGGATTGTCGGCTGGGTATTAATGCTTAATTATGCAATAGGAAATATTGCCGTTGCAAGTGCATGGAGCGGATATTTAACACAGCTTTTAAAAGGGTTTGAAAAATATTTACCTGATTTTATAGTCGGTTTTCCGATTTGGTTAAGGTCTGATATCCGTTCAATTTATGCACTTTGTGACAGATATGGAATGGATGTTCATGATAAAATGCCGTTTTTATTTGACAAAATCCCTTTTGCAATTAATCTTCCGGTTGTATTTTTAACACTTTTGACAACCATAATATTAATTAAAGGAGTAAAAGAATCTGCCAGATTTGCAACCATAATGGTATGTGCAAATTTACTTATGATAATATCATTCATTGCTGTCGGAATTTTTTATGTCAAACCGCAAAATTGGGTGCCCTTTGCTCCGAACGGTTTAAGCGGGATATTTATGGGCGCATTTATAATATTTTTTGCATACATAGGATTTGATGCAATCTCAACAGCGGCAGAAGAAACTCAAAATCCGCAAAAAGATATTCCAAGAGCTATTTTAGGTACACTTACATTTTGTACAATTTTATATATAAGCGTTGCGCTTGTTTTGACGGGTATTGTTCCGATTAACCAAATAAACCCGACAGCACCGATTGCCGCTGCACTGCATATGATTAACAAAGACAGCCTTGCAGGATTAATATCTTTTGCGGCGGTATGCGCATTGGCATCAGTATTCTTAATATGCCAGCTTGCCTCAACAAGAATATTGTATTCCATGTCGAGGGATAAATTTTTACCGAGAGTTTTAAGAGCTATACATAAAAAACACAGAACACCGCATGTACTAACCTGGACAGTCGGTATAGTAATAATTGTTTGCAGTTTATTTATGGACATTAATATTTCGGCACAATTATGCAATTACGGAACATTTACGTCATTTATTGCAATATGTATTGCGGTTATAATCTTGAGAAAAACCGAGCCCGATTTAAAAAGACCGTTCAGAGTTCCTTTTGTGCCGATATTTCCGATATTGGGGGTTATATGCTGCTGTACGTTAATGTTATTTTCACTTAGGCAATTTAATATAAGTACAGTGCTCTTCCCCGTATGGGTAATTATTGGCTGCGCAATATACGGCAATTTCAGCTACAAAAACTTAAGAAAATAATCAAATCACAGATAAAGCGAATGCTCTTTTTTAATACGCTTTACAAATTCAATATTATCTTTTTCTTTTTGCAGCAATTGTTGTCTTATTTTAATAAGTTCGGGATTATCTTTAATTTCGTTAATTCTTGACTTTTCAAAAAAAATAATTCTTCTGAATGCGGAATTTTTTTGTTCAATCGCCAAGCATAAATCGTCCCAGCGCATCTCATCTGCAGTGAGTTTTATATAATCACTTATTTCAAAAAAATCACTGTAGAGTTTTTTTAGTTGAAGATAATCATTTACGCTTAGCATGGCTTACTCTATTGTAAATATAAACCGCATTTATGTAAAGAAATTCACATATTATAAAATAAATTATATAATATATCTGTAAAAATCAACACTTAAAAAGGTAAAAAATAATGCAAAAATATTCTGATTTATTTATACAAAATATAAAAAATCTTCCTATTTGGGTTAAACAAGTTATAGCAAAAGAAATTTTGGAAAGTTTGGAAAAACAAATGACCGACTTTTCGGAGCTTGTCCAAATACATGATTTATTCCAATACATGCGTCCTCTGGTTACATATAAAGGACAGACCGAGCTCAAAGAAAAAAATCGAAATTTCTCGGATGGTTACTATGTGTTTATGCAAGACCTTTTAAACGGAGATAATATTTTTGAAATTACCCTTAAAAATAATTGGTCTTTATGCGACAGCGCAAAAATATTTTTAAAACTGCTTGAAGAAGGCTATTTATTTGTTGATAATTTCCTTGCAAACAGAAATGTTGCTTTGGCAATGTTTATGGCAGGAAAGATTAAAACGGGTGAATTTTTGATAAAGATTAAAAGAATAAATGATGCCCAGCTTCAACAGGCGCTAAAATACCAAAAACAGCTTAATAGCGAAGGCAGACATGTTAAAATGGCAAGCGTTTTAATAAAGCTTGGTTTTGTTTCCGATAAAGGATTAGATAGTCTTTTATTGCTTAAAGAAGAATCCAAAAAAAGACTTACAACAAATGTAGGTTTAACGTCTATTAAATACAACACGGATGACGCTCGAAGCGACCAAATATACAGACTTCAACGAGAACTTTCACGTCTTGAAAATGAAAACAATGCTATGAAAAAACGGCTCAAAAAATTATTGAATTTATAAATGAAAAATCAACCGCAGATACTTCTTAAAACAAAGAGAAATGGCTTCTGTGACACCATTTGGTGGGGAAGCATATATATCGCAAAAAATAAGAAAATAATTTATAAATATGGCTTAGACACTAATGAAATAGTCTTTATGCGCTCACTTGCCAAGCCTTTGCAAAGTTTAGTTCTGTGCGATACGAACATTATTTCCGATTATTCTTTAACAGATAAAGAGCTTGCAATTTTTTGCGGCTCGCATGCGGGCAGTTCGAAACATATTGAAGTTTTAAAAGGTATTAAACAAAAATTTAATATAAAAATTTCCGAGCTTGAGCTTGTTGCTCAAACACCCCTTGATACAAGGAAATTTATCCCGCCAAAGACAAAATTGCACAATAATTGTTCGGGTAAACATCTTATGATGCTCTCGGCATGTAAATATATGGATTTTGATACAAAAAATTACACAAATCCAAATCATCCCCTTCAAAAATTAATAAAAGAAAAACAAGACAATTTTTCAGGCTATAAAAGCGATATATTGACTTTTGACGGATGTTCAACTCCCCTATGGGGTTTACCTGTCAGAAATCTGCTTAAAGCGTATTTCAATTATTTTCAAACAAATAATGCTTTCATTAATGCAATCTTAAAAGAGCCCTATATATATGGCGGATATGACAGATTGGACACTGAAATTATACAAAAAAGCAAAAGAAAATTGTTTGCAAAAGTCGGTGCAGGAGGTTTTATATTAATATATAATTTTAAAGAAGATATGATTTTATTGATTAAGCTTGCCCAAAATAATAACCATGCAAGAAAATTAATAACTTATGACATACTAAATAAGCTTAATTGGTACAAAAGCGACATTGAAGAATATGAATATAACCAAAAAAATCAAAAAGTTGCAAAATATTGTTACGAATTTAGCGTTTAGGCGTTCTTTAATTTGGTTATTTGAGTTAAAATTTCTATATGGCAAACGCAAACTATATGAACTTAAAATCGAGAGTACAAAAACAACAAAAGAAAAAAATCAGAAAGATAAGGTTTTACCATTCTTTTTTGACTATTATTCTTTTGTTGTGTGTATTTGAAATAAGTTACAGCGCACTCTTAAATCTTGCGAAAATTGTTGTCTATCAAACAAAAATCGCCAAAGCTCAAAATCTTAAAACTCAAGCCGAAAAAAGAAATGCCAGCCTAAAAAACGAAATACAAAACTTCAGCTCAATGTATAAGGTTGAGTCAATAGCAAGAAACAATTTAAAAATGGCTGCAAAAGATGAAGTTTTAATTATAATAAATCAGCCCAACACATACGACGAAAAAGAAAATAAAAAAACCGATGAAAACAAATTCACGGTTTTCTTGGAAAAATTTGCCTCAAGGTTTAATTCCGACATGCAGCAGGAAAAAACCTCAGAATAATTATTTTACCACCCTTATTGCGGTTTTGCCGTCACAGATATTTGTGATCGAAGCGATAGTCATTTTTCTTCGCTTATACATACCCGATATAATCAGTTTGTTGCAATTTAATATGTTTTTTCCGATTTTACTTGTTTTTTGCATAACACATCCATAAATCTGCCTAATGGTATATACGGCACAATGTATACGATACTTTAGCGTATATTAATAAATATTAAGAATGTTTAACGAAATATTGAGGTTGTATAATAAAACTATGAATAAAGTACAGATAATCGGTGCGGGGCTGGCAGGGTCAGAGGCAGCAATATATCTTGCAAATAAAGGATATATTGTGGATTTAATTGAAATGCGTCCGAAATATCAAACCCATGCACATACAACACAATATCCGGCAGAATTTGTTTGCTCAAACAGTCTGGGTTCAGAAGATGTACTGTCGGCTTCCGGTTTATTAAAAAAAGAAGCGCAAATTTTAGGCTCAACCCTTATAAAAACGGCTTTTAAAACAAGAGTTTCTTCGGGAAATTCTCTTTCAATTGACAGATTTGGTTTTTGTAAAAAAATTGATGAAATAATAAAATCAAATAAAAACATTAATTTGATATGCGAAAAATATATAAAAATCAATCCGGAAATTCCGACAATTATTTCAACGGGCCCTCTTTCGGCACAAGAATTGGCGCAAAATATTAAAGAAGAGTTCGGAGAAAAAAATTTCAGCTTCTATGATGCCATAGCGCCAATCGTTGAAAAAAATACAATTAATTTTGATAAAGCTTTTTGGGCATCAAGATGGGATAAAGGTAATGCGGATTTTATAAATTGCCCGATGAATAAAGAAGAATATGAAAAGTTTTATAACTTTTTAATTAATGCCGAAAGAATACCCCTAAAAAATTTTGAAGCAAATTATTTTGAAGGCTGTATGCCAATTGAAGTAATGGCGCAAAGAGGAGTTGATACACTGCGTTTTGGACCGATGAAGCCTGTCGGATTATTTGACAAAAGAATTGAAACCCAATATAAGAAAAACCAATTTTATGCGGTAGTACAATTAAGACAGGATGACAAATCCGCCAATTTGTATAATATTGTAGGCTTTCAGACAAATTTAAAATGGGGAGAGCAGAAGAAGCTGATTGAATTAATCCCCGGACTTGAAAATGCAAAAATTGTACGCTATGGTGTGATGCACGCTAATACATATATAAATTCTCCAAAGATATTAAATAAATATCTTCAGACAAAAAAATACCCGAATATATTCTTTGCAGGACAGTTAACAGGTGTTGAAGGTTATTGCGAAAGTATTTCAACAGGGCTTTTGGCGGGAATTAATTTGAATTTATATCTCAAAAAAAGGCAGATGTTAAACATTGATAATACAACAATGCTTGGTGCGCTTGTTGAATATATAACATTTGAAGGTCATAAAATATTTAATCCCATAAATTCCAACTGGGGGATAATTAAAGAAGTTGAAGGGGATAAAAAGAAATTAAAAGATAAAAAATTCAAAAATGAATTGCGCTCAAAAAGAGCGATTGAAAATATTACAAAGCTAAAAAATTATATAGAGGAGCAGATATGAGATTTTTAACAAAAAAAATTGATGAACTGGAAGCAGACACTTTTATTTGTTTTGTATGGGAAGATGACGAGAGCAAAACAAAATTATTTCAACATCTTAATGAACTGTCAAACGGCGAACTAATGCGCCAAGTGTATGAATATAATGCAACAAAAAGGACATTTTGCGAAATTTTTAAATATGCAATTAATAAAGAGAAAATGCTAATTATTGCAGGACTTGGCAAAAAGAAAGATTTAACACGACAAAAATATTCTCAATGCGTTGCAATTGCCGCAAGAGCCGCAAAAAATCTCTCTAAAAACGGTATACTCGCAATGGAATTAACGGAAAATTTATCCGATTGTAAATGTTTATCTGATGCATTTAATATGAGTGATTCGGCTCAAATTGCTATTTGTGCCGCAAGAATCGGGCTATACGAATTTAACAAATATTTAAACGATAACAAGCCAAAAATTGAAACCATTGAAATTACAGAGGACAATATAACGGATGAAATAGAAAAAAATGCACAAATCGGCGTATATACATCATTTGCAATGAAATTTGCAAAAGACCTTATTAATGAACAGGCGCAAATCGTAACACCGCAATACGTTGCAAATATAGCAAAAGATATAGCACAAGAACATAAACTTGAAGCCAAAATATTAAATAAAAGTGAAATACAATCACTTAATATGAATGCCTTTCTTGCAGTGGGACAAGGAAGTATTAATGAGCCAAAATTTGTTCATTTAACATACAAACCAAAAGACCAAACAAAAAGAAAAATAGCGCTCATCGGTAAAGGTATAACATTTGATGCGGGAGGTTTGGATATAAAACCCGCTCTGTCAATGCTCACAATGAAATCGGATATGTCGGGTGCTGCTTCGGTATTAGGTATAATTCAAGCTATAGCAAAATTAAAACCACAGATTGAAGTCCACGCAATTTGTGCACTGTGTGAAAATATGCCTTCAGGCTCATCATATAAACAAGGTGATGTATTGACCGCCATGAACGGTAAAACCATAGAAATAGATAATACTGATGCCGAAGGAAGATTAACTCTTGCAGATGCACTTTGCTACTGCGACAAACTTGAAGTTGATGAAGTAATAGATTTAGCAACCCTCACAGGGGCGGTTATTGTTGCATTAGGTCATAATATTACGGCAGTATTAGGTAATAATCAAAACCAAATTGATAATTTTATACAAATAGCGAAGAAGTCCTGCGAAAATGTTTGGCAGATGCCAATTTTGGATGAATTAAAAGATAATTTAAAATCAGATATTGCCGACATGAAAAATACGGGCGGAAGAAATGCGGGAACATCAACCGCAGGCTGGTTTTTATCAAACTTTACAAAATCTGAAAACTGGATGCATCTTGATATTGCAGGTACTGCTTATATTGATAAATCAAACAAAGAAACTCTGTCAGGACCCACAGGTGTTATGATTAGAAGTTTAATAAATTATATAATGGCGCAATAAAAAAATCGCCTCTAATGAGGCGATTTTTTTATCTGAATTTATAATTAAAAGAAGCTTGGTTTTTTAATATTCTGACCGCCTTGCATTGCTTCCCAGTTAGCAGCCATGATTTTTTTGAATGATTTGAGAGCTGTATCTTCAAGTTCACCCAATTCTTCGGCATTAATAATTAATTCTCTTAAGGGTAGAAGGGCACGCTGGTCACGAAGAACACCCAATGCGGCAGCCGCACCTGCTCTTACAAGGTCATTTTCTTTTTCATTTTTCATAACTTCAATTAAAGCGGGAACTGCTTTTTTATCATTGAGCTTACCTAATGAAGTTACGGCATATATTCTAACGTTTACCCACTCGTCATTTAACATTCCTATAATTTTATCAACGCATTTAGGGTTTCCGATTTCACCCAAAGCACGAGTTGCATCACATCTTACATTAACTTTTTCATGATCAAGTGAATCAATTAAAGCATCCGTTGCTACATCGCCGATTTCAATTAAAGCTTCTGTAGCAGTAATACACACTTGAGGGTTTTCATCATTTAAAGCTTCGACCAAAGGCTCAACCACAATTGCACCGCCTAAACGTCCCAGCGCTCTTGCGGCACGTACACGAACATCAACATTTCTGTCAAGTCTAAGTGATTCTATAAGAGGTACTGTAGCATTTGTATCGCCCAGTTCACCCAAAGCACGAGCTGCATACAAACGAACAGAGCCGTTTTTGTCATTTTTTAAAACATCAATTAAAGGATCGACTGCTGAAAAATCACCCATTTCACCGAGGATTCGTGCAGCATTATAACGAACTTTTTCAGAGTTAGAAGTTCTTAAATCTTTAACCAACTCATCAAAAGATTTTTTGGTCGCTTTTTTTCGGTTGTTCACACTAATTGTCATTGTTTCCTCCAATAACATAACACACTATTACCTACATTAATAAAAAAATTTGTACATGGAAAATTTACATATTTGTTGTTAATTTTTAAATTATATTACGAATTATTATATTTATTTATTGCCTTAATAACTAATGTCTTTGCGCAACTGCTTTGTTATATTATCATTTTTTTTTGGGTTTGTCTTACATTATTTAGTCTAAAAGAGTTTTTTTTAATTTTATTTAATTAAAGATAGTGAACAATAAGTTATGGCGCAAAATTATTTGTAAATATTTTGTTACAAAAAAATTGTTTTTGACTATTTTTGTGCAATTGCGCATGAAAAATATATAAAAATATATACCGAATTATATAAAAGTATATACTTCTATATAAAATAATATTATGTAAATAAATTGTTTTAAAAATATATGTGTTACTATTAGTGGGTTTTAGCCTATTGTATTAAGTTTTGTAACAAAATAAATAAGTTTTGAAATTCAATAATTAGTATATACTTTATATATATGTAAACAAAATGTAAATGGTCGATAATCACAAAGTAATGTAATGAGGCAAACAAAATGGGCTGGTTAACTCTACAATCAAGAAAACAAACTTTAATAGCCGAAATTCACGATTCTGAATTGCAGTGCATTACATTATCACGTGAATTAAGGTCAAGACAAAGACATACTTCTTACGAGCAAACAATTTTAAATAACGAAAAAACACAAAGATTAAGAGAAATCAAAAGTCAATATGATGCAGTTAAGGATGAAAGACCCGAATCTGCCGACATGGACTCTAACGAATATAAAAATTGGCTCAAAGATTACGAAGATGCAAAAGAAGATTACGAATACGAAAAATTAATGATAAATGATGAATATGATGAATTGCTTCAAGAACTTGAAGAAGAATCAACGGATAAAGAAACTGAAATACAAGAACAACAGGCAACACTTGAAGCAAACTTAGAAGCAATGAGAAATGAACTCAAAGCTCTTGATGATCAAATTAGCTCAGATATTGAATCTCAAACAGTTAACTTCGGAAACTAATAAAGATTTAAAAACTCCCGCAAGAGCGGGAGTTTTTAATATATGCCCTGGGCCAGACTTGAACTGGCACGAAGTTATTAGCCTCATCGGATTTTAAGTCCGACGTGTCTACCGATTCCACCACCAGGGC
>CANQAV010000010.1 GCA_947589425.1 Candidatus Gastranaerophilales bacterium | reverse complement strand
AATTAGTGCAAAAATTGGGACAAAAGTGCAAGAATAGTCCGATAAATCTCAACACTATAAACTCGCCTTAAACTCCCAATGTTTCAGCATCATAGCTAACAAAGACACATCCAAACTGTCCTGAAAGGTTATACTGAGGCGTAGCCTCGAAACGCAATAAAAAAACCACTTTAATGAGTGGTTTTAATGGTGGGCGTTGAGAGGCTCGAACTCCCGACATCCTCCTTGTAAGGGAGGCGCTCTACCAACTGAGCTAAACGCCCTTTCGCAATAACTATAATATTATATAAAGAACAATTGTCAAGCAGAGTTTTAAATTTTTTGCAAATCTTCTTGATTTTTAAACTGCATATTATATAAATTCCTGTATTTTCCCTCAGGTATGTTAATCAGTTCTTCATGAGTTCCGATTTCAACAACCCTGCCTTCATCAATAACCACAATTTTATCTGCGTTAAATATAGTCGAAAGCCTGTGAGCGATAACAAAAACCGTTCTGTCTTTCATAAGGTTATCAAGAGCCTTTTGAACAATTTTTTCAGACTTATTGTCAAGTGCGGAAGTTGCTTCGTCTAATACCGTAATAGGCGCATCTTTTATCATTGCACGAGCAATTGCGACTCTTTGTTTCTGCCCGCCCGAAAGCGATGCGCCATTTTCACCTATAAACGTATCAGCCCCATGCTCTAATTCATCGGTAAACTCATCAAGATGCGCCATTTTAAGAGCTTTTTTTATATCTTCATCCGAAGCATTTTTATTTCCCATTAAAATGTTGTCTTTTATGGTTCCCGTAAACAAAAAATTATCCTGAAATACTTCAGATATTGAATTTCTCAGTGAATTAAGCTCTATATCTTTAATATTAACTCCGTCGAAAAGTATCGCCCCTTTGTTAACATCGTAAAACCTCGGCAAAAGATTTACAATTGTCGATTTTCCACCCCCTGAATTTCCGACAAGAGCAATCGTTTGACCTTTTTTAACATCAAAAGAAATATTGTGAAGAATTTCTTTCTCTCCGTCATAAGAAAAACAAACATTTTTAAATTCAATCTTATCGGGAGCACTCTTAATAATTTTTTCTCCTTTGTTTTCAATTCTTGAATTAAAATCAAACAATTCAAATACACGACTTAGAGCAACAAATATTGACTGCATATTTGTTAAATCCTGTCCAATCGACTTAACCGGCTTATATAAAAGAAGCAGTGAAGTGATAAAACTTGCAAAACTACCCGTTGTAAGCCTTCCGGACATTATTAAATTATTTCCGACAAGCATAACAAAAGCAATACCAATGCTCGCAATAATGTACATAATAGGCGAAAGCCAACCCGTTCTTTTTGTTAAAGACATCTGAAGAGAAAATGTTTCCCTGATTAATCTTTTAACTTTTTCATAAATATCATTTTGAAGGTTATAACCCGAGATAATTTTGTTCCCGTGATATGTTTCATTAAAAGAAGTTGTAATATTTCCGCCTACAACCGTACTCAAGTTTGAAACTTCTTTAATTTTTTTTCTTAAAAATGTCATTGGTAAAAATGCACATACAAGAACAATTACCCCCACAAGCGCAAGTTCCCAGGAATTATATAAAAGTACAAATATCAATCCCAATGCGCTTGTAAGAGAAGTTATAAGAGTTTTAATGCTGTTGATAATAGATCTGCTTGCGCTGTCCGGATCGGACAAAAATCTTGAAATCACAAGCCCCGAAGAATTTTCATCATAAAACTTTGAATCCAAGAAAACAAGTTTTTTAAATAAATCCATTTTAACGGAATTTGCAATAGTTAAACTTATCCAGTCCGACAAATATGTATTTAAATATCTTAAAACCCCCTGAACGCCCGCAAACACAACAATCCCCGGCGGAATAATTTTTGCGAGAATATCACGTGTTAAAGTTAAATCAAAAACGGTAATCGTATTTCCGTTTACCACAACATCAATATAAGGTTTTAAAACAAATGCCGTAGCACCGTCCAATAACCCGAGCGGAACCGCTAAAAAGAATGTTAAAAATATTCTGAACAATAAAGGTTTTATATACGGGAAAATTCTTTTTAGCAAATAGCCGTAATCAAATGCTGTTTTTGTAGAAATTTTATCCAGTTTCATCGTTGGTTTTCCTCTATATAAACATGATTATTGCATAAAAAAATATTTTTGTCTTTTTATAACAAAAGACAATTTGTTGCATATCCGAAAAAAACAAAGGATAATATAATAAAATGATAAGAGAAAATATATTACATAACACAACTATAATTTCATTCGGTTTTATATTTTTAGTTATGACCGTTGCGGCGGTTATTGCTTTGGTTGTGAAATATATCAAACTTTTAATAAAACATAATCATTTAAATAAATTTTTATACACTTATTTAAATATAATTACATCCGCGCGTTACGGCAATTTAAATTCAAAGTGTCCCGAAGCCTGTGATGCTTTAACTTCTCAAATGTCAAAAAATACGAATGCTCTTTTAGAAAGCATTAAAGATAGGGATATAATGATTAATGAATATATTGAAAGAGAAAAACAAAGCCAAAACATTAAACAAGATTTTATCTCGTCTTTGGCGCATGATTTAAAAGTTCCGTTGATTGCACAGGATAATACTTATGATTTATTCCTCGAGGGGAGTTTCGGGCAATTAAGCGAAAGCCAGAAAGATGCAATTAATAATCTTAAAATTTCAAACAATGATTTAAAAAATCTTGTAATAAATCTGCTTGATGCTCAAAAGCTTGATATAAAAGATTTTGAAACAAATATTGAAGATACAAATTTAAACGAATTAATTAATGAAGTGATTGAGCAAAATAAAAGTATTTTAAAAATCAAACAAAAAGAAGCGATTTTTGAAAAAAACGAAGATATAACATACCCTCTCGACCCGTTTTTAATAAAAAGAGCATTAAACAATCTTTTATCAAACGCAATAAAATATTCCAAAAATTCTAAAACAATCATAATTCGGCTTGAAAAAAATCTTGAGGGTGTTGTTATTTCGTTTATTGATGAAGGGGATGGAATTAAGGAAGATGAAATTAATCATCTTTTTACAAAATATTATACCGGAGCAAAAAAATATTCCGATGTCGGTTTGGGGCTTGGGCTTTATATAGTAAACAAGATAATGCTTGCACACAAAGGTAAATTAAGCGCACAAAACAACAAAGAAAAAGGCGCAAACTTCAGTTTAATTTTCCCCGATAATATAAACTAAAAAACTCTCGGAGATGGATTCGAACCACCGTAAGCAGATCCAGAGTCTGCTGTCCTACCGCTAGACGATCCGAGAATATCAGCAAAAGAATAATATAACAAAAAAATTTTTTGCGCAATATCAAAGCTTAAAAAGGCTTAATTGCCGTGCTTTTTCGATATTTTTGTTTTCTTTTGCTTCCTTAAAATTACAAGTTTCACTATCCAATACATCTAAAAATCTGCTTCTTTGTCGTTCTTTTATTGTGCTGTTCACAAGTCTTTTTTTGCAATAGGTGATATATGCTTGATTTTTTGCCCTTGTTATACCGACATACAAAAGTCTTTTTTCTTCCTCTGTTTCTTGTTCGTTTTGCGTATAGCGAGAAGGAATTATTCCTTCTTCCGCACCAAAAATAAATACACACGGAAATTCAAGCCCCTTTGAAGCATGAAGCGACATAAGAGAAATCCTGTCCGCATTTTTATCATAAGTATCACTTAAGCAAGAAAGAGAAACTTCGTGAATGAAATTCGCCTTGTTTAAAGATTTTTCCGATAATTCCAGAAGATATGAATAAACATATTTAGGAATATCCAAAAACTCATCTTCAAATTTTTTAAGTTGGAAAGAAACATCTGTTTCATCATCTAATTTAAATAAAAGCCTTTTTATAGGCTCTAATTCAATTAACTTTGAATTAGAATATATGCAATATGGCATACTCGAGCGCTCAAGCGCTTCTTTAACGGGAGCTAAAAATGATTTTGACCTGAAGAAAATTGCAAAATCGCTAAACGAATAGTTTTCTTTATTTTCAGGGTCTGATACTCTGTTTGAATCCATTGAGAAGAAGCTTTTACCTCCGATTATGTTTTCAATCATACTTATAATATACTCTGCTTCTTCTTTTTCGCTTTTTGCCCGATAAAGAGTTATTTTGTCGCATTTCAGAGGATTTTTTGCGCTCATATCGTAAGAATTGATAATTTTATTTGAAGCATCAACAATATTTTTTGATGAGCGGTAATTATTTTTTAAAGTAATAACTTTTGCATCCTTATAATCAAGCGTAAAATTATTGAAAAATCTTGCACTTCCCCCTCTGAAACCGTAAATTGCCTGATTTTTATCACCGATTGCAAAAATATTTGTATCATTCAAAGTTAAATATTTTATAAGCTTATACTGATTTTCGTCAATATCCTGATATTCGTCAATAAAAATATATTTAAACCTGTCTTGATATTCTTTTTTAATATCGGGATTATTTTCAAAAAGCTTTAGGGTATATAAAATTAAATCGTCAAAAGTCAGAGAATTTTGAATGTTATCCCCTAAAAATTTCTTTTCATCTTCGCAAATAATTCTAAAATCATCTTTAAGTCCCGCATAATTTGCCTTTTCTTTTAAGATGTTAAAACAGAGCGAATGGAATGTATGTATGTTTATTTCTTTATCAAAAGCTAATTTTTCAAGCCTCTGCTTCATTTCCGAACACGCTTTTTTTGTAAAAGTTATGGCAAGAATTTTTTTCGAGTCTGCTTTTTTCTCGTTTATTAAATATGCAATTCTTTTTGTTAAAACCGTTGTCTTGCCCGAGCCTGGTCCCGCCGTAATTAATATTCTTTGTGCGGAATTTTTAATAATTTCTTCCTGAATTAAATCTTTTTCAATCGAATAATTTTCTTCATTTTTCTGCAATTCCGGCGCTTCATATACTTTTTCCCTTGTTTTTGTTTCATTGGGCAATTGCTTTATATCAAGTTTTAAATTATAAAAATTTTTAGCTTCGCCTTCTTTAAATAATTTTATTGAGCCGTATTCGCCGTCATAACCCGCTTTTTTAATAACATTACCGTTCCTCAACCTGAAAAGTGCTTCTTTTAATATGGGACTGTCTTTTCCAATTAAGTCAAGGTCAACATTTTGCAATATATCAAGCTCTGAGCCGAATTTTAAAATCAATCTTTCATATTCAAATGCGACTTTTTTTGATGCCGTTCCCAAAGAGAAAATTTCGGATATAATCTCTGCTAAAGGTACAAGACTGTATACTTTGCCTGCCGTTTTCGGGGGCACAAAATCACCAAACCTGTCCGCAAGCTCATTAACCCTGTATGAAACACCGATTGTTAAAGGTTTTTTGCAAATCGGACAAATTCCGTTTAATTTTTTAGTCTGCAATGCATCAAAACAAACTCCGCATTTTCTGTGCCCGTCTATATGATATTTGCCTTCTTCGGGAAAAAATTCAACGGTTGCAAAATAACCTTCCCCTGTTTTAAGAGCGTTTTTCAGAGTTGAATAATTAAGGTCAATATCAAACACCGTTGCTTCACGAGCCAATTTTGAAGGAGAATGAGCATCCGAATTTGACACAAGTCTGTATTTATCAAGTTTTGAAACCCGCCAATTCATATAAGGGTCAGAAGAAAGCCCCGTTTCCAGTGCAAAAATATAATCCGACAAATCTTCATAACAATCTTCAATTGAATCAAAACCTGATTTTGAGCCTAAAACAGAAAACCATGGAGTCCAAATATGAGCGGGAATAATAAAAGAATCGCTTGACGAAGAAAGCGCAATTTCAAGTAAATTTCTTGAATTAAGTCCTAAAATCGGTCTGCCGTCAGAATTAATATTGCCGATTGAATCAAGTTTTTCCCTAAATGTTTGTGCGCTTTTTATATCCGGGCAAAAAACAACATGATGCACTTTTCTTGTTTTATCCCATTTTTTATAAATCGTTGAAATTTCAACCGATAAAACAAACCTCGGAGGGGATAATTTCGGATAGTCCTTAAGAACTGATTTTTCAATTTCGTCTTTTAATTTAAAAGTGCCGTCTCCCAGATATATAAGCTTTTCTTTAATTTCATCAAACCACTTGGGGTGGGTGAAATCTCCCGTTGAAATAAGAGATAAACCTTTTTTAGCTCCCCAAAGACACAAATTTTCAAAGTCAAGGTCCTTACTTGTTGCACGAGAATATTTTGAATGTATATGTAAATCAGCATACTGCATAATTCTTTTGAGTATAGCAATAATTGAAAAATTTCGCAAACTTATAATATAATATACAAATGACAATAATACCCGAAAATCTTTCATTAAAAAGCCCTGTAAAACATAAAGACAATTTTGATATCCATGAAAAAATAATCAGAAAATTCAATTCGACATTTCATGAAATCAAGATTGTTCAAAATGATTTGGGAAGATTTATTAAATATAAAGACACTTATCAGGCGGGATACATTAAAACAAAAAGTTATGAAGGCAATCTGCCTTATATTAACTATTTCTTAATTCCCTGTCTGATGAATAAAAATATAAAAGATGTTCTCTTTATCGGGCTTGGAAGCGGATATATCATTAAACAATACAAAAAGCTTTTTAAAATTAAAAGGCTTGACATAGTTGATATTGAAGAATATTCTCTTGAAATTGCAGAAAAATATTTTGACTTTTGTCTTGATGATAATACAAACTTTTATCTTCAAGATGCTCTCATTTTCCTTAAAACAGCAAAGAAAAAATACGACCTTATTGTTGTTGATGTTGCGGATAACCATGGAATAGACGAAAGGTTTTGCGAAATTGAATATTTAAATTTGATTAAAAAACATCTTAAAAAAGAGGGGATTTTTGTATCAAATATGCCTTCAAGCAGGGATATTTTTAACAAAAAGAATAAATTCTTCCTTGGTTTAATAAATAAATATAAAAATGTTTTTAAACATATAAAACTTTATAACGGCGAAACATCAAACAAAATATTTTATAAAACATTTTTCAACAGCGATAATATCCTTTTTGATATAACAAATATAATCATGATATCAAGTGAAAAAGATTATAATATTTCATCCGATTATAAAGCCTTTAATGAACTTAAAGTAAACATAGCGCAATATTTAGACGATTTAATTTCATGTTGATTTATTTGTGCTAAGATTTTTATATACTGACTTGAGATAGGAGAAGAAATGAAAAAGTATAGAATTGGTGTTGATATAGGCGGAACAAATATAAAGATTGCGCTTGTTGATTTTGACGGCAAAATTGCCTATTCAAACACAGTCCCCACACGTGCGGAAATGGGATATGAAGCAGGCGTTAACAACATTAAACAGGCAATAAAAGATTTAATGCAGGAAACCAATCAGGATTCTAAGACAATTGAAGCAATAGGCTTTGGTTTACCGGGGCAAATTGATTATAAATCGGGTATTGTAAAAAATCTCCCCAATATTCCGGGCTGGGTTAATATACCTTTGGCAAAAATGATTGAGGACGAATTTTCAATTCCCACAAAACTTGATAACGATGTAAGATGCGCTGCATTGGGCGAGCTTAATTTCGGCGCAGGAAAAGGATGCGAAAACTTAATTTGCATAACCGTAGGTACAGGCATAGGCTCGGGTATCGTGCTAAACGGCAAACTGGTAAGAGGGGCAGCAAATGCGGCAGGCGAAATAGGGCACATTAAAATGTCCATAAATGACGGACCTTTGTGCGGATGCGGAGATTTTGGCTGTTTTGAAGCATACGCATCAGGACCTGCTATTGTAACTTTAGCAAAAGAATATATTTCAGGCGGTAAATCCGCAAAATATAAAGAAATGGCGGCAGACGGAATTATAACTCCATATATCGTTGCACAGGCTGCCCTTCAAGGAGATAGTGTTTCAATACAAATCTTTAAACAGATAGGAAAAATCATAGGGGTCGGCTTAACTTCGGTTGTAAACCTTTTAAATCCCGAAAAAATAATCATAGGGGGCGGGGTTGCAGATGCGGGCGACATATTATTTGAGCCTATAAGAAAAACAATTGAAGAAAGAGCAATGCCTATTCAGGCAAATTCGCTTAAAGTAGTACCCGCACAGCTTGCAAATACCGCAGGTGTTATCGGGGCAAGTTTGTTAATCAACAGTTAAATTATGGCAATATATTTTTTATGGGGCGATGAAGATTATTTAATCGAGCGCCAAATAAATAAACTAAAAAAAGAAATATTGAAGGATGGCGTCAACGAATTTAGTTATAAAAAAGTTGACAATCCTTCTTTTTCCTTGTTTTCGGAACTCATAAGAACAAATGCCATGATGTTCGGGGATACTTTAATACAAATAAAATGCCCGAAATATTTTCTTGAAACAAAAACAAAAGAAAAACTTGACGATAAGCAGGTAAACGAGCTTATTGAAGGCTTAAACAATGTTTCTCAAAATATACATTTAATTCTTGTCTGTCCTACTCCAAAAGGAGAAAAAAAGAAACCAGACAGCAGAAAAAAACTTTTTAAAGAAATACAAAAACTTGCTCAAATACAAGAATTTCAATCTTTTAGAAGTTATGAAGAATATAAAATTATCCCTCATATCAAAAAAATGGCGGGAGAATTGTCCCTTAAAACAGGCGATAAAGAAGCCTCTTACCTTATTCAAACAACGGGCACTCAACTGAGAGATTTAGCCATGCAGCTTGATAAGATTAAACTTTTAATACACCCGAGAGATATCGTTAAAATTGAAGATATTAAAGAAATCGCTTCAAGCAATGCAGATATTTTTAATCTTGTCGATTTGATAATTGAAAAAAAATATGACAAAGCTCTTTGTTTAATTTCCGACATATTGCAAAAAGAGCATTTTCTTCCTTCTTTGGCTTTTATTCAAACAACTTTTTCAAATTTGCTCAAAATAAAATTATATTCTAAAACCCTGTCCCCCCGTGAACTGAGTTTCAAGCTTAACCAGAGCGAATTCATCATAAAGAAAAATCTTGAAAAACTGAAAAATATAAAAGAAGAAGAATTAATCAGATTGAAAATCAATTTATCTCAAGCGGAATATTATTTAAAATCAGGCGCTCTGAAAGACCCGATAAGTGCTTATGAGCTTGCTTTTTTGGAGGATAATTTATGTTAGATTATTTTAAAAATAAATATCCTTTTACCTCAAAATACTTTGATGAGCTCTTGAGTTTTGCAAAAGAAGGAAAAAGGAATTTCCCGCAGGCAATAATTTTTGAAGGCGCCGACACTAAAATTCAGTATCTTTTTTCGCTTGAACTTGCAAGAATTTTAAACTGCGAAAACTTTCGGGATGAAAATTGCGGATGCATCAACTGCAAATGGATTAAAACTTATACACATCCCGCCGTAAATATTGTTTCTCAAATTCATTTCAAAGGAGAAAACGACGAAACAAAAACGGTAATTTCAACGGCTCAGGCTCATCAAATTGAAAAATCTCTTGCACTTTCAAGCGATTATCACAGGTTTTTTATTTTCTTCTCATCAAAAAAAACGGAAGATTATAACGATTTAAAAGATTTTAGAAAGCTTGGTTATCTTGATAGTATTGATTATACGATTGAGCCCCTTGATTTTACGACATTTCATCCGAGTACGCCGAATGCGCTTTTAAAATCAATCGAGGAGCCTCCTAAAAATACTACGTTTATATTTCTTACAAAATCAAAAGAGGACATCCTCTCGACAATTGTTTCAAGGTGTAATGTTTTTAAGCTTGGTGCTTCGGATAATAAAAAACAATATCCTCTTTTGAACGAATTAATTCCAAACTACCCGAATATAAGCTATAGCGAGGCGCTTGAAATTTCACAAAATCTTGAACAGCTCTCAAAAGAAGATTCTCCTGAAAAAATATTAAACAATATGATGGGAGCACTTCTTCAGCTCCTTAAAGAAAACCGTAATTCTCTTCTTTTAAATGAAAAAATAAATAAAGATATTAAATTTATAAGCCATGCGATAAAATCCAAACGTGCAAACATGTCTGATAAAATTATATTTGAAACTCTTATGCTGAAAATCGCAAGGGGGTATTGATGAAAAAAGATGTAATAGCAATATCTCTTCCGACGGGAATTGGTGCTGATATCGGAGGTTATGCCGGAGATTTCGGATATGTTGCAAGAAAGTTTTCAAAATATTTTCATTTAATCATTAATCCAAATGCCGTAAATGGCGGTATTTTAAGCGCAATAAATTATGATATGAGCTATCTTGAAGGTTATTTATTTGATGACTTTTTTAAAAAGAATATCTCAATAACACCAAAACGTCCTTATGAAGAAAATAAAATCGGGGTGATTTTTGATTGCAGCATGCCTGAAAATATCAGAAATATTCATATAAACACAATAAACGCTCTTAAATATGTTAAGGGAATTGATATTATAGAGCCCGAATACACAAAAAAATCCCCCGAGGCAAAACTTGAAGTCAAACACGGTATATCAGCAGGCACAATTAAAAATCCCGATGTTCTTTTAGAAAGCTCTGAAAAGCTCATTAAAAAAGGAGCGGAAGCAATAGCTGTCGTATGTTATTTCAGCGAAGATTATGATGATATAAATTATGAAAATGCGCAAGGAATTGACCCTATAGGCGGAATAGAAGCAATAATTTCTCATTTAATAGCAAAAGAATTTAAAATCCCCTGTGCACACTCTCCGGCATTTTGTGATGTTGATATAGCGCAAAAAATTGTAAACCCGAAAGTTTCATCCGAACTTATAAGTTCAACATATCTTCCCTGCATTATTGAAGGATTGTCGATTGCGCCAAAAATATTTAACAATCTTGAAGAAGGCAGAATTTCATATAAAGACGTAAAATGTTTAATAGTTCCAAAAGACGCTATGGGCTCAAGCTCGGTATTATCATGCAATAAAAACAATATTAAAATAATAACCGTTGAAAATAAAACGACATTAAATGTTACAAAGGAAAAATTGAACATAAAACCTTATATGGAATTTGATAATTATAATGATTGTTTGGAGTATTTAACCCAAACAAATGATTTATAAAATATGGTGCCGTTATATTCTTTTAATATGAAAAAGAATGCATGGACATTAGCGGAGATTGTTATAGCGCTGTTTATACTGGGTATTTTTGCTGTTATATTTATATGCTCGGTAAAAACAGATGATAAGAAAGGAAAATTATTTGCCTATGCCTCTCTTAGCAATTTAAGCGAAGCAAATAATAACATAATTGACAAATACGGAACTCTTCTTTTTAATAATACGGATGAGAACGACAAATATTGTCTTTTGCTTTCAGATATGCTCACAACAAAAAGCAGCATTAACTGTAATAAAAATGCCTCAACCAATGAAGAAAACATCATCCTTCCAAACAATATAGTTTATATGGGCTTAGCTTCACAATGGCATGAAAAAAATAACGAATACTATAAAAACATCCTTGTTGACATAAACGGAAAAAGCGGTGAAAACAAAGCATATAAAGATAGAATTCCTCTGAAATTGTACCCGAACGGCAGGTTAATACCCGTTGAATGCACGGATGAAAAAGATAATGAATATTGCAACGGTTATACACCAAGCGAAAATCTTATTACATACGACATATTCAATATTGAAGAAGATGAGTACGCTTCAAGTGAAGACAGCACTCCAATAAGTACAAACATATCTTATATCAAAGCGGATTGCATGGTATACAACGGGCAAGGACAGTATAGCAAAAAGCAATGCAGCGAAAAATCAATTGAAGCATTAAAAGAATGTGCGGGTGATAATGATAACCCATGCATTATAATCCTTCACAAGCCCGATATAGGCATGAACATGTTTGTAGAAACCGTTTCGCAAAGCTTATAACCTTAAAGCATAATTCAAAATAAACCAAACAGGAATATAATATAAAAACCAAACTTACAAGGAGTTAAAATGGATATAAATTATGTATTCTTGTTTCTTATGCTGTTTTTCTTTTTAAGCTGGGTTTTTATTGCTTTCACGATATACTTTATCCCTCTGATAATAGCATTTGCCAGAAAACACAGTGACAGCGTGCCTATAATGTTTTTAAATATATTTCTCGGCTGGACATACGTAGGCTGGCTTATTTCGCTATTGTGGGCACTGAACGGCGGCGTGAATAACAACAATGATTGCTAGAACACAGGCGGAGTTTGAATATAATTTGCTTCCGTTTTTAAAGGGCTAAATTCATCCTTATTGCTTGAATTTAAATATTTTTGTTGCGCCAATTCAATCATAACAACGCCCAAATTTTTTTCATTGTCTTCAAAACAAACGGCATCGGGAAAAATATCCAGCGACCTTTTGTCGCATAATATCCGCATATTTTTATCTTTTATATCTGTTTTTTCTTTCGGAACAAGCTTGATTTCATCTTTAAAAGCAACATAATTCATATCTCGCCTTGCATCCATAATTAATAAATCCCTGTTATATGCCTTTAAAAGTATTTCGGAACTGTTTAAACCGACAAGGGGGATATCAAGTTCACCTGCCATAACTTTAGCTGCGGTTAAAGATACTCTTATACCCGTAAAGCTTCCCGGGCCTTTGTTTGAAACAATCAAATCAAGCTTATTAAAAGAAAGCGAGTTTTGGTCGAAAATTTTTTTAATTTCATCCAAAAGATAAAGGCTGTGGTAGTTTTCATCGCTTTTAATTATCTTCGAATACATTTTATTATCGTATAAAAGCGCAAGATATGTCTTATCCAATGCCGAGCAAAATGCTAAAATATTCATTTAATACCTGCCTTTTTAGACAATTTTTCAATAAAATCAATCATTTTTTTATCATTTGAAGAAAATTCAAAATATCTTATGTCAAGATTATTTTGGTCATATTGAACATCAATTTTAAGAGAATTTTCAGGAATTTCATTGTGCGCAAATTCAGCCCATTCAATGAATGTAAGGTTTTTATCTTTTGAATATTCTCTTAGTTCCGATATAACTGATTTTAGACCTTTTTCCTCAAGTCTGTAAAGGTCAAAGTGATATATTGGAAATTTTGAACATTTGTATTCATTTAATATCACAAAACTCGGGCTTGTGACTTTTGAACTAACATTTAAATATTCAAGTACATAGCGTATAAACTGTGTTTTTCCTGCGCCAATATCCCCTGTTAAGGTAACAAAAAGGCCGTCTTCATCAACTAAAGATGAAAAGCACTCTGCTAAAAATTTAGTATCTTCAAGTGTTTTTGCGCAAAATTTCATAAAACAATTCTACATTAAAAATTTGTAAACTATTGTAAACAATTGACCTTTTTCTTAAAGGTTTAAATTCTAAATGTCGATATATATAGTACAAGGTTAGTTAATAAAGGATGAAATAATGGATTACGAAAAAGACTTAGAATTATGTGAATACAATCCGGTAAGTTTAGCTTATGAAGCCGAAATAAGGGAACTTGCAAAAGCAATCGAAAAACCTGCAATGAGCTTCTTTGAAAGACTTATGAAAAAAATTATAGTAGCAAACTTAACACAAGCATAAAAGATTTAAAGACCGATTTTTCGACCTTTTTGTTTAGAAATTAAATCCCGTTTTTTTAATGTTTTGTTTATGTAATTCTCCGCCCGCACAAACAAATTCTATTACTTTTAAAAGAAATTCTCTCGGGGCATCGGGCTGGGATATGAATAATTCTTGATTATCTTTATGATGTATCGTCATAACCGTGCCTTGATTTTTCTCTGCCGGTATAAATAATGATGCAATCTCATTTTCCAAAAGAACATCTATCTGGGTTTCGTAATCGTCCGTTTCTTTTATTAATTTTGTAAAATCGCCTTTAATTGCAAATATTCTTCCGCAGAACATAGGGTTTCCGTTTTTTTGCGGAAGTGCCTTCGGGGAATTATTAAATCTTGAAGTAAAGCTGATTGTGTGCCACAAAATGTTAACTATTGCAAGCGTTTTATCCGAATCAACATTGCATGTTACACTCTGCACGGGAACATTTCTTACATTAAGAGATTGTTTTAAATATTCTAAAACCGTCGCCAGATTTTCCAATATTTTTGAAAAAACTTCGTTTGTATTAACCGTTGCCTGATGAAATTCAATAAACTGCTTATACATATAAACAGCGATAAGCCCTGCTCTCTGCTGAACAACAGAGGACTTTTGCACGCTTATTTCAAGATTATCAAGACTGTCGAAACTGTTTTGCAATTAAACTAATTCCTCATTTTGGGAAATAACATCAAAATATTATAATAAAAGGGAAATATTTTATACAATAATATAATTTTTCTTTACATTTTTAAATACAAAAAAGTGCTTATTTTTTTCAAATAGCATGTGTATAATAATTTTAAGTATGACTCAAAAGCTTGATTATTTAGAGGATTTTAAGGTTTATTTGAAAAGTGAGAAAAATTTTTCTTCTCACACCATAAGAGCATACTATAACGACGTATACACCTTTTTATTATGGATTGGTGCTTTAAATCCCGAAGAAATCGAGCCTCAAAAATTCAGCGAATATCTTTATTTTATAGGACAGATTAACTACACAAAAACGACAATTGCAAGAAAAATTGCTTCAATAAGAGCATTTTACCGCTTTTTATATCAGGAAGAAATAATTGAATATAACCCCGTTGACAACATTCCGATTCCGAAACAAAATAAAACACTTCCGAATTTTTTATATGAAGATGAGGTTGAAAATATTTTAAGAGGAATAAAAATAGATACCCCCGCAGGCTATCGGAACAGAATTATACTTGAACTTTTATGGGTTTCGGGGATGCGAATTTCGGAATTATCCAATTTGAATTATGAAAATTTAAACCTTGAACAAAATGAAATAAGAGTATTCGGAAAAGGCGCAAAAGAAAGGATTGTTTTAATCCCCGACAAAACAAAAGAGGGTCTTGTAAATTATATTGAAAATGTATCCGATTTAATTTGCAAAACAAACAAAAACCCTTCTGACCCTTTATTTATTAACTACAGAGGCTTCAGACTTCAAAATCAAAGCATTAGAAAAGCGCTTAAACAGGCTTTGAGTGCAATTCATTTTACAAAAAAAGTCACACCCCACGTATTCAGACACAGTTTTGCAACAAAGCTTCTTGAACACGGTGCCGATTTAAGAATTGTACAGGAGCTTTTAGGGCACTCAAGCATAAAAAACACACAAATATATACCCACGTTTCAATATCACGCCTTAAAGAAGTATATGAAAAAACTCATCCCGGTTTGTAAAACCTTTTGTCATTTTTAAAATTTTGTAGTAAGTTTAATTCATGGAGGTCGGTATGGGCTGTTTAAAAAGCATTATAAGAAAAATAATTTTTATCGTTTTAGTTGTAATATTCTTTGCTTTCGGAGGTTATACCTTTGTTAAAAGCCAAATAAACAGATATAAAAACCCGCCCAGAGAAGAATTTGTTAAAACAGCGCATGATTGGGGCGATTTTTCAAAAGTTAGCGGAGATTACCAGCTCTCAAGATGTTTTAATTTGTTCGGGTATAAAAAAATCACCGCAAAATATCTTCCGACAAACCAAAAAATAAACATATACGACCTTAAAAACGAAGAATTGATTTCAACAAAAGATTTCAATTCAAACGAAATAGATAAAAAAATTACCCAGCTGCTTGATACTCTTAAAGATTCCGTAATTACCCTTGAAGATTTTAAAATTGACCAAAGAGGAACATACACGGCAAACGGAAAAACCGTTCCCTATATAAAATTCAGCGCAAAAGTAAAAAATATCCCCTTTAAAAATGTAGCGGGGATAATAGGCTGTTATTCAACAACTAATGCAAAAGCAAAAACACCCTCTACAAAGCTTATTGTCACAATGGTTGATTTAAAAGCATTTAATCCTAAAATTGTACAAGATTTTATAGGGTCGATAAAATTTTAACCTATGAAAGAAAAAAACTTTATAAATATATTCAAAGCATTTTTTAAAATCGGGATTATCCTTCTCGGAGGGGGGTATGTTATAGTCCCCATTATGAAAGATGAGCTTCTTTTGAAAAGAAACTGGCTCAGTGAAGATGAAATATTTGATTTTTACTGCGTAAGCCAATGTTTGCCAGGAATTATTGCAATAAATATGTCAATTCTGACAGGCTATAAACTCTTAAAATTTAAAGGTGTAATTGCAAGCGTTATTGGGATAGGTCTTTCACCTTTTGTTTCAATAATAATACTTGCGCATCTTTTGAGCAAAATTGCAGGCATTCCTTTTATTGAAAGCATATTTTGGGGAGTAAATCTTTCTGTTATTATATTAATTTATCTTACACTTAAAGATATCTGGAAAAAAAGTATTGTTGATATTTTTAGCGTATTCTGGTTTATTTTTATTTTAATTTGCTCGATTTATAATGTTAATGCCGTAATTTTAATTTTAGCTTCAATTGTTTTAGGTATTACAGCAAGCGCCAAAAAGGAGAAAACAAATGAATAGCGCTTATTTTCTTCTCTTTTTGGAATATTTTAAAATCGGACTTTTTACCTTTGGAGGCGGGTATGCATCACTGCCTTTTTTATATGAACTTATAGACAGATATCATTGGTTTTCCCATGAACAATTAACTCAGATGATAGCAATTTCGGGTTTAACCCCGGGGCCAATCGGACTTAATATGGCAACTTTTTGCGGATATGAAACAATCGGGTTTGACGGGGCGATTATTTCAACAATTGCGCTTTTGTTACCCATGATTATAATTACAAGCCAAGTTTTCAGACTATATAAAAAATTCAGCGAAAATAAAATAATAAAATCAATCCTGTATTTTCTGCGCCCGACTTCGTGTGCTTTAATTTGCGCCGTTGGAATAAAATTGTTTTGGACAATGGTAATGAAAAACAGTTTTAATTTGAGCATGTTTGATTATAAAGCAATTTTTGTAATTATAATTTTATTTATTGCAACCTTTAAACTTCCCAGAAACCCGATTTATTATATGCTAATTGCTTCAATTTTCGGGGTGGCTTTTTATTTCATTGCTTAAATTTTTGTTAAAAATTAAACCTTAATTAGGGCGCTATTTTTAAAATCAGGCATGGTTTAATACTTGCAGGATATGAGCAAAACTCTTTTGTCAAGAAAAAAGTACAATATTAAGTTTGTAAAGGCGAATTTTTAAACATTATTCTTAAAATCTCGCTTATGTAAAACTTTTTTAACAAAACGGTTTATTGGCACATGCTTTTTTTAAATCTAGAATTTAAATATACATTTAAAGCATCCGCAAAAAATGCGAAAGGAGTGATGGCGAAGTTTACAAAAAAGGAATAATTTAAGGTTAGATTATATTAACGAAAAAATTTATTTAAGGTTTACTACTGGACTTGGAAAAAATCCGCCTTTACAAAAAGGCGGATTTACAATATAATCATAAATTTTAATTTTCAAACGTTTCTAAAATCTCTTTAACTCCAAACCCCTTTGTTAAAGATTGATACAATAAAGAAGCAAGGCTGCATGGGTTTGAATTTTCACTCATGCCGTTTATGCCCCATGTTTTTGTGCATGTAATATTATTTGGAATAATTCCGCCCAAGTCAACCAAATATTCGGCATTTATTCTCGGATTTGCTATAAAATCAACATAATGCATGTTATGTTCAACAAGCCAATCGTTAAGTTTTCTGCTGTTTATGTCAAAATGTGTGTTGTTATCAATATATTCGCTTATCATCCAGGGCACATCCTTAAATTGTTCGCCTTTTGAATTGAAGCCGTATAGTGCTGCATTTGCCATATAAAATTTCGGAACGTCGCCGACATTATCCTTTTTCAGACGAATTGAAGTAGGAATTTCGGTCATTGCGCAATTGCAGTTCAATTGCCTTGATTTTGGAAGGGAATAAATTTTAATTGCAGCACAATTTCCTTCTTCATCAAATAATTTGTAAACAATACCCACATCGCCTCCACCTATATATTCTGCGTTTATTTTTTTACCTGATGAATAAAATGACCACGATGATGCTTCTTTTTCAAGTCTTGCAAATTTGCTGATTTTATCAATAACGTCATTTATATCAACACCCTGAAAAATTTTTGGGATTTCATCGATAATATAAGCATTTCCTGTTTTTCTTAATGAATTATCAGCCATAATCATAAATCTTTCCGGAACATCAAAGGGTCTGTCTTTAAAATCTTCAAATAAATTTATATCGGAAGTTAAATCCAAATCTTTGTTTTCAAGAAAAAATTTATATTCCAAAGAGTTTTTATCAAAGTTATTTGTATAGGTTGGAAAACGTTTTTTTGCATTTGAATAAAAAGGCGCAAAATAAGGCCTGTAAGGGTCAATATCATCAAGGGTGTTAAAAGAAGCAAAAGAAGCTTCAATATCTTTAATCAGTTTTATGAGTCTGTTTTTTGTATCTTTGTTGATATTTCGAAATTGGGCAAAAACTTTTAATTGTTCAAGAGTATAGCAGGATGCATCTTTTAAAACGGAAAAAATTCTTTCGTTTTTTAGTCTAACCGAATATTTCAATTGAGCAAAATCAATCGAATAAGAGTTTTTGTCCTCATCTTCAATTGTGACGGAAGAAGGACAGGAAGTTTTGCCGTTAAAATAATCGTATGTTTTAACAAATGAGTCACTGCCCGTTTTTTTGGCTCTTATAATTCTGTTTTTTTTATCATATTCAATTTCGAATTTTGAGCCGTTTTTATCAAAACGTTTAATATCAGATTTAAAGCATAAATTATTCAAATTAGCCGAGGTAATTTTTTGCATATTTGAACTCCAATGGCTGTATATATACAAAAAGGCAAAAAAATATTTTTTGACAAAAAATTTTCTTCATCATATTTGTAGTTATGTAAAGTTCTGACAAACATTTTTAAAAAAACTTGTTGACGAGGGATTTTGTTTGTTATAACTTAAAAAATACGAATTGTTACAAACTATAAATGAAGGTAATAAATCAAAATGAGCACAGCAAAAAGACAGAGAATCAGAGTATGTTTAAAAGCATACGACCACCAATTAATTGATAGTTCTGCTCAAAAAATTGTAGATACGGCTAAAAGAACAGGCGCTTCGGTTTCAGGCCCTATTCCCACCCCTACAAAACGCAGAGTATATTGCGTTCTTCGTTCCCCTCACGTTGATAAAAAATCTCGTGAACATTTTGAAATGAGAACACATAAAAGAATTATCGATATTTATGAGCCAACCCAGCAAACAACCGAAGAATTATCCAGAATGGATTTGCCTTCAGGGGTTGACATTGAAGTAAAACTATAATTACTTCGCAATACGACACATACAATTTAATATTAATGTGATCTATGAAAAAGCAGAGTTTCAATTGAAACAAAGCACAAGTAAGTACAAAAGAGAAACACTTTAAAAAGTAGCTCTCACAACAGAAAGGTTTAACATGACAATCGGTGTTATCGGAACAAAACTCGGAATGACACAAATCTACAACGAAGAAGGATTATGCATCCCCGTTACCGTTGTAGCTGTTGAAGAAGCTGTTGTTACACAGGTTAAAACAACTGAAACGGATGGCTATAATGCTATTCAAGTAGGGGTTGTACCTGCAAAAGAAAAACATTTAACAAAAGCTCAAATCGGTCATTTCAAAAAAAATAATCTTGAAAACTTCAGACACTTACAAGAATTCAGAGTTGAAGATGCTTCAAAATTTGAAGTTGGTCAAAAAATTTCTCTTGAAGTTTTAGACAATGTTCAAAAAGTTGATGTAACAGGCCGTTCAATCGGTAAAGGTTTTCAAGGTACCGTAAAAAGACATAATTTTTCAAGAGGACCTATGGGACACGGTTCAAAAAACCACAGAGCTCCCGGTTCAATCGGCGCAGGTACTACTCCAAGCCGTGTTGTTAAAGGTAAAAGAATGGCAGGCAATATGGGTAATGAAAAAGTTACCGTTACAAAATTAACGGTAGCAAAAATAATTGCCGACAAAAAATTATTGCTTATTAAAGGTGCTATTCCCGGTCCTGAAGGCAAATTAGTCACTGTAAAACCCACAAGGACCAAATGGAATTAGAGGTGCGCTATGACAAAAAATAAAGAAAATAAAACAATTAAAGTATTATCAACTCAAGGCTCCGAACTCGGACAGATGAATTTAGAAGGCTCCGTATTTGGAGTTGAGCCCAATATACATGTTATGTATCTTGCTCTTAAAAGACAATTAAACAATGCAAGAGCAGGTTTAGCTTGCACTAAAACGAGAGCTGAAGTTTCAGGAGGCGGTAAAAAGCCGTGGAAACAAAAAGGTACAGGCAGAGCTCGTGCAGGTTCATTAAGAAGCCCCTTATTCAGAGGCGGCGGCGTAATCTTCGGACCTAAACCGAGAAGCTATGAAACAACATTGCCTCAAAAAGCAAGAAAATTAGCTCTTAAATCCGCACTCAGCGCAAAATTTGATATCATTACGGTTGTTAAAGACTTCTCTGAAATCACTGAAGCAAAAACAAAAGCAATGGTTAAAGTTTTGAACGATTTAGGTGCAAAAGGTAAAACATTAATTATCGCAGATTTAAATGCTGATGAAAACAAAAACCTTGCATTATCAGCAAGAAATATCCCGAGCGTTAAATTATTATTACCTTCAAATTTAAATGTTAAAGATTTGGTTGAAGCCGATACAATTATTGCTACGGAATCTGCAATCAATTCTATTACTGAAAGGTTGGCAAAATAATGACAAACACAAATACCAACAAAGAAAAATTATACAACATTATAAAAAAGCCCGTCATTACCGAAAAGTCAATGATGGCAACAGCAAATAACACTTACACTTTTGAAGTTGTTAAAGATGCAACTAAAACAGAAATTGCACAGGCTGTTGAATTAGCTTATCCAAACCGCAAAGTTAAGAAAGTTAGAACGGTTTACATGCCTTCTCATCAAAAAAGAATGGGCATGAAATTTGGCAGAACACAATCAGGTAAGAAAGCTATTGTTACAATAGTTGGCGACCCGATTGAAGAATTGACAGGAGTATAAGATTATGGCAAACAGAAAAATTAATCCGACTTCACCCGGTCAAAGAGGTATGACAAGACCTGACTATTCTGACATTACAACTTCTACTCCTGAAAAGTCTTTGGTTAAATCATTAACTAAAACAGGCGGAAGAAATAATACAGGCAGAATTACAACACGTCATATCGGCGGCGGTCATAAACAAGCATACCGTGTAATTGATTTCAAAAGAGATAAAATCGGTATTCAAGGTACTGTTATGACAATTGAATATGACCCTAACAGAAACGTTAGAATTTGCCTTGTTAACTACATTGACGGCGAAAAAAGATATATTCTCTGCCCAGAAGGTATGAAAACAGGCGACAAAGTTATATCAGGCCCCGATGTTGAAATCGTAGTGGGAAATGCGCTTCCTTTAGATTCAATTCCTCTCGGTACTTTAGTTCACAACATTGAATTAAAAGCCGGCAGAGGCGGAAAAATGGCAAGAAGTGCAGGAAATTCCGCACAGGTAATGGCTAAAGAAGGAAATTACGTAACAATCAAACTTCCCTCATCCGAGATGAGAATGGTAAGAAAAGAATGCTATGCAACAATCGGCGTTCTGGGTAATTCCGAATTTAAAAACCTATCAACAGGCAAAGCGGGAAGAACAAGATATTTGGGAATTAAACCGACCGTACGTGGTGTAACAATGAATCCCGTTGATCACCCTCACGGCGGTGGTGAAGGTAAAACCGGCCCCGGCGGCAACCCGAAAACTCCTTGGGGTAAACCTGCATTAGGTTACAAAACACGTAACACCAAAAAAGCCTCAAGCAAGTTGATAGTAAGAAGAAGAAAAAAATAAAAAGGAGAACATAAATAGATGGCTCGTTCATTAAAAAAAGGTCCATACGTGCATGAATCTCTTCAAAAGAAGATTAATGCAATGAATGAAAAAAACGAAAAGAAAGTTATCAAAACTTGGTCAAGAGCTTCTATGATTGTACCCGATATGCTCGGACACACAATCGCAGTTCACAATGGAAAAACTCACGTGCCTGTTTATATCACCGAACAAATGGTTGGTCATAAATTAGGCGAATTTTCAATCACAAGAACTTTTAGAGGTCACGCTGGCGATAAGACAGCTAAGAAGAAATAACTTTAAGGAAACAGAAAAATGCAAGAAGCTATATCAAAACAAACAGATATTAAAATGACGGTTAGAAAAATCCGCAGAGTGATTAACCTAATCCGTGGCAAAAAGGCAAGCGATGCTCAAAGAATGCTTAAATTTATGCCATATTTTGCAGCAAGAATTGTTGAAAAGAACTTAAACGCTGCAATAGCAAATGCTTCGCAAAAATTCGGAGCAAATGCGGATATGCTTAAAATCTCTGAAATTTATGCCGATGAAGCAGCTACATACAGACGTGTACGTCCTCGTGCTCAAGGCAGAATGTACAAGAGATTAAAAAGAACAGCACATTTAACGGTGAAAGTAGCAAAGGACTAGGAGAAGAACATGGGACAAAAAACACATCCGACCGGTTTTAGAGTAGGAATAATTGAACCATGGGTTTCTACATGGTTTGCTAAAAAAGGTCAATATGCGCTCAACATAGCACAAGATGCTAAAATCAGAAAATTCATCAAGAAAAAATTATACACGGCAGGTGTATCAAGAATTAACATTGCAAGAAAAGCAAACAATGTTAATATTACCGTTGTTACCGCAAAACCCGGTATTGTAGTAGGCAGAGGCGGACAAGGTATTGATGAATTAAGAGTTGCAGTGCAAAAACTAATCAAAACTCAAGCAGTTACAATTGATGTTGTTGAAGTTGCAAGAATTGATGTTGATGCTCAATTAATTGCCGAAAACATCGCACTTCAATTGGAAAAACGTATTGCATTCAGACGTGCAATGAAACAAGCAATGCAAAGAACAATGCGTGCAGGCGTTCAAGGTATTAAAGTTATGGTATCGGGACGTTTGGGCGGTGCTGAAATAGCACGTTCCGAATGGGCTAAAGAAGGAAGAATTCCTCTTCAAACCCTCAGAGCTGACGTTCAATACGGTTTTGCCGAAGCTGATACCATTATGGGTAAAATCGGTGTTAAAGTTTGGGTGTTCAAAGGCGACTTATTACCCGGAGAAAAAGCCGATCAAAACATAAAAACCAAAAAACCCCAAGGAAAAGAAAACACACGTTTTCAAAGACGTCCTAAAAGAGGGGAACAACAAGAAGCTCAAAATGTTGAGCAGGAACAATAACAAAAACAATTAGGAGAAATATAAAAATGTTAATGCCTAAAAAAACTAAGTTTCGCAAAAAAATGAAAGGCAATATGAAGGGAACCGAAACAAGAGGATGTGCTCTTGAGTTTGGCGAATTCGGACTTCAAGCACTGGAGCCCGCATGGATTACTTCAAGACAAATAGAAGCTGCACGTCGTGTAATTACCAGAAGAATTAAACGTGGCGGTAATGTTTGGATTAAAATATTTCCCGACAAACCTATCACTGCGAAACCTGCTGAAACCCGTATGGGTAAAGGTAAAGGCAACCCCGAATATTGGGTAGCCGTTGTAAAACCCGGCAGAATTTTGTTTGAAGTAACTTTTGATGCAAAAGAAGAAGCAATTGAAGCGCTTAACTTAGCTGCTCAAAAATTGCCTATAAAATTAAAAGTAGTAGAAAAGTAGGTTAATCATGAAACTTCAAGAAATGAAAGAAAAAACTATAGATGAATTAAAGGATATAATTCTTGATTCAAAAAAAGAATTATTCACTTTAAAAATGGGTCACAACAAATTAAAACAGCTTGAAAACACAGCATCTATCAAAAACAAAAAAAGAGAAATCGCACGTTTAAAAACTGTTTTAAGACAAAAAGAAATAAATGCGTAAAGGGATAATAAAATGCCTAAAAAAGTAAAACAAGGAACAGTAGTGAGCGACAAAATGGAAAAAGCAATCGTTGTTGAAGTTGCTGAACATAAAGCTCATAAAAAATACAAAAAAACAATGACTTTCACGAAAAATTTCAAAGTTCGTGATGAGCAAAATCAATGTCATGTAGGCGATGTTGTTACAATTGTTGAATCTAAACCTCTATCCGGCTCAATCAGATGGAATTTGGACAAAATTGTAAGCGTTGCCAAGTAGTTAAAGATAAGGTAGTAACAGATATGATACAACAAGAAACCAGACTGAAAGTTGCAGACAACACAGGCGCAAAAGAACTGCTTTGTATCCATGTTATGGGAGGAAGCAACAAAAAATATGCAAGCGTTGGTGATGTTATTAAAGCGACGGTTAAAGATGCAACTCCGAATATGCCTGTAAAAAAATCAGATGTTGTTGATGCTGTAATCGTTAGAACAACGGCTGCAATTAAACGTAATGACGGCTCCGTTATAAGATTTGACGAAAATGCGGCAGTTATCATAACAAAAGATGGTGCTCCAAGAGGAACACGTGTATTTGGACCCGTTGCAAGAGAACTCAGAGAAAAGAATTTTATGAAAATCATTTCTCTGGCACCGGAAGTAATATAAACAAAATAGGAATGAAAAAATGGCTAAAAATAATAAGAAGCTTCACACAAAAGTCGGTGACCGTGTAATAGTAATTTCAGGAAAAGACAAAGGCAAACAAGGCAACGTTAAAGAAGTTAACCCTGAAAAAGGCACGGTTTTGGTTGACGGTGTGAATGTTGTAACAAAAGCTCAAAAAGCAAATCCGATGGCAGGTGTTCAAGGCGGTTTAAACAAAATTGCAAAACCTCTTAACGCTTCTAAAGTTATGATTTGCTGTCCGTCTTGCGATAAAGCTACACGTGTTAAAAAAGTAGTTAAAGACGGCAAAAAAGTTCGCATTTGTTCAAAATGCGGCGAAACTATTGATGTATAGACCGCACAGTGCGGGGCATTGAAATTCGACAGACCGAAAGGTAAGATTTTCAAAGGCTAAGAAAAAGGATAAAGAAATGTCTAAAAGTACCGGTAATTTAAAAGACCGCTATACAAACGAAGTAAGAGCAAAATTAAAAGAAGAATTTGCATATAAAAATGAAATGCAAATTCCGAAAATGTCTAAAATTGTTCTTAACATGGGTGTTGGTGAGGCTTCTCACAACTCAAAACTTGCAGAAAACATAGTTAATCAATTGACTAAAATTGCAGGTCAAAAAGCTTTATCAACTAAAGCTAAAAAATCAATCGCTTCATACAAATTAAGAGAAGGGATGCCCGTTGGCGCAATGGTTACCTTAAGAGGAGAAAGAATGTATGACTTTTTCCAAAAACTAGTTTGCGTTGTACTTCCTCGTATTCGTGACTTTAGAGGTGTAAGCCCGAAAAGTTTTGACGGCAGAGGCAACTATACATTCGGTTTAAAAGAACAATCACTGTTCCCCGAAATCCACTATGAAGAAGTTGATATCGTAAAGGGTATGAATGTTTCAATCATCACAACAGCTAAAACCGATGATGAAGCAAGAGCTCTTTTAAAACATTTAGGAATGCCTTTTAAAGCAAAATAAATAACAATAGGAGTATAAAATGGCTAAAAAAGCAATGATAAACAAAGAACAAAGAAGAGAAGCTCTGGCTGCAAAGGGCAAATATTCCAAAGTCAGACTTCATAACCGTTGTTCAATCTGCGGAAGACCTCACGGATTTCACAGAGATTTCGGTATCTGCAGAATTTGCCTGAGAAAAATGGCACATCAAGGCTTATTACCGGGCGTTACAAAATCATCCTGGTAGTAACCGAATTAAAAAATATTGCTCCTGTTAATCGGGAGTTTTTTATTTATAAATCTTAAAGAAGATTTGCAAAAATATTATGTTTAAATTAATATGATAATTGCCCGATTGCGGGCAATCGTTGCTAAACTACAAGGGTAAACCTTGCAAGTAGAAAGGAAAACAAATGACAATATCAGACCCTATTGCAGACGCACTGACTCGTATCAGAAATGCAAATTTAGTAAAACACGACTCAGTTTCTATTCCTGCATCAAACTTAAAAGAAGAATTAATTAAAGTTCTTCAAAAAGAAGGCTATGTTGATAGCTATACCGTTGAAGAAAAAGACGGTTTTAAAAATATCAACGTAACACTTAAATACAACAACGGTCAAAGCGTAATCAGCGGACTTCAAAGAGTTTCAAAACCCGGCTTAAGAGTATATTCAAAAGCAAAAAATATGCCCAGAGTGTTTGACGGTATGGGTATAGCCGTTATTTCAACTTCAAAAGGTTTAATGACGGAAAAAGAAGCTCGTGCCAATAAATTAGGCGGCGAAGTGTTGTGTTACATCTGGTAACAAAAAAAAGGGGTTAAATCGTTATAAAACGATGCGTTCCCGCTTAACAGTTAAAGCAAAAGGAGAAAAAAATGTCAAGAATAGGCAAATTACCAATTTCAATACCTGACGGCGTTGAAGTAAAGATTGAAGGAAATACCTTAAGTGCTAAAGGTCCTAAAGGAACTGAAACAGTTGAATTTCCTTGTGAACTTGAAGTCAAAGTTGAAGGTAAAGAAGTTATCGTTCAAAGAAAAGCCGAAGACAGAAAATCAAGAAGCCTTCACGGACTTTTCAGAACACTTGTTTCAAACGCAATCACAGGTGTTAAAACACCGTTTGAAAAGAAGCTTGAGATAGTTGGTGTCGGCTACCGTGCAGCTATGCAGGGAAGTGCAATCAATTTATCTTTAGGTTATTCTCACCCTGTAATAATTGAGCCTCCAAAAGGAATTTCAATTGCGGTTGAAGCAAATACAAAAATCACCGTATCAGGAACAAACAAACAAATGGTAGGTGACATTGCGGCTTTAATTCGCTCTAAACGTCCTCCTGAAGTATATAAAGGCAAGGGTGTAAAATATGAAGGCGAATACATTGCAAGAAAAGCAGGTAAAGCCGGCAAGAAATAATTGACCCGAGCCAAGTGAGTCTTGGTTCGCAGGGCGAACTTGACGAACGTAGGCGAGGGCAAAGGTGTGCGAAGGGCGTGCGGGAAGGCGTTGAGCCTTGCCGACAGCCCGAAGACCGTACCACAGCGACGTGGAAATCTCCGATTTCCTCAGGAGCAATCCCAAGCCAAGTGAGTCTTAGTTCGCAGGGCGAACTTGACGAACGCAAGCGAGGGCAGAGGTTACTTCAGCCCTTTGTGAGCTTCGGCAAACACTAGGGATGAAGTATGCGCAGATGACGTAGAAAATCAAGCATCAGCTTAGATTTTCAAGTCAGCCAGCTGTGCGAAGCCCGTGACGGCAGACCGTTGAGGTCTGGCGGACAGGGCGAAGACATTTCTAAGCCCGAATGAAGCGAGCTTTAGTGCGAGGGCACTTAGCGAGCAAAATGAGGGCAAAAGTTACTTCAGCCCTTTGTGAGCTTCGGCAAACACTAGGGATGAAGTATGCGCAAGTGTGCGTAAGAAAATCAGACCGAAGGTATAAATTTTCAAGCACACGAGCTGTGCGAAAAGTAATATCAACAACTTAAACTTCTACGCAGCAAACCCACTACAACACTACAATTGCCAGTATAAACCGACCTCATTAAAGGACACGGTTTTGGTGAAAGGAAAGAGAAAATGATTAAAACAGTTAACAGAAAAGACCAAACAAGAAAAAGACATCAAAGAGTACGTCTTAAAATTTCAGGTGATGCACAATGGCCGAGAATGGCAGTATACCGTTCAACAAAACACATCTATGTTCAAATTATAGATGATACAACGGGTACTACTTTAGCTTCATCTTCTTCAAAGGTTAAAGAACTCAATTTAAAACACGGCGGAAACGTTGAAAGTGCAAAAGCAGTCGGCGCTGATATCGCTAAAAAAGCCCTTGCAAAAGGTATTGAAGGCGTTGTGTTTGACAGAGGCGGCTTCTTATACCACGGAAGAGTTGCAGCATTAGCAGATGCCGCAAGAGAAGCAGGGCTTCAATTCTAAGACTTTTTCTTATAATAAAAAGCGAGAGTATATACTCTCGCTTTTTATTGCTTAATTTTTCAATGTTATAATAAACTTTGTGCCATTTCAGGATTATAGTCTTCAATTAAATCGTATGCCGCATCAAAATATTCACGCGGCAGCGCCCTAAAGAGTTCTTTTACCCCTTCTTCAAGAAGGAAAGCATCTCTTTCTTTATTTTGCGATTTACAAATTGATGCAAGCTGTAATTTTGCAACAAGTGCGGAGAAAGGCCTGTTTTCCCATTTATAGCCGTTAGCTTTTTTAGAGAGAGTATATTTATATTGCTCCATTTCGCTCGGCTCTTCGGTTTGAAGTTCTTCATACGCACTTAAATCATCCTGACTATATTGGAATTTATCGCCAAAATGAACATTTGGCAATTGAGCCAAAAAGTTTATCGTCGGAATTTGATTTAGCGGAGCATTTTTTGTTATGCTTTCACTAAAATTTTTTGTATTGTCCAATGAATTTGAATTATTTGTCTTCCTTATGAAAGAAGGAGCCAAACTAACTGATTGTATCTGCATATTTACCACCCTAACTTTACACCTTACGAAATAATTCTACTACAAAACTAATAATTTAAAAAGATGCTTTAAAAATTTCTATACAATATTTAACTATTCTTTTATTACTTCAATTGTTTCATAGTTAAACAAATATGGCAGATGTTCTTTTTTAATTATTTCTCCCGGCAGAAGAATTGAAATACCCGGCGGACAAAGCGCAATAACCTCGGATGAAATCCTTCCTATTGCTTCATCTTTTTCCACACACTCTTTTGGTGCAAAATAAGCTTCTCTTAAATTCATAACAATTTCAGGATCAATTAAAGGCATAATTTTAACATCATTTTGGGTCATTTGGTATTTTGATTTTGATATTTCTTCAAGAGATTTCAAAAGATAGTCAAATTCATCTTTTGTGCCGCCTATGTTTGAAAGAAGCAAAATACCTTCATCGGAAGCGGATTCAACTTCTATTTTATAATTGTGTTCTAAAATATATTCCAATTGAAGCCCGCTTAAACCCTTCATTTTAATAAAAATTTTGGTAACATCAATATCAACAATATCATCAAGAACACACAGATTTTCAATATTTTTGGCTTTTTGTCTGAAATAAAGCGCATTATCAATTGCATTTTGAATCATATCTTTTCCTTTTGCGCTTTCAAGATTAGCCCTTGCGGAATCAAGACTCGTTAAAAGAATGAGGCTCGGGCTTGTGGTGTGAAGAAGCTTAAGCGCATGGGTAATTTTTTCTTCATCAAAAATACTGTCCTTTGAAAGATGAAGCATGGAAGCCTGTGTCATTGCACCGCCTGTTTTATGAAGCGAATGAACAACCGCATCCGCACCCGATTGAAGGGCGCAATTCGGAAGTTTTGAAGAAAAATTCCATAAACATCCGTGAGCTTCATCTACAATTAAAGACGCTTTATATTTTCTGCATATTTGTGCAATTTTTTTGATATCGGATACAACCCCTTCATAAGTAGGATTTGTTATCCAAACGAGTTTAATATTCCTGTTTTTTTTAAGTTTTTCTTCAATATCACAAGGGTCAATATTGCCAAAAATTGCCCAGTCGTTGAGTTTTTTTGGAATTACCCAGTTTACCTTTGCGCCCGATATAATTAACCCCGTCAAAACGGAACGATGGCAGTTTCTTGCAATTAAAACTTCATCATTCGGAGCACTCAAAGAAAAAGCAAGAGCCAAATTAGCAACGGTTGAGCCTCCTGTCACAAAAAAAGTTTTTTTAGCATTAAATGCGCAAGCCGCAAGCTCCTGCGCTTCTTTAACAGCACCCGTTGCAGGGTGCAGTGTACCCAAATTATCAAATTCATCGGTAGTATCAATATTTAAAACATCCTCTCCGACTAAATTTAAAAATTTCCGATTAACTCCCTTTCCCCTGTTGTGTCCGGGAATATGAAAACCCGTCATCGGATTATTTTTATAATTAATCATCGCATCTAAAAGAGGGGTATTATTTGAATTATTAAAATTACCCAAAAACTTATTCTTTAGATAGCTGAAAGATATTTTGTTTGTAGAATTTTCGCTCATAAAAAAATTATTGCATATAAATATTTTTTTTCTATGCAAGATTTAAGAACTTATGAACTTGAGGAATAAGTCTTATATTTTGATATTTTTCATAAATTTGATTAAAAACGCAATCAACCCTATATCCTTTTTTAACAGGCATTTTTGGTTGAAGCACAAGGGGGGTGTCGTTTTGTTTTGCAATATTTACAACCGAATTAATTTCATCAGATGTAATATTTTCATCGTATACAATTTTTATAAAAACCTCTTTTTTTTGTGCAATTTTTAAGAATTTTTCATTATCAAAAAACCTGTTTTGCTCTCCTGTTGCGCTTTTTAGTTTTATATCCATTGCAACTATATCAATATAATCAATCAGTTTATCAAGTTTTGAATACAGCGTTCCGTTTGTTTCAAGGTAAATTGTTTTATTTAATTTATTTTTATATTCAATCAAAAATTCAAAAAGAAAGTCCGTATCCTCTAAGGGCTCTCCCCCTGTTAAACTTATGACATTACAATTAATTTCGTTTAATTTTTCATAAAGTTCAAATGCCGTATAAGATTTTAAATCAGATCCATAAAAATCCGTATCGCAATACTCACAATTCAAATTACATTTTGTAAATCTTACAAATATATGTTTTTGACCGACATAGAGCCCTTCTCCCTGAGGAGAAACAAAAATTTCTTTAATTTTTGTACTCAAATGTTTTCGCATTTTTCTTTTTTAAATTTAACTCTCTTAATTTTTCATACAGCATATATTCTTCATCAGATAAAGAAGACGGGATTTGAATTAAAATTTTAACAATTTCATCACCCTTTTTACCTGTTTTGTCATTCAATACGCCGACATTAATCAGTTTAAAGCTTTGGTTTGTTTTTGTCAAAGGCGGTAATTTGATTGTAGCCTGCCCCCAAAGGGTCGGCACATCTAAATTTCCTCCCAAAACGGCAAGATATGGGCTTATTTGGGCATCATAATACACGATATCATCTTTGATTTTCAGTTCATCATTGTTATCAACATTTACAATCACATATAAATTTCCGTTCAAACCGCCGTATTTGCCGTATTGTCCCTCTCCTTTAAGACGGAGTTTTGCTTTATTTTTAACATTTTGAGGAATTTTAACCGTAATTTTTCTGTTTTCCGTTTTTTCGCCCAATCCGTTGCAATATGAACACTTTTGACCGTTTGCAAACTTTTTTCCTTCACATCTGGGACAAACGATTGAACGTGCAATATTAATAACCCTTTGAGTTCCCAAGATAGCTTCGGAGTAGTCTATTGTTATGTTAACCGTTATATCCTGACCGTTTTGAGGAGTTTGCTTTATGGTATTATCTTTTTCTTTTTTGTTTTTAAATAAGTCCTCAAAACCACATCCTGACGAATATTTTTTTGTATATTTTTTTTGAAAAATCTCTCCCTGCCTTAATAAATCATAATTTTTTCTTTTTTCATCATCCAGAAGAACTTCTGCCGCTTTATTAATTTCTTTAAAAATATTCTCCGCTTCAAGGGATGAATTAAGGTCGGGATGATACATTTTAGCCAATTTTTTAAATTGGAATTTTATCTCTTGTTTGGATGCTTTTTCATCAACATTTAAAATTTCATAATAACTTTTTAGCATTTTTAAACTTTAATGATTATTTTAAAAAAATCCAATATCAAAAAAGATATATTGAAAGAATATTTTTTATTTTATCTGTTATAAAATAATTATTATAATATGCGCTCATAGCTTAATCGAATAAAGCATTGGTCTCCGAAGCCAAAGAGTATGGGTTTGAGTCCCATTGGGCGCATATAAAATAAAAAGCCTCTTTAAAAAAGAGGCCTTGAAAATCTTTTGCTTGATTCTCGTGTGAATAGGTTAGTGTGTGGTTAGTGTGTTGGTTAGTGTGTGTTTTATAAGTCTTGTGAAATAATATTTATTTCTTACATATATATAAAGTATATTTGTAGTTTAAAATTTACTTATCTGTTTATTTTCTTTACAAAAATTAACATATTATCCAAACTTTACATTTTAAACCGAAGCCCGAATTTTATAGTATAATTTGCGTATAGAAAAAAGGTGTTTAAATGGATAAAAGAACAAGCGAATTGAAAATAAAAGATGTTACAGAGCTTGAATTAATGAGGCATTATAAGGCTCTTTCGGATAAAAATTTCTGTATTGAAAAAGGTTTTTATCCCCTGGGCTCCTGCACTATGAAATATAACCCAAGAATTAATGAATATATTGCCAATCTTGAAGGCTTTAAAAATCTCCACCCCAATCAGGATGACGAAGATTGTCAAGGCGCATTGGAGTTAATGTATAAACTTGAAAACTTCTTAAAAATTATAACAGGTATGGATGCAATCACGCTTCAACCCTGTGCCGGAGCGCATGGTGAATTTTGCGGAATGATGATTATAAAAAAATATTTTGAAGCCGTAAAAGAAAAAAGAACTAAAGTAATAATTCCCGATAATGCCCACGGAACAAACCCCGCAAGCGCTCATATGTGCGGTTTTGATATTATCGAAGTTAAATCAAACAGCTTAGGACTTGTTGATATTGAAGAATTAAAAAAACTTATAAACGAACACGGTGCTGATATTGCCGCAATTATGATGACAAACCCTAATACATTAGGATTGTTTGACGAAGGAATTGTTGAAATATCCGATATAATGCACAAAAACGGCTCTCTTTTATATTATGACGGAGCGAATTTTAATGCAATTATGGGTTATACCAATCCTAAATTAATGGGTTTTGACGTAGTTCACGTTAACCTTCATAAAACTTTCTCAACCCCCCACGGAGGCGGAGGCCCTGGAGCAGGTCCCGTCGGTGTTGTTGAAAAACTTAAAAATTTCCTTCCCGTGCCAAGAATTGTATATGACGGTAAAATGTACAAAAGAGAATACGATTACCCCGAATCAATCGGCAAAGTATCGGCATTTTTCGGAAATTTCAGCGTTTTAGTTAAAGCATACAGCTATATTTATATGATGGGTAAATCCCTTAAAAACGTTTCTCAAGATGCCGTATTAAACGCAAATTACATAAAATCCGAACTTAAAGACTATTATAAAATGGCTTTTAACAGACACTGCATGCACGAATTTGTCATTGATAATTCGGATAAAAAAGAACAAGGTGTTTCCACTCTTGATATAGCAAAAAGGCTTATGGATGAAAATATACACCCCGCAACAATATATTTTCCTTTAATTGTACATGAAGCCTTTATGGTTGAGCCGACAGAGTCTGAAACAAAGCAGGTGCTTGATAATTTTATTGATACCATGATAAAAATTGCTCATGAAATAGATAATAAAGAAGATTTTCATACCTATCCAAAAACCACGCCCGCAGGAAGGGTTGATGAAGTAAGAGCGGCACGTCAATTGGATTTAAGGGAATAGATGAAAACTTCTGATTTTAATTACTATCTTCCAAACGAATTAATTGCCCAATACCCCCTAAAAGAAAGAGAACAATGCAGAATGCTTCATCTTAAAAGGACAGAGGGTAAAATTGAACATAAGCATTTTTATGACATTTTAGACTATCTTAAAAAAGATGATATTCTTATTTTAAATAACACAAAAGTTTATCCCGCAAGAGTTTTAGCCAAAAGAGAAAGCGGCGCAAATGTAGAAATTTTTCTTCTTAATCCTCTTGATAATTCAAATCATTGGGAAGCTTTAACCAAAAATGCAAAAAGGGTTAAAGAAGGCGAAATTTTAAATGTTGCGCAATGTTTTAAAATAAAGCTGGTTAAAAAATATTCTCCGAAAAACGAAAACGAAATACCTAAATGCGAGGTAGAACTGTTTTTTGAAGGAGATGATATCTATCAAACATTAAATAAATACGGCTCAGTCCCTCTTCCCCCATATATTACAAGAAAATCAACAAACAACGATAAAGACGATTATCAAACAGTCTATGCAAAAACAATAGGCTCGGCTGCCTGTCCCACGGCAGGGCTTCATTTCAGCCGTGAACTTCTCCAAAAAATAAAAGACAAAGGCGTAAAATTGGGTTATATAACTCTTAATGTCGGCTTAGGAACTTTCATGCCCGTTAAAACGGATAATATTGAAGAACACACAATGCACTTTGAAAGTTTTGAAATTCCAAAAGAAACGGAAGCTCTTTTTGAAAACAAAAAAGGCTCTATAATCGCAGCAGGCACAACTGTTTTAAGGTGTCTTGAAGCGGTATATCAAAAACACGGGAAAATAATCGCAACAAAAGATAAAACAGATATTTTTATATATCCCCCGTATCAAATTAAATCAATTGATAAATTAATAACCAATTTTCATCTGCCAAAATCTACTCTTATAATGCTTGTAAGCGCATTTGCGGGCAAGGAGTTGATTTTTAAAGCTTATAAAACTGCGGTGGATGAAAAATACAGATTTTTCAGTTATGGTGATTGTATGTTTATAGATAAATAAAAGGAGAAAATTATGGAAAAAATTGAAAGATTTCAAATTATCTTATCCTGCCTTATTATCACAATAGGAATTTTATTGGCATCGGTAATTTTTGCATCAAGAATTTCAAAAAATGAAAGCATAACAGTAACTGGCTCCGCTTCAAAAATTGTTAAATCAGACAGCGCAAGCCTTTCATTTTCTATTCAGATGAAGGCGCAATCTCAAAAAGATGCTTTTAATCTTCTTAATAAACAAACACCTATCGTAGCAGATTATTTAACATCAAAAGGAATAAACAAAGAGGATATTACGATTAATGCAATAAACGGATACTATAACTATAAAAGAGATCAAAAAGGCTATTCAACCGACGAAGTTTCCGCATATAACGCAAATTTACCAATAAACATTAAATCAAAAGATGTTGAAAAAATAAAAGAAATCTCAACCGATATTCAAACCCTAACCAACAAAGGAATTAGTATTGAAGTATACTCTCCTGAATATTTTTACTCTGACCTTGCATCAATTAAAGTTGACCTTTTAAAGGAAGCAACGCTTGATGCTAAACAAAGAGCATCTTCAATGCTAAAAGCGGCAAATGCACGTGTGGGCTCCGTTAAATCTATGAGAATGGGGGTATTTCAAATAACACCCGTTGATTCTACAATGGTTTCCGATATGGGAATTAATGATACAACTTCAATAGATAAAAAAGTAACGGCAGTTGCAAATGTTGTATTTAAAGTAAAATAATAAATTAAAACCGCCTTATAAAAGGCGGTTTTTTTATGCTGTTTTTGTTTGAAGCTGTTTATTTTTAATTTTTTCTTCTTTATATTTTTGAATTTTCTTTTTAAGCTTAGCACTCGGTTTTACCATAAGCACGGGAACTAAAAATCTTACAACAAGGGTAAATATTGTTAATGATTTAAATTTACCGAGTTTTTTTCCGTAGTCACCCGCAAGCTTTTCAACCGTTTTTGCCGCATTTGCCGAATTTATATCAGTGTGCGCAAATTGTTTTAAAATATTATCAACTCCATATAATCCGCTGCATTTTTCTTTAAGAAGCTCCATTGCCTCGGGAACATTTGCCGCTTGGCTTTTAACGGCTTCAACAATATCGGATAAATCATTTTTATATGCATTTTGAGCTTTTTTAATCAGCCCGTCAAAAAGCGTATCCAATAAAAATGCCGAAATACTTGAAACTGCCGTTACAAGGACAGTATGAACATTAAGTCCCAGTTTTTGACTCGGCTCAATTTTTTTTGATTTTGATGTATTTAATACCCAATAGCCCGTTAACATGAAAGATTCTAAATCCGCCATTCTTGCAGAGGGTTTATTAAGAGGTTTGGGCAATTTTGCAAGGGTTTTAACGGCACCCTCTCCGGCTTTTGTCATTGCAAGCTCTTCAACACCTTTTGATAAATTCTCAATTGCCCCGTCAAGTATTTTACCCGTAAAAGAAGGTTTTGTGCCTGATGAAATATTCATCATAGCTTTATAGTTTTCCTGTTCTTTTTTAAAGGTATTTGAGCTATTCAATGTTATAAGCTTATTTTCTTCTTCTTTCTTCTTTTCAAGGTTTCTTTTGGCAAATAATACAGCCATAACGGTAGGCAGAAGCAAGCTTGCCACTTTCGCTTTTCCGATTGATGTTACCCAGCCGGTAGAATTTTTCCAGAAAGATTCAAACGCATCTTTTTGTGCTTCATTTGCTTTTAAGGATGCAACAAATTGGGTATTTTTATCAAATATTGATTTATGGTTTCGTGTAAAATCGGATATCATACTTGTCGCTTTATCTTTTACTTCCTGTGATGAAGGAAAATAAGCGGGTTTTTTAAAGAAAGCTTTTATTGATTTAAGAATTCCTTCTTGACTAAAAGCGTTTTTTGCATTTTTTATTCTTGCGCCAAAACCCGTGTTTTCTTTAATTAAAGCGCTTGAAGCCATATCAAACGCTCTTTCGCTATCTGGTAAAATTGTTTTAATTTTACCTGTTTCATTATCAATATCAATAAGATTTAAATTTGTTTTCATTACGTCAAATATCTTTTTAATAAGCCCTCCGCCTACCGTAAGGCTTAAAAAACTTCCCACAAAAGCCTGTAAGAAGTTTTTAGTCGCAATAATCTGCTTATCTTTTTCATCCGAGCCTGATGTTTTCATAACTACAATCGGCTTAACAATACCTGCAATCAAAAGAGAGTATATGGCGTTATAGGCAGCCTCATTTTCGTTTACAAAAGCAATCAATTTATTCAGGGCATGGTTTCTTAAAAATTTATCGCCTATTGAAGCCGCAGACCCGCCGAAGCTAATCGCTTTTGCGGGTCTGTAGTTTATATTCTTTCTCGTGTTTATATTGTCATAAAAATTGTTTCTGCCTGTTGCGTCATGCTTGTTTTTAGGCAGTGCATGATACGTTATATTTGATTTGACGTATGAATTTTGTAATTTCATGACAATTATATAAAACCGCTGAATTTATTTTTTTGCTCTTTTGAAATGTTTATACTTTTAATAGTGACTTATTCTTTGAATTGATATACTCCTCAATTTTATCCGCAATTAATTTTTCAAAATTAATATTGAAGATATGGTTAATTTCGTTTATGAAAAAGCATGGACTTGTAATATTTATTTCTATTATTTTTCCGTCGATAACATCAAGCCCTGCAAGGTAAATTCCGTCTTTTTCAAATTTATCTTTAACTTTTTGCTCGATAAGCTTTTCTTCTTGTGTCAATTGAGCAAATTTCAAAGTATTTTCATTGTGTTCATTAAACTTAAAATCATTATTTGTTGCAACTTTGCTGACGCAATAGTCAAATATTTTTCCGCAGATATATATAAGGCGCTTATCCCCGTTTTTAATTTGAGGAAGATATTCCTGCACCATAACCTGAGTTTTAAAATTATTTGTAGCGGCAGATATTATGGCATTAATGTTTTTATCTTTATCGTTCAAATAAAAAACACCCGAGCCAAAACACCGATTTGTCGGCTTAATTATAATTTCTTTCTTTTCAAAAAGAAATTCTTTAATTATTTTTTCATCGGCAGATACAATATTATCGGGAATAAGACCTTGAAACTCGTTTACATATAATTTTTCGTTCTTTTCTCTTATTGCTTGGGGGGAATTCATCACCATGGTTTTATTTTTATCAACATAAGATAAAATATAGCTTGCGTTAATATAGTCAATATCAACGGGCGGATCGGGACGGAAAAATATTGTATCAAAGTCATCAAGAAGCGCCTTATCAGGTTTTTCGCTTTTTATAATGTTTTCGTTTTCAATAAAACTTTCCCAAACAAGAGCGCAGGGAACATTGTTTTTTTGAAACAGCTTATTCTTAAGGGTTATAAATACTCGATTATTTCTTTTAAGATATTCCCAAATAAGCCAAAAATTTGTCACAAGTTTATTAAATTCAAAATATTTAAACTCGATATCGTCAATTATAATAAGAACGTTTTTCATAAATAAATTATATCAAATAATAATTTTAGTGTATAATATTCTTGTAAAATTTAATTCTTAATTGAGATACCAAAGATTTTAAAACAAACGGAGAGCAATATTGTTTAAAAATAATATTATAGCGGAATTAAAAGAAAAAATTAACAGCAATCCCAATGATACAGAAGCATACAGAAATCTTGCAAATTATTATATCGGAAGTAATGACTTAAATAATGCCGCCGATATATATAACAAAATTCTTGAAATTCATCCCAAAGATTTTCAATCCTTGATAAATCTCGGAAGTATTTATTTTTATAAAAAATCTTATATGGAAGCAATAGGGCTATATGACAGAGCTATTTTGTCGGAGCCTGATAATTATGCCGCATATTATAATTTAGGCAATGTTTATGCTGAAATCGAAAATTTTGAGCAAGCACTTTTAAATTACGAAAAAGCTCTTAAATTAAACAATACAAAAGCCGATATATACAGTGCTCTGGGTTATCTTTATCAGGATATTGATAACTATGAAGAAGCGAAGAAATACTATAAAAAAGCAATATCGCTTGACGAAACAAACGGTGAAAATTACATCAATATTGCAAATATCGAACAAAAACAAGGTAATTTGGTTGATGCTCTGATACATTATGAAAAAGCTCTTAAAATTAACCCGCATGATGTCAAAGCTTCACTATGCCTTGCCAATTCTTATGCATCCCTGGGTAATTTCAAAAAAGCGCAAGAATGTTTCCAAATTACAATCGACCAAGACCCCTCATATTATCCGGCTTGGGTTTGCAGGGCAATCGCATACGTTGATGATAATGACAGAAATGAAGCTATTGTTCTTTTAAAACACGCAATTGAATTAGATCCGGAAAAACCTAATGCATATATTTTGCTTGCCAACATTTTGGTTGATGAAAAAAGATATGAAGAAGCAATAATGATATATAAAACAGCTCAAAGACTGCTTCCGGATGACCCCAAGATTTCCACTTTTATTGCCAACACATATATTTTAATGAACAATTATATGCATGCGGTTAAATACTATAAAAAGGCCATAAAACAAGCGCCTAAAGATAATGAAATCAAATTAATTTATATTGAAATGGCAGATTCTTACATAAAAGAAAAATTAAGAGGTAACAGATGAAAGCTTCCATAGGTGACAGAATTATCTCCGTTCTTGCTTATTTTACATTCGGAATATTCAGCCTTATATGGCTTGTTTTTGCATATGCAACAAGAAAAACAATAAGTCAATATCTTATCTATAATTTATATCAGGCGATTTTTGTTTCAATTGTTCTTGCCGTTATATCTTTGATATACAGTATTGCAATAAACTTCATAAGCGTTATTCCGATTGTCGGCAATATTGCAAAATCATTTGATTTGTTTTTCAACCAAACCCCTCTGTACTATACATACACCGTATCGGGACTTTTGGTAACACTTATTGTATTATACCTGTCTGTAATATCTTTATTAGGATTAAAACCTTATCTGCCGGTTATTTCCGATATGGTAAATTCAAATTTTATAAGATAAGTAAGGAAAGATAATGACACTATTATTATCAAATAAAATTAAAATGGTTGTATGTGATTTTGACGGTGTGTTTACGGACGGATCGGTTTATATCTCCGAAAAAAATGACGTTCAAAAAAAGCTGAATTTTAAAGATTTAATGGGGGTTTTTCTTCTTTTGAAAAAAGGGATTGATATAGCCATTATTTCAGGCGAAGACAGCAATATCCTTAATTACTTTAAAGAAAAAATGGGAATACAAGAAATCCATGGCGGCATAAGACAAAAAGGAATTGTTCTTGATGAAATAATGAAAAAATATAATCTTTCAAAAGACGAAGTTTTATATATAGGCGATGACATTAATGATATCCCTGCGATGGAGCTTGTGTCTTATCCTGTTGCACCTAAAAACCATAACCCCGTATTACCCCTAAAAATAAAAAATCTTCAGATAGCATCTTATGAAGGCGGCTCCGGCGCCATAAGAGAAATAGCCGACATATTGGTTAACTTGGAATGATAACAAAAGCTTTTAAATATATCATAAGTCTTTTTAATTATGCAGACTCTTTTAACAAACAGATAAATCAATATAAACTGATTACAAAAGAGCCCTCGCTGCCTTCCTATGCTTACATAAACTGGGGCATCCATCTTATTAAGTCGGGCAAAAAAGAAAAAGGATTGGAAAAACTCAATCAAAGCGTATTAATAAACGAAAACAATCCTGAAGTATATATAAATATCGGCATCACCTATGCACAAGAAGGCAAATTTGATGAAGCGCTAAAAAATTTTAAAAAGGCTGTCAAACTTGATAAAGATAACGCAAGGGCGTGGGGATATTTGGCAGGTGCATACAGTGAAACAAATGAAAATACTCTTGCAAAAAGTGCATTTGAAAAATCAATAAAGCTTGATAAAACCTGTTCTCAAACATATTTAAATTACGCTGTTTTCTGCATAAAAAACAAACAAAAAGAAAACGCAAAAATCCTCTTGAAAAAAGCATATACATTAGACCCAATCAATTCGCAAGCACTGATGATGCTGGGAATTATACTGATTGAAGAAGACAACTACAAAATTGCACTCAACATATTTTTAAAAGTTCTGCAAACAGACCCTCTAAACACGGAAGCACTCTATTTGTGCGGTTTATGCTCTTTGAAAGAAGAAAAATATCAAGACTGTATTGAATTTTGCAAAAAAAGTTCAAGTATCAAACCCGAAAAAAAAGAAAACTACATCTTAATCAACGAAAGTTATTTGAATTTAAACGACGAAGAAAATTGTCTTAAAAGTTTTGAAAAATATGAACAATATTCAAAAGACGACTGGAAATACTATAATTCTTGGGCAGCGGCACTTGCGAATTTTAACCGAATTGAAGAGAGTGTTGAAAAATACAAAAAATCAATCGAATTAAAAAATGATGAATTTATAGTTTATAACGGACTTTCCTGGTGTCTTATAAAACTTTGCAAAAACGAAGAGGCAAAAGAAACAATTGAAAAAATAATATCCCTCAACCCGTCTTTTGCACCGTCGTATTATAATCTCGGACAAATATATATGAGGGAAGAAAAATGGCAAAATGCCATTGATTCTTATAAAAAAGCTCTTTCTATTGATGCATCTCTTAAAAAAGCTTATTTTAATATTGCGGGAGCATATCATTATCAGGGCGATATTAAAAATGCAATTAAATACTGGGAAAAAACGATTGAATACGACAATAAAAATACGGGTGCCTATTTAAATCTTGCAATGACCAGTTTGACCGACTTAAACGACGGCGTAAAAGCGCTGCGCTATATGAGAAGCGCCTATGAGCTCAATAAAAAGGATCCGGATGTTCTTTTTAAATACGGGTTAATTCTTTTAAAACAAAATGAATTATACAGAGCACAAGAAAAGCTTGAAGAAGCGTTGGCACAAGACAATAGCCATACCGGCGCAAAAATTGCACTCGCCGAAATTAATTGTAGGCTTAATCGATTAAATGAGGGGCTTGAAATATTGAAAAACTGCTCCGAAGACGAAAAAGAAACCAAAGAATATTTGTCGATATATTTGATGATTTTGCACGAAATGTCAAAAAAAGACAAAGAAAATATTGAATTAAAAAATACAATTAACCAAGTTTGTGATAAAATACTTACAAAGTTCAATGATGTCAGTCTTATTGAAGATATAAAAAATTCGCATCAATAAAATTAACATTAACGAGGTAAAAATGGGATTAATAGTTCAAAAATACGGCGGAACATCTGTTGCTGACAGCGAAAAAATAAAAAATGTTGCAAGGGCAATAATAAAAGAAAAAAATAACGGAAATGATGTAATTGTTGTGGTTTCCGCTATGGGACATACTACCGACAAGCTTATTAAACTTGCAGGGGAAATAACTTCTCACCCGACCGAAAGAGAAATGGATATGCTGTTATCTACGGGCGAACAAGTATCAATGTCTCTTCTTGCAATGGCGTTAAACGATATGGGATATAAAGCTATCAGCTTAACAGGACTTCAGGTAGGTATTAAGACCGAAAATTGCCACATGAATGCAAGAATTGTAGATATTGATACAGTAAGAGTTAAACAACATTTAAAAGAAGGCAATATTGTAATTGTAGCAGGTTTTCAAGGTGTTTGCGAAGGTAATGAAATAACAACTCTTGGAAGAGGAGGCTCCGATACAACGGCGGTTGCCTTGGCTTGCGCATTTAGGGCAGACAGATGCGATATATATTCCGACGTTGAAGGTGTTTATACTTTTGACCCGAGAGTAGTTAAAACGGCAAAAAAACTTGATAAAATTTCATATGATGAAATGCTTGAACTTGCAAGAGTCGGTGCTAATGTTTTGCATCCCCGTTCGGTTGAAACGGCGAAGCTTTTTAATGTGCCGATGAGAGTAAGGAGCTCTTTTAAAACCGATGATTTAGGAACTTTAATAATAGGAGTCAAAGAAATGGAATTAATCAAACCCGTGACAGGACTTGCCTGCGACAGTTCGCAAATAAGAATTGTTATATGCGATGTTGAAGATAAACCCGGTAATGCGGCAAAGCTTTTTAATCTTTTAGCAAGCAAAAATTTAAGCGTTGATATGATTATTCAATCTTACGCAAGAAGTTCAAACAACACAAATGATATAGCGTTCACTATCACAAAAGCGGACAAAGAAAAATTTGATGAAGTAAGTGATGAAATTCTTAATATTTTGAATGCTTCAAATATTCATATTGATGAAGACATTGTAAAAGTTTCCGCAGTAGGCGCAGGTATGATAGACAGACCCGGTATTGCGGCTAAAATGTTTGATGTTTTGGCAAAAGAAAAAATTAACATCAAAATGATTTCAACAAGTGAAATTAAAATATCCGTTCTTGTTGAAAAACAATATGCAAATCAAGCTGCAATTGCTTTGTGTAAAGCATTTGAATTAGATGGAGCTGATGTAGCCGATGTAAAAGGGGATTTACCGGTTGTTTAAATTAATTTTAGGACTGGGTAATCAAGATATTGAAACATCAAAAAAAATTGCTTATATCTATTCTCAATCAAATATAGATATAATTGACAGCTCTTTTGAAGTTTTTAAAGAGATTAAAAAATTCCTTGAAGATAAATCAATTGATACAAGCAAAATAAAATTTTGCGTTTCTGTTGGTTTATTGGGCGATATTCACAACAAAAAAGCGAAAATAAATAAAAATTGTGCAAAATGCAAAAAATGCATTTCGTTTTGTTCTCAAAAGGCAATTGAAATTACGAATGAAGAAATAAAAGTTAATTCAAAAAAATGCATTGGCTGCTCAAAATGCAGACATTTTTGTTCTTTTGGTGCAATTGATATATATGAAGAAAATTCTCTTGAAAATAATATAGAGCAAATTAAAAACAATACCCTTAAACCCGATATTCTTGAACTTCATCTTGATATTAAAAAGAAAAAGAAAATAATAAAAGATTTTGAATATGTCTTAAAAAACTATAAGGGCGATATATCAATCTGTATTTCAAGAAAATATTTCGGAATTAAAAAAATCATAAAATTGATTAAAAAATTGAAAGAAATTTTTGACAAATATAATAAAGGTTTTCATTTTATGATTCAAGCAGACGGCTCGTCAATGAATAATGCGGATGGCGAATATTCTTCAAATCTTGAAGCTTTAGCATTTTATAAAGAATTATCCGACTTGGGATATGATATAATAATAAGCGGCGGGACAAACGATAAAACTCCTTATCTTTGCAAATTATTTAATCTGAAACCTTATGCCGTGGCTTATGGCTCCTATGCAAGAAAAACAGCACTGGAAAACGAAAAAAAAGCACAAGAACTTGTTTTAAAAACAGCACAATTATATGATTGAAACGGTTAAAAATTTTTTAATTGAGAATAACATAAGAAATAAAAAAGTCATTATAGGCTTTTCCTCAGGGCCTGACAGCGTTGCCTTGACCCTTATATTAAATAAATTAAAGCTTGAATTTAATCTTGATATTATACTTGCTTATTTTAACCATGGCTGGAGAAAAGAAGCTCTTGAAGAAGAAAATTTTGCCTGCGAATTTGCATCTGAAATAAATGCTCTTTGTTATATTAAAAAAGCCCCGAAAAATACTCCCAAAAAAGAGGAAGAGGCGAGAAATTTAAGATATGATTTTTTTAAAGAATGTGCAAAAAAATATAACACCGATGTTGTTTTTTTGGCGCACAATAAAAACGATAATATAGAAACTCTTATATATCGCATTATAAAAGGGACTTCTCTTAAGGGTTTAACTTCAATTCCAAAAATAAGGGATATATATTACCGTCCTTTATTGGAAATTGAAAAAAAAGATATTTTAAATTTTCTGAATTTAAACAAACAAACATATAAAATCGATTCATCAAATAATGATATAAAATATAACAGAAATTATATAAGAAAAGAAATACTGCCGAAATTTGAAAAAATAAACCCAAACTACATCAATTCAATTAACACTCTTATTAAAACATCAATTGAAAACCAAAAAATTATTGATGATAAAATCAAAGAAATTAAAGCAAAAATAATAAAAGATGAAAAAATTTTAAGAGATGATTTTATTAAGCTTGATTTGGGCTATCGATATGAAATTTTAAATGATTATTTAGCTGACAGGCTTAAATATCGTGATTATAAAAATATCAAAAAATTTGACGATTTCATCTTGAATAATTTTGAAAGCAAATGCTCAATTAATTCGGATGATTTTTTAAAGATAAAAAACAACGAAATATATATTGAAAAAAAATCTCAAAAAAACAAAGGCTCGGTTGAAATCAAAGGAGAGGGCGAATATAATTTTGGAAACATTATTTTATCAATAAAAAAAACAGACTCTAAAAAAGTAAAAAATTTTAAAACACCCTTGAATAAATGTTACCTTGAACTTAGTTTTCCTCTTGTCTTAAGACACAGAAATTCGGGAGATATTTTTTCGCCCTGCGGGCTAAAAAAAGGTAAAATGAAACTTAAAGATTATCTGATAAACGAGAAAATCGAACAAAACAAAAAAGATGAACTTATGCTTTTATGCAAAGAAAATGAAGTTATCTGGATTTTGGGGATGAAGATAAGCGAAAAATATAAGGTAAAAAATAACGAATTTTACGAATTGAAGGCAAGAAAGAAATGAATAAAAATATTGATGATTTAAAAATTTTAATTGATTCAAAAACCCTTAACGACAGGATAAAATCTCTTGCGGATGAAATTAATGCAATATATCCGAAAGATGAAACCATAACAATAATTTGTGTATTAAAAGGTGCGGTAATGTTTTTTACAAGCCTTGCAAAATATCTTAAAATGCCTGTTAAAATGGAATTTATCAGTCTTTCAAGTTATGGAAATTCAACAAAATCAAACGGAAAGGTTAAATCAATTAATCTTGCTCTTCCGAGTTTTGAAGGAGAAAGAGTGCTTGTTGTGGAAGATATTATAGACACGGGGCTTACCCTCACTTTTTTAATGAATTTTATTTCCCAAAACTGTAAGGCAAAAGATGTTAAACTTGCCGTTTTATTTGATAAAAAATGTGCAAGAAAATATGATATTAAGCCCGATTTTTGCGCTTTTGAAATTGACGATAAATTCATTGCGGGTTTTGGGCTTGATTATTGCGGGCTTTATCGCAACCTTGATTATATAGGATATTTTGAAGAATAACTACAGAAAAAATATTGAACACACCCAAACGGCGGCAACAATTCCGACTACATCCGCCAATATCCCCGCAAGAAGAGCATGCCTGAATTTTTTAATTCCGATTGAGCCAAAATAAACGCTTGCAACATAAAACGTTGTTTCAGAGCTTCCGGTAATAACGGCAGCCAGTTTAACTGCATAAGAATTAACACCCGATTGGTTTATAATATCTCCTAAAACTCCTAATGTTGCAGAGCCCGACAGAGAGCGTGTGAGCATAATAAGAGTTGTTTCGGAAGGAACTTTAAAGTAATTTAGAACAGGTGAGAGAATTTTTTCAATTATATCAATTGCTCCGCTTTCTCTGAACATTGCAGTGCATACCATAATTGCAACAAGATAGGGAATAATTCTGGTTGCAATACTAAACCCCTCTTTTGCACCGTCAATAAAATTTTCATAAACGGGCGCTTTTTTAAATAAAGCGAAAATAAGTATAAAAGCAATCATAAAAGGCAGAATAAAAACCGAAAGATTATTTAAAATTTTTATCATTTAAAAAACCCTTCTAAAATTTTTACAAAAAATATCGCAGACAAAAACGCAATTGATGTCACAATTAAGGTCGGAATAATAATAATTTGAGGGTTTTCCATATTATTTGAAGCTAAAATTGCAATCACCATAGCAGGGACTAATTGAAAACCCGCAGTATTAATGGCAAGAAAAGTACACATTGAATTTGTCGCTTTTTCTTTTTCGGGGTTTTTTCTCTGCATACTCTCCATTGCTTTTATGCCGAAAGGTGTTGCAGCGTTCATTAAACCCAGAGCATTTGCCGAAATATTAAGAGTTATATTACTTAGGGCTTCATTATTGTTTTTTAAATCGGGAAATAAAAGCAAAAGCGGTTTTTTTATAATTTTTGAAAATACATTCGTTAATCCTGATTTTTTGGCAATGTTAACTATTCCGAGCCAAAAAGCCATAACGCCGATTAACGCTATTGCAAGCTCTACCGCCCGTCCTGCGGAAGCTAGCGCACTTGTCATCACAGTATCAAGTTTTCCTGTATAAACAGCGCAAATTAGTGAAAACAATATCAAAAAAGCAAATATATAATTCATTTTATCCTTTGAAACGACTTAAAAAGTATCCTTCTCCTCTTGCCGTAATTTCATATTTTTTCGTACCATTGTTGTCTGTAATTTTGATATATTCTTTTGCGGTCATCTCATCAACCAAAGATGTGTCCGCAATATCACCCGTTGCGGGATAAAGTTGGGTATTTAAGGTTTTAAGGGAAAAATCACGCTCGTATAAAACATTTCTCATGTAATATGCGCAAATCATAAATTTTTCTTCCGTTGTTTTTGGGTCATATTTTGCTATATAATCCTTAAATTTTATACGGATTTCATCCGCTTGGGGCAAAGAAGTTTTTTCAAAATCCAAAGCGTTGTTTTTATCATCAAAAAACTTTATATCTTCATTTGCACTTGCTGTCAAAACAGGTGTAACAGAACTATTTATGCCGCCTTCATTTTTAACCGCAATTGAGTTTTCATCCGAATTCAAAGCGGTATCGGAATTATCTTTTGTTTGGGCATTATTTTGCTGTGGCACATTGCTTTCATCATTCAAAATATTAACGACATTGTCAGACATGGCTTTAATTTCATGGATGCTTTTTGCGTATGAAATCAGTTCTTTCAATATCTTATCGTTTGAATATTCAAGCGGATGGACTTCTTGTGTATTTTTGGGATTTTGTTCGTTTAAAGGCGTAATTTTAATTGGAGTCTGACTTATATTTTGTTGTTTATTTTCATTTATAAACTTTTCTTCAAGCACGGTTTTATTTTGTTTTGAAATACAATCATAATCTTTGCCTAAAAAATAAGCAAAATATATGTCCATTTCCTTTTGAATTATTTTTTTATCCAAAGACTTTAATATAAATTCGGCATTATTTATTTTGATTTTGATATTATAGTACATTCTATCCCGGTCTTAGTGTATTAGCTGTTTTGATTTTGTTTTTTAAGGATTTCTTCACGCCATTTTGCAAGCTGCTGTTCGACAAACTCCGCATCATCCGAAGAAAATTCTATCTCCAAATCGCCTTTTTTTAGTTTAAAAACATATTCCGGCATTACTTTATAACTCCTTAATAATTAGATATTATAATAAAAATCTTAATAATAATCAGCTTATTTTTAAGTATTGTTAAAATAATTATTGTTCATGCCAAAAAAAATTGATTTATGCCGAAAAATTGTTAAATTGTTGATGTAAATGAGCTATTTTTAATACTTTTGTATGACTAAAACATATACGTTTTTCTCTATAATACAAATAGGGGAAATCTCGGAGGTTATGTTTGTATAATTCAATCTACCCAATAAATATAAACTATAGAAAAAATAACCCTTATTACTCAAAACCGAAGGGGGATGATACCAATGCGCAAAACCCTTCAATAAATAACGGCAATCGCCAGACTCCCGATACTTTCCCAAACGGCGCAAAAGTTGCAATTGACTATACAAGAGGGCAAATTAATATCTCTCAAGTTTTAGCGGATTTTAGAAATACAATAATTGCAATAAATGCTCCTGATGACATAAGAGATGAAATAAATATTTATTTAAATCTTGTTGATAAAGAATCTAAAAAAGAAAATCCTTCAAGAGATATTGTTATATCAAATTTAAGAAATGCTTCAAAAATTTCTGATGATTATATCGCAAAAACGCTTGGCAAGCCTTCTAATGTCGTTGAAGGCTGGATTAATACTCTTTTTTTACAGCAAATAAACCTCAAGGCTGACCCCAATGAAATAAACCCCGACTTTCTCCTTGAATTTCCCCAAAAAGCACAGGAAAAAATTGATGCCGCAAATGCACAAAAAAAAGAAGATATAATTCCTCAAACAGAAGAACAAACCCCTCTTGAAATAACTGAAGATTCTTATGGCACACCCAAAACCCCAAAACAGGAAGCAGTAATTCAAAGTGAAAACTCTTTTGAATTATCTCACGAGCAAACACCCATCACCCCTATAACAACATACGAAATAAAAAAAAGCGCTTTTAGTGCGGTAAACGAAGCGGATAAAAAAGCAAAGGCTCTTTTTGTTCAGGCAAAAAAACTCCCCAAAACCCAAAAAGGAAACACTGAAGCTCTTAATATCCTTAACGAGGCTTTGGGAATTTTATCAGACCAAGCCGATATAAACGAAAATATAAGAGCCGCTCTTCATCTTGAAAGGGGTAAAATATTTGATAATTATGATTATGTAGACTATGCCCTTCGTGATTATTGGGAAGCAACAAGAGCGGATGACCTTAATTTAAAAGCAAATGCTTTTTATAAAACAGGGCAGATTTATGATGAATTTGCGGAATTTTCTCCCGCTTTGGATAACTATTTATCAAGTGTTGCATATAGCGGCGAAGCGGATAATTTTGAAGCTCAAAGCAGGGTTTTAACAAAAATATCCTCATTATATGCAAAACAATTTGACCTTGACAAAACAAAAGATTATTCCGAACTTGCTCTTGATAGCGCTCATAATGCCAATTCGGATAAACTTGTTGCAGATACATATTCTCAAAATGCTCAAAATATGCAATACTTAGGCGAAAATGATACCGCACTCGATAATTACAAAAATGCCCTGAGATTGTTTCCTCATGATGAAGAAAGTTATGAACAGATTGCATATAACTATGAACAAGCTTCAATCGTTATGGAAAAATTGGGAAACACTCTTAAAGCAGCGAAGCTTCAATCAAAGGCTCTTCTATATTATCAAAAAGCTCAACTTCAAAAGAACGAACTGGAACAAGCAAGTTAATTTTTTTATCCTGCACTTTTTTATCCTGTTTCATTTTCTCAATTATATCTTTTTTATTAAAGTTTAATTTATTCGGCGCAAGCCCAAATTTGTCAATCAAAGAAATTATCTTGTCGTAATATTCTTTATTTATTTTGCCTAAATCAAGTCCTAATTTTGAAGCATATTTAATTCCGTATGCAACCGCTTCGCCGTGGGTCATTTTTTTATAATTTGAGAGGACTTCAAAAGAATGCGCATAAGTGTGGGCGAAGTTTAAAATTTTCCTTAGACCTCCTTCAAACTTATCTTTTTGAACAACGCTCGCCTTAATTGATGCCGAAATTTCAATTATTCGCTCAATTTCATCTTTGATTTGAGATGAGGATTTTTCGCTTAAAAATTCAAATAAATTATAATCTTCTTCGCATTTTGAAGATTTTTCAATCATCGCATATTTTATTATTTCACCCATTGCGCATTTATACTCTTTTTCATTCAAAGTTTCAAGAAAACAAGGGTCAATTAAAACATTTGATGCAAAATAAAACGAGCCCGCAAGGTTTTTACCGTATTTAGTATTATATCCCGTTTTTCCGCCGATTGAAGAATCACACATTGCAAGAAGAGTTGTGGGAATTTGAACTAAGTTTACCCCTCTTAAAACTATGCTTGCGCAATAACCCGCAATATCCCCCGCAACACCTCCGCCAAAAGCGACAACAGTATCTTTTCTTTCTATCTTATTTTTTAACAGCTCATTTAATATATAATCAACCGTTTTTTTGTTTTTATATTTTTCGCCGTCTTTAATTGTAATAACTCTTTTTTTGTTGAATTTTGAAACAAAATCGGGATAGAGTTTTTTAAGAGTTGTATTTGTTACAAGAAAAGCTTTTTCAATATTGATATATTCGCTCAAATTTTGCGAAATACCTTTTTTAACAATGATTTTGCTTTCGTGTATATCGTTTGTTTTAATTAATATTTCTTTCATAGTTTTTCCGTTATTTCTTCTGCTATTTTTTCGGGAGTTTTATTATCGGTTTGAATTGTTATACTTGCCATTAAATAAAATTTTTCTCTTGAATTCATAATTTCGATAATTCTTTCTTTCAAATTATCACAATTTAACAAAGGTCTTTTTGTATCATTTTTTAATCGGTTATATATTTCATCCGCACTTGTTTTAAGATAAATTGAAAATATTTTAGGGTTATATAATAAATCTTGATTTATTTTGCTAATGGGAGCTCCTCCGCCCGCAGATAAAATAAATTCGTCATTCTGAACAATTCTTTTTAAAATTTCCGTTTCTTTTTTTCTGAATTCAAACTCGGAAAATTTTTCAAAAAAATCTTTAATTTCAATATTATTTTCTTTTTCAAAAATATCGTCGGCTTCAAAACATTTGATTTTTGTTATATCAAAAAGCGCTTTTGCAACGGATGATTTACCCGAGCCCATCATCCCAACGAGGGCAATTTTTCTATATTTCATTAATCCTCTTTTTATAGTTTTCAAATGCCGTATCAATATCCCTTTTTGTATCATGAGAAAATTTATCCAAAAAGGCATCAAGCAAAATAATTGCACTCATATTCACGCAAACAACCCCGCATGCATATACGGCGCAGCCATCAGCCCTTTCATAATGGGCAAGTGTTTTTTTATGTGTTTTCATCTCAACCGAATTTAATTCTTTTCTCATCGTGGGAATGGGTTTCATTGAAACAGTAAGAACAATGTCTTCGCCGTTTGACATACCTCCTTCAATACCGCCCGAGTTATTTGTTTTATGACAATATTTATTATCTTCATAAAATATTTCATCATGAGAGCTATATCCCCCCTTAAGGGCATATTCTTTTCCTAAACCAACTTCAACGGATTTTATTGCAGGAATTGACATCAAAGCCCCCGCAAGTTTGCCGTCAAGTCTTTTATCCCAGTGAACAAAGCTACCCAAACCAAAGGGCACGTTTTTAACGGTTATTTTTATAACTCCGCCTAAAGAATCACCTTGTTTAATGTGCTCTTCAATATATGATTGAAATTCGTCTTTATTTTTGCACTCTCCTATTGATACAATTTCAAAATCAAATTCAATTCCGTAGTATCTTAAGATATTTTGACAAATTGCACCAACGGCAACTCTTGCTGCCGTTTCTCGTGCACTTGAGCGCTCAAGGCAGTAACGAATTTCGGGAAAATCATATTTAATACATCCTGCCAAATCAGCATGCGCAGGTCTGAAATTTTTAATCTTTTTTTCTTCAATTTTTTCTCTTACTATTTCTTTTTGAACATCATCAAGTTCATCAAAATTGATTTTTTCAACACTCATCGGATAGAGCCAATTTTGCCAATCCTTATTCTCAATTTGAAATGAAATGGGGCTTGCGGTTGTAATTGAATTTCTTACTCCGGATAAAATATTAATTTTGTCTTTTTCGATTTTCATTCTTCCGCCGCGACCGAAGCCTTGTTGTCTTTTTGAAAGTTCGGAATTTATAAAATCAAAATCAAGCTCATAACCGTATGGAATTCCCTCAATTATTCCGCTTAAGCACTTTCCGTGGGATTCTCCCGCTGTTAAAAAACGTATCACCATATTAAACCATCACCCACGGGGTTTCTTCTTTTGCAATAATTACTTCAACTTTTGTTTTTGCTATCAGCCCTTGTATTAAAGGCAAAACAGGCAGTTCTGATTCAAAATGTCCGATATCAATAACGGCATATCCTTCAACTTCAAGCGCCTTGTGAAATTTAACGTCACCCGTGATAAAAGCATCAACATCATAATCCCTTAATTTGTCAATAAAGCTTCCGCCCGCACCGGCACATATTGCAATATTTTTAACAATTGAAATATTGTTCGGGTTAATCAATTTAACCCGTTGAAGGTTAAGAGCCTGTTTAACATTATCCACAAGCTGTTCAAGTGCAAGCTCATCTTTAAGATGAGTAATTTTAATATAATCTTCAACCGTTACAAGATTTTGAAGCCCCAAAACTCCGCACAAGGCATCCGTTGTAGAGCCGTACGTTTTATCAAGATTAGTATGGGCGCTATATACACATATATTGTTTTTAACAGCTTCTAAAATCAGAGGATTATCAATTTTTTTAATTGAATTAAATATTAAAGGATGATGTGTAATAACAAGGTCGCAATCATTTGTTATTGCCTGCTCCAGAACATCTTTCGTAAACGAAAGAGCAACAAGAACTTTATTTGTGTAATCATGTCCCAAATTAATCTGCCAGCCGGAATTATCCCAGTTTTCACACAAATCCAATGATGCATATTTTTCAATTTTTGAAATAATGTAGTCCGTCTTAATCACAGATAACCTCCAAAATTTTCCTTGCGACATTTTCTTTAAAATCTAAATCTATATCTATAATTTTATCACTTTTATCAATAATTGTAACCTTGTTTTTATCTGTATTAAGAGCTGTTTTTACATCGTTTGCTATAATAAAATCAAGATTTTTATTTTTTAATTTATTTTTAGCGCAATTTATAATATCGCAGTCTGCAAGGCAAAAGCCTGTTATAATTTGATTTTCTTTTTTATTTTTTGCAAGGGATGAAACAATATCAATATTTTTTATAAGTTCAAGATTAAATGTATCATCTTCCATTTTTTCTTTTTGTATTTTATTTGTTTCAACTTGTTTAGCTTTAAAATCAGCAACCGCACTTGCCATAAAAAGATAATCAAAATCAGTATTTTTTAACACGTTATACATTTCATCAGCACTTGAGACAACTTTAACGGGGTAGGGCTTATTTTTTTCAACGGTTGAAACCGCACACACATCGTATCCCAAATAATACGCCCAATCACAAAGACAGAAGCCCATTTTTCCGGATGAAGAATTTGTAATATATCGAACGGAATCAATATGTTCTTTTGTTCCGCCAAGCGTTACCACTACTCTTTTTTGGTTATTTTTTTTATTTTGATATAAAAGCCTGAGTGAATTTTGATAAATTTTTTCAATATCGGCTAATCTTCCTTTTCCTTCATATCCGCAGGCTAAAAAACCCGTTTCGGGTTCAATTATATCAACTCCATGGGTTTTTAAAATATTCAGGTTGCCCTGAATTAAAGGATTGTTATACATATTTTCATTCATTGCGGGAGCGCACAAAATCGGCTTTTTAGAGCCTAAATATGCGCAAAATATACTTGAGAGGAGATTATCGCAAAGTCCTAAAGCAAATTTTGATAAACTGTTGGCGCTCAAAGGCGCAACAAGAAAAACATCCGCCCAATCGGCAAGATTTATGTGCTCAACTTCTTCTCTTTTTGAAAACTGTTCAAAATATGTTTTATTGTTGGTAAGAGTTTCTAATACAAGAGGAGAAACGAAATTGAGCGCATTCGGAGTTAAAACAACTTTTACGTTGTAATTTGTTTTTTTATAAAGTCTTATAAGCTCATAGATTTTATATGAAGCAATTGATGAAGTTATACCTATAAGAACATTTTTCATTATGTTGTTTCCTTATTATAAATTTCAATTAATTCATCAACTGCACGCTCAACAGTGTCGTTTTCTATTATATATTTAAATTTGTTTGCGTTATTCAATTCTTCTTTGGATGCTTCAAGCCTTTTTTGAATTGTTTGTTCATCTTCAGAGCCTCTTTGTCTTAATCTTTTTTCAAGCTCTTGAAATGTCGGAGGTTTAATAAAGATGCTAAGCGCATCCGGACATTTTTTCATAACTTTAAGAGCGCCCTGAAGCTCAATTTCAAGAAGAACGCTTTTACCTTCTTTTAATTTTTCATCAACAAATTTTTTATTTGTACCGTAATAATTTCCGCTGTATTGAGCATATTCAAGAAACAGGTCATTTTCTATCATTTTTTCAAATTCATCTTTTGAAACAAAAAAATAGTGTATTCCGTTAATTTCGCCGTCACGGGGATTTCTTGTAGTGTTTGAAATTGAATATACTATATTTTTATCCGTTTTTTTGAAAAAATCAGCTAAAATTGTCCCCTTGCCAACGCCCGAAGGACCCGTAAATATAATTAATCTTGGAATATATTTTTTCATTTCTTTTGCTCGGTTGACTAATTATATAATAAATTTTCAAGACTAGCAATAAAATTAATCCCTCCTTGAAGGAGGGATTAAACTAAACTTCAACATATTCTTTGAGTCTTTTTGAACGATTCGGGTGGCGCAGTTTTCTTAGCGCTTTTGCTTCAATTTGACGAATTCTTTCACGTGTAACACCAAAGAGCTGTCCTACTTCTTCAAGCGTTCTTTGTCTGCCGTCATCCATACCGAAACGCAGTCTTAATACATCACGTTCACGTGGAGATAATGAGCCTAAAACTTCCGCCAAATCTTCTCTTAAAAGTTCATGGGCAACTGTTTTAACGGGAGCATCGGCATCTTTATCTTCAATAAAATCGCCGAGGCGGGAGTCTTCTTCTTTGCCTATCGGAGTTTCTAGAGACAGAGGCTCTTGAGCCACTTTTATAATTTCTCTTAATTTATTGATTGATATACCCATTTCAACCGATAATTCTTCTTCCGAAGGTTTTCTTGCAAGTTCTTGGGCTAATTTTCTTGTAACTTTTTTCAATTTGTTGATTGTTTCAACCATATGAACAGGTATTCTTATAGTTCTTGCCTGATCAGCAATTGCTCTTGTAATTGCCTGTCTAATCCACCATGTAGCGTAAGTTGAGAATTTATAACCTCTTTCATGGTCAAATTTTTCGGCAGCTCTTATTAATCCGAGATTTCCTTCCTGAATTAAATCAAGAAACAGCATTCCTCTTCCTACATATTTTTTTGCGATTGAAACAACAAGTCTTAAGTTTGCCTGTACGAGTTTTCTTTTTGCAACAGCGCCGGAATTTCCGCCTGCAACAATTTTTCTTGCCAAATCAATTTCTTCATCAGCGGTCAAAAGCTTAATTCTGCCGATTTCTCTTAAATACATTCTAACGGGGTCATCTACCGCAATTCCTCTCGGTGCGGTCAGTTCGTTTTCGCCGTCTTGCTCGTCGTCTTGTCCTTGGTCGTAAAATGAAGAAATAGAAGATGTTTCAACACTGTTAACACCTTGCGTTCTCATAATATTGGAAATATTATCGGTTTCAAGTCCGGTGCTTTCATAGTATTCATCTTCTTCTATAATTTCAGATTTATCCATTACACTTATAACTGAATTTTCTGAATTTCTTTTTCTACTCATTAATTATCTCCAATCTTTGTTGATTTTTAAGTTCTTGAAATATACGTGTTGAAATCTGAAGTTTTTGCTCGTCAGTCAAAGTATCATCATGGAGCATTTTTTTCAACTCGTTCTTTTTATTAAGCGTTTTTAAATTAGTAAGTCTTGTGAGCGTTTCATTTATTGCTTTCTCGTAGTTTTCCTGCGATAAATTATTAAATTCGTTTGATGAAAATATGTTGTCTGAAATCTTTTTTTGAATTTGCTGTTCATTATAAAACCCCAAAAAAAGTTTTTTTGCCAGTTCATCAACATTATTTACCTGCTCAAAATTTTTGTCAATTTCAGCAAGTATTCTGGCATTTTCGGGATTAGAACAATTGTATTGTCCGAGCTTATCCCTGAAATATTGCTGTTTTGAAGGAGAATTTGCCGCAAACGCAAGTTTTATCAAATTTTCTTCCATCATATCATACGGATTTAAAGATATTTCCATACCTTTTGAATTCATAAAATTATCATTTTCAATTTTGAGCATGCCGAATTCATCAGCTTGTTTATTCAAAATTTGAGTTTTTATAATAGATTGTGCAACATCAAGTTTAAATGATGCTACTTTGATATAATCGTCCAAAACTACGGGATTTTTAATTTGACACAAAATATCGGCAATTTGTATGACAAATTTGCTTTTATCCTGAGGAGAAAGTTTTGAATTAATCTCTGAATATATTTGATTTAACTGATAATCAAGAAGCAGAGGGGCGTTTTGAACTTTTTTCAAATATTCTTCGCCGCCGAATTCTCTTATAAATTCATCCGGGTCTTTTCCTTGAATTTCCTGTACAACTCTGATTTCACAAACATTATCGCTATCGGCAAAATTTGAGTCATATTGTTTTATATCGCCCAGTGAATTAAATATGTTTTTAATAACCGATGCTCCATGCTCAATCGCTTTTTTCCCTGCACTGTCCGTATCAAAAGCAAGGTAAATTTTTCTTGAAGGACTAAATCTGCTGATTAGTTTAATATGCTGAGGAGTCAGTGCGGTACCGCATGTGGCAACAGCGTTTTTTACTCCGCCAAGATGCGCCGAAATAACATCAAAATATCCTTCCATAAATATTATGCTGTCATTTTCAACAATTGCATCTTTAGCTAAATTCAAGCCGAACAAAACCGAACTTTTATTGTAAATTGCGCTTTCGGGAGAGTTGATATATTTTGGCATCTGCCCCTCTAATATTGCACGTGCGCCGAATGCAATAGTATTTGAATTTATATCTTTTATCGGGATAATAATTCTGTTTTTAAATCTGTCAAAGAAATTTCCTTCTTTTTCATATATAAGCCCCGCTTTTAAAAGTTCGTCAATTGAAAAACCGAGGTTTGTAAGGTAATTTTTTAACTCAAAATTACCTTTAGGCGCAAGTCCCAGAGAAAACATTGAAATTGCATTTTCTTCAATTCCTCTTTTGGCAAGGTACTCAAGGGCATTTTGATTTGATTTCAAATTTTTAACAAAAAATTTTGAAGCCAAATCCATAGCATCAAATAAACGTTCTTTTTCCTGTTTTTGTTCGTTAATTTTTTTGATATTTCTTTTCGGAAGCTCAATACCTAAAACAGCAGCCTGTTCTTCAATTGCTTCATTAAAAGTTTGATTGTTTATTTTCATTAAAAAAGTAAGAACATCTCCGCCTTCGCCGCAGCCGAAACATTTAAAAATCTGCTTATCCGCACTCACGACAAAAGAAGGGGTTTTTTCATTATGAAAAGGACAAAGCCCCTGATAATTTCTTCCGGTTTTTTTTAATACAACATACTTAGATATAACATCAACTATATCCAAAGAATTTTTAATCTGCTCGACTGCTTGTTGATAGGTTACTTCCGACATTCTCGTTATATAAACTAAATCTGATTTCTGATATGTTTTAACACTAAAACAACATGTTTTAAAGGGTATTTTGTTAATAAGTTAAAAAAAGTTTACAAGATACACTCTTTATGATTAAATTTTAATAAAGCTAAAGTGTCGGATTATGAATGATTTTTCGGAAGATATAGTCTTATACTTAGAAGAAAAGCTTAAGGGCGAAAAAAATTATGCTCTTTTTTTCGACGACATAAAAGATAAATTCGGCATTAAGGGTATTTTATACACTTATAATTATATTTTAACAAACATAAATGATACAGGATTTTTAAACTATACAATAAGAAAAATCAACGAAACAAGAAGCCCGCAAAACCTTAATGCTCTTATAGATTTTTTGTTTAAAAATTACAGCGGAAGCGAATATTTAAATTTAAAAGTTCTCGCAATTAAAACAATTTCAAATTTTAAAGATACAAGTTCCCTGCCCGCACTTTTGAGTTGTTTAAACGATAAAAATTCAAATTATAAAATAAGATTTGCCGCAGCAGAGGCTTTGGGCAAAATCGGAGATAAAAATGCTTTTGAATCTTTAACAAATATTGTGTGCGACGAAGAAGAAAAATCCCTTTATGTCAGAGAATCAGCAGTTGTTGCACTCGGCTTATTGGGGGACAATAGGGCTCTTGATGTATTTAATTCAATCATGCATACAAAACAGATGTTTTTGGACAAATTTTCATTTTTTAAAGAGCGAATGATAGAAGCAATGTCTAAAATGGATATTTCAAAAAACAAAAAAGCGCTTGATATTTTAAAAACATCCCTTTTGGATAATAATAAGAATGTAAGAATAAGTACGATTGAAACCCTTATGAATTCGGATATTGAAGAAAATTATGACTTAATATACGAGAGATTAAAAAATGATGATGATATTGAGGTCAAAAAAAATGCTCTCACGGCGCTGTATAATTTGTCCGATGCTTCAATACTCAACGAAGTAATAGAAGGGGAGTACGAAGAAGAATTAAAAAAATATGCAAGAGAAATAACGGAAGAATATGAAAACGAATAAAACAGGAATTATATTACTCTCGGGCGGTTTAGACAGCTTTGTCAGCCTTGATATGGCGCAAAAAATTTGCAATATTCAACTGGCGCTCACTTTTAACTATGGTCAAAAAGCATTTCAAGACGAAGAAACTGCTTCCAAAGAAATTTCAAAATATTATAAAATTAATCAAAAAACGATTGAATTGCCTTTTGTTAAAGAAGTTTCATCAAATGCCCTGACAAATGATAATAACGATGATTTCAATAATTTTAATTCGGTTTGGATACCTGACAGAAACGGTCTTTTTCTTAATATTGCAGCTGTTTGGGCAGATAAATACAAATATGATTATATAATTTTCGGAGCAAATAAAGAAGAAGGAAGAGATTTTCCCGATAACACGGAAAAATTTGTCGAATTAACAAATGAATATTTTAAATATGCAACAATTAACCACCCGAAAGTTCTTGCACCATGCATTAAATTAAACAAAATCGAAATGGTAAATTATGCAATAGACAACAATCTTCCGCTAAATCTAATTAAAAGCTGTTATAAAAAAACGGAAAATTCAAAAAAACACTGCGGTAAGTGTATGTCTTGCAAATTGTTGTATAATGCTGTTAAACAGAGTAAAAAACCCGAACTTTTAGGAGAAATATTCTAATGGAAACATTATTTATCGATAAAGAAATAAAATATACTGGCAGAGAGCTTGCGCCCCACTGGATTTATAAAAATTTTAAAATTCAGGGAGATGCAATTATTGGCTTTATCGGAGAAGTTGAGGTCAATCTTGATGAAATGGTTGATATTGAAGATGTGATTAACAACGAGCCGATATATTCCCAAAAAATGCTTAATTTTATTATTGAACAGTTTGATATTTCGCTTTTTTCAATGGTGGCGCTTCAAAGATTATTTATATCAATCATAAAAGATGTGATTGAAGAAGAAACAAACAAAAAGCTTATAAGACAAGGGGATGACCTATATTTTGATGAAAGAAAATTATCTGTTTCAATTGCAACAAAATCAATAACTTCTTGCCTTATACATACGGGTTTGAATATAATAAAAGAAAATGCTCCGATAAAAGCTTCCGATTTATCGGAAATCGGAGTAAATGATATTAAAAATTTTGCAACTATAATTATGAAAAGATACGCTCAAGAAATAAAATCAATTAAAATGGCGATATCCAAAGTGAGAGGTGTATAACAACAATGTATCCCGGAAATTCGGATTATCGTCCGTATATAAGAAATAATGAAAGACACAGACCTGATGAATACGAAGAACAAAATTCAAACGGCGAAGTAAATATATTTAAAATTTTTATCATTTCGTTTATTATTATATTTATCATTATTGTTGCGGCAATAGTAAAATATTCTACTCAAATGGATATGGAATATGCCAAAGCCGAGCTTTCAAAAAACAATGTGAAACCTGTTAATTCTATTTCGGGATATGAGAATTACGGAGAAGAAGAACACAAAAAAATTGACAAAAGACTTGCATTAATTCAACAGGAAGAAAACGCACCAAGCGAAGCAAAGATTATACAGGATAAAAACAGACCCAAAGAAGCAGATATAATAGACCCCATTCACATTGAAGAAAGTCAAAAAATTGATAAAATTGAAAAACAAAAACTGCAAAACAACAACGATATTTTAGAAAAACCTCCAATGCCGGGAGCTGACGTTAAACAAAATACACAAACACCTGCACCTGAAACGGCAGCGGAAGAAAAAAATATAACCGTAATGTCAAAAGTTTTGGTTGGAAGATTTTCCACGTTTGAAGAAGCAAAAGAAATACAGTCTTCAATTAAGAAACAAGATTCTTCTCTTTCGCCATACGTTAAAAAAATCGGCAGCATTTACAGTGTTCAAATCGGCTCGTACCAAGATTTTTCAGTAGCACGAACACAGGCTCAAATCTTAAAATCCAAAGGTTTTGATGTTTGGATATACCAACAGTAAGGAAGAATTTATTTTGCATAACAAAAATATTTAAAGATAAATAAAAGCCGCCGAACACCCGTCCGACGGCTTATTTTATTGTCATGTCAATTCAACTATTCTTCGCTTTCACCTTCTTCATCGTCGTCATCGTTTTCATCATTTTGACCTAGGTCAACTTTTGCAGCGGCTGACATGATGTTTGAAGTTTGGTCACCTGTATTATCTGAAACTTTTGAAGTTTTTGATATTTCTATTTGTTCTCTCGGAATTCTTACATTATCAATCAACGAATTCGCATTTACAGGGTCAGGAGCTTTTTCAGGTGTAAATTCATAATCCGGTCTTGTATAATCCAATAAGAAATCTTCACCTGTGTTGTTATCCTGGAATGTATGTTTTTCTTTTGTCGGGATTTTACCGTCGGGTGTATCCATTTCACCGGGTACATAGTGACCGGTGTAATCCATGCTCGGATCGGGGTTATCACCGTTTTTAACAAAGTCATCTTTATTGAAACCGCTATAGTCTCTTACTTCAATGTAGCCTTGAGCTTTAGCGTCTTCAGGGAACCCTTGACGTTCGGCATCAGTCAATTCTACGGGTGAAGCATGGAGTTTGTCATTTGTATCCATAAAGAGCTTATCGGTTACAAATCTTGAGATTGCAAGTTCATCATCAACCGCATTGATATGAATTTCAGGACCTTCGCCTTTGTCTGA
>CANQAV010000009.1 GCA_947589425.1 Candidatus Gastranaerophilales bacterium | reverse complement strand
TTTAATTATTTCATTAGAGGCTCCGATGTATTCTCAATTTGTCAGATGACAGATATGATATTCTGTTTTCAATGTACACCAGCCTAACCTTTAGGGGTCTAATACTTCCTTTTGGTGAAATAACTTTTTAAAGTTATTTGGCGCTTTGCGCCTTAGCTATCGGATATCATCCAAAAAAGTAAATGTCGTATTTTAAAATTCAGATGATATAAGAAACCGACTTAAGTCGCTTCCGTATTTTATATTATACCTTCAAAAATATTTTTCAACATATTAAATAAACATTTTACAAAAGTTTATAATTAATTATTGTATAATTTGAGCTATGAAAAAAATATTTATATTATTTTTCATTTTTTTCTCATTTTTTTCGGTTGTACTTGCTGAGGATGTTTCAAACAACACAACTGTTTCGGCTTCGGATACAAAAATAAAAGACGAGATAAAAGAATCTATTGTTAAAATATACGGCAGGGAGCAAAGCGAAGAAATATATAAAAACGTTTTATCAATTGCGCAAAACGCATTAAATAACAGACCTGAAAATTTAATTAAACAAGATATTGAAAGAGAGCCCGAATGGTATAAAAATGAAATTATCTATATGTTTTATGTGGATAAATTCGGGACGGTACAGGATGACAAAAACAACACTTTTAAAGATTTAACCCTGATGTTTGATTATCTTGAAGATTTAGGCGTTACAACTTTATACATGCTTCCTTTTGCCGAGTCTCCAATGAAAGATGCGGGTTTTGACGTTAAAAACCCCAAACAGGTAAGACAGGACTTGGGCGGGCTTGTTCAATTTAAAGATTTTGTTAAACAGGCAAAAAAAAGAGGGTTTAAAATCAAGGCAGATTTAGTTTTAAACCATTTATCCGATAATCACCAATGGTTTAAAAAGCTTGAAGAAGGGGACGAGAGCTATCTTGACTATTTTATATATGAAGATAAAATGCCTGAGTACAGTAAATTTCAGGATGAAAATTTAGGCACCGTAATAGAATATAAGGAAGATGACGGTCAAATATCAAAAAGAAGATTAATTTTTCCCGATAATACGGATAATCACTACAGAAAAATAACCATAAACAACAAAGACTATTATCTTTATCATACTTTTTATCCGTTTCAGCTTGATATAAACTGGGAAAACCCGAAAGTATTGTATTATATGCTTGATGTCATTTCTTCCTGGGCAAATATGGGGGTTGATATTTTCAGAATGGATGCAGTTCCGTATTTGTCAAAAGAAAAAGGAACAAACGCCGAAAATCAGCCTAAAACCCATGCGATTGTTACGCTTTTAAGCAACTATCTTCAATTAAGCGCTCCTTCAAGCGTAATTCAGGTTGAAGCATGCCAAACTCCAAAAGACATCATTCACTATTTCGGAAAAGACAGAAATGTCGTAATAAATGAGGATGAGAAAAAAAGAACCATAAAAAGAACATCGCAAGCGCAAATAGCCTATCATTTCCCTATTATGAGCGCAATTTGGGCATCTTTAATTACGGGTGATAAAAAATATTTTGTTGATACTTATAAAAACACTCCCATAATTCCAAAAAGCGCTTCGTGGGCTATGTTTTTAAGAGTGCATGACGAACTGACCCTTGAAATGGTGAGTCCGCAGGTAAGAGAGATTATTTTCGATAATCTCGAGCCGAAAGGGGCGGGTTTCAGAAAGGGTTTCGGAGTTTCGGGCAGATTGGCAAATTTTTTGGATAAAAATCCGACAAGGATTGAAGAAGCTTTTTCAATTCTTCTTTCTCTCCCCGGTATTCCAATTATTTACTACGGTGATGAAGTCGGGGCTTCAAATAACTTTGAAAATGCAAAAAAATCCGCAAAATTAAGAGAACAAAACAGAAAATCACTTTTATCCGTTTTTGATTCAAGAGATATCCACAGGGGCGCCGTGCCTCAAAAGCTGTTTTACGGCTCAACAAAAGGATATTATGAATTTAATTCAAAAGTTTATAAAAAGGTAAAAAATCTTGTTGAATTAAGAAAATTAAATCCGGTTATGGCTCAGGGCGATTTTACATTTTTAAAAACGGCTTCGCAAAATAATCTTGCGTATATAAGAAAAAATAAAAATTCTGAAATTCTTGTGATTAATAATCTTTCAAAAGATAAACTGATTGCAAATATTACACTTGAGCCGGATATAATTTTAAAGAATAAAGGACATATCACCTCGCTTAAAAATCTTATAAACGGCGAAAATATAAAAGTTAATATATCTTTGCAGAACAGGCAAATGCATTTGAGATTAGCGCCATATCAGACTTTGTGGCTTGAATTGAAGGCAAAAAATGAGTGATACAACAAAAAAAACAAAAATTCTAAACTACATAAATGTTTTTAGAGGGCTTGCCATACTTCTTATTATTATGGGGCATACAATGCAGTTTGGCGACGCAAAAAATATTGTAAGTATTATAAACTGTGAATTTATATGCGGGGGAACTGCTCTTTTCATATTTATTTCGGGATTTTTATTTCAACATCTGTCCTATAAATTTGAATATAAAACTTATCTTAAAAAGAAGTGGACAAATGTTATTATGCCTTATTTAATAACGGCGCTTCCGGGGATTTTCTTTTGTCTGTATTGTCCTATAGCATATAAAAATGCCTTCGACGGCTTAAATCCGGCTATACAAATACCTCTTCTTATTTCAATCGGCAGAGTGCATAACGTTCCGACGTGGTTTATTCCCATGATTATAATTTTTTTCCTTATTTCTTATATTTTACTCAAGCTTGAAAAGAAAAATGTTTTATATAAACTTCTTCCCTTCTTTTTCCTTTTAACAATTGTGCTTCCCCGTGGAGAAGCCGAATATGAAAGCGTTATGGGACTTAGTTATATTGATAAATATTTGGTTTATGTAAAATATATTTTATCAAATTTTGTTCATTTTATTTCGCTTTATGTTTTTGGGATGTATTGTTCATCAAAAAAAGAAATAATTGATAAATTTTGGGACAAAAGAATTATCTGGATTTTACTTTTTATAATTTCCGCTTCATTGGATATATTTTTAAAATATAACTACGGCTTTTCAAACTATACAATTTCAAAAACATTTTTAACAATAATTGTGCTTGCATATTTAAAACATTACGATGAATTTATATTATCCAAAAAAAAGTTAAACAATGCCCTTGATTTCATTGCAAAATACAGCTTTGGAATATTTTTTGTACACTGGTATTGGCTTTTTGTTTTTAATCAAATATTTAATATGAAAAACGTAATTCAATTACAAGAAAGCACTCTGATGATGTTTTTGGTTGTAATTGTAAGATTTTTTGCGGTTGCAATACTATCTTTAATTTCTCTTTTTATTGCAAAGAAACTTCTTTTAAAAATAAATCCCGAAATAAATACAAGAAAAATACTGGGTATTTAATTTTTAAAAAGCCCTAATTGTGAAACATCTTGTTTAATACCCAGATGTTCATAGGCGCTTTTTGTCGCTTTTCTTCCTCTCGGAGTTCTTGCAATATATCCTTTTTGAATTAAAAAGGGCTCATAAACATCTTCAATTGTTCTGATATCTTCTCCTAAAGCAACGGCAAGAGTTTCAATGCCGACAGGACCTCCGTCAAAAGAAGTTATCATCAATTTTAACAAGGCTCTATCAGTCACATCAAGCCCCATTTCGTCAATATCCAAAGCGCAGAGGGCATCTGATGCAATTTTCTGCGTAATTTTGCCGTCCCCTTTAACAATCGCCCAGTCCGCACTTCTTTTAACCAGTCGGTTTGCAATTCTTGGAGTGCAGCGTGAACGTTTTGCAATTTCAAGAGCGCCTGATTCATCTATTTCAAAATTTAATATTTTTGCCGTTCTTTTAACAATTTGAGCAAGCTCCTCGGTTGTATAAAATTCCAATCTGTGGATAATTCCAAATCTGTCCCTTAACGGACCGGATAGCGCACCGGCTTTTGTTGTTGCGCCGATAAGGGTAAATTTCGGAATAGGTATTCTCATTGTTTTTACGGTTTGGGTTTTTCCCGTTGTTAAATCAATTGTAAAATCTTCCATTGCGGGATATAATATTTCTTCCGCAATTTTATTTAAACGGTGAATTTCGTCAATAAATAAAACATCTCCTTCTTTCAATTGCATCAATATTCCGATAATATCCCTCGGGCGCTCAATTGAAGGAGCTGATGTTATTTTTATATCTGCATTTAATTCGTTTGCTATAATTCCTGCAAGGGTGGTTTTGCCCAGCCCCGGAGGCCCGTAAAATAAAAGGTGATCAAGATGGGTGTTTCTTTTTTTTGATGCTTCAATAGATATTTTAAGAGTTTGTTTGATTGAATTTTGCCCGATGTAATCATCAAAAGTTAAAGGACGTATATTGTTTTCATAACTATCCTCATTTTTTATTTGAGAAGCACTCAAATCAGGATTTGCTGTTGATTTGAGTGCTTTATTATTTATTTTTTTGTCTTCATCTTTAACAATCATCTAGTGTAAAAATCTAAGGTAAATATAAATGGCTGATATACCCAAAGATATCATTGTTACAATTATACCATATTTTAAAAATTTCATAAATGAAATCGGGTATCCGGCTTTATGTGCGTTTTCGCTTACAATAACGTTAGCTGCCGCACCGATTATTGTCATGTTGCCCCCTAAGCACGCACCCAGTGCCAATGACCACCAAAGAGGATGCGCATAAGCATGACCCATGGTTTGTTCAATAGAAGCTATCATAGGCGCCATTGTTGCCGTATAAGGTATGTTGTCAATAATACCCGACAATATACCCGAAGCCCAAAGAATAATCATGGAAGTAGCTTCTTGAGAGCCTTTAGTAACGCTCAAGAGCCATTTTGCCATTAAATCAATACCGCCCGAGTGTTCCAAACCTCCGATTATAATAAACAAGCCGACAAAGAAAAATATTGTATTCCACTCGACTTCAACAAGGACTTCGGCGGGTTTTTCAAATATCATAAGAACGGAAGCACCTATCATTGCAATTAAAAATGTAGGTATATGGCTGAAATCGTGGGATATAAATCCTAAAATAACAAACAAAAGAACAGTTCCCGCCCTTAGAGCAAGCGACATATCGGTGATTGTTTTTGAATTGTCAATTTGAGATACAAGCTCCATTTTTTCGGGAGATGATTTCAATTCTTTTCTGTATATAAAAATCAAAAGTCCGATTACAACAATCATTATAACAAGAACTATGCCCGTCAGTTCACGAACAAAATCCATAAAACTGAAATTTGCGGCAGAGCCTATAATTATGTTCGGAGGGTCGCCGATTAAAGTCGCCGTACCGCCGATATTTGAACAGAAAATTTCGGTTATTAAGAAAGGAACGGGGCTTATATCAAGCAGTTTGCAAGCCGCAAACGTAATCGGCAGAACAAGTATAACCGTTGTTACATTATCCAGAAAAGCCGAAGCTACAGCCGTAAATATTGCTAAAGCGGCAAGCACCAGTTTTGGTTTTCCTTTTGTCTTTTTTAAAATTTCATTTGCAAGCCAGCTGAACATGCCTGATTTGGATGCAATATGAACTATTATCATCATTGAAACAAGTAAAAATATCACATTAAAATCAATAAATGAAATAAAATATGAAGCTAAGTTATCATGGCTTTTTTCGGTTTCCAAAAGTCCCAAAAACAAAGTTAATGACCCGCCCAAAAGCGCAATAACAACTTTAGGAATTTTTTCCCATGCTATAAAAATATATGCAACAAAAAGTATTAATGCGGATACACAGATTGCATTATTTGAAATCATTGCATGTAAATGTTCCATACATACCCCCTCGTAAACTAATTATAATATGTTAATTTTATATTAAAAAAGTTATTAGTAAAGTGTATAAAAAATATCCTTGTGCTATATTTATTTTGTAAAACTTGGAGAAAAAAATGTTAAAAATAGCTCTGCCAAACAAGGGAAGAATATCTCAAAAAATATATGAATTATTGGATAGTGCGGGTTTAAACCTCGGCAGTAAAGATGAAAGATGTTTAAAACTCGACAGTGATGACAATCGTTTTTCTTTGATTTTTGTAAGAGCATCGGATATTCCTAATTTTTTGGATTCAAAAGTAGCCGACATCGGTTTTACGGGAAAAGATATAATTGTTGAAAAAAACATTAAGCTCGATATTGCAAAAGAGTTTGATTTCGGCAAATGCGATATGGTCTTGGCTTCAAAAGAAGAAGATGAAACCATAAAATCCCCTTCGGATTTAAAAGACGGCATAAGGGTTGCAACTTCTTTTCCGAACATTGCAAAAGATTATTTTAAAAAGCTCGGGATAGATGCAAAAATATCAGAAATAACGGGAGCAGTCGAGATTACTCCTTCGCTTGGTTTTTGCGATGTTGTAATTGACATTACTTCAACGGGTACAACCCTAAAATCAAACAGATTAAAAATAATTGATAAAATTTTATCATCCTCTGTAGTACTTTGTGCAAGAGAAGATTTAGAAACAGAAAAACAGCTTGAACTGCGCTCTTTAATTCGTGCAATAGATTCTGTTTTGGATGCCAAAACAAAAAAATATTTAATGGCTCATATTCCGAAAGACAAAATAGAAAAAGTTAAGGAATTTCTTCCGGGGCTTACTTCTCCTACCGTTATTCCTTTGCACAATAACGAAAATAAAGTTGTAATTCATGTTACCGTGGATGAAAATAAGATTTATGATGCCATAGATAACCTTAAAAACATTGGCGGTGAAGGCATTCTTATTTTAAGCGTTGATCAGATGGTTAAATAATTATGGAAAAAGATTATTTAAAGGAATTGATAAATACCGTAAAAATTCTTCGCTCGCCGGAGGGATGTCCGTGGGACAGGGAACAAACCCACTCCAGCATTCGCCAGAATATGCTTGAAGAAGCCTATGAAGCGGTTGAAGCAATTGATGAAAATGATGCATTGCATCTAAAAGAAGAATTGGGAGATGTATTGCTTCAGGTATTGCTTCATTCTCAAATTGCACAGGATGAAGGTGAATTTAACATTCAAGATGTCGCTAAAATGCTCAATGATAAATTAATACACAGGCATCCTCATGTATTTAAAGATATAAAAATCAAAGATACAAACGAAGTTTTGATTAACTGGGAAAAATTAAAACAGGATGAAAAAAAAGAAAGAAAAAGAACTCTTGATGGAATTCCGGCTAATTTCCCTTCTCTTCTTCGTGCCTTAAAAATATCCAAAAAAGTTGTAAGAAAAGGTTTTGAGTGGGAAAATTATAGCCAGCTTATTGATTGCTTTAATTCGGAAGTTGAAGAATTTAAAAATGCAAAAAACGAAAAAGAAAAAGAAGATGAATTCGGAGATATTTTGTTTACTCTTGTAAATATTGCAAGATGGAACAATATAGACCCCGAATGTGCTTTAGCTAAAGCAAATCAAAAATTTATAAAAAGATTTAACAAACTGGAAGAATTAACAAATAAAAAACTTAGCGAATTAAATTTTGAAGAGTATAATACTTTGTGGGCAAAAGCAAAAGAGCTTACAAAAGAGGAATAAACAATGTTTAGAGGAATAAGAAAAAACATTTCAAAATATTATTTATTATTTTTGATTATAGGATGCGTTCTTTTTATATTTTCCAATATCGGCTTATATCCTTTAATAGATATTGATGAAACAAGATATGTGAATATGAGCAGATATATGAATTTAACCGGTAATTATCTTACTCCCATGTTAAATTTCGAGCCTTTTTTGGAAAAACCTCCTCTTTATTTCTGGCTTAATGTTATTGCTTATAAAATTTTTTCCAACGAAGGCATATATGCAAGCAGATTTATGACAGGCTTTGTCGGAAGTTTCGGCGTATTATTTACCTATTTTTTTGCGGGTAAAATTTTAAAAGACAGGCTTTACGGCTTTCTTTGCGCATGTGTACTTTTGGCATCGGCATGGTTTTTGGTATTTACCCATGTTGCAATACTTGATTTAAACTTCATGGTGTTTTCAATGTGTGCAATATATTGTGCGGTGTTGCCTTTGTTTTGCGAAAAAGAAAAAAATAAAAAATACTGCTGGTATTTTGGCTATTTATTTATGGCTTTATCTATTCTGGCAAAAGGTTTTATCGGACTTGCCGTTCCTTGTATGAGCGTGTTTTTTACTTATCTTGCTTTTAATAAAGCAAAAGAAATGTTTAAGCCGAAATATATTCTTCCGGGGCTTTTGATTTTTCTTGTCGTTGCGCTTCCGTGGCACTGTATGATATATCGGGAATTTCATCAGGAGTGGGTAAATATGTATATTCTGAAGCATCATTTTGCCCGCCTTTTAAATTCGGAAGGTTTAGGACGCAAACAGCCGTTTTTGTTTTATGTTCCGATTATTGCCCTCGGGCTTATACCCTGGACATTTAACTTTATTGTTATATTTATCAGAGATATAAAAAGATTTATTAAAAAAATTAAAAAATCGGATAAAATTCAACAATTTTTTGATTTTTCAACAACCGATAAAAAAGTTATGGCATTTGCATATATATACGCAGGCTCCGTATTTTTCTTTTTCTCAAGTGCGAGTACAAAGCTTCCGCCTTATATTTTAACGATGTTTCCGGCACTTTCTTTAATTGTCGGCAACTTGTGGTACAGGGTGATTAAACTGGGGGAAAACAAAAAAGAACTTAAGATATCAAATTATATTAATTCCATTATGTTTTTTGTTATATCCCTTTTAGGACTTGTTTTTTCTTATACATATAAAATGCTTCTGCCTGATAATATAGAGTTTTATATAGATAATGCGCTTGTTTTTGCACGTCCCGCTTTGGTTTATATGCTTATAATTTCGATTTTATTTTTATTCTTTGTGAAAAAGAATAAAATAGTATCATCTTTTATTTGTCATATTGCCATAATGCTTGGTGTTGTGTGGGTCGGATGCGATTTTGGAATACCTTATTATACAAGTTTTGCTCAGGATGAACTTGAAGAATTTGCGCAATTTATAAATCTCCAGAGAGATTCTCAAACGGTTACATACGGCTTTAGCGCAAAATATTCAATTTTGAATAATAAGAAAAAAATAAAATATATAATTACACCAAACAGAGATAATTTTGATGAATTGGTTAAATATGTAAAAAACAACAAAAAAAGAAATGTATATATTCTGACAAGAACAAAAATTAAAGATTTGGATAATAAAAAAGAGTTTAAAAAGGTAAAAGAAGGAAAAGTGTATGTGATTTATGTTGATACATTACACTAGCCCTTGAAAAAAAAGTTTAATTTGGTAATATAAAAGCAATAGAGATGTGTCCGAGTGGTTTAAGGTGCAGTCCTGGAACGACTGTGCGGGGGCGACTCCGCCAAGGGTTCGAATCCCTTCATCTCTGTTTTTTTATGTTAAAAAAAAGACCCTTGAGTTTAAATTCTAAGAATTATACTTTCGGGTCAATATTTTTTCAGGAAAATTAGGAAAGGTATATAAAATTAGCTTATCGGTAAGAATACCGTATAGGTTGCATCTCTGTTTACCGTTTGACTTTGAATATGGTCTGATGATTCTCTTCCGTCACCGAGAGCAATTGAGATGTGACCGTGTATTTTGCCCGCAGCGGTAACATTTGAGCCGCCGCCATCTGCGTTGTTATTCCATACGACAATGGCACCTGCCGGCAGACTTGCAAGGTCTTCTCTGGGGTAATCTTTAACTTCCATAAAGTGACTTGCTATTTCTTCATATCCGGGAGTATTACCTCTTAAGGCTTCCGCTGCCAGATATGCGGAGCCTAAGCCTGCAAGGCTGATACCATAGGTCTTTTGAAGGGTATCGTCAACGCCTGCGAGACAATGACCCGTTGTACCTCTTGTTGAGAGAGCGTTTTGTGCAAGTCTTTGACCTGCTTGTGCGTTATAGAAACCATAATCTTGTGATATTCTTGCATTTTCTTCATAATTTGAAATTGCAAGATCTATTGAATTAACTTTTTCTTGAGCTTCCTGAACTTTTGATTTAAGGTCCGGAATTGTTTGCTGCTGCTGCTTATCATAATTATTTTTAGCTTGTACAACAGCTTCTTTGAGCTCTCGTATTTTTCCTTCATCTTCAAGCTCTTCGTCACTTAATAACATTTCGGTTTCTTTTTCAATGGTTTGAACAGAGTCATAAATAACTGTTTCAATTTTATTGATATTGGTTTCAATTTCTTGTTTTTCTTTTTCAAGAGTTTTTAATTCTTTTTCTTTTTCGCTTTTTTCATTTTCGGCTTCTTTAATTTCTTTTTCAATACTATTGATTTTGCTTTGAATTTCAGCTTTTGCACTGTCGTCATCGCCGCAGCTGTTTAATGCGGTTTCAAGAGAAGATTTGGCACTTGTTAAAGAAGTGATTTTACCTGCAAGTTTATCAATTGCAAGGGTTGTATCGTTTATTTGTGTTTCTTTTTTCGTGAGGTTGTCTTGAAGCTTTTTTTGCTCATCTTCATTTATTTGAAGGTTGTCTTTTGCTTCTTCTATTTTTTTCATGTGCTCATTTTCGGAATCTACAACTTTTTCTAGGTAGTCTGTTAAATTTTTAGCACATTTTTCTATGTCGCTTCTGAGTTCGGGCAGGTCGGCTTGCGCTTCTTCCAAGCTGCTTTGTCTTCCTTTAAGGTCGTTTTCTGCTTCACTTTTTTGAGCTTTTAACTCTTCTAAGTTCATCTGATTTAAATTTTTTGTGCCTGAAACGGGTGAGGAGTTATAGTTGCCTCTGTAAGCGCTGCCTCCGTTGGATATAGCACTGCCGCCCGATGAAGAAGTTCCTGCCGTTCCCATTGAAGATGATGTACTGTTTGGTACTTGAGCACCTTCAAACGTTACTCCTTTGTCAAGCAATGGGTCATTTTTGAGATTTGAAATATAGCTGCTTGCAATATCATTTATTTCATTTTTGTTTAATTTCAGCGATTTTAATTGAGCAAGTTGTTTATCATCAATTTTTAGAACTTCTTTTAATTCTTCATCGCTGAGATCTGAAAGCCCTCTCAAATCTTCACCGTAATTTTCTTTTAATGCCTTTATTTCATCATCGCTTAAATTGTTTAAAGTTTTTTTCAGCTCTTCATCGCTGAATTTAGAGAGTTTTACAGCCCAAAGTTCACCGTTTTTATTCTGTTTATTTAAATCCGCCTTGATTTCTTTTTCGATTTTATCGTAATCCGTTACACCATTTTCACTGAATTCCGAATCTAAGATATTATTAACCGCATTAATAACATCTTGTGCTGAAAGACTGCTTTCATCTCCGTCTAAACCGGCAGCTTTTTCAATAAAAGCTTTCAGGTCGCCTTTGGTTAAGTTTTCTTCTTTGCCGTACAAGCCGCTAATGAAGTTTTTGACATATTTATTTTCAAGAAGTGCACCTACAAGGTCATCCATTGATAGCGTTGTGTTTTCACCGCTATCGTTTTTGTCGTTTTCTTCGTCGTTTGATTCGTTTTTAACCTCATCAATTATTTGCTGTAAATGGTCGGCTTCTGTCAAATCTTTTACGGATACACTATCAATATTCTGTTGTGATACTGTTTTTCCAAACGCATCTTTTTCAAGGAAGATGCTTATATCGTTTAAAGAGGTGTTTTCTGTTTTCTCTTTGCCTTCCGCACCTTTATCTTTTAATGCATTGTTGCAAGCTAAATAGATAATGTTTTTTAAGTTGTCGCTGATGCTCATATATACCTTCCTTTAATAATTGCGATTTTTTAATTCTTGCTTGTTTTCCTTGAATAATTATATTTGTCAAATCTTTCGTCCGTATATTCACGCTCTGCAATTTTTGCCGGACCGTCATTGAGAGTGTTTGCAATTTCTTTTGAAAGACTTTTAATATCATTGTCACTTAGTTTGCAAGTGGTTTTTAATACATAAAGCCGCTCATCATCTATGCCTAAAAATTCTTTTATTTCATCGTCGGTATAATTCAGAAGCTCAACAACATTTTTATTAAGCCAGGTCACATCTTCGGAATCATAGTGTTGATTATTTTTAACCGTTTGTGATTTGCTTCTTACGCTGTTCAGTTTCGCCGAACAAAGACTGTTGCCCGCCAAAACATTTACTTCGTCAGCAGACAATCTGCCAAGATTTAATAACCAAAGCTGATTGTTGTTGTCTTGTGATTTTATTTCTTCTTCAATCGCTTCGGCAACTGCTTGATAATTTGTAGTTTGTGCGCCAAAGTAAGAATCTATGTTGTAAAATTTGCTTAAAACTTTTCTGTTTATAATGTTATATAAATCTGCGGTTGATAAATCTGATGCATTTCCGTCTAATTCCGCAGCATCCTGAATAAAGCTTTTGAGCTCTTCTTCGTCTATTTTTCCGTTTGCATCTTTATCAACATAATCTTTTACGATTTTATTATTTAAAAGCATTGTCAGATTTTCTTGAAAACTTGCCTGATGTGCTGTTGTGTCTTCATTTTCGGTTTGATTTGCATTGTTTTGAGTATTTGATTGTGTGTCTTCTCCTGTTAGACCGAGTTTTTGTGCCGTTGTTTGTCTTTTTGGTCTTGGTGTATGTGATATTTTATTGTTGTTTTCATCATACTTATCTTCAGACACCAACTGTTCCATAGAGTCATAATTTTCTGCAACGGTAATATCGCCGTCTTTTTTGCTTTCCGTTCTTTTGATTTCTTTTCCGGATTCATCGTATTCAATTTGAAAATTATGATCTAATTCGTTTGGTTTATTATTTACGCTTTTTGTCGACCATTTAGCAAGGTCGGCTGTTTTTTTGCCGTTTTCTTCATGGTATGTAAATTCATAATATGTGTTGAGGCTGCCGTCCGAGTTATACCATGTGCCCAGTTTTGTTTCTTCTCCGTCTTCATTTTTGCCGTATGTATATTCGGTCATCAACTTGCCGTTAGAATCAATACGACGACCTATTTTTAAAGTTGTTCCGTCATCTTTTGTTAAAACGTCTTCAATGGTTGTTGATCCGTCATCGTTATATACCGTGTTTGTTTCGCTGATTTTTAAATTTGGCGGGAGAGTGAGTTTGCCGTCCGAAGATACTTTCGGACTGTCATTTTCATTGATATCACTGTTAATTTCATCAAGAAGGCTGTCAAGATTTTCGATATCCAATATTTCGTTAACAGACATATTTTCGTCTTTTTGATCTTGCATGTATTTTAAAAATCCGTCTTGATACAAAAGCATTCCCATATCGCCTAAAGGCACCCTGGGGTCGTCTTTTGTGTAATATTTGCCGCCTAATATGTTTGTCTTTTGTACACCTTTGTAATTATTGCTGAATTGTTGAATTTTATTGAAATTTGTGTTATCCATATAACCTTCCTGAAGCACTAAGTTACCTTTGTTATATCGGCAGTTATATCGGAAAAATTTAATAATTTTTACAAAAGTTTACATATTTAAACCAAGAAACGGTAACAAAAAAGAGCCGTTTCATCGGCTCTTTTAAAAATGTCGAAGATGGGAATCGAACCCACAAGGAATTATCCACATGAACCTGAATCATGCGCGTCTACCAGTTCCGCCACTTCGACAGGCATATATTATTTTCAATTTACATATATATTCTTGTCACGCTTTAAAATTTCAAATAGCGTAACAACTTCAACATTAAATAAATTATACTATAAAGTTAAAATCTTGAAGATATTTTTTAATTTGCAAGTTAAAAATTATTTTAACAAAAGTTAATATTTTTTTTAAATTAAGCAATAAATTTTTAATCATCTTTTTTAATAATATACAAGGAATAAATATAATCAAGATAGAGGAGTAAAAAATGGTAAACTTTAATGCCAAAGTTAACGATGCGCAGACGTCGAATATTGACTTTCTTGTCTCAAATAACAGGTTTAAAACTAACCCTATTAAAGATGATGACAATTTTTTGTGCAAACTGTCGAATGGCGGCATAGCTAAAGAAGATGATGAATTTTCATTGCGGCAGGATGAGAATGCTTTTTCCAAATATCAGGAATTAAACGATAACGATTTGGATATTTTAAGCAAAATATATGAAGAACAAGCCGATGAATTTGCTTCATTTGAGCCGGATGATATTGAAGATGTTGATGAAAACGATATAAGAAACATAGGTGATACTCTCGAAAAACTGGGCTTTGAGGGCGAAAATCTGGAAGATTATACGGGTGCTCAGCTATGTGATATTTTTGATTCGTATAAAGATGAGTATACCGATGATGACAACTGCCATATAAAAGAAAATACGGCATTAATTAAACTCCTTGGCAATGCATCCTCTAATCAAATTGAAGAATTCTTTACAACCTATGAGCAAAATCATGGTTATGAAAAAACCCGTCAACTCGGAGAAGATATGAAATTGGCAGGATATACCACTCTTGATGATATTGTATCCGAAGAAGAATATAACCGATTTTTAGATAACATGACGGTAAATTCCGAATTTGTTCCAATAGATACCAATGATGAAAATGCGGCTTGAGGTGACGGCAGAGCTTGCCAATAGCCATAGGTTTAAAATATATTTTTTATTTTCCGCCAAGACTTAGCTTTGGCGGATTTTTTATATATTTTTTCAAACAAAATGTTATTTATAGTGTGATAAAATAAAGATTATGAATGAAGATGCAAAATCCAGAACTTACTATGCAAAAAGATTTAAAAGACAAACTCTTGTAGATTTAACAAGAGGGAGTAATGTTGATGATATATTTTTAAACTTAGATTTTGATATATATGAATTAATGATGCATGATAAAAAATATATTGCGAAACTTTTGCATAAATGGAAAAGAGGGCTCGAAGACAGTCTGAAAGATTTGTATTTAGTTAATCGTTATCAAAACAATAATGATATTTTAAATGATATTGAAATGCTCGGTAAAGACGATGAGCCCGACCTCTTTACTTTATATTTGGTGCGTTTGCACGAGTTAAAAATGCAAAATAAAAGAAATAAATAAAATTTTAATATATGTTTTATTAATTTTTTATTAACCTTTAAAAATGAATTTGACAAAAGAAAGTTTTTTTGTTTTTATATATGTTGTAGTTCTTAATAAATAGAAGGAGTTGCTAAATGCAAGAAAGTGAATTACCAAAAAATATGGGTAAAAAAATAGTGGATGCACTTAAGCAACAAGACTTTGAAGAAGCTACATCCGGAGAAAGCGAATCTGATTCAATAAATAATTTTGATGATACTGATGAACTTACATTGGAAGATTTCGCAGACTCCTCTGACAGCGACACCGGCTCATTTGATTTCGGAACAACTTCTAAAGATTATAAACCGATATTTTCTGCAAAAGAAGATGAAACAGGCAGCAGTTCGGATGCTGATATGAAACTGTCAATCGATAATGATGAAGATGTTGAAGAATTTGAATTGCCAAACAATATCAATGTATTAAAAAGATTGATATCGCAATTGCCGACAGGCGTTCCGAGACAAACCGGCGCACAAATAATAAGACAAACAATTGAAGCACTGGGTATTCCCATGAAAACAGTTCTTCAAGATGCCCAGAGAGTACGTGATTGTCTTAACAGTTCAATTAAAGATTGCAGCTATACAATTCAAGAATACAGAAGCAATATAAGAACTCTTGAAAAACAATCAGCAAGCTATCAGAAACAATTAAATAAACTCAATGATATTATTGGGTTATTCGTATACAGTGAAAAAAGATAACCGAGCCCCCATCGTCTAGAGGCCTAGGACAACACCCTTTCACGGTGTAGACAGCGATTCGAATTCGCTTGGGGGTACCATATTCAAAAAAAGAGGCACATCCTGCCTCTTTTTTGCTATACAATTACCCCCGGCTCTTCGAATCGGCATATTTTTTCTTTGAAAAAAATATGCGGCGATTAGCTTACGCATCCTTATCCGCAGCTTTCGCTAAAGCGTTAAAATCAACACCTGTTTAATCATAAAAACCCGCTCAAGCACGGCTAAGAAGAATTCGCTTGGGGGTACCATATTCAAAAAAAGAGGCACATCCTGCCTCTTTTTTGCTATACAATTACCCCCGGCTCTTCGAATCGGCATATTTTTTCTTTGAAAAAAATATGCGGCGATTAGCTTACGCATCCTTATCCGCAGCTTTCGCTAAAGCGTTAAAATCAACACCTGTTTAATCATAAAAACCCGCTCAAGCACGGCTAAGAAGAATTCGCTTGGGGCTTTTAATGACTTAACTTGACAAGACCCCGCAACCGCACTTATACTCGTTTCATGCAAAAGGAGGATGAATATGAAAATAAAAGAGCTTTTTGAACAAGGCTATGATAAACAAATTAAGGGGCGATACAAAGAAGCTATTCAAAATTATAACAAGGTGATTGAAGCGGACGCAAATTTTGAGTATGCATATATTCAAAGAGCATTTTGCAGGTATTGCCTGAAGGATTATAAAAAAGCTTTGGTTGACTATAAAACCGCAGCGTCCATAAATCCTTATGATGCTAAAACTTATCTTAACGCAGGCTCTGCAGCGTTTAATGACAATATAAGAACTAAAGATACTTTTTATCTTGATAAAGCTATTGAATTAGATTCCGACAATATGCCGGAAGCATATTATATAAGAGGAACAATTCGTTATGCAAATTTATGTATGTATAAACAAGCTATTGACGATTTCAAAAAGGCTATAGAGATGAATTTTGTTCCCGAAATTTGCTATCTTAGAATTGCAGACTGCTACAGATGTTTGGATGAATTCGATAAAGCGCTTTTAAATTATTATAAAGTGTTGGAACTAAAACCGCAGTCCTACTATAAGGCGGCAGCTTTTGGAAATATCGGATACATAAAACATCTATACGGACTTTTTAAAGATGCCATGAGATATTATAAAAAATCCAAAAAAACAGACCCTCAGTATAAAGTTCTTGATGAATATATTGAAATGTGCAAACAATCATTAAAAGAAGAAAAGAATTTTTAAAATTCATATATCGCAAGGGTTTGCGGCAGTAAAGGAGCATGGTCATAATGCTGCAGCCTTAACTTGACAAGGGTAGCAGGTAACATATAAAATTGGTTAAAGATGAAAATGCCTTTATATAAATCAATACAAAAGCAAAAAGGAGAATGGGAAAATGCTTAAAATATCAAGAATTGCAAGACACACAGTTGTTCATATGGGTACATGTCCGGAATATAGTGAAATTATGTGCGGAATTTTGTATAGATGTTGTTAAAATATCAAGCCCTTTTACCCAACGGCTTTAATCAACCGACATCAATTAAATTATTGATAAAACCGTAAATTTTACTTGCCGTAAGATTTGCATATAGGAAAATTAATGTTTGATTTTTTAAAGTACAGTAAATTGCATATATTAGACAACATTGAACTAAGCAAGCTCTTTATGCCCGAAGGGTTAGACTATGAAAAACACCTTGCAACCTGTATTTCAACAAGACACGGACGCTCTTTTGCAATAAGAGATAATGATTATAATTGGATACTTGTTAAAGGCGGGGGGTGGAATTATAACGGTCCTGTTTTATATCGTTCGCCTAAAGATGCCGAATGGTTTTGGGGTGTTTTTGATGAAAAGTATGCTCTTAGAGAATTAGCTGTCAGCAAGTCTTTGGAAAAAATTTCAAATGAATTCCCTAAAGTCTTGTATTATAAACGTTTTGAAGATTATGAATTGCCGAAAGAATATGAATTTATCAAAACCGTTAAGCATACTAACGGGACTTTAGTGCACCCCTGTTTGTTATATACGCAAGTTAAAACACCTGTAAGGGTAGCTGATTTAGCCTTTTTTAAAGATGAATATAAGAAGGAAATCATAGATACGTACAGCAGTTTTTGGAACATTGCTTCAAAAGACTTTTCGGATGCTTTTATTAAAGTATTGGCTCATCACGTAGGAATAATGCACAAGAACGGATTTATAAACGATTCTTTGGAATATTCCAATATAACAATATTGGGAGAGATAATAGATTATGAATGGATAACTGCTCCCGGTATTATCCTGCCTGACGGCTCATCAGGTGAAATAATAAAACACGAAAGAAAAGAAAAAGAAATATTCTACGCCGTTGAGGTTGTAATCCTCTTGAAGTCAATGTTGTATGAAGAATTTAACTTCTATGAAATATACCAAAAGTTTATTGATGAATATAGAAAATATAACAATGAATATGTAGAGTCCAATGAGAACATAAAAAAAATACTTTGCAATGAAAGGTTTATACTGTAAATGACACGATTAATACAACCCAAATGGCTTGCATATCAGACATATAAATTTGGAACAGAAGATAGCAGAACATTTATTTCTAACGAAAGACTTCACGAATATGTTTTGTTGGAAGGGCTTGCTTCCGATTTATGGAAAGTCATATCGGATACTCAAGATTATAATAAGATTAAAGAGTGGGCAATAAGTAAAGGGCTGGATAAAGAACTGGACGGATTTATTGATGAGCTTAAAGCACAAGATCTTATATTAAACAAAACAGACGATATAACAAACACACAAACCGATATTCAGCCGGTGGGTTGTGACAGTGAAGAAGAAACCTTAAAACTTGAAGAAGATATGATGAAATGGTGCTTTAAAAACGGTTATCTGTATTCATTGTTTGTAGAGTTAACATATAATTGCAACTTAAAATGCGTACATTGTTATAATCCAAAGAATATAAGCAATATTTATATCAATTTAGACAAAATGAAGCAGATAATAGATGAAGCAAGAGAATTAGGAGTGTTCCATATTACTTTTTCGGGCGGTGAATGCACTTTAAACAAAGACTTCATTAAAATAGCGGAATATGCAAGAAACAAACGTATGTCCGTCGAGATATTTACTAACGGTCAAATTTTATATGATAATCCCGAATTGTTGGAAAGAATAATAAAGCTTTATCCGTATAGAGTTGGTATAAGTATGTATAGCTTAAACGAAGATATCCATGAGCAAATTACATCCGCTAAAGGCTCTCATCATAAAACATTGAGTGTAATTAAAAAACTTAGAGAAAAAAATATCAATGTTCAAATTAAGAACTTTTTATTAAGCATTAACTGTAAAGATTGTATATCGGTTAAGCGATTTGCGGATGAGATACAGGCAAATACATCCGGCGATACTTCATTAACACCGACCATCGAAGGCGATACCAAAAATTTTAAATACATTGTTGGCGAAGAAGATTTGTACGAACTCTATACAAACCCGAATTCTCCTTTGAATGTTAAAAATGCTGTTAAACGAGATATAAACAAACTGCTCGACGAGGGGTTATGCTCGGGCGGAAGTTTTAGTCTTTGCGTAACTCCCGAATTAGAAATTCGTCCTTGCGTATCATTACCGATTAATCTGGGTAATTTAAATGATACCTGTTTAAAAGATATTTGGCAGAGCTCTTTAAATAAAGATTTAAACAGCAAACTTTATCAATGGCAACAAGTTTCTTTTAAAGACCTAAAAGAATGTTATAAGGAAGATTACTGTGCGTTTTGTACCTATTGTGCCGGCATGGGAATGCTGGAAAACGGATATTTAAAGAAATCAGATGTTTTATGCCGTCAAGCTAAGGTAAAACAAAAAGCATATAATGATATACATAAGAATAAAAAGGAAGAAATAGGGAAAGTATAAGAAAATGAATTTATTTAAATATATTAAAAGGATTATAAATAATTTTGCTGCAAGGCATTTGGCGGCATTCTTTGCGGTTATTATAGTACTTGTTGTTTTTGCAATAATTATAGGTTAGGGAAATGTATAGAATTATTATTTTTTGTTTATTAATATTTTACTCTTGTTGTGTCTTTGCTTATGACACAAATATAGTATCTGATTTATATCGCAGTACGGGAAAACAACAACAAAAAACGAAAGATTCAAAAGGAAGGAGCATCTTTTTAACTCCTAATTATGAAAATTATAAAGACAGAAATCAGAATGTTTCGGAAAAGATTGTTGCAATTTACGACAAGAAGAGTCCCGCTTACGGATATAGGTATGTACTTTATACTCCTATCGGCTCTTACGTCGGACATCATAAAATAATGCAAAAAAGTTCAAACGGCTATGGTTTTGAGCCAATCCCCGACGGCGGCGAAGGAAGCCAAACACCCTGTTTTAAGACAATAGAAGAAGCAAAACATTTTTATTACCCCCAATGGTATTAAGGAAAAGTTATGAGCGAATACAGATTAGCTAAAAACTCTAAAAATGAACTTGTCAAAGCGGATGAAAGCAATAAATCCGCTAAAGTATCCAAAAATTCAAAGATAGTGCTCAAAAAGAATTATCTTGTTAGGGTTACCGATGGCGCTGTTACTTTGTGCGCAAAGACGGGAAAAGAACTTGTTAAATTAACAAATAAAACACTCGGCTCGGCAGTAAAAAAAATAAAAGAAGTTGATTGGGAAAAGGTTATATTATTTTTATTAAAAAGTTTATTTTTTACAACTCAAGAAACAAAAAAGGTTTATTACAGGGAAATAAAAACTTATCCGGAAGAAGAGCATTATACTGCACGGCAAAACCCCTACCGGGAACAAATACAAGGTACTGAAACCAAAAGTATTAAAGGGGATACAACAAAAGGAATTGAAAATAAAAAACAAAAAAGTATTAAAAATAACGGTAATATCAAAAGCATAGAAAAGAAACAAAACAGAAATATCCTAAAACCTCATAAAAAAAATAATTTGATGATTGATAAGCAAAATAAATACAAGAAAGAAAAATAGTGGAAGAATATATAAAGTTACTTGATTTGCCTGATGAATTTAATTTGGCTGATTTAAAAAAAGCATACCGTAAAAAAGTATTGCAATATCACCCTGATAAAGCGGCTAATGAGGCTGAAAGAGTGGGCTTTGAAGCTTTGATGAAAAAGCTAAACGAAGCTAATGATTATCTGAAAGATTATCTGGAGCGGCACGACGGAAAATATTCCAAAACAGAGGAATATACAAATAGCTATAATTCATCTGATGATAGTGATTCTTCGGCACAAGAAAATTACGAAAAAGAAAGCAGTCAGGAAGATTATCAGGAAGAAGAATATCATGAGGAGCATCAGGAAGAATACCGAGAGGAAGAATACCGAGAGGAAGATTATCAAGAGGACAGGGGGCAATACACACCCGAAGAAAATTACGAAAATATAGATTATATTGGCAAAATTATAGATTTTTACAAATTAATGTTTAATCCCGTAAAGGTTTTTAAGGTATTTAAAGAATTATACGGTAAAAACCCCAAACGTTCAATTATAGCAATTATTATAGCATTGTTAACCATACCTTTTTGGAACAAAGTTGCTGATAACGTATATCCGAACAGCAGCCAAACCTACACCCAAGAATTGCAGCAGGAAACTAAACAAGAAAGCAAGAAAGAAACTGCTATACAGCAGGATAATCAAAATACCATACAAGATAACAGCATAAATCAACAACCCCATGTGAATAATGAAAAGGTGTTTCAAGGCGTAGAAAAAAGCGAATGGGATATATATATGAGGGATTTGAACAGGCGAATTAAATCCAATTGGATGATGCCCAAAGGTATGGAAAAAATTGATTCCGACAAGGTTAAAGCGGTGGTAAATTTTAATATATCAAAAGAGGGAAAATTGATAAATGAGCCCGTTATAAAAGAATCATCCGGAATAGAAAAAGTTGATTTGTCTTGCATTGAAGCAATAAAATTGACGGCTCCCTTTAGACCGCTTCCAAGCCGTTTTACCGGAGAATATCTTGATGCATCTTTTACTTTTGAAGCCGAAAGATATGGTGATTAAATTAAATATTTTGTGCAAATGTTAAATCTTGTGATTTATTAAGTAATAAAATTAAAATATAAAAGGAGAATAAATATGAAACAATTATTGACAGGTTTATTTATAGGTTTAATAACGGGTTTAATATGTGCGGGCTGCTCGGCGGCAAAAGCTGTTATAACGGCTGAGCCGATGCAGGTTATATTAACCGAGAGAAACTTTGTTAATACAACAAAAGTTACAACAGATGATGGCGTATATCGAATATTTACGATTGAAAGCACTGACGGCAAAGGCGGTGCGGGAATTAGTGCGGTAAAGATTGAATAATGGAAATTTAAATTATATACATGGCTGATTTTCAAATAAAAAATGCAAAGCAAAAAATAATTTTAAAGAATTTTTCCTTGTAATAAAATTCAAAAATTAGACAAAATTAAAACTTCTTTTTTACATTCCTTAACAAAAATTAAATTTTTTAGTTTTTCTGCCGATTTATATATTGAAAGGCAGGGTATATAATGGCAGTTCAAATAATAAGCGGATTTAGTGAGTATTTAACATCTTTAAAACAAAACAACGGGAACGATTATGATGTTTCACAAAATAATCTATCCAATTATTCAAATGAATTGAATGATTATCTTGAAAATGTTTTAGGGGTTGATGTATCTTCAATTTCAATGTCACCTGCGGAATTGTTGACAATGGATGTTGCTGACGGAAAAATTGTGCCTCATGCTGAAAGTACAATGGTGGATAACCAAATAAACCCTGCTAATACGGACTATTCTTTAGATGAATTGGAAGTTGAAAAAACTGCTGACGTAAATAATAAAAAGGTTGATGAAAATTCGGCTGCCGAAAAGAGTGATGATAAAAATACCGACCAACAAAAAGATGTTGGTGAAAACTATCTTTCTCAAGCAGAAAATTATTATGCCTTATATGATGAAGGGTGCATTACCTTAGAAGAATTAAAAAAAGAAATTGAGGCTCTTGAAAAAGATATTACCGAACTTAATAAAGATATTGAGGATGAAAATAAGTCAATCGAAGAAAAGAAACAAGAAATAGAACAAAAGAATAAAGAGATTGAAAATGAAAAGAAAAAACTGGAAGACTGCAATGAAGATTTAGAAGAATTGGCTGAAAAATTGGCGCAAGAAGGATTGTCTTCCGAAGAAATTCAAAAAAATCCTCAATATTCGGCGCTAAAGAGCAATATTGAACACTTGTCTTCTTCAATAAGTTCTTTATCAAATACGCTTAATTCTCTTTCTTCGCAATTAAAAACAAAACAAAATAATGTTACATCCTTAGAGGGTGATCTTAATACCAGCCAAAATAGATTAAGTTCAAAAAATAAAGAATATGATAATGTTCAAAAAACCGTAAACAGAAACTATCAGTCCTATGTAAATGCTAATTCAAATTACAGTAACTATGCATCATCTCAAGGCGGTTTCAGTACAGCCGGTGTTGCATCCGTTAAAGGAGGCGTGGGGCTTGAAAATTATGATTCGGCAAAAGGTCAGGCAATTGCAAACAGTGCGCTTAAACTTTTCGGTAACGACCACAAGGCAAACGGTCGCTGTGCTTCAGGTGTTTCTCAATCACTTAAGGATGCTACGGGAGTTGAACTCCACGGAAACGGCTGTGATTGGGCGGAACTTTTGGAACAAAGACCCGACTGGGGAGAAATATATTATGATTCAGCAGAAGATTTAAAAGGAGTATATGACCCTGCGACAGGTAAAGGTCTGCCTCCGGGGGCAATTGTATGCTGGAGTCAGTATGAACCGGGTCATACCGGAAGCAACGGAAGATACGGACACGTGTTTATTGCAGACGGACAAGGTCATGAAATAAGCGACTTTATAAGCAATGTAAGCACTAACTATGCCAATTGGGGCGGGAAATTTAGAGTGTTTATACCTATTGATCAAGGGGCTTAGCTGCAAATACAGCCTTTTATAGCGCTTTTTGCCGCAGTGTAGGGACTTGCGAGATATATAAAGCCTTTAGTGTTACCCATGCGTCCTTGGAAATTTCGATTTTGAGTTGCAAGGCAAACTTCGCCTTCTCCCAATATTCCGCCGTGTACTCCGACGCAAGGACCGCATCCTGAAGGCAGAAGGTTTGCGCCTGCTTCCAAAAATATTTCAAGAAGCCCTTCTCTAGATGCTTGAATATATGTATCTTTACTTGCAGGCACAATAATCAATCTTACATCGGGCGAAACTTTATTTCCTTTAAGAACATTTGCCGCAATTCTTAAATCTTCAATTCTTCCGTTTGTACATGTTCCGATAAATACCTGATTTATTTTTACGTCTTTTAATTCACTTGCGGGTTTAACATTATCTACGGTATGAGGACATGCAACCATAGGCTGAATTATTGAAGCATCAATTTTTATAATTCTTTCATATTGAGCATCACTATCCATTTTAATTTCTTTGAATTTATCTTCTCTTTTTCTTTCTTTCAGATACTCATAGGTTTTTTCATCAGTTTCAAAAAGTCCTGCTTTTGCTCCGGCTTCAACCGCCATATTAGCAAGAGTAAAACGCTCTGACATTGACATATTTTTTATTGTTTCACCGCAAAATTCAAGTGCTCTATAAGTAGCTCCGTCTGCTCCTATTAAACCTATTAAATAGAGCATTAAATCTTTTGAAGTTACGTTTTCTTGAAATTTGCCGTTTACTTCAATTTTAAATGAAGGGGGGACCTTAAACCAAGTTTTACCAAATGCCATACCTACCGCAATATCGGTTGAGCCCATCCCTGTTGCAAATGCGCCAAGTGCTCCCGAGGTACAAGTATGAGAATCGGCACCGATTAATATTTCAGCAGGGTTAACAAAATCTTCAACAAGTCTTTGGTGGCATACACCTGAGCCGATATCTGATAATTGTGCGCCATATTCACGTGCAAAATTTCTTATTATAATATGTGCATCCGATAATTCTTTTCTTGGCGAAGGTGCTGCATGGTCAATAAAAAGGATTGTCCTTTCGGGATTAAATAAAGGTTTATTTAATTTTTTGAATTCTTTAATTGCAAGAGGCCCCGTGCCGTCTTGAGTCATACAAATATCAATATTTGCTATAACAAGTTCATTAATTTTAACGTCATGTCCGGAGTGAGCGGATATTATTTTTTGAGCTAATGTTTGAGCCATCTTAAATCCTCTTGTAAACTATTCTTTAATTATAAACCAAAAATACCTCAAAGATATTTCCTTTAATGATATGATAACAAAAGATTTATTATTTATTAAAATATATTCATTCTGCTATATTTGAGGTAATTATGGAAGCTGATAAAAATAAATATTTTGCGATTTTTGGCGGAGGCGGGATAAGAGGACTTTCGTACTGCGGGGCATATAAAGCATTGCTTGAAAATAACATTGATTTAACAGGTTGTGCGGGAAGTTCAATAGGGGCTGTTTTTGCTTCATTAATTACAATCGGATATACTTATGAAGAAATATACGATTTAATTGCCGGTGCCGGATTTGAAATGTTTATTGACATAAACATGGATTTTAAGAAAGATATTGCAATTTCAAAAGGAAAAATTTTTCTTGATTGGATAAGGGAAAAAATTGAGCAAAAATTTTATAAAGAAAACTATAAAAAAGGTGAAATGCCTTGTGTTAATTTTGGGGATATAGATAAAAATTTAATTATATATTCCGTGGATTTAACAAATATGAAATTTAATGAATTTTCAAAAATAAAAACTCCCGATTTTGAAATAGCTTCTGCCGTTCGTGCAAGTGTTTCAATGCCGGGGCTTTTTACTCCGTTTGAATATGACGGAAGAATGATTGTAGACGGAGATTTAATTAAATCAATGCCTTTGTGGAGAGTGACAAACACTATAAAAAATCTTGATGAAAGAATATTGGAATTCAGACTTGAAGATAATGAAACTCCTAAAAATGTATCAAATCCCATTGAATATTTAAATCGGGTATATAATGCAATTTGCGGATTTGCTACGGATTATATTATTGATTTATATAACGAAAAAGATAAGTTTGACTACATTAAAATTGATACACGGGATACTTCCGTTGTTGATTTTTTTATCCCAAAAGAAAAAAAGCAAGAGCTTTTTAATATCGGTTATGAAAAAACATCGGAATATTTTAAAAAATATTACCCTCAAAAAAGATCGCTGCTTTTAAAAAAATATGAAACATTATTGGATTTTATATTAAAGTTTCAAAAAGAATTCAATAAGAAAAACATAATTAAATCCTATTTATGTCTGTGTGAAATGTTTATGTTTTTGTGTGATGAAAAAAAATATATAGACAGTTTTTTATATGATAAGCTGTCCTCTTTCAAAGCCCTTTACATTAAAAATTATAAACCAACGGGGTTTTTGGGATATCGCTCGGCAATAATCGAAAACAAAGACGGATTGTCAAAAGAGCTTCTTGAAATATTGAAAATAGTAACGTTTAAAACCCAAGAGCTTAAAAATTAATTTTTTCTGTAGAGCTTTGTTATCAGTTCGTTTTCTGTAATACTTAATTTTGTTTTGTTTTTGGCTGTAGCCTCTGAAAGCATTGAAAATACAACATTTTGACCTTTTTTAGTTTTTAAGATGCCTATTGTTGCACAATATTCATCGTTTTGTGATGAATATGCCTTTAGATTATCTTTTAAAAAATAAAATCTTTCTTTTAAGCTTCCGTTACCCTCTTGAGGCAATAGTTCAATTAATTTTGTTTTGTTGAGCATATATTTTGTCAAATCACAAAGAGCTTTTGCATCAATTTGCAAGCCGGCATCTCCTTTATTTAGAGCATAGCCTTCTTTTAAAGATGATTTCAATACGCTGTCCAGCATATTGTATGCATCTTCTTTTCCCGCGGTTTTTGAATAATTTGTATATTTAGCGCCCGCAATATAAAAAACGGAATTTATGCATAATTCATCTTCTTTATATAAAATATTTTTGGAAACTTCTTTCAGGGAGTGACCGACAGAGGTCAAATATTTTGCATCCTTTGGCAAAGGCTTAGCATTAATTCCTTTAAAATATTCTATTTTGTTTTTTTCAAGCGATTTATACAGTTTTGTTTTGAAATTAATTTCGGGTTTCAAAACAGGCAGTTCAACAACCTCATCTTTTGCAACCGTTCCTTGAAATACCCACATCGGCGAATATCTTATATTTTGAATGTTGATTGTATATTTTTGTTCTTGTCCTATTTTAAGTTTGTTAATAACAGGGGTTTTATAGTCGTCGTTTTGAATTATATCTGCTTTTGTTGCAAGGCTTGAGCGATTTATTGCAAATGTTGTTTTGTTGTTATCTATTATATAAGGAGTTATGTTTTCGGCACTGTCATTAATTATAACCGTATCATCAATATAAATATTGTTAATATTTGAAATATTAAACTTGGTTTTTAGGTCTTTAAATAGTTCAACCAAGTCTTTTTTTGCTAAAAGAGGATCTGCTGAAAGCTTGATATAGAGGTTGTTTTGATTATCTTTATAAATTGAAGTTTTAAATTCAAAATCATCTCCTAGGGTATAATAGCTTGCCAAAAATTTGGTAAAATTATTGGTTGCATTGTTTTCATACAGCTTGTTTTCGTTATTTGTGCTTATTATGCTGTCGTTATCAAAAGATTGAACGAAATATGACAGCGGATTAACCTTTTTGAAAGGGTTTGCATATACTGCACAAAGGTTAAATAAACAAAGCACCAAAATTAAAAATAATTTTTTCATATCATAACTCCAAAGGTGAGGCTACTCTTCCCATTATTGCGCTTGCTGCTGCTATATATGGACTTGCTAAATATATTTTAGATGAAGTATCTCCCATTCTGCCGACAAAATTTCTGTTTGTTGTTGAAACACACACTTCATTTTCCGCCAATATTCCGCAATGCCCCCCAAGACAAGGTCCGCATGTAGGGGTTGAAATTGCGACATTGGCTTCAATTAATGTTTGATAATATCCGAGTTCAATCGATTTTAAAATTATATCCTGCGTTGCGGGGAATACAATCGCTCTTACGTCGGGGTGGACTTTTCTTCCTTTAAATATTTCGGCAGCCATTTTAATATCTTCAAGTCTGCCGTTTGTACAGCTTCCTATTACAACCTGATTAATTTTGATATTATCGGCAATTGCTTGTGATATCGGATGAGTATTTTCCGGAAGATGCGGATAGGCTACCTGGGGCTCAAGCTCTGATACATCATATTCAAGAACATTTTCATATTGTGCATCTTTGTCGCTGTATATAAAATCAGGTGTTCTTACAGAGCGGTCTTTAAGATATTCTTTTGTTATGTCATCAGGTTCAATTATGCCGTTTTTAGCACCTGCTTCAATTGCCATATTGCAGATTGTAAATCTTTGGTCCATAGTCATTTCTTTTATAACGGAGCCTGAAAATTCAAGAGCTTTATACAATGCTCCGTCTACTCCGATTTGACCTATAAGAAAAAGAATTAAATCTTTTGCCGTAACATATTTTTTTAATTTGCCGTTAAAAATAACCTTTATTGAAGAAGGGACTTTAAACCAAGTGGAGCCTGATGCCATAGCACAGCCTAAATCGGTCGAGCCTACTCCGGTTGAAAAAGCGCCTAGCGCTCCATAAGTGCAGGTGTGAGAATCGGCACCTATTATTAAATCTCCCGACGTTACAATTCCTTTTTCAGGTAAAAGCGCATGCTCAATTCCCATTGTACCTACTTCAAACCTGTAGGTTAAATTTTGTTCTTTTGCAAACTCTCTGAGAATTTTTGCCTGAAGCGCTGATTTTATATCTTTATTGGGTACAAAATGGTCAGGTACCAACACAACTTTGGATTTATCAAAAACTTTTTGAATTTGGGTTTTTTTAAATTCTTCTATTGCAATCGGACCCGTGATATCATTTGCAAGAGCAATATCAATGTTTGCCTCTAATAAATCACCCGGCTTTACAAAATCTTTGTTTGAATGACGAGCGAATATTTTTTCGGTTATGGTCATTGCTCTTGTGTTTGACATTTTATTTTCCCTGCTTTGTTTTTATATCAAGAATATTGTTATGGGCTATAACATATACCGCACAAGATTTTGCACTTTGCATCCACCATGCGCAGTTTTCCTGATTACATACTCTGTCGCCTTCAAGTCCTGCGGACATTAGAGGGCAGAACGGAATTCTTTTTTTGTTTGTGGTTTTGCCGGCACCTTCTGTCATAATTAACTCCTACACAGTTGCTTTTTCTAACTCTATACCTTTATTTATAAGGTTACATTTTGTTTCGTCACATCTTTTTTCTTCTTCTTTATAGATTTTAGTTCTGTTAATAACTTCATCAAAATCAATCAGGTGGGCATCAAAATCAGGTCCGTCAACGCAGGCAAACTTAACTTCGCCGCCAACGGTTAATCTGCATGCTCCGCACATGCCTGTTCCGTCAACCATAATAGGATTCATTGATGCTTCCGTTTTAATTCCGTACGGACGGGTAAGCTCTGCTACTGCTCTCATCATCGGCATCGGACCTACGGCAATAACGTAGTCTACTTTTTCGCTGTCAATTATTTCTTTTGCAACATTTGTTGTAAAGCCTTTTATGCCGTAACTTCCGTCGTCTGTTGTTATATGAAGCTCATCGCATGCATTTTTCATCTTATCTTCCCAGAAGATTAAATCTTTTGTTCTTGCACCCATTACCATATGAACTTTATTTCCTGCTTCTTTTAGTGCTTTTGCAATTAAATAGCAGGGAGCTGCACCGTATCCGCCCGCAACACAGATAACCGTTCCGTATTTTTCGGTATGTGTAGGTGTTCCTAAGGGTCCTACGATATCTTCAATAGAATCACCTACATCTAAAGAAGCGAGTTTTTTTGTGGTATATCCTACTGCCATATAAACAATTGTTAAAATTTCGTTTTGTCTGTCATAATCAGCAATTGTGAGCGGTATGCGTTCGGAATTTTTATCCGTTCTTAAGATAATAAATTGTCCCGCTTTGGCATTTTTTGTAATAAAAGGCGCTTTTACTCTTATTTCATATTGATTTGTGCATAATTCTTTTTTGTATAAAATTTCATAACCCATTTGTTTTTCCTCCGATATGGTATGTTTAAAAATATAATATATTAAAAATAATCCTTTGTCACTTTGATTAATTATTTGTAAAAAAGTATTTTTATTTTGTAACATTATTGTATTTTTATCAATTTTGTTATAACATGTAAAAAAATGTTAAGAAAGCATTTTGTTTGAGCAACTTTTATTATTCAGTGTTGTTATAAAATCAGAATTTGATATACTATAATAGAAAGTAAGGTGTTATATGGCAATTCGGGCAATTGAAAATTTTAAAGCATTATCTAAACCAAAAAAAGTTGCAGCTATTGCAGGCGGTGTTGTTGCGGCTGCTGCTGTTGCAACAACTATTACGGCAGCCGTTAAGGGTAAAAATGCTTTTAACGGCGAAGATAAATTTACTTATTTAACAAAAAACAATGAAGAAAAAGTTTTGGACAAAGGCATACTAAACTACATTAAAGTAGGTTTTGCGCAAATCGGCTCAGGCATTAAAGCGAAATTTGATAAAATAGTTGAACATTTCAAAAAACATGGCGCAGAAAATGCAGGTGAAGGAGCTGATAAAGCTGCTGCTGAAGCAGGTGCAGGAGTTGATAAAGCTGCTGCTGAAGCAGGTGAAGCAGCTGATAAAGTTGCAGGACAGGCGCCAACCCCTGCAGAAGGCTAAAAATTCATTAGCACCTAAAATTTTATATATAAAAAGCGGTTATTTATTTAACCGCTTTTTTAGTTTAGTTTTTCCACGATTTTTTCCGCAATAAGTGTAGCACTGTTTTGGTTTTGAGCTGTAATTATATTGTTATCCGCTTCGGCATGCTCTTGCCATGGCTTTTTTTCAACAAATTGAGCACCGATTTCTTTTAGCCTGTTTTCAACGGATATCGGGATAATATCATCTAATTTCACAATTTTTTCTTCTCTGTTTGTGAATGAAGTAACTTTTTTGTTTTTCAGGATATATTCGCCCTTTTCATCTTTTGCATTTGTAAGAGCAATTACGCCATGGCAGATTGCGGATATAATTTTATTGTTTTGATAGAAATATTCAACCGTTTTTTTAATTTCTTCGCTATCTGCCATATCATACAAGGGGCCATGACCTCCGGGGAAATAAATCGCATCAAATTCATCCAAAGCAATTTCGGATAACTTTTTTGTGTTTCTCAAAAGTATGATACATCTATCCCACTCTTGCGGGTTTGAGCATGACATAGAGCTTTCATCAACGGGGCTCAGACCTCCTTTTAAACTTGCAAGAGTTATTTTATAGCCTGTTTTTTCAAAAATTAAATAAGGTATGGCAAATTCTTCAAGATAAACTCCCGTTTCTTTAAGAGTGGGGCATGGGTTATCTTTATATGAACAACCCGAATAATTTGTTGTAACAATTAAAATATTTTTTGACATGGTGTTTCCTTTTTAATTTATATAAACCCGAAAATGCACAATTTACATTGGGCAAAAGTATATAAACTATTTTTCAACCCATTTAAAATATTCAATTGAGCTTATATTTTCAATTTTTCCCATTATATGGACAATAAATTCTCTTGTTTGAGTATCTTGAGTCTGATTTAAAAGAGGAGGAATGTTTTGCAATTTCTCTTTATTCACTGTTGTTGTGAGCATTTTTTCAATGGGCGAAGCTGTGAGAGTTTCAATTATATCTTTTTTATCTTTAGACATTTTGTCCACCAGCTGTTGTGTTTTAAATTTACCGATTGAGCCGAGTACGCTCACTGTCGAAGAAGGGATTGAGCCATATACATCAATGTTGCAATTTTGGCTTATAAGGTTAAAATTACCTTTTAAATATAAGCTCATATTTGCTCCCTGTGTTTTAATATATTGAATATCGGCAATTGAATTTTTAATATTTGCCGTACCTTCAATTGTTTTAAAATATCCCGTGTTTTGTTTTGATATGGCGGATAAAGCTGAATTAAGGCTTAATTTTAATATGCTTTGGGATAAAATATTTCCCGCTTGTAAAAATCTTTCAAGCCTTGCAAATTGAGCAAGTTCGCCATCGTCGATGTTAAATTTAACATATCCGTCAAATGTTTTTAAAATATCGCCGTAATCAAACCCCGTAAAACTTGCGTTAATAAGTGCGCTCAAGTGCCCGGTTGAAGCAATGGAAAACTCTTTTATTTTGCTTGTGAGATTTCTTACGTTAAGATTTTTCAAAACCGCCTTAACGTTTGTTTTATCTGTTTTAATGTCAAAATTAATCGAACCTTGCGCCGTACCGTTAAATAATTGAGTATCAAATTTATCAAGATTTAAAACATTATCTTTAAGACTTCCTTCAAAATTAATATTATTGAGAGTAAAATCCATTATTTGAGCATTTGAAATTGCTCCTTTTAAATTTTTTATATATAGAGAGGGTATATCCTGTGTTTTATTTTTAAGAGATACAAAACTGTTAAAATCAATAAAAGGCGAATTAAAATTCAGTTCTTCAATTTCTATATTTTTATTTTTATAAGTAGTGTAAGCCGTTAAATCAAAGTCATTATTTAAAATTTTACCTTGAACAATATTGATATACGCTGAAGAATTTTTTATATTTAAAAGCAAATCCTTTATATATAAACCAAATTTTTCACAGTTTATTTCATACAAATTAAGGTTTGATGAAATATCGGGCGAAGCCGTTTTTCCGCTCAAGACGGTATATCCTTTAACATCAAAAGAAAGATTATCATAGGAAGGAAGTAAAATTGAAATTTTATCCAAAATTGTTATTTTTATATTATAAATATTGTTTTTATCAAACATGCCGGATGCCGTTAAAAACTTTTCGCTGTTATCCGATAAAAAGCAATCGTTAATAAATATCTTGTTATTTTTTATATTAAAAGCAAGATTGAGCTTTGGTTTTTTATTTTTTATGACAAAAAGTTTGTTGTTTTTTGGTATATCTGATTCAACAAATATATTAATTTCGGGAGTTTTTGAAGTATAGTTTTTAATTGTTCCTTCAAGATATCCTTTAATTGCATCAATTTTAAAAGAAGATTTATTTATCTCAATTATGTCTTTTTTTGTATTCAATTTGATTTCGGGCAGAGTTAGCCTATATTTATCATATAATATATAGTTTTCTTTTAAAACAATTGCCATATCATAAAGAGAAGTATTCGGGCGTGAATTGATTGATATGTTTTTTGAAGAGAATATTGAATTACATGATTTAATTTTTATTTTAAGATTTTGAAGCAGAGAATTAATTGCAATAAGAGGTGTTTTAAGATTTCCCTTTATTGAAGAATTTATTGTCAGCATTCCTTCTTCAAAAATATAATCATTTAATTCGGGTAAAAATGAATTAATGTAAGGTGTTTCTTTTATTAATTTTATTATTTTTGCAATGTTTATCGGCTCGGAATATATAGTTATATCAAGATTGGTTTTATCATCAATTGTACCTTTTGTATAAAATTTAGCATCGTTTATATATGCACTTGTTGAATTGATATTGATTTTGTTGTCGGCAAAACTGATGTCGGAATTGATTTTATCTATTAACAAATTAAGTTTTTTATGATGTAATTTTGCATCTTTTATTTTTAGCACTCCTTTTGAAGTTATTTGTTTAAAGTTGCTTTTAACGGATAAATCCGCATTTAAATAACCTTCAAGCTTAATATCGGATAAATCTGCTTTTAAATTTATTATTTTTGAAAATGCATTTATAATCTCATTTAATTCGCTTAAATTAATTTCATTTGAATTAATTTTTAATTCAACATATTTGTTTTTTGAGATATCTGCGTTTAATATAACTTTTAAAAAGCGGTCTTTTATAAATTTAAAATCGCATTGAGTTTGTATTTTATCCCCCTTAAAATTAAGAGAAACATTATTTTTAGGAAGCCTCAACCCGTTGATTTCAAAAGTATAATTATTTAAATTGATTACTCCTTCTATATTTTGTTTTTTGTTTTTTGGCAGAATTTTTAAATCTATATCGCTTTTTGCATAAAATTTATATTCAAGAGCATATCTGAAGGGATTGATATTAAAATTTTTAATTTGATTTTTAAATTTTGATATTGTTTTTGAATTGACTTTGAATAAAATGTTCAGGTCAAAATCTGAAATTTTATGGCTTTTAGTATAAATTTTTCCTTCGGTTACAATTTTAAAAGGTTTTTCAGCCCCGCTTGAAATAAGTTTTATATTCGACGATTGAATATAAAAATTTTGCTTTATTTTTTCATCATACAGATTAATTTTTGCTTCATCTGAAATAATGCGGATATTTCTTAATTTCAGTTTATATTTGTTTGATTTCAATTCAAAAATATCAAAATCAAAATAATCAAAGCAATCGTATCTGTTTGATTTTGTAAAAGTTGTGTTTAGAGTGATTTTTTTTGCTTTAACTTTATCTAAATCCAAATATCCAAAAAATAATGCGGGCAGGTTGATTTCAATTTCGGGATTATCAAGAGCAATAAAATCTTTTTCTTTTGAATATTTAAGTTTTATTGAGTTTGCACTTATTTTAATTCTGAAGTTATAGGATGGTTTTAAAGATAAATTATCTATATCCAAAATAAGTTTTGTATTTTTGGAAAGATAACTGTTTAAAATGTTTTCAGCTTTTATTTCGTCAACAAAACGGGGTATAAAAAATAAATATAAACCGTATAACAACGCTCCCGTTAAAAATATAAGGGTAATAATTCCCATAAAAAATTTACAAAGATTAAAGGAAGGTATTTTATTTGCAAATTCGTCCAGTTTTCTTCTTAATATCTTAATCAGAGTCGGTTTTTTATAATATATCATTACATTTCAACAATTGAAATACTTGTTACTCCCGCATTTCTTGCTACATCCATCACTTTTACGACGCTTTTGTGGCTTGATTGACCGTTTGCTTCAATTAAAAGCCCGTCGGATTTTTCTTGCGATTCTTGTTTTATAACTTCAATTAAGTTCTTTTCATCAACTTGAGAATTATTTATATAATATTTATCATCGGCGCTTACTTTGACCGTAAGAATTTTATTGTCTTGCGCCTGAGAATTATTATCTTCAACATATTCGGGCACTGCCAAAGATAAACCCTGCTGGTCTAATATTGGTGCAATTACCATCATTATGATTAAGAGAACAAGAAAAATATCCGTCAGCGGAGTAATGTTTATTTCATTAAAAGTTTGTCTTTTCATTAGCTTTTTTCCTGTTTTTGTTTATCTTTTAAATCTTTTTGCTGTTGGGCGTTAAGCGGCTCGCCCGCAACAACCAGCTTTTCAAAACCTGCGTTTTGCGCTGCCTTCATAACCTTCATTATTTCGGAACTTTTTGTTGTTTCGTCGGCTTTAACAATAACTTCTTTTGACTCAAGATTGTCGATTAGTGCCATAAGGCTGTTTTCTAAATTGTCAACGCTGACTCTGTCCTCATTTACATAAAATGTGCCGTCTTTTGTTATTGATACGGTTGCATTTTTTTGTTCAATTGATACACCTGTGCTTATTTTTGGCATTGAGATACTGTTATCTACAGATTTGAAGCTTGGTGCAATTACCATCATTATGATTAAGAGAACAAGAAAAATATCCGTCAGCGGAGTAATGTTTATTTCGCTGAACATTTTTTTGTGTTCGTCATCTTGAGGTGCATTAAAACTCATTTTTCATCCTTACTTTTACAGAGCTATTGAACTGTTATTATCAAGCGCAACTTCTTCATCCGAGTCAATAATGGTTATAAATACAAGTTTAATGATTTTAAAGTCTGACTCAAATCTTGCAACAACCGTTTGGAAATAGTTAAACAGAACAACCGCAACAATTGCAACACCAAGACCGAGTGCCGTTGCGATAAGAGCTGAAGCAATACCTGAAGCAACCGCTGCGGATTGGTTGCCTTGAGTAGCTAAATCTTGGAACGTATACAGAATTCTTACAACCGTTCCGAATAACCCTAAAAATGGTGCAACGCCGCCTATTGTACCTAAAATGGTTAAGTGACGTTCAAGCTTTCTTGTTGCAAGTGATGCTGAAATGTCGTATGCCCTTGAAAAACCCGCTTTTTGTTCGGTATAAATTCTTAAGCCTTCATCCACCATTTCTGATACTATTCCGCCAAGCTGGCATGAAATTCTTTGTGCTGCGGGAATATTATTTTTAACAAGCGCCTTTTGAAGATTTTGTATAAAATCCGAAATATTTCTTTCATTTTTTTTGTAGTACATGATTCTATTTATTGCAACATATACGACTAAAAGAGAGCAAATAAATATCGGGGTTAATACCGCCCAATCCTGTTTAATTGCATTTAACATTAAATCCATAATTTTATCCTCATTTATCTGTTTATCTTAAAACACTGTTTAATACATTGTAATCAAAAGTAAATTCTATAGGTACCGATGAGCCCTTAAACTCAGGAGGCAGAGGCCTGAAGGGTGCCGTTAATTCAATTGCACTCATTGCGGCTCTATCCGCCAAGGGGACACCTGAAGATTTTGTTATCTGATGCGACAACAGTCTTCCGTCACGCCCTATAGTAAAGGTAATTACAACTCTTTTTGAACTGTCACCTTTAGGCGGAGACCAATTCTTTTTGATTCTTTGTTCCAAATCACGCATGTAAGGACCCCAGTTAGGCTGTCTTATTGCATCAATTCCGGGGGCTCCGTTAGGGTTGCCGGGGCTCGGATTACCCTGCGAGCCATATCCGCCCGAGCCTCGTGAAGCATATTTTCCGCCCGAACTTCCGCTTCCTGCTCCGCCGGTACCTCCGGATGAGCTGAATTTAGGAGCGGATGGAGCACCTGATCCGGAAGTTCCTTTTGAGCTTCCGCCGCCTGCGCCTGATGCGGGCGTACCTTGGGGTCTATAGGTTGAACCTACGGGAGCTTTGCTTGAGGGTACCGCAACATTAAAAGGACTTTTTGGTGCCGTTGCAATTTTTGGGGCGGTTGGAGCCGCCGCTCCTTGAGGTTTTAATGTGGGTTTAACCGCAGGTTTTGGAGCAGTCGGAGCCTTAGCAACCGAAGGTTTTGAAGGGGCTATCGGCTGCGGTTTCGGCTGGACTTTGGGTTGAGGCTTCGGTTGTTGAGCAATTTGTTTTGAGGGCTCTTGTATCGGTTGAGGTTTTACTTTTTTCTGAGCCGGTCCCGAAGCTTTTGCTTGCGCTTTTGAGGGAGAAGGCGAAGGCTCCGAAATCATTTTTTTTGGGTCGTGGATACCTCCCGCTCTTGAATCTCTATCCGATATGATTTTTGTATTTTTATTTATAGGGGGCTTAGATTCGTTTTGAACGAGTCTGAATTCAATATCATTTCTCGGAAGTTCGGGTTTGGGGCAATTTACCATAACTATGCTTTGTATAATGGCACCCATAATAAATAAAACAGCGAACAATACATGAGTTGCAACCGAAAGAGTAAGCCCCATTATCGGTTTTAATTCATCTTCTTCCTGGAATAAATTAGGCAGATTTGTTTGATTTGTTGCTCTGTCTTCGTCAATTGCGTTTTTTATTTCAAGTCTGTTTCTTATTTGTGCCATATTTTTAATTTCCGAGTAAATTATTCTCTATATCAGAATATTTATGAATTGCTCAATCGGGCAATTTATTGTGCGCCTAATGTAATTGGCTGGTCAAAATATAAATCTATTCTGCTGTTAGCTGGAATTAAAATGCTGTCGCCCTTATTCGCAGCACCTTTTATAAGACCTAAACCCGCACCTACCGCTGTGCCGTATACGGCGCCTCTGCCTACCGAGCCGCCTGATAATGCTCCCATTGCAGTACCTAACACCGCACCTGAGCCTGCACCTACAACGGTATTTTTTGCGTAATCTTTAGCCGAGTCTTTTGCCAATCCGCCTTTTAAAATACCCGTTGAATCGTTTGTTGCAATAATTGCACTGATAGGAATTATATTGTCATAAGGTGTTCTTATTGTCGAAAATCTTATTTGCATTTTTGCATTTCTGTTGCCGTATCCTGCTTTTTTAATATCGACAATACTTCCTGTTACAACGCTTCCCGAACTTGCAATTGTCTGACCGTTGTATATAAAATCTTCGGTTAACACGGCATTTACGGGCTGACCTATGACTGCGCTTTCAGAATTGATTTCTTGTGATAACAAAACGGAACATGTAATTCCTGCGGGAACATAAAGAGCGTAACCCTGCAAGTTTTGACCTTGGGAATAATTATTTTGAGAATACGTGTAATTGCCTGCGGCAAAAGTTGCTTGCAGAACAATAAGGCTATATACAATCAGCCATAACATAATTTTGTTTTTCTTATTCATAAATTCCTCACCAATTCTTCTACAATGTTTATTTTATCACATTAAAAGAAATTTATACAAATTAATAATTAAATGTAATAATCTTCATTGAATTGAACAAAAATATTATCTTTTGAGGTAATTCCGACATGATGACCAAATTCCCAATCGCCGCTCGGTACATATTGAAGAGATCCGCCCCAGGGGTCTCCGTATACTTTTCTGGGATGTATTGTCGTGTTATATGATGCGGGGTTTGTTAAATTTCCGCCCAGAGTTCTCTCGGAATTAAAAATTATTTCTCCTTTTATTTTTTTTGTCCTGCCGTCTTTTTTAACTATTGTGTCAATTGTTATTTGCATTGCGGCATTAATCCCCTTTGAAGGCATTTTTAACATACTGACGTATCCTTTAAAAATATCCCCTTTTTCAATAATTCTCTCTTCCAATACCCAAACATCCGCAGGTACAATAAAATATACTTTAGAGCCTTCTTCAAGATTTTGAGTATTCAGAGGAATTTTTGTATAAACCTTTACGAGACTGCCTTTTGGCAAATGAGCCGTATATGCAAATACAGAAAGATTTGTAACAAATAATGTAAAAAATATTAATAGAATTTTTTTAATCATAATCCAATATTAATAGTTTTTTTTCTAAATTCAACCTTACGATTGTATGAATTTTTAGCCAAAGCACAAAAAATGATTATATAATTAGTTATGCTAAAAAAAATTATTTTAAAAAATAATAAGTCAAAAATTATTTTAATTACAATGATAACCCTGTTTTTATTTGTAATTGCAACCGTATTTTTAGCGGGAAAATTTTTGACATATTCATATATTTTAAACAAGGTAAATCACTATACGGGTTTGAATATCGAATTGGTAAAACCTTCGGTTAAACTTGACAATAAATTAAATATTAATATCTTAAGCGATGCTTTGTATATTAAAAATAAAAATAAGACGATTATATTTTTGGAAGCAAAAAAACCGAATATTTCTTTTAAGCCGCTGGGACTGCTGTTTAAAAAAATTAGTTTTGCAAATTTGGATGCCGAAACGGTTGTAATAAAAATCAAACGTGATGAAAAAGGAAATGTAGATTTAATAAATTCTCTTGCTAAAAAGGATTGGAGCTTTTTAGAAAAAAATAAATTTACTTTAAATCGCCTAAACAGCAAAATCGACAATTTTGAATTTAATTTTGAAGATAAGTATAAAATTCCAAGCTCAACAAAATTAATCCTTAAAAATTCGCAAGTGACGCTGTCAAAAAAGAAAAAAATTCTAACCTTGAATCAGGAAGGCATAATTGAAACAAGACTAAATTCAAATACGCAAAAAGCGGATATATCAATCCGTATTAATTCGAAATATCCGATAAATAACTTTAATACGGATACTCTTGATGCAAAACTTCAAATAACAAATATTAATCTTTTTGTCTTTAATGATTTGTTAAAAAAATATATTTCAAAAGACATTGAATACATAAAAGGAACTGCCGGATTAAAAGTTGAAACAAAAGAAGAAAACGGCGAAAAATATCTTTTTGGCGAATGCGACATAAATAATCCGAATCTTGTACTCAAAGACAACAAAGTGATTTCTTCTTATAAAACCGGACTTAAAGCTTCTTCCAAATTTAAAATAATAAGAAATACTCTTTATTTGACGGATGCCGATATTAAAGGCGCACAGCTTTTGATAAATACGAAAGGCGAAATCAATAAATTATTTACAAAAAATCCCCGGTTTGATGTTCAGACAAAAATTACCGACACTCAAATAAATAACTTTTTATATTTTTTACCCGATAATTTAATATTTTACCGCCCTAAAGGCATTCCCTCGCTTAAAAAATCAGATTTTCATGCATTACTTAACGGCGTTCTTAACATTAAATATTCTCCCGTTGAAATTACGGGTAATATTAAGGCAAGCAATGTTCATATACCAAATTATCCCAAGCCCTATAGGCAAAATGACGTAAGCGCAATGTTTATGAAAGATAAGGTAAGAATTTATACAAGAGTTTATACTCCCGACAATCAATATGTTACGGTTGACGGCGTTTCAAATTTGGATGATTCTTTGTGGGGAAAATATTCCGTAACTTCAACTCCTAAAATAGATTTAAAATATGCTCAAATGTACCTTGTTCCCATACAACAGATAATCGGTTTTAATATCGGTCCCGTACCGATTATGGATATATCAGGCTATGGAAACATTGATATAAAAACTCAAGGAACAATAAAAGATGCTCAAATTTTCGGGCAATTCAGCGCATATAGCGCATCTGCTTCAATTGAGGGTGTGGATGCAAAATTAACAAACGGAAATTGCAAGCTTGTTTTTGATAACCGAAAACTTATTTTTAAAGAAATAAAAGGAAAAATGGACGGCGCCGATTTTATTATGACAGGCACGGGCACTACAAAGGGTGATGTCAGTCTTAGAGTAAAAATACAAAATGCCGCCCTTCATAATGTTTTAAAAATAGTTAAATCAAACATAATAACAAAACCTTTTACAAAGCTGACCGAAAATTTATCCGCAGTTTCGGGCCGTGTTAATGCCGAGATAAACCTTGAGGGTATAATTGATGATTTTGAAAATAAAGATTTTTTTGGAAAACTTACTCCTGCGGGAGAAATCAATCTTTTAAACAACAAAATTGTTTTTAATAATAAAATGAGCGTAAAAAACCTAAAAGGCAAAATCAATTTCGGGGAAAAACAAGAAGGTGTTTTTGAGGGATATTTGGGCTCAACAAAGTTTAATTTTCTGATGCATTCAAATACTCCTTTAAATAAAATAAGAAGCGGAACATCCTTTGACTTTGAAAGCGGAATTCATTCCGATAAAATTTCTTTTAAAGACATTATTTCGGAATTTAAAAACAGTTCCCAAAAATATAATCAGATATTAAACGCAATTTCAGACATTGATTTTTACTCCAAATTGGATTTGAAATCAAAAGGAAAAATTTCCATAAACAATATAAATTTAAATTCATTTAACCATGACGGATATATAACCGGCTTAAACAGCTCTCAAACACCTGATGTTGTTTTTAAAAGCGGGACGATGAAATTTTCGGGCAAAAGAATAATTTTTGATAATTTTAAGGCGGATGTTTTGTCGGGACAAATTGACATCAGGGGAAGCATAGACAACTTTTTATCAAAAAACGCCAAAGGCGACTTAAGGATTTCGCTTAATGATATTAGCACCAAAAAAATAGAAAAACTTTTTTCAAAATTTAAATTATCCGAAGGACTGCTTAAAAGCGGACAGATTATTCTCAAAGGAGAAAACGTAAAACTCAACAACATAAGTTTTCTTTTGCAGGATGCACCTTTGTTTTTCAATGCATCAGTTAAAAATATATATAAAAACCCATATATTGATGCAGATTTTTCAACTCTTTTGAATGAAATAAACATGGATAATATTGTAAATCCTTATTTAACCTACCCCGTAAAAATAAAAGGAGAAATACCTGTCAAAGGTAAATTCAAAGGAGATGCGGACAGATATTCAATTGATTTCAGCGCAGCTGTTCCCAAGGGCTCTGATATTTCTTTCAGCGGCGCAAATTTGGGAGATGATTTATACAAAAGAGAAATATCAGGCAGAGTTGATATTGATGATAATATTGCTTCTTTTAATAATTTGCGTCTTGTGAAATATATTGCAAACCAAAATAATAAGATAAATCCCCTCGTTGTTTTAAAGGCAAACGGTCGTATACTTCAAAAAGAAAACAATTTTTATTTCAACAATTTTAAAGTCCTGACGCATTCGCCCCTGAATGTCAGAATTTTAAATCTTATATTTAAAAAATCGCTGTTGAAAAAGGGTACTTTTGAATGCGACATTGTTTTAAACGATAATGTTAAAACCCCTAAAGCAAAGGGCAAAGCAAATCTGCACGGGCTTGATATTCCTTTGTATGATACTCAAATACACGATATTTTGCTTGATATTAACGATAAAAATATTAACGGTGAAGTTATTGTTAATAATAAACAAAGTGATGTGAAAATAGATTTCAGCGCAAAAAACGAAACAAAACCGCCATATGTTGTTGAAAAAATAAATATAGATTCAAACAAGCTTAATATTGAAGATATACTTTCAATGCTGGCGCCTCAGACTCAAAAAACGGATATTAACCTTAAACAGGATGTGTTGTTTAAGCCTTATGATTTAATTGTTAAAAACGGCAGTTTTGAATTCAGAGAAGTTCAGTATGATAAAATAATTGCAAACAATTTAACCGGAAAATTTAAATATAACGACGAAGTTTTTGATATGGAAGATATCAGGTTTGATATTGCGGACGGAAGCGTTAATGCAAACGGCAGCTATAATTTTAAATCAACTAAATTAAATTTGAATGCGGACATGAAAAATTGTGATTCAAATACTCTTGCGCAACAGTTTTTAAAGGCTTCGGGACAGATTTTCGGAAGTATGGACGGCTCAATTAATTTAACGGCAAAAAATCTTAATACTCCTGAAGGAATTAAGAATATTAAATCCGATATCAATTTTTCGATTAACGAAGGTAAAATGCCGAAACTCGGCTCCCTTGAATATCTTTTAAGGGCGGGAAATCTTATTAAAAGCGGTATATTAGGATTGTCATTAAATAATATTATAGAAGTTTTAACACCTTATAAAACGGGTGAATTTGAAAAAATTTCCGGAAACTTAAAAATAAACAGTGCAGAGGTGGAAAACCTTGAAATTATGTCGCAGGGTAAAAATTTAAGCATGTATTTAACGGGAAAATACAATATACTTGAAAATTTTGCCGATATAAAAATTTACGGCAAACTCTCACAAAATGTTTCAAATGCACTTGGTGCCGTTGGAAACGCATCTTTAAAACAATTTGTAAACAGCATCAGTCCTAACAAAAACAAAGATAATCCCGACGAACAGCTTCAAATAATTCGCTCAAAAATACCTTCAATTAAAACACAAGAGCCCGAGCCGAGATATTTTACCGTAAAAGTTTTGGGGGATATCAACAAAGACAACTATATTAAACATTTTAAATGGGAATAGTTTTTACTTTATTTTTATTATACTTTTGTCTATTATTAAATTAATCAAATAGTTGTATAATAAAGTTACCTAGTACAACTGTCTGTTATAGAGGGATAAAAAAATGGAAAATAATCAGCTTAAATTTACAAAAACAAGGTTTTTTATAATCCTTTCTCTTTTGATTATAGGATTTGCGCTTTGTTTTGAACTTTCTTACATTTTTTACAAAACTAATTTTCTTGACACTTATGCTCCGAGTTTTTGCACGGTTTCTCAGATGATTGACTGTGACGGAGTTGCAAAAACTTCTTATGCAATGTCGCTCGGGGTACCTAATGCACTGTGGGGTATAATATTATATTCAGTTATGCTGATGCTCCTTTTTGTGGACAGAATTCAAGCAAAGTTTAAAAACACTATTTTTGATGTATTTAAAAACCCTTCCTGCTATATTGCATCTTTGGGACTTCTGTCTTTTGCAATTTCAATGGTTTTAGCTTTTATTTCAATACATGTAATTCATAAAATATGCTACTTGTGTTTCTGCACATATTTTATCGATTTATTTATTGCATTCGCTGCTAAAGGCAAAGGATTTTTTATAAATGATATTAAAACTACCGTTCTTGATTTTATAGACGGCGCTAAAAATCATTTTATTTTATTTATTGTTGTTCTTGTTGCTTTTGTTTCAACCCTTGTATATTTGGATAAATCTCTTGTTCTTTCTCCGAAACTTAAAAAAGAACGTACAAACAAGGAATTTCGTGCAAAGAAAAACAAATATGCAATTAAAGGCAACATATTGGGAAGTGAAGATGCTAATGTGGTTGTAACGGTTTACAGTGATTTTAACTGCCCCTTCTGCAAGGTTGTAAATATCATGCTTCATAAAGCCGCAAAAGAAACAGATATATATGTAAACGAAATCAATTTCCCCTTGGATGCTGCTTGTAACACAACCATAGGAAGAACATTGGGCGGGCATGAAACTTCCTGCCTGCTTGCAAGATATGCTCTTGCCGCCAAAAAACAAGGAAAATTTTGGGGTGCGGCAAATATATTTTACTATAATTCATTTAATTCTGAAAATGAAATAATAGAAAAAATAAAAAAAGCTCATCTTAATATAAATATTGATCAGCTAAAAAGCGATGCTTACAGTCCTGAAATAAATTCTCAATTGCAAAACGAAATTGAAAAAACCCGCAATGACGGAATAGAAGGTACGCCTACAATAGTTATTAACGGTGTGTCTTATCAAGGAGTTATGCCTTATGACGAGTTTATTCAAAAAATTGAACTTGCAAGAAAAAGAGAAATGAATTAGAAAATAATGAAGTTATGAAAAAGATAGTACTACATGCTTGCTGTGCGCCTTGTGCGAGTTATCCGATAAAAAAACTTATTGAAGATAATTGCGAGCCTGTAGTATTTTTTTATAACCCCAATATATATCCGACGGATGAGTACAACATAAGAAAAAATGAGCTTGAAGCATACTGTTCAAAGTATGATGTTGAATTTTTTGAGGGTGAATATAATCATTCGTTATATTGTGAAAAAATTTCAGGCATGGAAGATGAGCCCGAAAAGGGTAAAAGATGCTCTGTTTGTTTTTATTTAAGGCTTAAAAAAACGGCAGAATTTGCAAAAGAAAAAGGAATTGATTTATTTACCACAACGCTTAGCGTTTCTCCTCATAAAAATTCGGCTCAAATATTTTATGAAGCTAAAAAAGTGCAAAATGAAACAGGTGTTGAATTTGTCGAATATAATTTTAAGAAAAACGACGGTTTTAAAATATCAAGATTAATTGCAAAAGAAAATAATATGTACGCTCAAAGCTATTGCGGGTGCAAGTTTTCAATAAAAAAATCGCAGTGATAAAACTGCGATTTTTATGATTTCCGTAATTTTTGCGGATTTTATTGTAAAGAAGTGCATTGTCCAATCTTGTGGTTTATTTTCATTTTCATCATTGGCATTTTGTTGCATTTCTTATACTTAATCATTAGCAGCAGGTGCATCCGCTCCTTCTTCTCCCGCTATCACTGTTCGTAATACAGTATCGGTTATTCCTACCGTTTGCGTTTCAACTACGGTTATTGTTTGTTTCATTACTTGCGGTTGCGCTTCTTGAACTTCATCCTGTACGGTTATTGTTTGCACTTCTTCTATTATCCTTTGTGTTTCAGGTGTAACAACTGCCTGTTCGGGCTCTGCATCATTTTTAACTTCATCCTGCACGCAATATTTTTCTCCGTTAGGACCTATTATCATTTGAAGTCCGCCCTGTATAGGTGTTTCGGTTACATGTTGCGTTCTAACTACGGTTATTGTTTGTTCTATTACTTGCGGTTGCGCTTCTTGAACTTCATCATTAGCAGCAGGTGCATCCGCTCCTTCTTCTCCCGCTATCACTGTTCGTAATACAGTATCGGTTATTCCTACCGTTTGCGTTTCAACTACGGTTATTGTTTGTTTCATTACTTGCGGTTGCGCTTCTTGAACTTCATCATTAGCAACCGGCTCGCCTGATTCGCTTACTTCATCCTGCACGGTTATTGTTTGAACATCAGTTATTGTCCTTTGTGTTTCAGGTGTAACAACTGTCTGTTCGGGCTCTGCATCATTTTTAACTTCATCCTGCACGCAATATTTTTCTCCGTTAGGACCTGTTATCATTTGAAGTCCGCCGGGCATAGGTGATTCGGTTATATATTGCTCTTGCGCTTCTTCCAAACAATCTTGGATTAATGCATCATCCGAAGATGAATAATTTACGCTTTGTTCATTGCTGCTTGGAAAAAAGTTTTCTTCCCCTTGGTTTTGTACATTTTGCCCGTTGTCCGCTTTTTTACCATTTACTAAATTTTCGACTGCCTTCAACGGATTAAAATTGTTTGGTACTTTTTGCATGTTTTTTCTCCTTCACATTTTTTACTCTAAACCTATGTTATTACTATTCGGCACCCCCCCCCTCTTCTTTAGGAATTTTTCAAATTTTTTTACAAATATTTACATAAATTTAAAAAAAACCCGTTAAATTTGACTTTTATTTTATTAAAGATAGAAAACAATAAAAAATTATTCTAAATTTGAATGGCTGTATATGTTAAAAACCAAAAAGACTTCTTTTTGGTTTTTAACATACGATTTATCACTTCATAGTTTATTTAAGGCTCAAGCGGCTCCATATCCTCCGGCAGCACTACAGAGTGCTCAGGCATAGGCTCAGGCGAAGGCTCGTTCATTAGATCTACAGGTCTCTCTGCCGGCTGTGCAGGCTTGTCCGTTTGCCTTTCGGATGCAGGCTTGTTTGCCACTATTTCATAACCTTGTCCTAAAAGTTCTTTATAGTGTTCAAGTTGAGTTCTTGTGTAAATCGGAATCTTTTTTGTTTCTCCTTTGCTATTGGTATATTCTTGTATTTCGGCAGGTCTTATTGTTGTTGTTTGTCCGTCTTTATTTTTGCAGGACAATCCTTTAACCCCTTCCCCATCTTTTGCGGGGTCATATTTTCTTCTTTCTATATCTTTAAAATCCAAGTCTCGAAAACCTGCACTTAAGTACTCTGTATGCGGTTCTTCCGTATCTCCGCTTTCATCTTTTAATATAAAATTACCCACCTCTTTTGTAAGGTCATCAAATTCGGAAGTGCTTTCAAAAAGCATTACATTGACAGGTTCTGCTATTACTGTTTTCGTTATTGCTTCGTCTGCCTCGTCTTGAGCTTGGCGCAAAGCCTCATAAACAGGATTTGTTTCATCGAGTTCGTCCTGTGTACTAATCTTTTCTTTTGAACTATCTTTTATATCGTCAAAAATGCTTGTTTCACCTTTGTTTTGTTTTACGGGTTTTGCGGTATCGGTTTTTGGGGATAGAATTCCTCTTATACCTTCCGAAAATCGTTGTGCTATTTCTGAAAATCCCATTTTGTACCTTCTTTCTATTTTTAAATTTTAACTTCTTTTTCAGTTATCGTACCCCACCCCTCTTTCTTTAGGAATTTTTCAAATTTTTTTACAAATGTTTACATAAATTTAGAAAAAGCCGACTAAATTGAGCTTTTATTTTATTAAAGATAGAAAACAACAGAAAAAATTCATCCAAATTCAAACGGCTGCTTATTTTACACGATTTTTTAAAAATTTCAACCCCTTTGTAAAATTTTATTAAGCTAAAATCTTGACCGCACTATTTCAGCCCGTATAATTGTTAAGGTCTACTAAAATGATGCATAGTGGCAAAAAATCGCATTGAAAACAACATATCTTAAAATCCTTGTGACAGAGCCATTTTGCACTGTTTAAAAATAATTGTAATTACATATATTAGAGGTATTTAGATGACAACAATGAAAAAAGCAAGCCGTGTTACCCCTTCGGGCATTCCGGGAACCCGTCTTACAGATTTACCCGATTTGATTGAAGTCCAAAAGAAATCATTTGAGCAATTCTTAAAAGAAGGTTTAAAGGAAGAATTATTATCATTCAGCCCGATTAAAGATTACACAGGCAGACTGGAACTGCATTTTTTGCCAAATTATACATTTGACAAACCGAAGTATACAATTGAAGAAGCTCGCATACACGATGCAACTTATGCAAAACAGCTTCGTGTTATGATGCGTTTGGTTAACCGTGACAGCGGTGAAATCAAAGAACAGGAAGTATATATCGGCGATATTCCGACAATGACCGACAAAGGTACATTTATTGTTAACGGTGCGGAACGTGTTATTGTTTCACAAATTGTCCGCTCTCCCGGTATATATTACAAAAAAGAAGTTTCCCCGACGGGTAAACGTTTGTACAACGCTACTTTAATACCAAACAGAGGTGCATGGTTAAAAATTGAAACGGATTCTAATGACCTTGTATACGTAAAAATAGATAAAAACAGAAAAATATTAGCTACGACCTTATTAAAAGCTTTGGGTATTACCCCCGTTGAAATGGAATCATTGTTTACTCACTTTGATTTCTTAAAGAAAACACTCGATAAAGATACCGCTCAAACAACGGATGAAGCTTTGGTTGAAGTTTATAAAAAATTAAGACCAGGCGACCCTGCCACTCCCGCAGGAGGACGCTCAATATTGGAAGCACGCTTCTTTGATGAAAAGAAATATGACATAGGTAAAGTAGGACGTTATAAATTAAACAAAAAATTAGGTCTTAACTTACCCGAAACTCAAAGAACTATTACAATTCAAGATATCGTTGCAGGTATTGAATATTTAATTAATTTAACCTATGACGAAGGAACTCTTGATGATATTGACCATTTGGGCAATCGTCGTATCCGCTCTGTCGGTGAACTTTTACAAAACCAATTCAGAGTAGGTTTATCAAGAATTGAACGTATAGTTAAAGAAAGAATGACCCTGCAGGATTCTGAAACATTGACTCCTCTTAATCTTTTAAATACGAAACCGTTGGTAGCATCTCTAAAAGAATTTTTCGGGTCATCTCAATTATCACAATTTATGGATCAGACAAATCCTTTGGCTGAATTAACTCATAAACGTCGTATTTCGGCTCTGGGCCCCGGCGGATTGATGAGAGAGCGTGCAGGTTTTGCAGTTCGTGACATCCACCCTTCACACTATGGCCGTTTGTGCCCCGTAGAAACTCCCGAAGGACCTAACGCAGGTTTGATTAACTCGCTTGCAACACATGCCCGTGTTAACGATTACGGATTTATTGAAACTCCTTTCTTTGTTGTTAAAGACGGTCAGGTTACGGACGAAGTTCATTATTTAACTGCCGATGAAGATGAAAATTATCGTGTAGCGCCTGCTGATATTGAACTTACAAAAGACAGAAAAATCAAAGATTCTTATGTACCCGTAAGATACAGAAGCGAATTTACAATGGGTGAATCAACAAAAGTTGACTATGTCGGTGTTTCACCTATTCAAATTATATCGGTTGCAACATCTTTAATTCCTTTCATTGAACACGATGATGCTAACCGTGCACTGATGGGCTCTAACATGCAGCGTCAGGCAGTACCTTTATTAGTTACACAGCGCCCCGTTGTCGGTACGGGTCTTGAAGCTCGTGTTGCAAAAGACTCGGGTATGGTGCTTGTATCTGATACGGACGGCGTTGTTGTTAAGGTTATGGGTGAAGAAATTCATATTAAAGATAAAAAAGGCGATGTTCACCAATATCAGCTTTTAAAATATGTACGCTCAAATCAGGACACTTGTATTAACCAAAAACCAATCGTAAGAGAAGGCGACAAGGTTAGTGCGGGAGATGTTATAGCAGACGGTGCTTCAACAAATATGGGCGAACTTTCACTCGGTAAAAACGTATTGGTTGCTTATATGCCCTGGGAAGGCTATAACTACGAAGATGCTATTTTGCTATCTGAAAGATGTGTATATGATGATGTGTTTACATCTCTGCACATTGAAAAACTTGAAATTGATGCACGTCAAACAAAATTAGGACCGGAAGAAATCACACGTGAAATTCCGAATGTTTCGGAAGATTCTATCCGCCACCTTGACGAAAGAGGAATTGTAAGAATTGGTGCAAGAGTATACGCAGATGATGTTTTAGTCGGTAAAATTACACCGAAAGGCGAATCCGAACATCCGCCCGAAGAAAAACTTCTTCGTGCAATATTTGCAGAAAAAGCTCGTGATGTTAAAGATAATTCCCTGAGAGTTCCTCACGGCGAAGGCGGTCGTGTAGTCGACGTTAAAGTGTTTGACAGAGAAAAAGGCGATGAATTACCGCCCGGAGCAAATACGGTTATAAGAGTTTATATTGCTCAAAAACGTAAAGTATCGGTTGGTGATAAATTATCGGGCCGCCATGGTAACAAAGGTATTGTTTCAAGAATATTACCTAAAGAAGATATGCCTTTCTTGCCTGACGGTACTCCTGTTGATATAGTATTAAATCCTCTTGGTGTTCCGTCCCGTATGAACGTGGGTCAAACTTATGAACACCTGCTCGGACTTGCATCATATTTAACGGGTAATCATTATGAATCGCCTCTGTTTGATGAAATGTACGGCGCAAACCAATCGGAAATCAATACTAAAGCCGAACTTTTAAAAGGTATCAAAGAAAAAGGTATTGATTGGGTTAGAGAAGACGGAAAAGTTACGCTGTATGACGGAAGAACGGGTGAGCCGTTTGATGAGCCCATTGCGGTTGGTATTTCTTATATCTTAAAACTTGTTCACTTGGTTGACGATAAAATCCACGCTCGCTCAACAGGTCCTTATTCACTTGTTACTCAGCAACCGTTAGGCGGTAAAGCGCAATTCGGCGGTCAGAGATTTGGTGAAATGGAAGTTTGGGCATTAGAAGCGTATGGTGCAGCTTATACTCTTCAAGAAATGCTCACCATTAAATCAGACGACGTAAACGGACGTTCCAGAGCTTATGAAGCGATAGTTAAAGGGGATAATATCCCTCGTCCCGGCATACCCGAATCATTTAAGGTATTAGTCAGGGAACTTCAAAGTATCGGCTTAGATATTGCGGTATCTAAGAAAGGCGGAGAAGAAGTTGACTTAATGAGCGATACCGATGATTTAAGAAAATCAGCTCCAAAGAGAGTATTATCGGATATTGACTCCGAACTTTTAAATATCGACTTTTTCGATACATCCGCAAGCTTTAAAGACTAGAATAGATTAATAAAATCAAAGGAGAATAAATGTCTACAAGTATTGATTATTTTGATTATATAAGAATTTCTATCGCTTCACCCGAGAGAATTCTGAAATGGTCATACGGGGAAGTTACAAAACCCGAAACAATTAACTATAGAACACTTAAACCGGAACGTGACGGTTTGTTCTGTGAAAAAATCTTTGGACCTACAAAGGACTGGGAATGTTTTTGCGGAAAATATAAAAGAGTCCGTCATAAAGGTATAATCTGCGAACGCTGCGGTGTTGAAGTTACGGATTCAAAAGTCCGCCGTCACAGAATGGGTCACATTAAACTTGCTGCCCCTGTTTCGCACATCTGGTTTTTAAAAGGCATTCCTTCATATCTCGGTTTGCTTTTGGATATGACCTTAAAAGATTTGGAACAGATTATATATTTTAACAACTATGTTGTAGTAGATGGCGCAGACAGCCCATTTAAAAAATTCCAGCTTTTAACGGAAGAAGAATATGAAGATTTCATTATGGAAAATGAAGATTCAAAATTAAAAGTGGGAATTGGTGCCGAAGTTATTAAAGAATTATTATCGGAAATAAAACTTGAAGATTTGGCAAATGATATAAGAGCAGAGCTTGATAGTGCAGGCGGCTCGGTACAAAAAAGAGCTAAATTAATCAAACGTTTAAGATTGGTTGAAAGCTTAATTGAATCAGGAACAGAGCCTACATGGTTTGTAATGGATGTTCTGCCTGTTACACCGCCTGATTTGCGCCCAATGGTACAATTAGACGGCGGAAGATTTGCAACATCCGACTTAAACGACTTATACAGACGTGTAATTAACAGAAACAACCGTCTTTTAAGACTTCTTGAAATGGGAGCACCCGAAATTATCGTTAGAAACGAAAAACGCATGCTTCAAGAAGCGGTTGACGCTTTAATTGATAACGGCAGACGTGGCAGAACAGTCGTAGGACCCAATTCAAGACCTCTAAAATCTTTATCTAACATTATCGAAGGTAAACAAGGTCGTTTCAGACAAAACTTATTGGGTAAACGTGTAGACTACTCGGGTCGTTCCGTTATCGTTGTAGGTCCTCAATTACAGCTTCACCAATGCGGTTTGCCGAAAGAAATGGCAATAGAATTATTTAAACCGTTCGTTGTCAATAAATTAATCGAACGTGGTTTAGTTCAAAATATTAAATCCGCTAAGAAGAAAATTGAACGCTCTGAAGCCGTTGTTTGGGATATATTGGAAGAAGTTGTAGACGGACACCCCGTTATGTTAAACCGTGCTCCAACGCTTCACAGACTCGGTATTCAGGCATTTGAGCCCGTACTTGTTGAAGGAAGAGCAATTCAATTACATCCTTTGGTATGTACCGCTTTCAACGCCGACTTCGACGGCGACCAGATGGCAGTCCATGTACCTTTATCAATTGAAGCACAGGCTGAAGCAAGAATGCTGATGCTTGCAACAAACAATATCTTAGCACCTGCAACGGGTAAACCAATTATTACGCCTACACAGGATATGGTATTGGGTATGTATTATTTAACAATAATCAAAGACCCGACCGCTCCCGTTAAAGGATATTTCCATGACTTTACCGATGTTATGGCAGCTCATGCGACAGGTGTTGTAAAACTCCATGACAAAGTTATCGTAAGAGATGAAAATAATCACAGAATTGAAACAACTCCCGGAAGAATTATCTTCAATGAAGCTGTTAGAAAATCGGTGATGTCTTAATAAATTGGTTAAAAATTAAACAAATAAGAGGTAAATAAAATATATGACTACATTAACTCCTGAAAGCTCAAAAAAGAAAAAACATGTTGAGTTTATCAATAAGGTAATGAATAAAAAAGCTCTTAATCAGCTTCTATCTCAAGTATATCTTGAATGGGGCGGGGCTAAGACAGCAGAACTTGCAAATAACTTAAAAAATTTAGGTTATAAATATGCCACAAAATCAGGTACAACAATTTCAATCAAAGATTTGGAAGTACCGAAAGAAAAAGGTCAGCTTCTTCAAGAAGCACAGGATGAAATTGCCCGCTCTACAAGAAGATATTTAAAAGGCGAAATCACCGAAGTTGAAAGATATACAAAAGTTATCGACACATGGAGCGAAACAACGGCAAAATTGACCGAAAAAGTTGTTGAAGGCTTCAATAAATTAAATCCTGTTTATATGATGGCTTTCTCAGGTGCCCGTGGTAATTTATCACAGGTATCACAATTAGTTGGTATGCGCGGGCTTATGGCAGACGCACAAGGTCAAATCATCGACTTGCCTATTAAATCAAACTTTAAGGAAGGCTTATCTTGTACCGAATACGTTATTTCTTCATACGGTGCAAGAAAAGGTCTGGTAGATACAGCTTTAAAAACGGCCGATTCGGGTTACTTAACAAGAAGACTTGTTGACGTTGCTCAAGATGTTATTATTCGTGAAGAAGATTGCCATACGGAAAAATACATCAATTTAACGGCTATAACAGACGGTGAAGATGTTATCGTTCCACTGGAAGACAGATTATTGGGAAGAACGGTTGCTCAAGATATAGTTGATAAAGACGGAAATGTTTTGGTTACCAAAAATACAACCGTAGACAGAGATGACTTAGAAAAAATTAAAACTTTGGGCTTATCCGAAGTAAAAGTTCGCTCAACCCTAACTTGCGAACTTGAATACGGAATTTGTCAAAAATGCTACGGCTGGTCAATGACAACGCAAAGACCTGTTGATATCGGCGAAGCAATCGGTATTATCGCAGCTCAATCAATCGGGGAGCCCGGTACACAGTTAACAATGAGAACATTCCACACGGGCGGTGTATTTAAAGGCTCAGGTGTTACCCGTCAGGCAAAAGTTACAATTGACGGTGTTGTTAATACGGAAGTTAAAACACGCGAACAGAGAACTCGTCACGGGGATGTTGTACAAATTGCAATCAAAGAAGCAGATGTTGAAATTAAAGGCAAAAAAGACTCTGAAAAAGTTCACGTTCCAATGGGTGCAAAAGTTCTTGTTAAAAAAGGCGACACTGTTTCAGCAGGCGATGCTATCGCTGAATTTGAGCCCGCTTCTAAAGGTGACGGCTCTCGTTTAACGGAAAAAGCCTTGAAAGATATTACTTCTGATATATCAGGCGAAGTAGTATTCCAAGACTTTGTTGCCGATGAAAGAAAAGACAGACAGGGCAACATCTCAAGAATTGCCAACAAGCAAGGTATAGTTTGGGTTTTGGGCGGCGATGTTTATGCACTTCCCGCAGGCTCAAAAGTTCTTGTAAAAGACGGTCAAAAAATTAAAAAAGGCGAAAAATTAGCCGAAACTTTAATCATCTCCGAACACGGCGGTGAAGTAAGAGTAAATGACAGTCTTGAAATACAAGATGTTACTTTCGAAGGCAAAAAAATCAAAAAGATTGTTTCAGGAAAAGAATTAACTATTGTCATTGCTTCAATTCAAGCATCTAATGCGGTATTTGAACAAACTAAAAAAGAACAAATCTGGACAGTTCCCGAAACAGGCGAAAAATATATAGTTAAATCTCCCGTTGATACAACTGTTGAAAACGGCATGATTATAGCGGAACTCATAGATGATACATATAAAGTTGAATCATCGGGTGAAATTCGCTATAACGGACTTGAAGTAGACGAAAATCAAGTTGTTGTAAAACCGGGTCAATTGGTATTTATCCCCGAAGAAATTCATCAAATTTCAAAAGATGCATCATTAAAGCTTGTTGAATCAGGTACTTATGTTGAAGCAGGCTGCGAAGTTGTAAAAGATATTTATACTCACATTGCAGGTATTGTTGAAATTAAAGAATTTAACGATATTATCCACGAAATCGTTGTCCGTCCCGGAGAATTATATACCCTTGATTCAATTAATGACTTAAAAGTAGGCGAAGGCGAAGTTATTAAAGCGGGTACCGTTGTAGCGGGAAAAATCAAAGCAAAAGTTGATTCAATCGTTACAATTGTTGAAAAAGAATCCGACATGCTTGAAATTGATGACCTTGATGAAGATATGGGTGAAGATGTATTGGATGATGACGGACTTGACGGTAAACCCGTTCAAATCTTAATCAGACCAATTCAAGCATTTAACATTGAACAAAAAGAAGCATCAATTAAATTCAGTGCAACAGATAATGCAATTGAACTTGTTCCAATTACTCAAGTTCAATATAAAGACGGTGCACGTGTTCGTAATTTAGACGGTGCGGTATTAACAAGAACATCATTAGTTCTTTCAATGTCAGGCTACATCTCTCACTTAAAAGGTATGGTTGAGCTTGATGATAAAGGCGATTTAAAAATCGTTGTTTTGGAAACATTGATTGTAAGACGTGAGCAGGAAGATAATTCTCGCGGTCTTTCATCTACTCAAACGGAACTTCTTGTTAAAAACGGTCAGGTAATTGAGCCCAAGACACCCGTTACCAAAACTCAGGTATTGGCGGTTAACGACTCAATCGCTTCAATAAATTCAAAAGACAATGACTTAAGAAGACTGCTTCTTGTCTCCGATAATTATGAAGAAACAATGGAAACAACTTCAAAACCGACTGTTAAAGAAGGTGAATATGTTACCGTTGATACACCGATATCAAGTGCTGAAACTTCTAAATTCTCGGGTAAAGTTGTAAAAGTTTCTCCGAAATCAGTAACAATAAGAGTGGGCAGACCCCACTTAATTTCTCCGGGGGCGCTTTTACAGGTTGACAATCAAGCACTTATCTTAAGAGGCGACTTACTTGCAACATTAGTATTTGAAAGACAGAAAACGGGCGATATCGTTCAAGGTCTTCCTCGTGTTGAAGAACTTTTGGAAGCAAGAAAACCGAAAGACAGTGCAATTGCCGCAGAAGAAGACGGTGTTGCAATTATCGAATACGAAGATGATATTCCAAGGCTTTATATTGAAAATGAAAACGGAAGAACTGAAATTAAATATCCGATTGAAGCTACCGTTATTGTTAACGATAAGCAAAAAATCAAAAAAGGTGATGCCTTAACTTCAGGGCCGATGAATCCGCATGACGTTATCAGATTGCGTGGTGCAAACGCTGCTCAGCAATATCTTGTAGATGAAGTTCAAAGAGTTTATCGTTCACAAGGTGTTGAAATTTCGGATAAACACGTTGAAGTTATTGTTCGTCAAATGATTAAAAAGGTAAAAGTAATTGATTCCGGTACAACAAAACTCCTTCCGGGAGAATTGGTTGAACTTAAAGTGATTGAGCAGGAAAACGCAATTGCCCGTGAAAATAACGGTCAGGAAGCAACTTATGAAGCTCTGTTATTGGGTATTACAAAGGCATCATTAAATACCGAATCATTTATATCTGCCGCATCTTTCCAAGAAACTACAAGAATATTAACGGAAGCTGCCGTTGAAGGCAAAAAAGACCTTCTGAGAGGATTAAAAGAAAATGTTATCATAGGTCGTTTAATTCCCGCAGGAACAGGTTATTATCATTTAATCAATGCTTCCGAAGAAAAAGAAAAAGAAGCGGCAAAAAGAGCTGCACAAAAGCATCAGGCAAGAAAGCCTTCTGCGATTTTAGAGGAAATTGAAGGCATGTTTGGTGTGGTAGATTCTGATATGCAATTCTAATAAACTTAAAAAGGCTCCGAATTTTCGGAGCCTTTTTGTATTTGTTTGGTACAGGTGTTGTGTGTTAATTTAATACGCTCGGGATTAAGAAAAAGATGCTTGTTTATTTTGAACAAATTAAACAATATGAAGTTGTAAGCGATTTTTTGAATGAATATATTTCATTCAAAGACGAAAATCAAGACTCCGTTCTTTTGTTTCAAATTGGTAATTTTTATGAAACATTTTTTGAAGACGCCAAAATTTTTTCGGATATAACGGGCATCACTCTCTCGTCTCGAAGCGTAAAAGGTGTTGGTGAAATATTACAGGCGGGAATTAATAAAAATTCTTTAAATACATACATTAAAAAATTGTTAAATGAAAATCTTAAAATTTGTATTTGCGAGCAGTTTTTGGATGAAAATGAAAACAACAAGGCTTACAGAAAAATTACAAGGAAATTTACAAAAGGCACAATCGTTGAAAGCGAATTTTTAGAAAGTACCGAAAATAATTATATTATGGCGCTGTGTTTGTATGATGATAATTTTTATATTTCATATGCCGATGTTTCAACGGGACAGTTGTATAAAACAAAAGCAAACTTTGAACAAACAAAATTTGAAATTGAAAAAATCTGCCCTGATGAACTTTTGATTTCAAACAGTTTATATGAAATTTTCAAAGATTTTATTAAAAAATATAATACCACGATTTTACCCGAGGAGTATTTCAATTATAAAAAAATAGAAAATACGATTATTAGCTATTTTAAAAACACTCAAAAAGAATATGCTTCAAAACTTGATAATGTAATTGAATATGAACAAAATTCTTATCTTACAATGGATGAAATTACAAGAAGAAATCTTGAATTGACAAGAGTAAAAAGCACTTTGAAGAAAAAAGGGAGCTTGCTTTGGTTTTTAAATTATACAAAAACTCCAATGGGCTCTCGTTTATTAAAAAAGTATCTTGATGAGCCTTTGTTGGATGTTTCTCAAATTAAAAAAAGACAAGATGCTCTGAGTGAATTAATTGAGGATGATAAAAGGCTTTTTGAACTCGAAAAACTCCTTGAAGAATTTTGCGATTTGTCCCGTGTGTGCGCAGGGATTTCAAATTCTACAATTTATCCTAAAGACTTATTAAAAATTGCGCAGGATGCAAAAAATCTTGAAAAAATGTCTGATGTTTGCAGTGTTTATAAATCCGATTTATTAAAAATCAATCGGGAAGAATTGAACAATACTCTGAAATTAGCTAATGAGATAAAAAATTCTCTAAACAGTGATTTACCAAACGAATTAAAAAGCGGAAACATTATTAAAGACGGCTCTAATTCGGATTTGGATTATCTTAGAAAAAAATTAAGAGAAATCGAGGAGAATATTTCAACTCTTGAAAAAAAAGAACAAAAAAGATTGGGTATGGAAAATTTAAAAATAGAATATTCTTCCGTTTTAGGTTTTTATATTGAAGTACCTTCAAAAAAACAGAATGTAATACCTGAAAACTATTATAAAAAACAAGCACTGAGCCATTGCACACGCTATTTTACGGATGAATTGAGAACAATTGAAGATGAATATTTTAATCTTAAATTCAGGGCAAATCGGCTGGAATATGAGCTATACTGTGCGCTTCGAAAAAAAGCATCTTTGTTTGTGGATACAATAAGATGTCTGGCAAAAGAAATTGCAAGAATTGATGTTTTGGTTTCTTATGCGCTTTGTGCACTTTTAAATAATTTGATAAGACCCGATTTTAATTTTGAAAAAATATATATAAAAGACGGTTTTCATCCGAGCCTTATAAAATTAAAAAATGAAGTTGTAAAAAACGACACAAGTTTGGAAAATTCTTCCATGATAATTTTAACAGGGGCAAATATGAGCGGAAAATCAACATATTTGAAACATAATGCCATTATCTGTCTTTTATCTCAAATAGGCTCTTTTGTTCCGGCTAAGAGTGCCGATATTGAAGTTGTCGATAAAATTTTTTTCAGACAGGGTGCAAACGATGATATTATAAACAACAATTCAAGCTTCATGGTTGAAATGAATGACCTTAAGTTTATAATTGATAATGCAACGTCATCCTCTTTAATTTTGCTTGATGAGCCCGCAAAAAGCACTTCATCAAACGAAGGGGGTGCAATTGCAAGAGCGTTTTGCGAATATGTTTTAGAGAACATAAAAGCAAAAACAATTGTTGCAACACATAATCTTGAATTGACTAAAATTGAACAAAATTACCCGAAATCCGCTAAAAATTTTGTTATGGGAAATGATTTTGACAACAATAATTTTGTTTTAAACAGAAAAATTAAACCCGGAATTATTAATTCGAGCTGTGCAATAAATGCCGCAATTCTTGCAAATCTGCCAAAACAAATAACGGACAGTGCGAAAAAATATATAAATTAGCTATTTTACCCTTCCGTAAATATCTTTATATCTGATAATATCTTCTTCGGTTAATTTATCGCCTTTTTGAACTTCAATGATTTTAAGTTCGCTGTCATAAGGGTTTGCAAGAGAATGTATTGCTTTTACGGGTATATCAATGGATGAGCCCGCTTTTAACATAAAAGTTTTATCTTCAAGAGTAACTCTTGCCGTTCCCGATAAAACAACCCAGTGTTCGCTTCTGTGATTGTGTGATTGAAGGCTTAACTGTCCTTTTCTTGAAACACATATCATCTTTGTTAAGTATCCATCGCCCTGATTTAAAACAGTGTAATAGCCCCAGGGGCGATATACCGTTGTGTGAATTCTGTGGGCATCATTTTTAATTTGTTTTAGTTTGTCATAAATATTTTTTACGCCCTGTACATCATTTTTGTTGCAGGCAAGAACAGCATCAGGAGTTTCAATTATAATAACATTTTTAAGCCCCACTCCCGCCAAAAGCCTTTCTGATGAATATAAAAGTGAATTTTCGCAGTCCTTTTCAATTATGTCCCCGATTTTTACATTGTTTTTTTCGTCTTTTTGATTAATATTGTATATCGCTTCCCATGAGCCCAAATCGCTCCAGTCGCTTTGCATTTTAACCATTACTATATTTTTTGCTTTTTCGGCTATCGCATAGTCAAATGAAATGTTCGGATATTTATCAAATGTCATATAGTCAATATCATCTTGAACGGTAAAATTGAATTTTTGAGTAACTTCATAAATATCATGAGCACATTCTTTAAGGGTATTCATCAGAGTTGATGCCTTAAATACAAAAATTCCGCAATTCCAAAAATAATCGGGATTATTGCATATTTTTTGAGCTTCATCAAAATCCGGCTTTTCAATGAATTTATCAACAAAATATCCGACTTTATCGATTTCTTTTCCTATTTTAATATACCCGAAGCCAACGGATGCTTCCTGGGGCTTTACTCCTAACGTTACAATATATCCTTCTTTTGCAAGTTTTTGAGCAGATTCTATTGTTTTTCTGAACTTTTCGTTATCTTCAATTAAGTGGTCTGAAGGCACGGCAACAATAATATCATCCATTCCGAAATCAAGAAGATATTTTGTTGCTATTGCTATAGCGGGTGCCGTATTTTTTGCAAGAGGCTCCGCTAATACTCTTACGTCGTCGCTATATTGTCTTAATTGCATTTTAACATCACTAAAATGTTTTGTATTAGTAGTTGCAAGGATATTATCCATATCCATAATTCCCATAAGTCTTTCATAAGTGCGCTCCAAAAGACTTTTTTTAGAATTGAGCTTTAAAAGCTGTTTAGGATACAGTTCTCTTGATAAAGGCCAAAGTCTTGAACCTGACCCGCCTGCTAAAATAATTCCGTGCATATATCAACTACCTCTTTAAAGTTTGTCTTTATATTATTATACAATAAAACATGGCATGGTATATGTTTATTTTTTGGCTGTTAAGTAATCTTCAAGCGCTTTTTCCCATCCGGGCAGAGAATTTCCGTTATCAAGCACACAATATTTTGGTCTTTTTGCGGGACGAGGAAAATCGCTTTTATCAATTGCTTTAACTTCTACATCTTTTTTCTTTATTTCAAAAATTTTCTTTGTAAAATCAGCCCAGGATGTGCTTCCTGATGAACTTATGTTATATATTCCATACGGTTTTTGAGTTTTTATTATTTCTATAATTTTTCTTGCGACATCATCCGCTCTTGTAGGAGAGCCTATTTGGTCGTTAACTACGGATATTTTTTTTCTGAAGTTTGAAAAAGTAAGCATTGCATCAACATATCCGCCTTTGCCGTACAGCCATGATGTTCTTACGATATAATATTTTTTGGTTGTTTTAATTATTTCTTTTTCCCCTGCAAGCATGGATTTTCCGTATACATTAATAGGGTTTGTGCAATCTGTTGTTTTATAGGGTTTATTAGAATTGCCGTCAAATACATTTCCCGTACTTACGTATAAAATCGGGATATTGTGTTTTTTAGCCATATCCGCCATATTTTTTGAGCCGACTTTATTAACGCTGAAAGCAAGGTCGGGGTTATCTTCCGCCTGATCAATATTGGAATAAGATGCCAGATGAATAATGAAATCAAGACTTATTTTCTTCATTATTTCATTTACCATTTTTGTATCCGTAACGTCAAAAATCTTTTGATTGCAAGCCCAATATTGCCAGCCTTCTTTGTCTAACATAGGACAAAGAGCTCTCCCCAATAAACCGGTTGCGCCTGTTACCATTAGTCTCATTTATTATGCCTTTAAGATTAAAAAATTATTCTTATTAAGACTTTTTATATCACTTAGTTGTGCTAAAATCAATGTTATGAAAAAAACAGCTTACAAAATCTTAATACTATTTTTTATATTATTCTGTTTTTGTCTGCTATTTTTTAAAAAAGACAAAGGCTTTGATAAGAATGCTTTTTTTTCTCTTGAGCCTTTAGTTTCCGCTCAAAGTAAAATTTTAAACCCTAAAAATGTTACGATTGATAATGTTGATTATCTTGAAAGCGCACTTCCCGTCGGTAAATTTGGCGGGGTATATACAACAAGTATTATGGGTGACCCTAAAACATTTAACCCTTATAATGCGAATGATGCAACAAGCGCCGAATTATCGGAAATTATGTATGACGGTTTGGTGCAGACCAATCCTTCCACGGGTGAAGTAATTCCAAAACTTGCAAAAAGTTTTAAAATTTTATCCGATAATAAAACATATATTGTTAATCTTCGCCACGGGATTAAATGGTCAGACGGGGTTGAAATAACTTCGGATGATGTTTATTTTACATATAATACGGTAATTTTTGGCGGTTTTGGGGACGGCTCAACAAGAGATGTCATGATGATTGATAAAAAACTTCCAAAAGTTGAAATAATTGATAAATATACGGTAAAATTTACAACACCTAAGCCTTTTGCTCCTTTTTTAAGGAATTTATCGGCATCAATTCTGCCGAAGCACATATTTGAAAAAGTTACAAAAAAAGGAAATGCATATTTTTTAACTTATCAGGGAATTGACGTAAAACCTCAAAACATTGTATATTCAGGCGCCTTTAAGTTAAAAGAATATGTTCCTTCTCAAAGAGTGGTGTATGAGAAAAATCCCGATTATTATTTAATTAACAAAGATAAACAAAAGCTCCCTTATATTGACAAATGGATTATGGTGATTACGGGGGATATGAATAATGATACTTTAAAATTTGAATCCGGAGTGACGGATTTTCTTTCCGTTAACGGCTCTTTAGTTAACAGATACAGAGAATTAAAGCACGACGGAAACTATGAATTATATAATCTGGGGGCAAGCACCAATACAACCTTTATGGTTTTTAATTTAAACAATCGAAAAAATAAAGATGGAAAATACTATGTTGAGCCCAAAAAACAAAAATGGTTTCAGGACAGGAATTTTAGAAGTGCGATAGATTGGGCAATAGATAGAGATGATTTAATATTAAATGTTTTCTCGGGTTTTGCATATCCTTTGTATAGTGCCGAGCCTGTTTCAAGCCTTTTTATAGATGAACAAATTGCAAAAGGTCACAAAAAAGATTTAACCCATGCTCAACAATTGCTTTCTCAAAGCGGTTTTTATAAAAAAGACGGAATTTTATATGATAAAGATAATAACAGAGTTGAATTTGAGCTTTTGACAAATGCGGGAAATACACAGCGTGAAGCAACCGGCGTTTCAATTAAACAGGATTTGGAAGCGCTTGGAATTAAGGTTAATTTTAAACCGGTTGAATTTAACAGTTTAATTAACAGACTTGTAAATCAAGCGGATTTTGACTGTGTCATAATCGCTCTGACTTCAAATATATATGAGCCTAATTCGGGCTATAACGTTTGGACACCCGAAGGAGCCCTTCATATGTTTAATAAAAGAACGCCAAATGATGATATATCAACGGATAAAATACTTGATTTTGAGCGTGAGCTTGAAGACATATTCAGGCAAGGCGCACTTGAACTTGATTTTAATAAAAGAAAACAAATTTATTCAAAATATCAAAAACTTGTTGCAAAAGAAAATCCGATGATATATCTTTATGCTCCTTTAAATATTGCGGCATTAAGAAACAAGGTTAAAAATGTAACGCCTACCAAAACGGGCGGTTTGGTTAACAATTTAGCCGAAATTTATATTGATGAAAATAAATAACATCTTTTTAGACCGTATTGTTAAAAAGGATTAATACTTCATAGGATTGATGTAAAAACTTGCCTTAAAGTGCTAAAATTTAAGAGTTAATTAAAGTTGCGCTAAATTGAAAGGTCATAATCACCGTGGCTTCATTCATCGACAAAGCAAAAATCAGAGTCATCTCAGGCGCAGGCGGAAACGGCGCCTTGGCATGGCGCAGGGAAAAATATGTCGATAAAGGCGGTCCTGCCGGAGGGGACGGCGGTAAGGGCGGAGACATATATTTTATTGCAACTTCTGATATGTCCACGCTCCTTGATTTTACTCATAAGTCAGTATATCGTGCGCAATGCGGTGAAAACGGGAAAAACAAAAACTGTCATGGAAAAAACGGAGATGATTTATATATAAAAATGCCCGTTGGTGTTGTTGTGAGAGATTTAAAAACAAATAAACTTATAGCAGACCTTGATGAGGACGGTAAATTTGTTTTAATTGCCAAAGGCGGAAGAGGCGGAAGGGGAAACGCACGCTTTGCAACTCCTCAACATCGTGCTCCGCAATTTTGCGAGCCGGGAGAGCCTTCAATTGAGCGTGAACTTGAGCTTGAATTAAAACTTATAGCGGATGTCGGTCTTGTTGGCATGCCAAATGCGGGAAAATCAACCTTGATTTCCGTTATGTCATCCGCTCGTCCTAAGATTGCGGATTATCCTTTTACAACTTTGGTACCGAATTTAGGCGTTGTTAAAAAAGAGCATGGCGACGGTTATGTTATAGCCGATATCCCGGGGCTTATTGAAGGCGCTTCTTGCGGTTTGGGGCTGGGGCATGAATTTTTGCGTCATGTTCAAAGATGCAAGCTTTTGCTCCATATAGTTGATATTTCTCAAGAAAATTGTATTGATAACTATGAAAAAATAAATAATGAACTTGAGAAATTCGACAAAAATTTGGCTAAGCGTGAACAAATCGTAGTTTTAAACAAAACGGATGTGTTGGATATTGAGCATGCCCAACAAATTAAAAAAGAATTTATTAAAAAAGTTAATACAAATGATGTATTTTTAATTTCCGCAGTTTCAACGCACGGACTCAAAGAGCTTGAAAACCATATATCATACAGACTTGAGCATATTGAAGATATAAAAATTAAGCTTGATATTGAACAAGATTATGACTCTTTTAATAATGATGATTCCGATTATATAATTACAAAACTTAATAAAAATACATACGAAGTAACAGGCGGAAAATTAAAGAGATTAGCATCTGTCACCGATATTAAAAACAATATTCAAATAAAAAGATATATGAACATAATGGATTCCATGGGCATATATGAACAATTGCGAAAATGCGGTATCAGGGACGGCGATACGATAATTGCCGCAGGAATAGAAATCATTTATAATGATGATTATTGTTAAAAAAGTTACACTTTGACAAATTTAAACGTTATAGTATATTTATAAGTAAGGTAATATTTTACCTCATAGTTAAAAAATGGTATTAGGAAGCAAGAGTTTAATTTCAAATGTTGTTTGACGATGAAAAAGATTTTATAGAGGACAATGACGAGTTAAAAATCTCTGATGATGATTCAATCTCTTGGGATGAGGTCCTTGATGATTCAAACGAAGATTCAAGTTTGACGGATGATAATAATGCAACTCCGGATATTATTGATGATGAGATAGCAAGTGCGGATACCGTTCCTGACACAATTGACGAAAGTTTGCCGGAACAAGCGGACAACGTTGAGGATGCTGTTACGGTAAGCACACCTGAATTGGCGGTTGACCCCGAAGGCGAAATTAACGAAAACGATTTGGAACAATTGCTCAAGGCGCAAAATGCAGAGTACGAGCAAGAAATGGAAGAAAATGGTTTTGAAGAAGAATCGCCCGACCAGTTTGATCTGGACGGTCAATTTGAAACAGCAGCTCAAGACGATATGAATTTTGCCACTCAAGAGGGAGAATTTTCCACCAGAAGAACTCCTATGAAAAAGACAGGCAGCCCTGCAGGTTTGTTGATTGTGCTTTTGTTTATAATTTGCTGTGCGGCAGGTATCTGCTACGGGCTTAATTATTTAAAACAGATGGGTGCATCAAGTATTGCCAAAGCTCCTTCGGTCGGCAATCAAACCGATAATATAACTTCACAAGATATAGATAACCAATTTGACAAATCGGATAATAATGCGAGAGAAAACGCAAACTCCGGAAGTGAAGGAGATTCAAATATACCCGTTGTCAATGAGGAAGAAACGGAAAGCTTGACTCCAAACGATGAAGAGGCAGCAAAAGCTGAGGAAAAGAAAAAAGTTGTTGCAGTAAAACCAACAGGACGACCAAATCCTTTCCTTCCTTTGCAAAAATATTTAAATATGGATTCACAGGATTCATATATTTATGAAGGCTCCGGACTTCCAAAACCTCCTGAATCATACGGAATGGTTGATGAAGAAACTTCAAAATTAATGACAATCGCTGTTTCAGGAATTATGTATGATAATGCAAGTCCTTCTGCAATAATTACATATGATAAAAATGATTACTTTGTTAAAAAAGGTGATTTACTGGATAATTTTAGAGTTGTAGGTATTACAAAAAATACGGTTTCTATTCAACTGGGTAAAAATGTTTATACGGCAAAAATCGGTGAAGAATTTAAAATAACTCAAGATTATATCAACGGAAGTGCTACTTACCTGCCATCAAATCAAGGAAATACAAGACAGTATTATTCTGTCGGAAAATCTCCAGCTACGGTTGGTCGTTATACTTCCGAAAATGATGTATCTGTCAACGGAAGATAATTAATAGAAGAGGATATAAAATGCTAAAATTTAAATCAGGTAATATCAACGGAATTTGTTTAGTATTATTGGCTTTTACAATGCTTTCAGGCAATGTTTTTGCTTATGACAGTCAAGACGTATCTTATCTTGACGGTGTTTCATCTTATGCTTACAGTCAGCAGGATGACGAAGAAAGAATAATGAATATCAATTCAATCAGCGCACGCCCTGTTGAAGCAACGTTAAAACTGGACTCAAGCCCGGTGATAACAAATTCTAATGCAAAAATCAGCTTGTCTTTAAGGGATTCTGATTTAAGACAAACACTGCGTATGATTGCCGATAAAGCTAAACTAAACATAATATTTGATAATTCCGTTAACGGTAAAGTTACTCTTGATTTAAATAATGTTACACTAAACGAAGCCTTTATGATTATTTTTAAATCCAGTCAATTGGCTTATACGTTAGAAGGTAATACGATTTCGGTTATGAGACTTGATGCAGCTAATAAACTTGCATACACAAGACAAAATATGACCGTAATTCCTATTAAATATGTTAATTCTGACAGTGTTGCAGAATTCTTAAATAACAATTTGTTCAAATCAAACATTTTCGGTTTGTCAAATAAACCTGTTGTAACATCTAACCCAAGATCAAACCAAATTCTTGTATTCGGATCGCAACAGGATGTTACGGCAATTAAGAGAGTGCTGCCAATTATTGATACAAAACCAATGATGAACTCTTTTAAAGTTAATCACACTACTCCTAAAGAAATGGCTGCTTTGATTTGTGATGCTTTGTTTACAAATTCACAAGGCGGTCGTTCATCAGCCGGCGGTTCATCAGGCTCCGGTGATATAACTCTCGGCGGCGGTGTTGTTGCTTGTCGTGATGCGGGCTCTAATACATCAGGCGGTGATGCACTATCTTCTTTCAAAACCAATCCGTTGTCAATTGTTTACTTTACTTCTTTAGGTAAAATAGGTGTTTATGGCGGATCGGTCGAACAAATTGAAACAATAAGAGATTTTATTAAAGAAAACGATAAAAAAGAACTTATGGCATATATTGAGTTTTCTTTAATTCAATTAAATGAAGACGGCTCAAAGGACTTCTCAAATACTTGGAATTTATGGACTCCTTTTATATCATTAGGATTCAGCCCGACGGCAGGTTTATATACTCAACAACCATACTTTATGTGGGGTCATGAAATAGTTGGTGATGACGTCGATGAAGAAGGTAATCCAACTCAAATTATTCAGCGCAGAACAAACAATCATGCATTATTATACCAGCTAAGTTATATTATAAGCCAAGGAAACGGCAGAGTTCTGACAAATCCTAAATTTATGGTAACAAACGGTAAATCCGCTAAGCTTAATTTATCAAGCGAATATGTTTCAAAACAAAACGTTGATGTACAGGCCGGTTACATACCTATGGTTTCTATGGAAGCTGAAATTGAAGACGGCGACGGTGTTATAATTGATTTAACTCCTTACATTTCACCTGACGGATATGTTACTTTAAATCTCGAACCACAATTTAATGCGGTTAAAGAAAGACAATATCAGGAAAATGAATATGTTGGTAGATATTTGGCATACACCTTGATGTCTAAAAGAAATTTAACTCTTAATAATTTAAGAATAAGAGATGGCGAAACGCTTGTATTGGCAGGATTTATTACTGAAAACGAAACCCAAACTTCAAATAAAATGCCTATACTTTCAGACCTTCCTTTCTTAGGTATTTTCTTCAGAGGCAGCTCAAACAGACGTGAGAGAGAAGAAATGGTTTTAGTTATCACTCCTCACATTGTTAAAGATGATGCTGAAGTAGTTAATAATACTTACGATTTATAATAATTGCAGTAAAATCAAAATGAGTACCGATATAGTAACAAAACTAGCAAATAATTTTAATTTTGATCTTGCATCAAAGTTTGAATTAGATAAAATTAAAGATTTGGCTTTTATTCCAATCAACATCCAAAATAATGTATTCTTTGCTGCTATTTATCCTAATTCAAGTAAAGAAAAGATTACGGAATATGTTAAGGGAATAATTGACAATAATGTTCAGTTTATCTATCTTCCTAAAGATAAATTCGGTATGTTATTTACGAGCTTTTTAAAAGAAATTACCGGCGAAAGTGAAGTTGATTTAGACTTTATTTCTGTATCTAAAAATAATGCTGCCGTTAAGCCTGATAATTTGGAGCTTTCAAATAACCCGGAAGACGAGCTTGATGTTGATGATTCAAATGATGAAAATGATTCCGCTTCAAACACCCCTGAAACAGCAGAAGTTCAAACTGAAGCAGTCGAAGCGCAGCCAGCAGAAAATAACAATCAAAACCATGCTGCCGGCAGTGCCATATCTAAAGTGGCAGCACCTAAAACAAAAAAATTAGGTGAGATATTAATTGAAGAAAAACTGATTACCGAAGAACAATTACAATTAGCACTTGCCGAAGGTAAAGCTCAAAATATACCGTTAGGGTCTATTCTTGTTAAAATGGGTTTTGTTTCTTTGAAAGATTTAAAAGAAGCATTGGGCGCCCAGCAAGATATTGACACGGCAACTTCCGATATGTTGAGCCATAATTTCGAAGATTTAAATGTTTTGCCTGAGGAGTTTATAAGAGCTAACAAAGTTATTCCGCTTGAAGTAACTGAAAAATCTCTTACCGTCGGTATGGTTAACCCAAATGATAAGAGAGTCATTAATGAAATAGTTTTCCAAACCGGATTAAAACCTGACATAAAACTTGTTACCCATGTTGAGTTTGAAAACTACATGGATAAATACTACAATCAGGACAAATCCGAAGCTGACAGAATGTATCAGGAAATTGCAGAGTCTGATGATTTTGATTTGAATTCTGAAGATTTACAAGACGAAACAGAAAGCGCAATTCAGGATTCCGATGGTGCTGTTTCACAACTTGCAAACAAAATTATTTCCATGGCAATTGACAGACGTGCTTCGGATATTCATATTGAGCCAATGGCTGTCGGTTACAGAGTTCGTTTCAGAATTGACGGCTCGCTTGAAGAGGCTCTAAAAATTCCTGCAAAAATAGATAGTGCAATTATTTCAAGATTTAAAGTATTATCTAAAATGAACATTGCAGAACATCGTCGTGCTCAAGACGGATCTTTTACTTTAAAATATAAAAACAGGGCACAGGACTTCCGTGTTAATACTTTGCCAGTAGCCGGAAAAGAAAAGATGGTTATTCGTGTACTTGCGCCTCAAATGGATTCTAAGCAGGCAAAAGCCGATAAAATCGAAGTTGTCGGCGCATCAGAGGATGATATAAGAAAAATTAAATACATGGTTTCTCAGCCTAACGGTATTGTTCTAACATCCGGTCCTACAGGCTCAGGTAAAACAACAACGCTTTATGCCGTTTTGAGATTTTTAAATTCTGATGATGTTAACATTACAACAATTGAAGACCCGGTTGAAATTAAACTTGAAGGTATAAATCAATCTCCCGTAAACGCAAAAGCAGGTATCACTTTTGCAAATTCTTTGCGTGCAATATTAAGACAAGACCCTGATACAATACTGATTGGTGAAATCCGTGACTATGAAACTCTTGAAGTTGCTATTTCAGCTGCTTTAACAGGTCACTTGGTGTTATCCACAATTCACACCAACTCTGCTGCGGCTACAATCACTCGTCTTATTGAAATGGGAGCTAAAGATTACTTGGTTTCTTCTACCGTTTCAGGTATTATGGCACAACGTCTTGTAAAAAGACTTTGTCCGAGCTGCAAAGAAGCATATTATCCTACGGAAGATGATGCTAAAAAGATATTAACCGATCCGGAAGAAATTCAAAAGTTGACTAAAACAAAATTATATAGACCTGTTGGCTGTCCGAACTGCAAAAATACCGGATACCAAGGTCGTCTTGCGGTTTTAGAAATAATGGTTGTAAACAACCAAATGAGAAAGATGATTTCTCAACACGCTCATGATATTGAACTTGAGGAATATGCTATTTCACAAGGCATGCAGACTCTTAAAATGTCTTGCCTAAGACATATTCTTGCAGGTGAAACATCAATTGATGAGCAGGTTAGGATATTAGGTTTAGCGAGTGAACAATAATGCCTATTTTTGAATACAGCGCACTAAGGGATAATAAAACGGTTGTTTCTGGAAGAATTGAAGCAATTGATGCGAGAGAAGCCAGAAAAAAAATCAAGGCAATGAATCTTTTGCCTACCCAAGTCATTGATTTATCGACTTCTAAAAATAAAACTAAGAAGAAAGTGGCAATAGGTGCTCTAAGCTTACGTGAAAAAATTGACTTCACATCAACACTGGAAATTTTAACTTCAACAGGTATTCCTATTATTGAGACTTTGACATTTATTGAAAGAAATTCGGATTCTAAAAAAGTTCGTACAATTACGTCGGAATTCAAGAAAGACATTATAGACGGGTCAACCCTCAGTGAATCACTTGAAAAGTATAAGCATATATTCGGCAATATATATATCGGTCTTGTTAACGCAGGTGAAGATTCAGGGGAATTGGATAAAACTCTTAATCGTATGTTGCTCCTTCTTAAAAAACAAGATGAAATCAAAGGTAAGGTTGTCGGCGCACTTATTTACCCGTCTGTCGTAGTTATGCTTGCGATTGTTGCGGTTGTATTGATGCTTGTATTAGTATTCCCTGCATTTGATGAAATGTTTAAGGGTATGGGTGCCGAACTTCCTTGGGTAACACGTGCTTGTATGAATGCCGGAAACTTTATGAAAAAATACTGGTTTATTTGTCTTGCTGTGTTTATTGTTTCAATTTTCATACTTAAACTATTGTACGATAACCCAAAATCAAGAAAAGTCATCGATAATATGGTTTTGCATTTTCCTTTGCTTTCACAGCTTTTAAGATATTCAAATTTCTCAAACTTTATTGCTGTTTTGCAGGTTGCTTATGAAGCAGGTATTCCTATCGTGCAATGTTTATCTCTTGCAAATCAAACTATGGACAATATGATACTGAAGGCTGCCATGAAAGAAGTTAACAACAAGGTTAAACAAGGTGTCCATTTGTCTGTTGCTTTGAAAAATGTTAACCAAGTACCTACAATGATGGTGTTTATGGTACAAACAGGAGAGCAATCAGGTCGTTTAGGTGATGCGCTTTTACACTGTGTTAACTTCATAGACAAAAAGCTTGATTCGGTTATTGATGCATTCACAAAACTGATTGAACCTATTTTGATGATTGGTATAGGTATTTTGGTAGGTTTCTTGGGTCTTGCGCTTTATCTGCCGTTGTTCCAATCCTACCAGCAGTAAAATTAAAATTTATGCACAATAAAAGGCTTCCTTGGAAATCATAAGGGTGTCTTTTATTATTTATATGATTGTATCTTTTTTAACACTACACTTTATTGCGCTTATATTTTGGTATGTATCTTTTAGCGGCTTGTTTTATCTTTAGATATGTTTTCAGGTATTAAATTTTAGCGTACAAGTGTTTATCGGTTATTTGTATAAAACTCTTTGAATTATTAATTATATGTTTGTGTTGAAATTTGTAAGGCATTCATAGTTTTAGTCTAAACTTTTTGATATAAAAAACAGCCTAATTTATGTAAGGCTGTTTTTGTTATTACTTGAATATTTATTTTTATAAGATGTTTGATGTAACCATAAAGTGAACTCTAAAGCTTGAAGCATCATCAGGCTTGTTGACGATTGGAATACCGAAGTATACGTTACCTGATAAATACCTTGTCATTTTGAGTATCAAACCGCCGCCAACGCTCATTACAAATTCTGATGAAGGCATTCCGTATGCATAATCACCAAACCAGCCTAAGTCACAGAATGCTGCGAGTCTTATTGAGTCATCAATAAATTTCAGCTTGTCGGGAAGATGATTTAAGAAGGGAACGGGTGCTCTCAATTCAGCTGATGCGGTAACGCCGTAGTCTCTCAGGAAGTAACCTTCTTCAAAACCTCTTACGGTTGAAATACCACCGATTTGCATTTTATCGGAATACCAAACATCTCTGTTTACCCATTGTCCGTTTGCGGATAAAATACCCATCATTCTCCAGGGCAATACTTGTAAACGAGCCAAAGATGCTTGAATTTTAAACATTCTGTTTGTAGGTGTGTGTCTGTCGGAATATCCGCCAATATCGTTGGATGCGCCGAATATGCTTATACCTTTTGCCAAACCGATATTACCTAACCATTTACCTGAAAAGTCATCTTTAATGTTTGTCAAATTAAGTTTTATTGCTCTTGTTCTGTAACCGTAAAGGTCATATCCCATTAATGTCGTATTTGTATTTCTCATATCAAATGCGATATCACCGTATAATTTATAGTTTTCAGTTTTTACAAGTCTTCTTGTTAAGTCAACATAAAAACTGTGTGATTTACCTTTAACGTCTAAATCTCTAAGAGGTCCTCTGTCGAGTTTTGTTCCCGAATAAGAATAACCCAGGTTTAATCTTGTTTCGTGGCGTCCTATAGGAACTGAATAGAAAACCCCTTGTCCTACCGTGCTTCTTGCTAACGAAGTTGTTGATAAGATTTGATCGCCAAAGCCGGTAAGATTATGAAGCCCTGCGAATATTACAAAACGATTTAAACCTACAGAGCTTCTTCCTTGGTTATCAAAACGGAAATCAAAGTCAATCGGAAATCTGTCTTTTACGTTCAATGTTAAGTCTGTGTATTGTTCCGAATCTTCATTGTCTTGAAGCGCTACAGCGCCTTTGATATAGTCGGAAGCGTTAATTTCACGAAGTGATTCCTGTATGTCCGCTACGTTTAAAACTTTATCTTCTTGTATATTTTTATCTTTTAAGAAAGTCGCATTAAGATATTTTTTTCTTGCCCATTTATTGCCTTCAATTGAAATATTACCGTATTTACCTTCCATTACAACTATTTCAACATTACCGTCTTCTACTTTTTGAGGAGGAAGATATGCCGTTGTTGAGATATAACCGTTTCTTTGGTAAAACTCGGTGATTGAATTCGCCATACCTATAAGGTCGTTGATTGTAACTTCTTCACCAATTCTTTGACAAACCAAGTTCATCAATTGTTCTTCTGTGTATTCGGTGTTTCCCGTGATATGAATGGAGTTGAGTTTAAAACTTACTTCCTTATTCGGAAGATCTTGCATTCTATCCTTCATCTCTTTATTCATTTTGATTTCTTCTTCGTGGTGTTCTTCTTCTCTGTCATCTCTGACTCTTTGTTCATAGTCTTTGATTTGTCTTAAGTTTGTTTGGTCGATAACACCTGCATCAAAATTACCGAGATTGTTTTGAATAAAACTTGATCCTCCTTCGGTAGGCGCTGCCGAAACAGTCGGTACCGTAATTGCAAAAAACACTGTTAGTGCAATAGAGACAATTTTGAAATTATTTAAGTTAATCTTGCGCACTTTTCTTAAATTCCTTTATTTTACTGTTAAGCTCGTACAAAGTATTAATTACATGTGGTGACTACAATTGTACAGTACTATCATAAATCATGTATATATATTAAACAATATACTATATTGATGATTTTTTATCTTACTATAAAAAGAATATAAACAAATATTTTTGTTGAAATGTAAAATTTTATTAAAATGATATATAACTTGATATATAAAACATATATAAATTGCAGCTTTTTTTCTTTTTGATATAATTAGTCATGCTTAAAAATATTGTAAAGCTTTGTAAAATTAGACTCTTTCACCGAGAAATTTTTGGCATTTACATGTTTTTAGATAAGTATTAGCATGCATAAAACAATATTTTATTATGAAAGGAACATAAAATGAGTCAATTCAAGAAGAAGTTATCTGCATTTACGGCAATGCTGGCTTTTTTGTCGATTACCGGTTCTGCTATGGCGCTTGATGTCGGCAATAACGTGCTTGGTAAAACAGATAATATGGATGTTAAACAAAGCGGAAATTTGACTGATGTTGATTTAAAATCCGGTGTTAAAGGTTCCGTAGGTCAGGTTGACTGGGGTACTTTTTTTGTTGGTAAAGATGAAAGAGTTAACTTCGGTTTTTCAAATACTTCTCAAACAATAATTAACCGTGTACTGGGCGGTAAGATGTCTGAAATATACGGTAAATTGACAAGCTCTTGTTTATCGGGTTCTGCTTGTACAAATTATCGTGACACGGGTAATGTAATTTTAATAAACCCCGCAGGTGTTTTGTTCGGAAGAGGCTCTGCGGTTGATTTAAACTCATTTACGGTTTCAACATTTGATATAAAAGGTGCTAAAAATCTTCATGGGTTATCAAGCGAGGATTTAAAAAATTATCAAGACGGCACATTAAACAAATTATCTCCGATTGCTGCTAAAAACGGCAGAGGAAAAGACGGAGCAGATATAACATTTGACTCTCATTATAAAGATGCATTTACTGCTGCCGGTTTAAAATTTCAATCAGGCACGGGCGACAAAGTTATCGATGCTTCTCAAACCGTGACAGGTCAAAACGGAGAAGTTGCAAAAGTTGGCAGCATTACTCTTGACGGCGCACATTTTGATCGCTTTACAACAGCAGACACAAAAACAGATGTTGCAGCCTATAACGATAACAAATCACTCGCTCTTGTTTCGGATAACATTAAATACAAAGATTCAATAGTAAGAGTTGGCGATAATTATAATTATAGCTTCCCATCTTCAAAGGGCGGATATGTAAATCAATCATACGGCAGTGTTAAACTTGTAACTGCTGACGGTGTAACATTCACATACCTTGCAAACGGATATGCAAACAACCCAAAAGTTGCCGAAGATACAAGTAATGTTCAAAGAAATATTGAAATAACCGGAAGCCAACAAGGTAAATCCGAAATTAAATCCGGTGATATATATATCAACAATAAATCAAAAGCAGATGGCTCAGATATTAAAATAAATAATGCGGTAATTAAAGCAACGAAGCTTGTTAACTATGAAAATGGCGATATATATATTGAAGGCTCTAAAAATGTTAATGTAGAAAATTCACGTTTAGTTTCTTCAAATACAATCAACAACGGTACAAATACCAACTCCGCAAAAAGCGGCGATATCACCCTTAAAGCGGGAAAAGATTTAAAAGTTAAATCTTCTTCTTTGATTACCGCACCAACATCACACGATAGCGAAGGCGAAATCATTGCTCAAGGTGAAAATATTACTATTGATGATTCTCAACTTTATGCAAGCGGTAATGTTGATATTAATGCCGCTCAAAAAGTCGGAATTAAGAATTCTTTGGTTAAAGCGGAAAACAGAGCTAAATCAAACACTACTAATGACGTTAAGATAAAAGCAGGTAAAGAAATAACAATTTCTTCGGATTCAACTTCATCACAACAAACCGTTATTAATGCAAC
>CANQAV010000008.1 GCA_947589425.1 Candidatus Gastranaerophilales bacterium | reverse complement strand
AGCGACTTAGCGAAGCACTTGCGAGATACCCACAGGCGGAAAGCATGAGCCAAGTGAGTTTTAGTTCGCAGGGCGAAGCCGAGGTGTTCAGGGTCTGAGGGGTAGGGAATGAAGGGAATATGTTTGCAGCATTATTGAGTATTCCGAAACTTGGTCAGATGCTGAAATACTCACAGAGGACAGAAAATAACGCTTGCGCTATTTTCTAGTCAGTTCAGCATGACATTTGCAGTTGGGTGTTAGAATACTTACATCCTTGTATACTGTCACCCTGAACTCGTTTCAGGGTCTGAGGGGTAGAGGATATTGCATTTACTGTCGTTTGCTTAAATGTCTGTTACTTCACTTGGTTAGATGCTGAAATACTCACAGAGGACAGAAAATTACGCTCACGCTTTCAAGTCCAGCATGACAAAATATACAGGGGTTAGGAAAATGAAGAATTTAAAAAACAAGATAAAAACAACACCCTCAAAAAATCTTGAGGGTGTTAATCAAACTATTCTTCACTAAAATTTTCTTTACCTACCGAGCACAAGGGGCATACCCAATCAGCGGGAAGCTCGTCAAATTTTGTACCTGCGCTGATTCCGTTGTCGCTATCTCCCAATTCTTCATCATAAACATAGCCGCATACCGAGCATACATATTTTGCCATATCTTCTCTCCTTTTTTAACTATTGTCCTATTATACTAAAAAAGTAACATTTAAAATACTATATATTGACCATGATTTTTATTTTTAGTTTATACTATCATTATACGTAATATTTTATAATTGAGAGGTGCCATGACAAATACGGTTAAAATCGACGATAAAAATGTCGCAACTATTGAAATGACTATTGACAAAGCTGTTGCAAAAGAAGTTTACGACAGAACTTTAAGAGCATACGGTGCAAATATTAATATTGCGGGTTTCAGAAAAGGCAAAGCGCCCGCTAATATTGTTGAAAAATATATCGGAGAAGAAAGAATTAAATCTGAAGTTATAGACAGATTATTTCCTTCGGAATTTCAAAAAATTGTTGATGAAAACAAATTAAACATCGCATTTCGTCCCACAATTGAAAACCTGGATTTTAAAGTTGGCGAAGATATTAAATTAACAACAAAAGTTGAATTAAAACCCGAAGTTAAAATGGGTGCATATAAAGATGTTGAAGTTGAATACAGTGAGTTCAAACATCCCGAAAACATTATGGAAAAAGAACTTGAACAAACACAAAGAAGATATTCAACTCTTGAGAAAAAAGATGCCCCCGCATCAGCTGATGACACGGTTGTATTTGATTTTGAAGGTTTTGTGGGAGATGAAAAAATTGAGCATGGAGAAGGCAAAAACTATACTCTTGACCTTGCAAACTCTAATTTTATCCCCGGATTTGCCGAAGGGCTTCAAGGACACAGCGCAGGTGAAGAATTTACAATTGATGTAACATTCCCCGAAAATTATCATGAAGATAAATTAAAAGGTGCTAAGGCTCAATTTAAAATTAAACTTCATGAAGTTAAATCAAGAACAATTCCCCCGCTTGATGACGAACTTGCTAAAAAAGCGGGAAAAGATACCCTTGAACTTTTGAAAGAAGATATCCAAAAATATCTTGATAATGTTGCTAAAAATCAAAATGACAGAATTAAATCGGATGCGATTTTCAACAAAGTTTCAGATTCTACCCAAATAGATATTCAAAATACAATGCTGGACAGAGAATATGAAGCGATTGTTGAAGAAGCTAAAATGAACGCAAACCGGCAAGGTGCCGATTACGAAAAACTTGTTGAACAAGAAGGAAAAGATACTGTTGAGGCTCGTTTTCGTGAAGAAGCGCAAAAAAGAATTAAAAATTCTTTGATTGTTGAGAAAATCGCACAAGAGGCTGATTTAAAAATTGAACAAAAAGATATAATGGAGCATATAAATAAAATGGCTATGATGTATGGAATGCCCTCTACTCAATTATTTGAAGAGTTGAGGAAAAATCCGAATTCATTTGCCGCAATTTCTCAGCAAATCACAGCAAACAAAGTAAATGAATATTTACTTGAAAATAATAAATTTATCGCTAAATAATTTATGAAAGGATATAATTAAATATGAGTTTTGTACCCGTAGTTATAGAACAATCTTCAAGAGGAGAGAGATCTTTTGACATATTCTCAAGACTATTGAGAGAAAGAATAATATTTTTGGGAACTCCGATTGACGATATGGTAGCAAATTTAATTGTTGCTCAAATGCTTCTTTTGGACAGCGAAAATTCCGAAAAAGATATTATGCTCTATATTAACTCTCCCGGAGGCTCTGTTACTGCAGGTTTTGCAATATATGATACAATGCAGCATATAAGAGCCGACGTATCTACAATCTGCCTCGGTCAGGCAGCTTCAATGGGTGCATTTCTGTTGTCATCCGGAGCAAAGGGCAAACGTCTTGCTCTTCCTCACTCACGTGTATTAATTCACCAGCCTTTAGGCGGTGCGCAAGGTCAGGCAACCGATATTGAAATTCAGGCAAATGAAATATTAAGAATTAAAAAATCTCTTAATTCAATTCTTGCTTCAAATACGGGTCAACCCCTTAAAAAGATTGAAAAAGATACAGACAGAGACTACATAATGACGGCGCAAGAAGCTGTTGAATACGGCATGATTGATAAAGTTATTACATTAGACGATAATAATAAATAAAAGGTGATTTTAAAATGTCAAAACCACAAGATCCGAATTTGAAATGTTCATTCTGCGGTAAAACGCAAGATCAGGTTAAGAAACTTATTGCAGGTCCTGACGTATGCATTTGTGATGAATGCATTGAATTGTGCAACGAAATATTGGATGAAGAACTTTTTAATTTTAAAACCGAAGAAAAAGAAGCAGCTTCCAATATAACCGTTGAATCAATTCCGAAACCAAAAGAAATAAAAGCATATTTGGATGAACACATTGTAGGTCAGGACGATGCCAAAAAAGTGCTGTCCGTTGCGGTTTATAACCACTATAAAAGAATTGCTCACAACATGGATAATACCGAGTCTGATGTTGAAATTCAAAAAAGCAATATATTGCTTGTAGGACCTACAGGTTCGGGTAAAACTCTTCTGGCGCAAACGCTTGCGAAAATGCTTAATGTTCCTTTTGCCGTTGCGGATGCCACAACTTTAACGGAAGCGGGCTATGTAGGGGATGATGTTGAAAATATTCTTTTAAGACTTTATCAAAGTGCCGACTATGATGCTAAAAAAGCAGAAAAAGGCATTATATATATTGATGAAATAGATAAAATTGCCCGCAAATCCGAAAATCCTTCAATCACACGTGATGTATCGGGCGAAGGCGTACAGCAGGCGCTGTTAAAAATGATTGAAGGAACGGTTGCAAATGTTCCTCCTCAAGGGGGAAGAAAACATCCTCATCAGGAATTTATTCAAATTGATACAAATAATATTTTGTTTATTGTAGGCGGTGCTTTTGTAGGGCTTGAAAAAATAGTTGAAAGACGTGCAGGCTCAACCACAAGCATAGGCTTCGGCTCAGCTTCTTTATCCGCCGAAGAAAAAGAACTTCAGGCTGCAAGAATACTCAAAAAATTACAGCCCGACGACCTTTTGAAATTCGGTTTAATTCCCGAATTTATCGGAAGAATTCCGATTTATACGGTATTGGATGCGCTTGATGAAAAAACTCTTAAAATGATTTTAACCGAGCCGAAAAATGCAATTACAAAACAATATCAACAGTTGTTTGAAATGGACGGCGTTGAGTTAAAATTTGAAGATGATGCAATTGATTTGATTGCAAAAGAAGCGCTGAAAAGAAAAACAGGCGCTCGTGCCTTAAGGTCTATTGTTGAAGAAATTATGCTTGATATAATGTATGAAATTCCTTCACGTGAAGACGTTAAAGAATTTGTCGTTACAAAAGAAATGGTTGAAAAAAAACAGCAGGAAAATACAAGCGCTGAAATAGTTCAATATCCTTCAAAACAGAGGGAAGAAATAGCATAATTATCAAAAAAATATTTTAATGCTAAAATTACTTTATGAAAAATTTAAAATTTAATTCAAAAATAGTTTTGGCACAATTAAACCCGATTAGCGGGGATGTTGAATATAATAAAAATAAAGCAATAGAAAACATTAAAAAAGCTCTTGAAATTAATGCAGATATGATTATATTTCCGGAGCTTTTTTTGTTGGGCTATCCCATAGGGGACATTTTGGGACGTTATCCTTTCGTTGCTTCACAGTGTTTAAAGGCGCTTGATGAAATAAAAGAATATTGCGAAAAAATTGCGGTTTTAATCGGTTATCCCGAAATTAACCCGAATAAAACAGGAAAACCTTATTTTAATTCAATTGCATATATAAAAGATAAAAAAATCTTAAAATCAATCAGAAAATCGCTTTTGCCGAATTATCAGGAGCACAATGATTATCGCTACTTTGAGCCTTGTGAAATTGATATCAAAGAAAGAATTATCGAATTAAACGATATTAAATTCGGTGTTATTGTTTGTGAAGACGGCTGGAATGATTTTGATTTTTTTGAGAGGAATTTATATAAAAAAGACCCGCTGAAAGAATTGGCTTCTTATATTGATGTTGCAATCTGTCCGGCATCTTCTCCTTCAAGAGCAAAAAAAGAACAGTTAAAACACAATATGATGTCTTATGTATCCGAAAAATACGGCATTAAATATATCTATGTTAATCAAACGGGGGCAAACGACGAGCTTGTGTATGACGGATTATCAAGAGTGTATGATGAAAAAGGCACTCTAAGCGCTATGGCAAAAGCTTTTGAGGAAGATTTTTTTGTTGTTAATTTATCTGAAAAAGGAAAAATAAACCCCCTTCCAAAAGGACTTGAATTAACTCTTAATTCTCAAAAAGCTTTTTCGCTTGACCATAATCCGGACCTTGAGAGAACATACAAGGCGATTGTAGTTGCAATTAAAGATTATTTTTCAAAAAACGGTTTTGAAAGAGCGGTATTAGGGCTTTCGGGCGGGCTTGATTCAACCGTGTGTGCGGTATTGCTCTGCGATGCGCTGGGCGCAAAAAACGTATACGGTATTTCAATGCCTTCTAAATTAACCTCAAAAGAAAGCAAAAATGATGCTCAAGAATTGGCGCAAAATCTGGGAATTAATTTTTTAACAATCCCAATCAAAGATATGCATCAAGTAATATCTGATAAATTTGAAAATTTGTTTGACAATATTTCAAATAATTGGTGTGACAGATACACTAATTCATATACTCAAGATAACATTCAAGCCCGCTCACGCTCAATGATACTTTGGGGAATTGCAAATGAATTTCCTAAAACACTGCCCATTGCAACATCTGATAAATCAGAGCTTTATATGGGCTATGCCACAATAAACGGTGATATGTCGGGCGGATATGCGCCGATATGCGACGTTGTTAAAACAAAATTGTTTGCGCTTGCCCGCTGGATGAATGAAAACAGAAGCAGAAAAAATGCAATTCCGATTTCAATTATAAATAAGCCCCCCGGAGCCGAACTTGCAATTAATCCTGAAACGGGACGTGCGCTTTTAGCCGAAGAAGCCCTGATGCCTTATGAATTTTTGGATGAAGTAATTTGGCGTCTTGAAAACTATAACCAGTCAATTGATAGCATGATGAAGGATGAATTTCTATACGAAAAGAAAAATAATCTTGATAAAACAAAAAAATCGGAATGGTTGAATAAATTCTTTAAAAGGCTCAACACTGCGCTTTATAAGTGGTACATTCTGCCTCCGGGACCTGTTATTGATGCCCGCTCAATCAACAAAGCCGAATATAGACAGCCCGTAATATCAAATATAAGTTATTTAAAATAAGGAGAAAATTTATGAAAAAAAATCTTTTAACATTATTACTGTGTTCTTTTGCATTTGGTCTGGGTTTTGGAATTAATAATTTTGCCTTGAGCGACGGAGCTCAAATGAAGGTTGCTTATGTTAATGTTCCAAAATTATTAAACAGTTCCAAAATTTTAAAATCGGCAGATGAAACAAGAGTGAAACAAACTCAAGATATGCTTAAATGGTATGACACGGCAAGTGCCGATATTCAAAAACAAAAGACACAGCAAGGCAGAGAAACATTAATTAAGAAATATGAAGCCCAATTGACCACTAAAAAGAAGGCTATCAACGATGCATACTCAAAAAAAGTTCATGAAGTTGATTCGCAATTAGAAAAAGCAATTTCCGATAAAGCCAAAGCCATGGGCTATGAATTAGTATTTAAGAGTGATTCTCTGATTGTCGGAGGGGATGATATCACAAGTTCAATTCTTCCTTTGGTAAAATAAATTTGTAAAGTTAATTTTTTATAACTTTTATAAAAAAATATTTTAAGTGTAAAAATCACTCTATATCAGAGTGATTTTTATCTTTTAAAAAATAAACAAGTTTTAAAACAAATAAATGATACACATGCTAAAAAAATTATAGTAAAATAAAGAGAATAGAAATTGGCCGAAAGAAAAAGATTTATTGCTAATCAGGACAAGAATTTTCAGCTTTTGGTAAGTACGGGAAAAAACATTTTATCAATGTAAATTAGGAGGAATTTATGCAAAAGGTTTCAAACGATATAAATCTTGGAGCATCGTCAGAACAAAATCAAAGTTCGCCTGTAAGCGATCCTTTTAAAGGTAGTGTTGAAAATCTTGGTAACATTATCAATTTTTCAAGAAGAAACTTGGATAATATTACAATAATTAAAAAAGACGGTACAAAAGAAAAATACAACGTTCAAAAAGTTGTTGATGCAATTAAAAAATCCGCAACAAGAATGCTTGTGGAATTTTCAGAAAAAGAAATTAAAGATATCTGCGCTTTTGTAAATAACAGCGTTCTTGAAATGAATCAAGAAAGCATTCAAATTGCGCAAATGCATAATATTGTTGAAAGCGCTCTTCAGGCATTGAGCCCTAAAGTTGCAGAAAGCTACAGAAACTACCGCAACTATAAAACAGATTTTGTTCACATGCTTGATAAAGTTTATCAGGAATCTCAAAGAATTATGTATATCGGGGACAAAGAAAATGCTAATGCGGATTCAACTTTGGTTTCCACAAAACGTTCTTTGATATTTAATGAACTCAATAAAGAGTTATATAAAAAATTCTTCTTAACCGTTGATGACAGACAAGCAATAAAAGAAGGCTATATCTATATCCATGATATGTCAGCAAGACGCGACACAATGAACTGCTGTTTGTTTGACGTTGCAAACGTCTTAAAAGGCGGTTTTGAAATGGGTAATATTTGGTATAACGAGCCAAAAAGCTTAGATGTTGCATTTGACGTTATAGGCGATATTGTAATGGCTGCAGCAAGCCAGCAATACGGCGGTTTTACCGTTCCCGAAGTTGATAAAATCTTAGCTCCTTATGCTCAAAAAACTTATGACAGACAATATGACAGATATATCTGCATGGGTCTTTCATTTGAAAAAGCAAGAGAAGAAGCAATGAAGGATGTTCAAAACGATTTTGAACAAGGTTTCCAGGGTTGGGAATACAAATTTAACACAGTAGCATCATCCCGCGGGGATTATCCGTTTATTAATATTACAATCGGCTTAGGCACTGATGAATTTGAAAAAATGGCAACACTTGCATGTCTTAAAACACGTAAAAACGGTCAAGGCAAAAAAGAATGCAAAAAACCCGTGCTGTTCCCTAAAATCGTATTCTTATACGACGAAGAACTTCACGGCGAAGGCAAACCCTCTGAAGACTTATTCCATGCGGGCGTTGAATGTTCCAAAAAGACAATGTATCCCGATTGGCTCTCCTTAACGGGCGAAGGCTACATTGCTTCAATGTATAAAAAATATAAAAAAGTAATATCACCAATGGGCTGTCGTGCTTTCTTATCGCCCTGGTATGAAAGAGGCGGAATGAAACCTGCGGATGAAAATGATGTACCCGTATTTGTGGGACGTTTCAACATTGGTGCAATAAGCTTAAATCTTCCGATGATTTATGCCAAAGCAAAACAGGAAAGCAGAGATTTCTATGAAGTATTAGATTACTATATGGAATTAATCAGAAAAATTCACATAAGAACCTATGATTACTTGGGCGAAATGAGAGCATCAATCAATCCTTTAGCATATTGCGAAGGAGGTTTCTACGGCGGTCATTTAAAATACAATGAAAAAATTAAACCGCTTTTAAAAACGGCAACCGCTTCATTCGGTATAACCGCATTGAACGAACTTCAAGAATTACACAACGGTAAATCAATTGCTCAAGACGGTGAATTTGCTCTTGAAGTAATGAAATATATCAACAAAAAAGTAGCACAATTTAAAGAAGAAGACGGAAATCTTTATGCAATTTACGGAACTCCGGCTGAAAATCTTTGCGGATTACAGGTTGAACAGTTCAGAAAAAAATACGGCATTGTAGGCAATGTTTCGGACAGACCCTACGTATCTAATTCATTCCACTGCCACGTTTCGGAACAAATCAGCCCGATAGAAAAACAGGATAAAGAAGGAAGATTTTGGGAGCTTCTAAACGGCGGTAAAATTCAATATGTAAGATATCCGATTTCGTATAATACAAAAGCGGTTGAAACCCTTATCAGACGTGCAATGAAAAAAGGTTTTTACGAAGGTGTTAACTTGTCATTAGCATATTGCGACGATTGCGGACATCAGGAGCTTGATATGGACGTATGTCCGAAATGCGGCTCTAAAAACCTTACAAAAATTGACAGAATGAACGGCTATCTTGCATATTCAAGAGTTAAAGGCGATTCTCGTTTAGCAGACCACAAAATGGCTGAAATTAAAGACAGAATTTCAATGTAGATATTGAAACGGATTTTAGGGTACACTTATTTTGTGTACCCTAAATTATATCTTTTTATTAAGAGGGGGGTAAATGAATTATCATAACATCACCAAAGACGACATGTTAAATGGCGACGGTTTAAGAGTTGTTTTATGGACTGCGGGCTGCACTCACTGCTGTGACGGCTGTCAAAATCCTCAAACATGGGATGTTGCGGGCGGTTTGCTTTTTGATGAAAAAGCCGAAGAAGAACTCTTTGATGACCTTAATAAAGAACATATTTCAGGAATTACCTTCTCGGGCGGCGACCCTTTGCACCCTTTTAACAGAAGCGAAGTTTTAAGACTTGCAAAAAAAGTAAAAGACACACTTCCAAATAAAACCGTATGGCTTTACACGGGTTATTTATGGGAAGAAGTTAAAGATTGCATAGATTTAACAAATATTGATGTTTTGGTTGACGGAGAATTTAAAAAAGAATTGAATGACAATAATCTTCACTGGGTCGGCTCATCCAACCAGAGAATAATAGACGTTAAAAAAACTCTTTCCGAAGGTAAAATCGTTCATCACTGCATGCCTTAAGCATGTTTATTTTTGTTTTTTTTCGGGAAATACGAAAAATTTCCTGAGCAGAAAATTTCCAACTAAACCGACCAGATTTGAACATGATTTTGCCCAGAAATTGTTCATGCCAAATGACAAAAATAACCATGTGGAATAATAATCAACCAGTCCCATGATAATAAGTGTCAATATATAGGCAATGATTTCGCCTGCAGAACTCCATCTTGCTTTATGCTTGAATAAAAATAAAATACATAATAAATAATTGAGGGCAGATGAAATAAAATATGCAAGCCAAACATTAACCAGTAGATTTTTTGAAAATTTTGCAATAACTAAAAATGCTAAAATGTTTGCAACCGCACATATTCCGCCTATAAAAGCGTAAAACAAAAACTGCAGTGTTACACCTTTTGAGTTTGCTTTATCGTGTATATTTTTTATAATTTCTTTAATTTTCATATCTTTATTTTATAGCCGTTTTCAAAGAATTGCAAAAAATATACTGGAATAATAGGATTTTCTTCTATTGTTTTTTGTTTTATAAACCTGTAAAATTTATATATGGTAAATAAATTTGACAGTGATGTAATTGTTGTAGGAGCAGGTCCTGCAGGAATAAGTGCGGCAATTACCGTTGCAGATGCGGGTAAACATGTTGTACTTATTGAACGTGCAAGCTACCCCGGCTCTAAAAATATGTACGGCGGAGCAATATACACTAAAGCACTCCGGGATGTTTTTCGGGATGATTTTAATTCAATTCCTTATGAGAGAATAATAAATTCTCACACATGGTCTTTTTTAACGCAAGAGAGTTCGTTTGATTTAACCTATAAAAATTCTTTCTCAAAATCCGCTTATGCAATTAAGAGGTTTAATCTTGAAGCATGGATGATTGAAATTGCAAAAAAAAGAGGTGTTTATTATATCCCCAATACCCTTGTAAAATCGCTTATAAAGGAAAATGGGGCGGTAGCGGGCATAAAAACGGAACTTGAAGAATATTATGCTCCGATAACAATTATTGCAGACGGCGTTAATTCTCTTTTGGCAAGGGATTTAGGGTTAAGAAAAGATTACGATAAACACGACATAATTTTATCCGCAAAAGAGACGATTAAGCTTGATAAAAAAACAATTGAATCAAGATTTAATTTATCCGATGATTTATCAAACGGAGCAAACAAGCTTTATTTCGGCTCAAATTTCGGAAAATTAAAAGAATATAAAAATCTTTTTATGATGAGTTTCCTTTATACTTTTAAAGATACCGTAATGCTTGGTGTCGGAGCTAATCTTGAGGATTTATCGAAAAATAAATTAAATATAAATGACATATTGGATGAAATTAAAAAACATCCCGATATCCTTCCTTTGATACAAGGCGGAGAAACAATAGAATACAGCGCCCATTTAATCCCCGAAGGCGGATATAAAAAAATGCCGAAATTGGTTTCGTCTGGCGTTATAATAGCGGGAGATGCCGCAGGGTTTGTTAACGGAGTTCATTTTGAAGGAACAAATTTTGCTTTGATTTCGGGTAAGCTGGCGGGTGAAACCGCACGGTGTGCTTTGGAAAAAAATGATTTCACCAAAAAAACTTTGTCTTTGTACGGAAAGAAACTTAACAATTCATTTATTCTCAAAGATTTATACAGCTACAGAAATATTATTCGTGAACTATATAAGCGTTCAAATTCAATTGAATATTATTATCCGAAAAAAATAAAAGAATTTTTTGAAATAATTACAAGCGCAAATTGTGTCTCAAAATCATCTCAATTCAGGGCATTTATCTTTAATTTTATTAAAGAAAGAAAAATAAGCGAATTGTTTAAAGACATATTTGCATTTGTCAAAATAGGTTGTGATATATTATTCGGGAAATAATCATGCAGGAAAATATTGAAAATGAAAAATCAATACAAGACAAATTAGCAACTATCAAGTATAATTGTGATAGTGAAACACATTTAATATTAAATCAGGAGAAATGTGTTAACTGCAAAGAAAAAACCTGCACATTTATATGTCCTGCAAATGTATACAGCTCAGACGGCGCTTCGGGTAAAATTGTTGTACAATACGAAAACTGCCTTGAATGTGGCGCATGCAGAATAAGCTGTCCTAATGGTGCTATAGAATGGCACTATCCGAAGGCGGGACACGGAGTAGTTTTAAAGCACAGTTAAGAATTTCTAAGGAGCAAATATGGAAAATCAATATTTTTCAAGATGGTATGATAAAGACCCTGTTCTTTCAATGTCTATGAGAACTCTTGCAAGTTCATCGGATGAAAGACAAATCGCTGTTGCTCTGAATTTAATTAAAGTTATTATTGAGCATAATATTCAAGATAACAAATATGCTAATGTTGAAGATATTATGTCCGCAGTTGAGGACGGAAGAATTCAAAGAGGTCATTCCCGCTGGTATGATATAGATTCAACGGTTAGAACGGCAATACAGATGCTTGAAAAATGTCCTCCGGATACAAAGAAAAAAGTTGCCCTTGATATGGCACAGATTGTGATTGAAAAAATAATCCAAGACGAAGACAAAGAAGAAATCGAAAAAGAAGAAAAAGAGCTTCAGGAATTTGACGGCAAGATAATTGATTTAGATTTGGATGAAGCTATGAAAAACGAAAATGAATGATATTGAAAGATTTGAAAATCTTCAAACAACAATAAAATTAAATCCCAAAAATTTTCAGGCAAGAAGGGAACTTATTATGCTGTGCCTTGATTTGGGTTTTGAAAAAGCGGCACTTTCCCACATAAAATATCTGCTTGAGATTTTTCCTGATGATGCTAATTTGTATTTTAACACGGGAATTTGCTGGGAAAAATTAAAAAATCTTGATAATGCGCTTATTGCGTATCAAAAAGCCGTTGAATTAAAGCCTGATGAGCCTGATTTTCTGTTTAATCTTGCACTTTTATATGAAGCAAAAGGCGAGATTGACCTTGCAATGGAAAATTTTAAAAAGGTTATTTACTACAAAAACGAAGATGCGAACGCTTTTTTTTCGATAGGCATTCTGTATTCAAGGAAAAATGAGCCGATTACCGCAATAAAATGTTTTAAAAAAGCAATTGAATATAATTACAGTGATTATTTTGCACATTTTTATCTGGCATGTGAATATAAAAAAATCAAGGAATACGATTTTGCTCTCGTTGAATACAGAAAAGTTTTGGAATTGTCCCCTGATTATTCATGGGCATATTTTAACATTGCTCAAATTTATTGGGAGTTAAACAGAACCGAAGATGCGGTTATAATGCTCAAAAAAACAATTGAAAAAAACCCTAAAGATATGGAAGCCTACAGAATTCTTGCGCAAATTTACATTAACAATCAAGAAATTGAACGTGCGCTTGAAATGTTGACCGAAGTTGTGGAAAATAACCAAAACGGTGACTTATATTACCTTATGTCAAAATTATTCGAATTAATGGATGATGAAACTTCAAGAAAAGATTGTCTTGCCCTTGCTCTTGAATGCCAAAACAGCCTGACTTTTAATTTGAATGCAATAAGAAAAGAATACAAAGAAATAGCATGATATGAAAAATTTAAATGCACAAAATAAAATAACAGATGAAGAAGCAAAATATTATTGCGCATTCAGCTACTTAGATGCAAAACCCATATTTAAGACAAAGCTTCTTGAATATTTTGATTTTGATATTAAAAGAGCATACCATGCCCAAAAAACCGATTTGCAGAAATTGGCGGAAAAATATGATATAAGTATTCCTCGAAATTTTCTTGAAAAAATATCTTCGATTGACCCTGTTGAAAGTGCTTTCAAAGCATTTTCAGATAAAGATGTTAAGCTTTTAAAATGCAGCGATGAAAAATTCCCGAAACTGCTGCTTCAAACCCCCGATTATCCTATCAGCTTATATTACAAAGGAAATCTTGAAAATTTTGATTTTAATTACAATCTTGCCGTTGTAGGCTCAAGAAAAGCAACCGAAAGCGCAAAAAACGCTCTTAATCATATCATTAAAGGGCTTAAAAATACTAATATAACGATAATTTCGGGGCTTGCATACGGAATTGACGCACAGGCTCACAAGAGTGCTCTTGAAAATAATATTAAAACAATCGGTGTAATAGGCTCAGGCTTGGATATAACTTATCCTTCATCCAATAAATTGCTTTATGCCAAAATCATAAAAGAAGGAGCAATTTTTAGCGAATATCCCCTTAAAACAAGACCAGAAGCAAGAAATTTTCCCCAAAGAAACAGAATTATTACGGGCATGTCAAAAGGAACTCTTGTTGCAGAGGCTCAATTAAAGTCGGGCGCTATGATTAGCGCAAATCTTGCACTTGATTATAACCGTGAAGTTATGTGCATTCCGGGGAACATTTTAAATCCCAATACACAGGGAATATACCATTTAATTGAAAACGGGGCTTCAATAGTTACAAATACAAATGATTTGTTAAATTCTCTGGGTTGGGATATTATACTAAAAGACCCTCAAAATCAAAATAATAATTTGAGTGAAATTCAAGAAAAAATAATGAACATTGTTTCTTATGAAGCAAAAAATATTGATGAAATCGCATATTTGTCAAAAGAAGATATATCTTCCGTCATGGTCGGCTTGACAGAGCTTGAATTAAAGGGTTTAATAAAACAGGCAAACAATAAATATTATAAAATTTAAAAACAGGACAAAATGGCATCTAAAACCGAAAAAACACTCGTAATAGTCGAATCTCCCGCAAAATCAAAAACAATAGGAAAGATTTTGGGAAATAATTATATAATACAAGCATCCATGGGTCATGTAAGAGATTTGACCTCAAAGGGTCTTGGGTTTGACATAGAAAACGATTTTAAACCAACATTTGAAATTATCCCCGAAAAGAAAAAAGTCGTAAATGAGCTGAATAAAATTGCAAAAACAGTTGACAGAATTTATCTGGCATCAGACCCCGATAGAGAAGGCGAAGCAATAGCTTGGCATGTTAAAGAGTGCCTTAAATTCCCCGAAGATAAGATATTCAGAATAGTTTTTAACGAAATTACCCCCCATGCCATAAAAGAAGCGGTAGCAAACTATCATCAAATTGATATGCTTAAAGTGGAAGCTCAAAAAACAAGGCAAATTCTTGATAAGCTCGTGGGTTTTAAAATAAGCCCGATTTTATGGGAAAAAATGAAAAACTATAAACTCTCGGCAGGAAGAGTTCAATCCGTTGCGCTTAAAATGATTTGCGAAAGAGAAGATGAAATTGAAGCTTTTGTCCCGAAAGAATATTGGAGCATAGAAGCGCTTTTAAACAAGTCCGGTGTTGATTTTACGGCGGAACTTTCAAGGAAGATTAAAGGCGCAAAAGATGAAAAGATTGAACTTCACAGCGAAAAAGAAGTTTTAGAGGTCTTGGAAAAACTTAAAGGCGCAAAATATATTGTTTCAAAAATTACTCCGAGAGATACCCAAAGAAAGCCCCAGCCTCCTTTTATAACATCAACCCTGCAAAGAGAAGCAAGCTCTAAATTGGGTTATGGTGTTTCAAAAACAATGCAGATAGCCCAAAAGCTTTATGAAGGCATTGACTTGGGCGAAGGCTCAATCGGCTTAATTACATATATGAGAACGGATTCAACCCGTATATCAGACGATGCTCAGCAGAGTGCGAAAGAATATATTTTAAATAATTTCGGGGATGATTATTATCCTAAAACCCCCAATATATACACAAAGAAAAAACAAAATGTTCAAGATGCCCATGAGGCAATTCGTCCTTCATATATAGATAAAACTCCGGAAAGCATTAAAAAATATTTAACTCCGGAACAATATAAGCTTTATAAACTGATTTGGGAAAGGTTTATGGCTTCTCAGATGACAAATGCAAAAGTTAAAAATCTGACGGTTGATATTGAAGCAAACAACTATATTTTTAAAATGGGCTCATCAAAATTTATATTTGACGGTTTTACGAAAATTTATAAAGATGAAGAAGATGTTATTGCTCAAAAATTCCCAGATTTAAAAGTTAATGACGAATTAAACTTTAAGAAATTAAATACCGAACAACATTTTACCCAGCCCCCTTCAAGATACTCGGAAGCGAGCCTTGTAAAACAGCTGGAAGAATACGGAATAGGCAGACCTTCTACTTATGCGCCGATTATCACAAAAATTCAGCAGAGAAATTACGTTGAAAAAATTGATAATAAATCCCTTAAGCCTACTCCTTTGGGAAGAGCGGTCTGCAAACAATTGGTTGAACATTTCGTTAAAATCATGGATTATAAATTTACGGCTCAAATGGAAGCAAGCCTTGATGATATTGCGGAAGATAAACAAAATTCAACGAAATTTTTAAATGATTTCTGGAAACCTTTCTCAAAAACACTTGATGATGCAAAACAAAACATGACAAGGGTTGATGTTGAAACGGATAAAGTTTGTCCTAATTGCGGAAGAAAAATGGTGGTTAAATTATCACGCTACGGCAAACAATTTTTGGCATGTTCGGGCTATCCCGAATGTAAAACGGCACTTCCAATGGATGGTACAAATACACAAAATAAAATTGAGGATGAGCCGACAGATAAAAAATGCGAAAAATGCGGGTCCGAAATGGTAATTAAAACAGGGCCTTACGGAAAATATTACCAGTGTTTAAATGAAAAATGCAAAAAAAGATTTTCAATTGTTGAATCTTCGGGTGTAAAATGTCCCGAATGCGAAGCTAAAGGACGTGACGGCGAGCTTGTTAAAAGAAGATCAAGATATGGCTCTTATTTTTGGGGATGTTCAAAATATCCCGACTGCTCTTTTGCCCTTTGGGCAGAGCCCACGGGCGAAAAATGTCCCGAATGCTCAAGCCTTCTTGTTAAAAAATTCCTCAAAAAAGGAAATAAGATTGCTTGTTCAAATAAAAATTGCAAATATTCAAGACCAATGGATGAAGAATGATGAGAGAAAACAAATTAGCACTCATAGGTTATCCTCTGGGGCACTCTTTAAGCCCCGTTATATATAAAAGCGCTTTTAAACAGGCGGGTATTGAAGGAAGCTATGAACTTATGCCTGTTTTGGAAGAAGATTTAATAACAAAATTAAAATATTTAAAAAATAATAACTATTACGGTTTTAACGTTACAATACCTTATAAAGTTCCCATAACATTATTTTTATCAAAATTTGACGAATTTGTTAATATGACAAATGCCGTAAATACGGTAAAAATTGAAGATGATTTAACCTTGTCGGGTTATAATACCGATGTTTGGGGTTTTATTGAAGCAATTCCAAAAGACATCAATCTCGAAGGCAAAAAAGCGGCGGTAATTGGTACAGGAGGTGCATCAAGGGCAATTTGTGCGGGATTGTACAAAATCGGAATTAAAAATATAGATATTTATACAAGAAACATAATCAATTCAAAAGACACGATTGAAACCTTAAGAAGAAGGTTTGATAAAACAAAGATACAGGTTATTCAATCAGACCTGATGCATGGGCTTGAAGATGTTGATATACTTGTAAATACAACTCCTTTGGGAATGAAGGATTTCAGCGAAAACAACTCTCCCGTTGATGATAAAAATATTGAAAGCTTAAAAGACACCGCTCTTGTTTATGACATTGTCTATAATCCTTTAAGAACGGCTCTAATTTCAAAGGCAATAAGATATAACAAAAGATTTGTTGCGGGGCTTGATATGTTAATTTGGCAGGCAATTCGTGCTTTTGAGATATGGTATAATCAAAAAGTTGATTTTAAAAGCGTGAAAATTGATGTATTGGAACAAGTTTTGATTTACAACAAGTAATTAATCGCCGTTTTTTAATTTTTTATAATTAGGGTTTTTCTTAATTCTCAGAAATATTTCCCAAATTTCATCCTGAGGATTGTTTTTTGCAAGTTTTTTAATATCTTTTTCATTTAAAAAATCCAAAACATTAAGCATTAGCTTAAACGAATAAATGTTCATTCTGTTTTTGGATATAAGAGTTCTTAAATCCTGAAGCCATTCTATATCAAGTTCGCAATAGAGTCTTTTATCTCCTTTGCCAAAACGTGCGGGGCACACCAGATTTTCTTCATCATAAGTGCGCAGTCTGTCCGTACTTATACCTAATATCTCAGACACCTGAGCAACATTATAAAAAGGCTTTTCTTTATCTATTAACATAAATCCCCTCTTTGTAATGTTACAATGATTTAACTTTTAAATAAATTCGGTATATTTTTATTTTTTATCAAACTAATTTATAAATAATAAATGTTAGGTATAAAAATATTGTAATTATAAATTTTTTTGCTATGATTTTCATGATAATTTTAGAGGGTTTATTATGGCAAAAACACTTCATCTTCTATACGCCGTAACGGTTGATTTTATTCCCCATGCAGCAGTCGGAGCAGTAGCTGTTAAAGAAAATTTGAAAAATAAAAATACAAAGTTATTTATCCATATATTATATTCAAAACCCTTCAGACAAGTAAGAGAACAGGAAAAAACAAATATTTTTGAAGCCCTTAAATATACTTTTTTAGAAAACAACATTGAATATAAGCTCTATGATATAAATTCTTATTTATATCTTTTTAATAAACTGGGAAACGGTGCATGGAGAAAAGAGGCTGCAGTGGCTTTGTATATGTATCTTTGTGCTCCAAAAATTATATCCGATATTGATAAAGTTATATATATTGATACTGATATGCTTGTAAATTGCGACTTAGAAGAAGTTTATGATATAGATATGGCTGACAATCTTGTTGTAATGGCAGAGGCTCCGGGGTATGAACAATATCCTGATATGTCTAATGCGGGCTTTGTGATGCTTAATTTAAAACAATGGAGAAAAGAAAATACGCTTGAAGCCTTGCTTGATTTTGGCAGCGGTTTAAAAGATATTGTTTATTGCGACCAAAGTCTTTTATATCATTATTTTACCCGCAAAAATCCCGATAAGATAAGTTATATCAATAAAATGTATAATATTTTTCCAAGAAAAGTTGATATCCCTCTTGAAGATATTTACATTTGGCATTTTACCGCAATAAATTCAAAACCGTGGAATGATTATAATTTTTCTCATCGAGGGATGTTTCTGTGGTGGAAATATGCAAGAAAAACATATTTTTATGAAAAATTTTTGAACAGGCTTTTTGAATATCGCATGCAGCAAGAATTTAAAATGCATAAATTATTTTTTGCCGGTTGTGTCGGAAACAGGTATGTCCTAACCCTTTTTGGTATAAAATTTAAATTCAGAATTAAATAATTTTTTTGGTTTATTGTAAATTTTCACAAATTTGGTATACAATGTTTATATATTTTAACTTTATATTTTGTAACATAAATTAAAGTATTTTGTTTTTGTGCCGTTATATGGTATGAAACAAAAAGAGGATATCTAAGTGTTAAATGTTAAGAGTGATTTAATATTAAACAGTGTCGGAGAGTTGATTTGCGCCCAGCAAATGCAAAATGAACATACAATATTGATTGTTGACGACGAAATAAATAATTTACAATTATTAAAAAGGACTTTTAGGGGAAAATATCGTATACTGACTGCATCAAACGGACTTGAAGGTCTTGAAACCCTTAAAAACAATATACAAGACATCTCTCTTATTGTTTCGGATCATAAAATGCCCATTATGGAAGGCACAAAATTTTTGGAAGAGGCAAATAATATTGCCCCTGATGTTATTAAAATTTTGTTAACGGGTTTTGCCGACATTGATATTATTACGGATGCCGTAAACAAATGCAATCTGTTTCAATATGTGCTAAAACCTTTTGACCCTGATGAATTACAGGAGGCCGTTAAAAACGGTATTGATAAATTTGACCTTGTAAGTTCTAAATCTTTAATTTTAAAAGACTTAAAAGAATTATTTTATAAAACAATTAAATCAATTTCATCGGCACTTGATGCGAAAGACCCTTATACTCACGGTCATTCCCTCAGAGTAACATTATATTCGATTATTCTTGCAAAAGAATTAAATGCTCCGGAAGACCAGCTTGAAATGATTGAGACTGCGGGTCTGTTACATGACATAGGTAAAATCGCAATTCCCGAATCAATCTTATGTAAACCCGGAAAATTAACGGATGAAGAATTTGTGGTAATGAAATCGCATTCCCTGAATTCGGAAAAATTGATTTCAAGCATCAAAAAGCTTAACGAAGTTTCCCCCGGCGTAAAACATCACCACGAAAGATGGGATGGCAGAGGCTATCCCGATCATCTTGCAGGAGAAGATATTCCTTTTGCCGCAAGAATTATTGCAATTGCCGATACTTATGATGCGATGACTTCCACCCGTTCCTATAGAACTGCGCTTGACCATGATATTGCAATTCAAGAAATTCAAAAATGTGCGGGAGCGCAATTTGATCCTAATTTGGCACAAAAATTTGTTGAAATTGAAGGAATTATAAGAGCTGCAAAAGATAATCCCGAAGAATTTTATACAAGATATTCAACTTTATATAAAGAAATTACAAGATAATTATACTTTTAAGTCAACTAAAATATCCTGCGGATAAACTTCATTTATCAGCTCATTTGTAGCATCCATTATACAGAAGGAAAATTCTTTGTTGACAAATTCCAAGTCTTCAAATGCGATTTTTAGTTCAATTACGTTTTTATATGCAATTTTTGAATGTTTAGCCACAATTTGGCTCCATAAACCCCAAGCACAGGCTTTATTAAAAAATATTCTTGAAATTCTTTTGTTATCAAAAACAAATCTTATTTCACGGGTAAATTGATTTTTAATAATAGGGTATATGTTATCATTTTTGCTGACAAATCTTACGGGCGAAAAATGCATGCTGTCCTCATTTGCAAAATAGATTGCAATTTGGTTTTCAATTCCCGGATAAGAAATTTTGAGAGAATTTTTGTTCAGTTCAAACCTGAAATAAAGGTAATCATCGTCATATCCGAAATGTATGTTTTTAACCAGTCTGCCTACGTTTGATGTCGGGCCGTCGGGTATGAAAATAAAACCTGCATTTTTCCATTCGTCGTTTTTATCTTCTTCGCTGCAATCAAGAGAGGGAGATATTTTACCGCTCGGATTTCTTAAAGGATGAATTGTTGCGCTTGCAAGCGGTCTTGAAAGATATTCGGGTACATCAAGCCCAAGTATTTCATAAACGTTTGACAGATGACTTCTGAAGAGAAAATCAAAAACATCATCATTTTTAGATTCGTTCGGCTCTCCGTACCACCAATACCAGTCGCTTCCTTGAGCTATTAAGATTTCTCTTTTTGCTTCAAATAAAATTTCTTCAAGTTTTTTTCTTTGTTCGGGATTTTTTACATTTTTTGTGCTTTGAGCTCTGAATTTTTCATAGTCTTTATAAACGCTTGCAAGATAGAGCCAAGCAACATTTTTTGTTGGCTCGCCCACCCAAAGGTCAAAGTTTCTGTTAATCCAAGAGCCTGATTTAAGATTTTCAAGAATTTCAGGCGGATTATTTTCAAGATAGTCGCTTACAAGAGTTGTTTCAAGGGTTTCATCCTGACAAATGAGGTTGTAGAGAGTATCCAAAAATTCCGAGCCGTCATTTTGATATGTTTCCCAGCAGTTTTCACCGTCAAGTGCAATTGTTAAAATGTGGTTTTCTTTGGGGGAATTTTGAAGCTTAAATTGAATGGTTTTGATTTTTTCATACATATCGTTTGCGGCAATTTTGAAATCATAATTGCCGTAGCCGAAATTTAAAAGATTGGAAAAGAATGAATCCGCAAAAAGAAGATTTAGCGGGTATTTGCTTTTTGTTTTGTAATTTATATCCAAATTAAAAGGGTTTTCAAGATTTCCTTCAAAATCTCTTATAAATTCATTCTTGGTGGATTTTGAAAGTATGCCTTCATCTAAAACGCTCCATTTTATCCCTGCTTTTGATAATAATTCCGTTGTTTTGGAGCATACGCACTGCTCTGAAAGCCACATGCCTCTCGGCTCTATGCCGAAGATTTCTTCATATTTTTTTATTGCGTACGAAATTTGGTCTTTTGCAAATTGCAGTCCCTTGATGTGTTCGGGAAGGTTTTCAAAATTTTTGATTTCTTTATTCTTAAAATCAAGAAGTAAAGGAATTATCGGATGATAATAGGGGCTGATTGATACTTCTATCCTGTTATTATCCTGATATGTTTTATATTCCGTTAAAATCCTGTTTATAATATCAAGCTGAATTTTATATAAAGTTCTTCTTTCTTCAAGAGTATAGTTTTTTTCTTTTGCAAAAAGTTCTTTAAGCTCAAGATAGTCTTTAATAAAGAGTTTGTCTATCCAAAGAAGGGTAAAATTCGCCATAATATCAGCATATTGCTGAAGGGTGAACATTGATGTATTAAGTTCTTTGGCATTAGCCCTCTGATTATACAGAAATGTAAAATAAGGTCTTGTTAAAACCATATTCTTATAGTTAAGGTCAAAATAATTGTTTAAAATAAAAATTTTATCACTTTCACTAAGCTCGTTTTCATCTTTTATCAAAAGGTCAAGGTGTACATCTCTTGCGCCGTTTGCATATTTTTGAAGGGCGGATAATAAAACGGGAGAAAAGTTAAAATTGAGTTTTAACTTAGGAAATTTATCCATTCTTTTGAGCATGTCAAGATAATCTTTTGATGCGTGGAGTCTTGCCCATGGCAAAAGAAATTCGCTGTCATACCTCTGTTGATAGTTAGGCTGATGAAAATGCCATATAAAAGCTATGTTTAACTTTTTCATATCCATTAAAATTATATCTTAAAATTGAGGGAAAATAAATTGTTCTTTATATAATTTTTGCATTTCGTTATTTTATAATTTTACCGCCGCTTATTTTAATTATATCAACATTTTTTAAAAATTCTTCTTTAAATACAAGTGTGTCGGTGCTTGTTATAATCATTTGTACATCATCATCAATTGAATTAAGAAGATAATTCTGCCTTAAAGAGTCAAGCTCTGCCAAAACATCATCCAACAGAAGAAGAGGAGAATAACTTAGTTTATCTTTTAAAATCTGTAATTCGGCAAGCTTAAGCGCAAGGACGATTGTTCTTTGCTGTCCTTGAGAAGCAAATTTTTTTGCATCAATATCGTTGATATAAAAATCAATGTCATCTCTGTGTGCGCCCAATAAGCACTGTCCTTTTCTTATTTCTTCGTCTTTTATTTCGTTTAATTTTTGATAAATTAATTCGCTTAATTCCCCTGCGGGCAAATCTTCTTTTACAATGCTTCTGTATTCGATTTTTAAATTTTCTTTATCGGATATTGAATATTGTTTTTCAATTGCCGTTTTTTCAAGCTCTTTTAAATATTTTCTTCTTAAATATATAACGTTTGCGCTTGAAACAGCCATCTGTCTGTTATAAATATCAAGCATGTCGAAATTAATCGAGCCAAAAGACAGATAATTTGCCTTTTGAAGCCTTATCTTATTAAACTTTGCAAGCTTTTCGCCATACAGGGGGTATACCTGAAAAATAGCCAAATCAAGCCATTTTCTTCTGTCTTGAGGCTCTCCTCTTAAAAGCAGTAAATCCGAAGTTGAAAAGCTAACGCTTGATAATACCCTCAAAAAATCTTTTGACTTTGTTTTTTTTAATCCGTTTACTTTTAAAATTTTATTCTTTGGCGGATTAAGCACAACTTCAAGTTCAAGTTCGGTATCTGATTTTTCGACAACAGCTTTAATATTTGCCATATCTTTATTAAAAGTAATTAATTCCGAGTCTTTTTTAATTCTGTTTGAATTAAGGGTGCAAAGATAATAAACCGCTTCCAGTATATTGGTTTTACCCTGTGCATTTTTACCGATTATAAGAGTTTTTTGCGAATTAAAATCGTAATTAAACTCATCATAATTCCTGAAATTTTTTAAAACAAGCTTTTTTAATTTCATAATTATATTGTATAATAGATAAATCAAAGGAGTATAAAAAGATGTATGATTTTATAACAATCGGCTCTGCGACACAGGATGTTTTTGTACAATCGGATGTAGCAAGCATTGTATCGGTTAGCCAGATAGCGAAAAAAAGCGAATTTATGTCGTTCCCGTACGGTGCAAAAACCGAAATTGCGGATTTTTCAAAAAATCTTGGCGGAGGCGCTGTAAATACCGCTACAAATTTTGCTAATTTAGGTTTTAAAACTTCGACAATAATAAAACTGGGATATGATGAATTAAACAGCATAATCAAATTAAAGCTTGCTCAATCGGGTGTTGATATAATGAATGTAATTGATTCCAAAAAACATCTGACCGGTTTTTCCATAGTATTGGTAAGTTTTCAAGGAGATAGAACCGTTTTGGCGCACAGAGGCGCAAATGCATTTGTCGATGAAGATGAAGTCAATTTTGATGCAATAAAAAATTCAAGGTGGGTTTATGTTTCTCCGCTTTCAGGCAGTTCAAACAAAATTTTGGATAAAATTGCAAAATTTTGTGAAGAAAACAAAATCAATCTTGCCGTAAATGCAGGTACAACGGCTCTTAAAAAAGGTGAAAAATATTTTTCAAAAATTTTAAAGACTGCTCAAATCGTTGTAATGAACAAAGAAGAAGCATCCCTTGTGACAAAAATTCAAGTAAGACCCGATACAAAAGAACAAAAATTTTCAAATGATGAAATACATCCCGATATTGTATTAATGCTGAAAAGCTTAAGAGGAAATACCGATGCCGTTGTTGTTATAACGGACGGTAAACACGGCGTATATTGCTATGACGGTAAAAAAATATATATCTGTCCTATTTTCCCTGCTCAAGTAGTTTCAACCCTTGGTGCGGGTGATGCTTTTTCATCAACATTTTGTGCTGCGGCAGACAAATTTAATTGGGATATTGAAAAAGCGCTTAAATATGCTTCCGTTAATTCCGCTTCAATTTGTACTCATTTTGGCGCACAGGACGGCTTTTTGAAATTCTGTGAAATTGAAGAAAAATTGAAAGAACATAAAGACTTTAAAGTAAAGGTAATAAAAGCTTAAAATATGCGTCTTGATAAGTTTTTAAAAGTTTCAAGATTAATTAAAAGAAGAACTGTTGCAAATGAAGTTTGCGACTGCGCCCGTGTATTTGTTAATAACAATCCGGCAAAACCCGCTAAACAATTGAAGGTTGGGGATATTATTTCAATTGAATTTAAGAATGCGATAAAAAAATATAAAATTTTATCAATTCCTCAAAATAATGTTCCGATAAATCTTGCTTCAGAGCTTTATGAAGAAATTAAAGAGTAATTGCAATAATCGTTTAAGGGTGATAAAATCAATCATAATAAGTTAATTTGCGAGGCTTTATGAAATATAATTTTGGGGTAGTTAAGGAATTAAAAGAATGTGAAACACGTGTTGCAATTACTCCCGACGTTGTTGCAATGCTTAAAGAGGACGGTTTGAGCGTTCTTGTTGAAAAAGGTGCCGGAGATTTATCGGGTTTTTGTGATGAAGATTACATTAAAAGCGGTGCTGAGGTTGCAAATTCCGCAAGCGAAGTGTGGAATAATTCCAAAGTTATAGTTAAGGTAAAGGAGCCTCAAAAATGTGAATATCAATATTTTAGACCGGATATGGTAATTTTTTCTTATCTTCACCTTGCGGTTGAAGAAGAATTAACAAAAGAGCTTCTAAAGAAAAAAGTAACGGCAATAGCCTCTGAATCGGTTGAAACCGAGGATAAAACCCTTCCTCTTTTGGCGCCGATGTCTGAAGTTGCGGGAAGAATGTCGGTACAGATAGGCTCTCACCTTCTTGAACATCATAACGGCGGGTCAGGTGTGCTTTTATCAGGGGTTGCGGGAGTTCAACCCGGAAAAGTTATTATAATCGGCGCAGGCGTTGTGGGTAAAAATGCCGCTCAAATTGCAATCGGCATGGGAGCTGATGTTTCCGTGTTTGATGTTGACCCGAAAAAATTGAGTATACTTGATAGCAAATACGGAACAAGCATTAAAACTCATTATTCAAACCCCGCAAAATTAAAAGCGGAAATACCCAAAGCGGATTTATTAATAACCTGTGTTTTAAAACACTCCGAACTTGCTCCGAAATTAATTTCCGAGGAAATCGTAAAATCAATGAAAAAAGGCTCCGTAATTGTTGATGTTGCAATTGATCAGGGCGGAAACACCGAAACTATCGACAGAATTACAACTTATGAAAATCCCGCTTATGAAAAATACGGTGTTTTACACTGCGCTATTCCAAACATCCCTTCTGCAGTTCCAAAAACGTCTTCTTATGCTTATTCTTATGCTATGTACCCCTATCTGAAAGCTTTAGGCGAACACGGGCTGATTGATGCCATAAAAGAAAATCAGGATTTATTAAACGGAGTTAATACTTTTAACGGCGAAATTACAAATCAGGCAGTGGCGCAATCTCTAAAACATGAATTTTGTCAGATTGAACTTTTAATAGGCTTTAAATTAAAATGATAAAAGACTCAAAAAGAATAGTTTTTAAGTTCGGAACAAACATTTTAAGGAACGAATATAAAGAAGTTTCTCTTTCTCATCTTTATTCATTTATTGAGGATATAGCTTATCTTTTTAAATCGGGAAAGGAAATTTTAATTGTAACATCGGGCGCTGTCGGTCTGGGGGCTAAAAAATTGGGGATTGATATATCTGATTCAACAACCCTTAAACAAGCGGCTGCAAGTGTAGGTCAGCCCCTTTTAATGAGTATATGGCAGGACGGCTTTGCAAAATACGGGATTACGACATCCCAAATTTTATTAACGGAAGAAGATTTTTCAAACAGAAAAAAATATTTATCCTTAAGATTGACCCTTCACAAGCTTCTTGAAAATAAAGTAATTCCGATAATTAATCAAAACGATGCAGTGTCGCCTTCGGAATTGGAGCATGTTTGTTTTTCGGATAACGATAAACTCTCCTCAATTGTTGCTTCAAAACTGGATGCAAATCTTCTTGTAATGGTTTCCGATATAGACGGGCTTTATGACAAAAACCCGAAAATTTATCCCGATGCAAAATTAATTTCAAAAGTCGAAAAAGTTACACCGAAAATTGAAGCTCTGGCAACAGGTGCGGCAGACGGGGGCAGAGGGGGCATGATTACAAAGCTTCAGGCTGCAAAAGTTGTCACTTCAAGCGGATTATATGCAAAAATTGTTAACGGAAAAACGCCCGACATTTTAAAAAAAATATTTGATGATAACATTGGGACCGTGTTTTTGCCCAATAAAAATCTCTCCCATAAAAAGCGCTGGATAGCTTATGCAACAAACATCATGGGTACAATTAAAGTCAACGACGGGGCAAAAAAAGCAATTGTTGAAAACCAAAAAAGCCTTTTGTCAATAGGAATTGTGGATGTTCAAGGGCATTTTAAAAGGGGAGAAATTGTATCCGTTGTTGATGAAAAAGACCGTGAATTTGCAAGAGGAATATCAAGCTATTCATCAGATGAAACGGATAAAATTAAGGGACTGCACTCCGATAAAATTTGCGGTGTTTTGGGCTACAAATTTGATGATGACGTTATAATCAAAGACAATCTTGTTTTAATTTAAGGATTTATATGGAATTTGATATTAAAGAAATTGCAAAAAAAGCTCATGAAGCATATTTTAAAACTCAAACTTTTGATAATGAAATTAAAAATTCGGCTCTCAGAGCAATTGCCGATAAGTTAAATCAAAACAAAGAGCTTATTTTTGAAGCAAATAAAAAAGATTTAATTGAAGCAAAAACCCTTCTTCAAAACAATGAAATTACAAAATCAAGTTATGACAGACTGAAGCTGGACGAAGCAAAATTCAGAGATTTAATTAAAGGGATTGAGGATTTAATAAGGCTTGATGACCCTGTTAACAAAGTTCTTTTAAAAAGAGAGCTTGCGCCCGATTTAACGCTTGAGAAGGTATCAACTCCCATAGGAGTAATAGGGGTAATTTTTGAGGCACGTCCCGATTGCTTTATTCAAATTGCATCATTAATTATAAAATCCGGTAACTGCGCACTTTTAAAGGGCGGACGTGAAGCGCTGAATACCAATACAATATTTTCAAAAATTACAACGAATGCGCTTTTATCCGTTAATTATCCTCAAAACACAATTAACCTTGTATATTCAAGAGAAGATATTAAAAAAATGCTTGATATGGATGAATATTTAAGTTTAATCATCCCGAGGGGCTCAAACAGCCTTGTAAAATATATAAAAGAAAATACAAAAATACCCGTTCTGGGTCACTCCAGCGGTATCTGCCATATTTATATAGATAAAGAAAGCAAATTTCAAAATGCTCTTGATGTTGTGCTTGATGCTAAAACACAATACCCAAGCGCTTGTAATTCAATTGAAACACTATTGGTGCACAAAGATTTTTCCGATATTGATAAATTAAAACAATCGCTTTCGGAAAACGGAGTTAAAATTGAAGAAAATCCCGAGAAATGGGATATTGAGTGGGGGGATAAGATTTTATCTTTTAAAATCGTTAATTCGCTTAATGATGCAATAGAGCACATAAATAAATACGGCTCGGGGCATACCGATGCAATTATTTCGGATAATAAAGAAAATATAGATAAATTTATGAAATATGTTGATTCCGCAGGGGTTTTTGCAAATTGTTCAACACGGTTTGCGGACGGTTTCAGATATGGCTTTGGCGCAGAAGTCGGTATTTCAACGAATAAAACTCACGCAAGAGGACCTGTCGGGCTTTTTGGACTTACAATTTATAAATATAAATTAAAAGGCAATTATGACACGGTTTCCCCTTTTATATCCGGCAAAAAAACATTTACCCATAAAGATTTAGAGTATTAAAGCAAGTATCATAAGGATAATTGAGCCCAATTGAATACCCGTTGAAGCATATTTTTGGAATTTATTTGCTTCATAGAGTCTTGCTGTCTGCTGGGCATTAGCTGCGGCTTGAAGCCTTTGAAGCCTTAAATATTCATCATCCGAAGAAAAATCTCTTTGGAAAATTTTTCGCTCAAGCCTGTTTAACCTTAAGCCCACGGGGTCTTGAGAATATGTTTTTGAAAAAAGTGTTGTTTCAAGCCCTGCAAGCTGGATATAGATATCGGAATTTTCGTATTTATTTTGTGAGCCCATGTATTGTTCAATATCTTGTGTCATTGTATATGGCTTTTGTACGTGATAGGAAGGATTTTGAGAAGCAACGGCATCTTTATTTACATAAGATTTTAACCTGTCTGTTCGAGAGGCAAGGTTTCCTTCCTGAGCTGAGCCGAATATCTTTTTTTCAAGCCTTTCAAGCCTTTTATAGATATTTTCTTTTTCATAAGTAGTTTGAAACATCTGGTTTTCAAGCGCATCTATTTGAGGATAGTTAATTCCCGCAACTTCTTCCGTTTTATCAAGTTCATAAGCTTGTTTTGTGCTGTCTTCAAAAGATTCAAAGCCGAGCGCTTCATTCAGTTTGTTTATTCTTTCTTTTTCGCTCAAATTGGTATTCATTTTCCCGAAAACATTGTTTTCAATTCGAGACAGTCTTTTTGACACATCATCTTGAGAATATTCAAAACCCCAGATTGAATTTTCCATTTTTGATATTTGACCCGTTATTGCAGATTGAGCTCCGAAGCACACATTTAAACCCAGAGCGCTTATCAGAATAAAAAGTATTAAGTTATTTTTTAAAAATTTCATAATAAATATTATAACAACGCTTTAATGATTTTTTCTTAGAAGTAAGTATTAGTATACTTATACTTTTTGGGCTGTCATTTCTTCTACTATATCAGAAGTCAAATTAACGAGAGTATTTTTATAGTTTTCGCACTGTTCTTTTGTTTTTGCTTCAAATCTAAGGGTGAAAACAGGCTCTGTATTGCTTTGTCTTATAAGTGCGAAACCGTCTTGGAAAATTATTCTCAAACCGTCGATTGTAATTATTTCTTTGATTTTTGAATTAAAGAGCTTATCTGATATTTTTTCTTTTAATTTTTCCAATACTTCTTTTTTGTGTTCATTTGGGCATTTTAATCTGACTTCGTCCGAAAGATAAACTTTGTTAAAAGGCTCCAATAAATCGCTTAATTTGAAGTTCGGATTTTGAGCTTTGTTTTTTGCAACAATTTCAATCAAGCGGCATCCTGCGTAAATAGCATCATCATATCCGTAGTATCTGTCTTTAAAGAATGTATGTCCCGACATTTCGCCCGCTAAAAGCGCATTGGTTTCTTTCATTTTAGATTTGATATAACCATGTCCCGTTTTTGTCATAACGGCATTTGCACCCATATTTTCAATTGTGTCGTATAACACTTGGGAGCATTTTACTTCGGATACAATTGTCGGCTTTTCATCATGAACTTTAAGAGTGTTAATTAAATCAACCGCATAGATTAAAAGGAGTTTATCTCCGCTTAAAATTGTGCCGTCTTCTCCTATTGCGCCTATTCTGTCCGCATCACCGTCAAAGGCAATGCCTAAATCGGCTTTTTCTTCTTTTACTTTTTTTACAATTTGAGTAAGTGTTTTTTTATCCGAAGGATTGGGATGATGATTTGGAAAAGTGCCGTCGGGCTCCGAGTACATTTCAATTACTTCACAGCCTAAATCACGATACAGCTGGGGAGCGGCAATTCCGCCCGTTGCATTTGCGGAGTCTACAACAACTTTAATTTTTTTATCATTGTAATGACCTATTCTGCCAAACATGTTATAAAGTTTTGTTTGGTAATTTTCAATAATATCATAGCTTTTGCTAAAACCTTTTATTACCTGTCTGTATCCTCCCGAATTTTCAAAGAGTTCTTCGGTATATTTTTTTACTTCTTTAATTTGTTCTTCATTTAAGCTTCTTTTGTGAAATGTCATTTTTAAGCCGTTATATTCGCTCGGATTATGTGAAGCGGTGACAATAAGCGCTCCTAAAACTTTTTTATTTTCCGTTATTTCGGGCTCAATCTTTGCAAATTCGCTGTAATATCCGAGCGGAGTCGGCGCAAGCCCTAAATCAAGGACATTTGCTCCCGTTGAAGTAAGCCCTTGTATAATTGCCCTTTTTAGTTCAACGGAGTGCACTCTTGCATCCATACATACGCTAAAGAGAAGTTCGGACGGATTTTTTTCCTGATTTATTTTTTTTAATTCATTAATAACAAAGGAAACATACCCTTTTGCTGCCCAGAAAAAAAGATTGGCATTTACTTCCGAAGGAAAAATTCCTCTAATGTCATTTTTTCCGAATGCTTTTGTGTTGAGGGTTTTTTCCATATTTTTCTCCAATTTTCCCTTATTTCAACTGTATTTATTATATAATAAAAATTTATTTGTAGCATTTTTAATTAATTGATTGTATAATTACTTGTATGGAAAAAGAAATAATTATTACGAAGGAACAGTTTGATAATCTTATAAAATTATCGGCAATTGAGTTGGCACCGGATACGGAAGAAGAACCGGGCGAGCTTATTTCAAGAGCATTAATTGCAATTGAAAGACAGCTTAATTATTTTAATCAGCCGACAAGTCCGTTTGACGGCGATACTACAAATGTGTTGATTGTAGACGATACGGAGCTGTCTATTTTTCAACTGTCTGTTATGTTCCAGAAAATCGGTGTAAATGTATATGTTGCAAGGACTAAAGAAGAAGCATACGCAGAATTTAAGAAAAAGCATTTTAATTTTTTAGTGCTTGATTTATATTTGCCTGACTATAAAGACGGTTTTGATTTAATTAAAGAAGCAAACAGAATTAAAAAAGAAGAAAATCGTGACTTCAAAATTGTTGCCGTTTCCGGCACGGACAACCCTCAAATAATTCAGGAAGCTTATAAATATGAAATAGATGAATTTATTTCAAAAGTTCCGCAATGGCATGAAGATGTTATAAAATTTATTTTAAACTCTATTAACAAATCCTCAAATGAAGAATTTTCAAGATTTTACGTTAATGATAATATTTGTGCCCTTACGGTGTATAAAATTAATAATGACAAATATGTTGAAAAAATCATCAAAGAAGTTAATACAAACGTATTATCAGGAAAACCGAACATAATTTTAAATTTAGAAAATGTAAAGATATTTTCCGATAATTTCGCAAATTTGTTTTCTGAAATATATAAATCAACAAGTCAAAAAGAAGGTTTATTTGTGCTTGTAAAACCTTGTGATGACGTTATTAAAGCATTGGAATATGTATTTTTGACAGATGCCATCCCGGCATTTGAAACAATTGAAGAAGCTGTTGAATACATTGAAAACAACAGTCTTTAATTGATTTCTTGAATTTTACAGTCAAGTTCCAAAACATTAAAACTATAATCTTTATAATTTTTGATTAAAGAAACTATTTTGGTTTCATCTTTTTGGGTTGTTATAAAAGTATTAACTTTGTTTTTTTCGGCAAGCTTGATTAAATTTTTGATGTCATTTTTTGTATATTTGTAATGGTCGCAGAAAGTTATTTTATCTTTAAGTTCGTAATATTTTTCCGCAAAATTATAGAATTGCTCAGCTTGCCCTATGGCGCAGAACGCAATTGCATTTTTTCCGCTTTCCTTTATTTGTGCTTTTGTCAGCGCATTATATATTTTTTTGGGAGCCATTTTTGCGATTGATATTTTTTTATTAAATGAATTTTTCGCCCAAATAACAGCGTCATCTATATTTTTATCATCTTTATCAACAAGAATAATTTCATCCGCTCTTTTGATTTCTTCCACAGGCTCTCTTAAAGGTCCCATAGGTAAAAGATGATTGTTTCCGAATTTCATTTTTGAATCAATTACAATGAATGTTTTTGTTTTTTTTACTTTTCTGTTTGAAAAGCCGTCATCAAGAATTATTGTTTCGCATTCGTAGTTTTTAATTGCATAATCTATGGCTTTTTTTCTGTCTTTACAGATTATTACAATGACATTATCGGGGGTATTTTTTGCACTTTGAAAAGGCTCATCGGAACACAATGTGCCGTCTTTAAATTTAAGCCCTTTATCATCTTTAATTACAACAGGGTTTTTGGTTGATATTTTTGCTTTATAACCTCTTGATATTATTGCGGTTTTTTTTGTTTTGGATATTTTTTCCGCCAGTTTTGCAACTATGGGAGTTTTACCCACTCCTCCCGTTGTAAGATTTCCGACACAGATAATTTCCGTGTTTTCAATAAATTCTTCTTTTAATATTCCTTTTTCGTATAAGCGGTTTTTTGTTCTTATTATTTTGCCATAGAAAAATTCGCACAGAGAAAAAACCGATTTTAAAATCATATCGGGTTTTTCTCTTAAATAGTGTATATCTTGAATTTTAGTTTTGAAATCTTTCATATTATCAGAACATCAGCCTAAACAGTAAAAATCTTTTGTTTAATTTTTCAGAGAATTTTTTAACATTTTGAGTAATTGTTAAAACATCTTTTACCGTGCTTTTCAGTTTTAATTTTTCGCTGTCTTCAAGGCTGTTATAATCCTGCATAATTTTTGCAACATTTTGAGTAATTGTTGAAAGATTGGAAACCGTTGAAGTGATATCTTCTTTTAGTTTTTCATCTTTAGTGTATTCACTGATATATAAAGATATATCGGCAAGGTTTTTCATTGCCTCATTTAAGTTGCACAAGATTTCTTCGGATTGTTCATCTTCAAGAATTTTATTTATATTGTCAGACATTTTTCCGACAGATTTTAAACTTGAAACCACATCATTTTTAAGTGTTTCATCCGATACAATGTCATTTAAGTTGTCTGATAATTTTGTAAGGCTCTTAATTAAATCTTTTGATTCATCTAACAGAGCGTTTATATCCGTTTTAGAGGAATCAATTAAAAGAGATGCCTTATCAAGCGTTGTATTTGCGCTTTGTGTCAATTGTCTTATATTTTCAACCGAATTTTTAATATCGCCTATAAATTCGTCGGATAATATTTCATTAATTTTATCATTTGTTTCAAGCATTGCATGGGTTGCTCTGAAGCCTAAGTCCATAAATTCCGACAGTCTTATGGGCTCAATTACGGTGTATTTTAAATCTTTTTTAGGCGTGAAAGGAATTTCCCCGTCGCTTAAATTGAATGTTATTTTATTGTTTTTAATTTTCATCTCAAGCATTTCACTGTTCAGGGCAAGACCTGCCAAATCGACATAATATGAAACTTTTAAGACATTTTTTGTTTTCATTTTTTGTCTTATTTCATAAGGAAGCTGAGAATTTTTTACAACTTCTGCATCAACAACTTTACCGATTTCGCTTTCTCCTTCGGATAAAATCATATAAATATTTTGGTCTTTTTGAATATTTGTTTGAGCAGAGTTTGTTTGAGCATATATTGTTTCAATTTTCGGAGGGGTAACTTCCAAGAATTGCTCCCCTATAATGCCTGATTGCTGAATGGAAATTGTTGAAGCATAAGGAATTTTAACTCCTTTTTCGGTGACGACAAATCTGAGTTTAACATAGCTGTCTTTCCCTTGTATAACGGGAGTTATATCTTCAACCTGACCTATTCTAAGCCCCATCATTTGAACTGCGGAGCCTGCTCTCATGCCGTTAACGTCTTTGAACGCTATATCTATACGTTCTCCGCCCGATAAGCTTCTTCCTTTAACCCACAAAACCGTGAATATAAGGATAGATATGGCACTAAGTGTCAGGATGCCGACTTTTAGAGCTGAAGAATATTTTTTCTTTTTTTCCATTTATCTCATTTCCTTGTTTTAACTTGTTGCGATATTCATAGGACCGTGTATCGAAGCGTTTACAAACTGTTTTGCATATTCGTTTCTGCCGCTTAAAAGTTCATTTACGCTTCCCGTGAATACAATTCTGCCCTGATAAAGCATAATTACATAATCAACCGCACGTTTTATGGTTGATAATTGGTGTGTTACAACTACACAGGAGGCATTTAGTTCGTTTTTTAATCTCACTATATAATCTTCTATCATGGTTGATGTTACAGGGTCTAATCCCGCTGTCGGCTCATCATATAAAATTATATTAGGATTCGTTACGATTGCACGGGCAAACCCGACACGCTTCTGCATACCGCCCGATAATTCCGAAGGATATTTTTCTTCTATTCCTTCAAGACCTACCATTTTAAGCTTTTCGCTTACAATTTTTGATATCTGCTCTTTTGAATATTTTTTCCTGTAATCTTTTCTTTCAACAAGAGGGAAGGCAATGTTGTCGTGAACATTTAAAAAATCAAAAAGAGCGCTGTATTGAAATGCCATTGCAATTTCAGAGTCTTTAGGGGTTATTATTTCACCTTCATCTTCATATAAAATGCCTGAAATTATTTTTAAAAGAGTTGATTTGCCTGAGCCCGAAAAGCCGATAACGCCGAGGGTATAACCGCTTTCAACACGAAAAGAAATGTTATCCAAAACCTTCTTTCCGTCGAATATTTTTACTAAGTTTTTTACTTCTAAAGTCATTTTATCCTTTATAAATAGAATATTGATGCAAAAACAAAATCCCAAAAAGCGATTGCAAGAAAAGACCAAACAACGGCTTTGGTGGTTGCCAAACCGACCTCTTTAGCACCCCCTCTTGCGGCATAACCGCAAGAACAGCTGATAAGCGCAATTGTCGCACCAAAAAACGATGTTTTTAAAAGTGCTATAAAAATATCTCTTATATAAAGCCCATGCCACAGAGATGTTATATAGTTTAAAAGACTTAAATCCGCACACCAGTTTGATACAAGCCCTGCACAAATCAGTCCGAAAGTTGCGGAAACAATAAACACCACAGGCATGAATAATCCGCCCGCAACAAATCTCGGCACAATTAAATATTCAACGGGGTCAACTTTTAAAACCCTCATTGCATTAATTTGTTCCGTGACTGACATTGAAGCAACTTCTGAAGCAAATGACGAGCCCACCATTGAAATTATTGCAAATCCGCTCATAACCGGTGCAAGCTCTCTTATCATAACAAGAGCGGATAATGTGCCGGTGTAGTCGCCCCCTCCCTGACGTGCAAGTTCGGGAGCCAATTGCATTGCAATTATAGCAGATGTCATCCCGACAATTGTAAGACTTATCGGAAGGCTGTCATACGCAAATCGTTTTGATTGCTCAATTGTCTCTTTGATATTAACTCTAAGGCTCAGAAGGTATTTTAATACACGAGAAAAATCACACCCTATGTTTCCGAGAGTGATTAAAAAATCCCTGATTTGCCCCCAAAGAAGTATATATCCTTGGTAGGTAAGAGTCTTTTTAAGTTCGAACATATCCTTATTCTACTCTAAAAACAAATTTTAGACATCTTTATAAAGCGATTTTTGGGTTATATAGATGAAAAAATGATTTATACAATTATTCTTATTTCAAAAGACCTTTCCCAAGGGAGAGTAAGGTTTATATTTTGAGGATAGAAATTCAAAAATTTTGAAATTAATTTTGAATTGTTTTTAATTTCATCTTCTTTCTCTTTTAGGGTTTGAGAAAAATCTCCCCCTTTTTCTCTTATATATTTTCTATATTTTGCCTGATAAAGCCAATCATCAACAAGCCTTATAAACTGAAATTTTTTAAAGGCAAAGTCATTATACGAATTATTTTTAAGAGCCAAAAATTTTACAACCGCACAAAATATCGCACATCCTAAACTGTTTGCGCTTGTATTATATGCGCAATAGCCAAAAAAATCATTTTCTTGATTAAGCAATTGCCGAACAAAATTATTATCCGAGCCGTTTGCGTTATTTATATCGGCAATAAAACAATTTTTCGCAAAATCAATATTTTTATCTGTTGAATTTACAACCTCTCCTAAAACCAAATCCCCTTGCTCATATTTAAAATTGTTTACAATAAGCGCTAAATCCTGATTTTCTTCGGTTATTTGCGCTCCCGCAAGTTCAATTTGGGCTTTGGTACATTCTCTGACTGAAATATCTTCATATTTTGAAATTAAATCAAGGGAAGCATCTTCTGTAAAAATCGGTTTAATTTTAACTTTGTTATCTTTTAAAAGGGCTTTTGTGATAAGAGATAAAGGTATTTCATCCGCCCCTGTTTTAATGTGCGCTTGTAAAATATTTTTTTCGTTTATGATTTTTTGAAGCTCTTGCGCCTCTTTTACGTTAAGTCCGTAACTTGCACAGTCGTCTTTTGAGAGAATTAAAGTATCAAAAAATCCTTCAACCGCCCAATCAAGGTAAATTTTATTAATTTTATAATTTCTTTTCCTTGTTTGAAGATAATCTTCTAAAATGTCCGAGGGGATAATGTTGTGGACACAGTTATATGTGTTTTCTTTTTGTGATTTGTGAAGATGATATGACCAATCGAAAATTCTTTTTCCCCAACTTGACCAGTACTCTTTTTCTTCTTCATTGATATTGTTGTTTGAAATTCGCATGATAGAAGAAAAAGCAAGAATTTTCTCCGCTTTATTTGAAATCAGAGATTTAAATTTTTCAATTCTTTCTTTAATTTCATCAAACGTTTCGGGGCATCTTCTTGAAGCTACAAGCCCGCCGTAGGCAATTGTATCAAGAGAAACAATGAAATAATCAACTTTATCAAGGTTTTCAATAAATTTAAAAAGATTTTTAATATTGCTTTTGCTTTTAAGTCCGCCTAAATCTTTAATGTCGGGCATAAAAAGTTCAATATCTTTATTGATATTAATTACATCTTTAATTAAATCATAGCATATCGGACGATTGTCAATCGGTATTAGTGCAATTTTAATCATAGAATTATTTTAATAATATTTTCTTTTTTGTTCAATATTTTTATATTTATGAGATAATTAAGACAACTAATAAATATAGGAGTATTGATTATGAGAGAAATTTCACCTCTTCAAAAAGAAAGATTAAATTATCGTCCGAAGCTTGCGGGAGTACTTTCTTTGGGAATTAACAATATTAAATTGTCCCTCAAAGATAAAACAAGCGCCGTGGGCGATGTTGAAGAAATTAAAAAACTGTTCCCGAATATATTCGGCGAACCCATTGCAAGATTTGAAGCTCAGGGAAGCGAACTTTCAAGAGAAAATAAAAATGTCGGTGTTATTCTCTCGGGCGGTCAAGCTCCCGGCGGACATAACGTTATTGCGGGATTATTTGATGCTCTTAAAACCGCAAATACTCAAAACAAATTATACGGATTTTTAGGCGGTCCTTCAGGCATAGTTGACGGTAAATATATTGAATTAACGGATGAAATCATTAACGCATACAGAAATACCGGCGGTTTTGATATCATAGGCTCCGGCAGAACAAAGCTTGAAACTCAAGAACAATTTAAAAAAGCGCTTGGCGTTTGCCAAGAATTAAAAATCGGCGCAATTGTTATCATAGGCGGGGACGACTCTAATACAAATGCCTGCCTTTTGGCGCAATGGATGAAAGAAAACAATACGGGTATTTCGGTAATCGGATGTCCGAAAACAATTGACGGCGACCTTAAAAATGACCAGATTGAAATTTCTTTCGGGTTTGATACTGCAACAAAAACTTATGCCGAGTTAATCGGAAACATTCAAAGAGATGCAAATTCGGCTAAAAAATACTGGCATTTCATCAAATTAATGGGAAGAAGCGCATCTCACGTATGTCTTGAAGCTGCTCTTCAAACACAGCCTAATATCACTTTGATTGGCGAAGAAGTTGAACAAAAAGCCTGGTCGCTTGATAAAATCGTGACATATATGGCAGACATCATTGCAAAACGTGCAGAAAAAGGCAAAAACTATGGTGTTGCTTTAATTCCCGAAGGTTTAATCGAATTTATTCCCGAGATGAAAAATATGATATCATCATTGAATGACCTTTTAGCGGGACTTGAAGGAAATGACTCATATATTAACGCTAAAGAGGATGAAAAATATTCAATAATTTCATCAAAACTTAATGATTCCGATGCAAAACTTTTTAATTCGCTTCCGGCACAAATTAAAGCGCAATTGTTAATGGATAGAGATCCTCACGGAAACGTTCAGGTATCTAAAATTGAAACCGAAAAATTATTGATTGCGATGATTAAAGAAAAATTATCTCAAATGAAAAAAGAAGGAAAATATACGGGCAAATTCTCTGATCAGGCGCATTTCTTCGGCTATGAAGGAAGATGTGCAATGCCTTCAAATTTTGATGCGGATTATTGCTATTCATTGGGCTATAATGCTTTTGCTCTTATTCAGGCAGGTTTAACGGGTTATTTGTCATCAATTAAAAATACGACAAAACCCGCTTCCGAGTGGATTGCAGGGGGTGTACCTCTTACAATGATGATGAATATGGAAAAAAGACACGGCGAAATGAAGCCTGTTATTAAAAAAGCTCTTGTTGAACTTGATGGCCCCGTTTTTGCAGCTTTAGAAAAATACAGAGAAAAATGGGCTCTTGAAGATTGCTTTATATACCCCGGCGCAATTCAATATTTCGGGCCTTCGGATGTTTGCGATATAGCGACAATTACTCTTCAATTGGAACAAGAAAAGCAATTGGCAAATGTATAAATCAATAAAGCTCCGTTAATTCGGAGCTTTATTTTTTCCGACAAGATTATAGCTGATATCAATTCTTGAATATATTTCCTCAATATCTAAAGAGCCGTCTAAAATAATTGATATCCAGTGTTTTTTGTTCATGTGGTATGCGGGAAAAATCGTTTTATTATCAACTATCATGATAATTTCTTCGCTCGGAGCTTTGAGATTAATAACTTCTGCAATTTCTTTTGATTTAAAACCGAATTTATCTTTTGATACGGGCATGAAAATACAGTACCATTTTTTTGAATCTTTTCTTCTGAACACTGCGGTTGAGGGGTATTTTTCCCAAAGAAATTCAAGATTATCTCCGTATTGTTCTTTAATATATTTGATAACCTTTTTTGTAATTTTGCTTTTAAAATCTTTTTCGGACATTAGTTAAAGATCCATCCAATAGTCAATAAATTTATAAATTGCGGTAATTTTTTCAAATAAATCCATATATTGACCATGATTAATAATTGATTTTTCAAATGAAAACGGAATATATATGTTATCATTTGTATTAACTGCGATAACTATTTCATTTCCGTAAAATGCTACGGCGGTTTTTCTTGTATCAAAACACCTTTCTATATTTCTTATACTTTCAACAAGCTCGTTTGTTATCATTTGTTGGGGGTCTTTTACATTTGTTGAATATAAAACATAGTTTGAGGCGAAGGATGAATTATTAACAGGCACTTCAATAAAGTTAGACGGAGGATTGTAGTTTATAAGTTTTGATTGTATAACTGAATGAATTTTAAATTTTTTAATTAATTTGATTTTGATTAAAACGCCTTTAAAAACATTTTCGGGTACTATCGTATTTTTATTTTGAAATTTTGTCTGCATCATTTCAAAGGGTATACCTCTGTATGTGCCGCTAAAAAGATTTTTATAAATTTCTTTATTATAAAAATTAGTAATACACGAATCTTTATATATATTTGAGCTGTCATAACCTTCATATTGCCACTTGGTATTCAAAAGTATACACATTTTTTCAATCAAGTAATCTTGTATTTTTAGCAAAAACCTGTACCGTATTATAAAATATGCAAAAACACCCATCAAGACAATTACCGTCGAAAGGTTGATTTTGAAATGATAATTTCCGATTAATGTTATAATAAAATAAGCGGCAACGATAGCAACCGAAGATAAAACATAGTTAATTGCTTTTTTGAATTCATTCAATCTTTCAATTTCAAAAGCTTTAACAATAGGCAAATAATGGCGTGTATAATGGTTTTGCGCTTGTGTTCTAAATTCGCCGTAAGAGTTTATTTTTGATTGATTGCCGAGTTTTTTGTTTTCTTGTTCCATTTATCCCGCTAAATAATGTTATTTTTATTATATCATTTATATTAAAAAAATAATTTATTTTAATTTTTTTTAATAATATGGCAAATTTATTTATTTTGTTACTTTATCTATAACAGATAAAAAGGAAAGTGCCATGTCTGTTTCGGTTAATTCTAATAAAACAAACGTCAAATTAAATAATTCTTCGGAAAGAAACAGTTTTGCAAACACTGTTGTGCTGCCTATGACAACTTCTTTAGCATTATCATCGACATGCAAGAATCAATTTGATAAGGTTTTCATCAAGCTTATAAAAAAAACCGCATTGCCTGATAAAGAAACAGAGTCGCTGCAGGGCGCCATTAAAAAAACATTGGAAACCTCGGGACTAAATAAAAAAGGCGTTAAATTGCTGAGGACGGATGAGTTTCTTTCTTTTGAAACTTTGAATAATAAAAAAGCCCTTGAAGAATTAAGGGATGCCATTAAGAACGGTAAAGGATATAAATTTTTATCAAGACTTTTTCCTGACAAATATAAACAAGCGTTGGACAACGGTTTTGATATTGCCATAAAGACAAGATTAATTGAGTGTATAGAAGGAGTTAATGCGTTCTTTTGCAAACAAAAAAATCTTATTGTTGCTCCCGAGAAATCACTTCAGGGTATAATTTTCCATGAAATGGGTCATGCATTGAATGCTAACGGTAATCTGAAAGCACTCGGTAAATTATATCCTTTGGGCAGGGTTTTGCCTGTTGTTACATTACTATCGTCTCTTATATTAAACAGAAAAAAAGATGATAAAAAAGTATCCTCTGACAACAAAAAAGCGGATTTGAAAAAAACATTCGTAAAACACGCACCTAAAATTGCGTTTTTATCCTGCCTGCCAATACTTTTAGAAGAAGCTATTGCATCCCTCAGGGGTCAAAAAATGGCAAATGAGCTCATAAAGAAGGGCGAACTTGCAAAGAAATTGGGCAGAAATGTTGCAAAATGTAATGCGCTCGGTTTCAGTACTTATTTGGCATTTGCGGCATCGGGTGCGCTTGGCGTTAAATTGGCGCTTGCTATGCAAAACCGAATTCAGGGTACAAAAAAAGATGCCGAAACTGCCTGCGATAAAATGTCTGCCATGAAGTTAAAAGCACATCAAGGTTAATGTGCTGTTGTAGTTTAGCACACGAAATAAGATGTAATTATTTGTGAAATATAGTTTTACTTAATATATTTGCAAACAAATAGCTCACAGGCAGAATTAAAAATATGATAGTTTTAGGCGGCGGAAAGAAAATTTTCCCCGAATAAGTTGAAGCTGTACTTGAAACATCAAATTTAATAAAAGAAGTCTGTGTTATGTCTTTAACCATAAAGTCAGGAAATAAAGCAGGAATGGAAGAAGTTGGTGCGATAATTACACCGGCGGATGATTTACAAAAGAAAACAGATGAAGAAATTCAAAAAGAATTGGAAACAGAAGTTAAGAAATTATCCGAAGCAAACCTTGCTCCGTATAAAGCTCCAACGGTTGTGGTTTTACATAGGGATGAACTTCCTAAAACTTCAACCCGTAAGGTTAAAAGAAAAGATTTAAAAGAATGGTATGAAAGTCTATAATTTTTGACTTTTAATCAAAGGAATTGCGATTTTATTAATTACAAAAAGCAGTAATCTATATCCTGATTTTCGATAAAAAGGCAAATGGGAATAATATAGGGCAGAATACTCAATTGATGGTATTGCGCCTCTATATATTTTAAATTTGCTTGCACCTGAACTCATATTTATGGTACATCCGTTTTGTTCAGACTCAAGCACAAGTTGGGCAGATAACATCCTATATAATCCTTCATTTTTCGGAAGAGTTGTATCGTAGCCAAAAATGGGGGTTGTCATAATATTATTTCTTTTGTAATAACCAAGAACAGCGTTTATTTTATTGTCTTTTGACAAAAGTTTAAAGTTTAACAGATTATTTTTATGGCATAATTCTATATATTCTTCTGAAAATTGCGGATTATATTCGGAATATTTGTCTAAATACAGCTGATTATATAATTCTAAAGCCTTTCTTATACAATTATTATTTATATCCGCTACTTTATATTCACTGTTTTTTAATAGCTTTATATCTTTATACAGTTTGTTTTTATCTTTTCCTTTGAGTTTATATCGTTTATTAAAATCAAATATATAAACCTGTCTGCTTCCAAGCATTTTATATCCTAATTTTTTTAAATAAGAAATTTCATTTTCAAGTAAACTATTATTTAATGAGCGAAAAACAATTGCGTAATTCGGATATTTTGCTTTAAGAAAATCGCTAATCTTTTTGTATTGCTCTTTTGATAATTTAAGATATAGATTTGTAGATAAAAACCAATTATTTACATATACAACTTTATCAATCTCAAACAATTTATAAAAATATCCTAAAATATTAAGTATAAATTTTAAAATAAATTTCAAAACAGGACTTTTGAGTTCATGCAGTTCTTCTTTGGCATATGATACGTAATGGGCATATAAAGATGATGTATAAGAATTTTGATATTCTTTTTCATTTATATTAACGGGCAATAATATATCATCAATGTTTAAAATTTTTAAATCGCTATCAATGTTTTTAATATATTTTTTAACCCCGTTTTTAATCATAGGCGTTAAATAATTGTATGCATATTTTGCATCTTCATTATCGGGAATAACCAAAGAATCGATATTATTTTTATCATATAAAAATATGTTATCCATTAATTTTGCTTTCTATTCTTTTAAATTTTTTAGAATTATCTGTTGATAAAATACTAAGCTCAATTATGTTCGGTATTTTGCAATTCAGTTTATGAAATAATTTAGTTAATGAATCTTTCACCTTATTAAATTCGCTCATTTTATCAATATAAACTTGTATTTCATCTTTTGAAATTTGGATTATTTTATATTCTTCAATAATGTCAGATGCAAAAATAACTGCTCTTGAAATAAAATCAGGAAAAATCGAGACTAATGAGTTGCCGTTATTTGATTCAAGATAAAAAATATCATCACATCTGCCTTCAATCTTTTTAATTAAAAGATGTTTAGAGCCGCACGGGCATGTTTTGGGGCTTTCCGTTATAATATCATTTAACCTGTATCTTATAATAGGTTCAGATGTTCTTTTAAAATCAGTAATTATAGGGATAAATTTATTTTCGCCGATGTATTCTTTTTGTATGGCAACAATATCTTCGTTAAAGTGAAGGTTTCCATATTTGCATGTACAAGCTAAAAATCCCTCTGTAGCTTGATAGATTTGATGAATTGTTTGATTAAAGGTTTTTTCCAAATATTTTTTATCTATATCTTCCAAAACTTCTGCTGCGGAAATTATTTTAACCGGGTTTATATTGAGATTTGAAATATTTTTAGCTATTATTTTCAGCATTGAAGGCGGTGCAGCGATAATAGTCGGTTTAAAATTATCTAATTTTTTTAAATTTTCATCAATACTATTTATCATATCAAAATATTCAAAATCAATATTCCGGCTTTTGACATTTTCATATAAATTGCTGTTAGCTCTTAAAAAGAAAGCTATTTTGTGTTTTTTTAAAATTGAATAAGGCAGCATTTTGGCAAGTATCATCCCGACCCAGCGGCACTGCTCAAATCTGCTGACCAAAAATAATCCTCTGTTGCCTGAAGTGCCTGATGATAAACCTATTGTAATATTATTTATTTCGGGTTTAAAATTTCTTGTTTTTTCGCAATTTAATGCAAATTCAAACGCTTCTTTTTTTGAAATATTAACGGTATTCAGATTATCAAAATTCTCCATTAATTCTTTTTTATCAATTGTTGGAAAATCTTTCCAATCGGCCAAATTTAAACCTTTGAATTTAGCATTATAATATTTCGATTTTTTCAGGATTTTATTCAGAAACCCTTCGACTTTTTTATCCTGCCAATTTAAAAGAGCGCTTCTGTTTGAAAATTTGTTAAAATATTTGGTTTTAAAATAAAAATATAAGATAATTAATGTTTTAAACATATTTACTCCAAAAATCGTTACAATGTGATGGTATAATCTCAATTTCGGGATTTTTATCGTAAAATTGATGCAGTTTATCTAAAGTTTTTAAATATTCTTTGTTATCACCCAAAAGCAATCTGACCCATAAGGGCGGCGGAAGATTTTTCTTATAAGACTTACTGTGCCAACAAGAATCAGCTGCAAAAAATTTATCATTAACAAGTATTCCGATTTGCCCTTTGGCGTGCCCCGATAAATCAAAAGCAAGAATACTTTTATCATTAAATACATCATAATAACTGTCGAATGGCTTAAAATCGCTTGATATAATTTTATTCTCTAAAGTTATTAATCTTTTTTCAAAATCATCAGGTAATAAATTTGGCAAAAAACCTTCTTTGAGCGCACTTACCCCTTTTTTATTTTTTAAATAACTATATGCTTCTTTATGGCATATAAATTTTGCATTGTTAAAATCTTTAAGACCTCCGATGTGGTCGGCATGGAAATGAGAAATAATAATATATGAAATGTCGTTTGAGTTAATTCCTAATTGCTCAAGTTGATATTTTGCCGAATTTTGTTTATCCGTAAAAACAGGGGTGATTTTTTCATATATTGAATATGGAAAAAATTGAGAAGCTTCATAGAAATAATTACTATAACCCGTATCAAATAATATATTTCCGTATTTCTCGTGTTTCAAAAGAACAAACATTGCATAAAATTTTGTTTGTTTGTTTTTGCCTTTTATTATTGAGCATAATTCGTTTTGAAGGCAATATCCCGCTTTTAATATTTTATATTCAATCATTCAGGCACTCCTTTAAGCCTTCTTCAATAGAAATTATCGGTTTATATTTTAAATCATTTTTTGCTTTTGTTATATCAAGAGTCTGGCTAAATGATAAAAGCCCAAGCGAATATCTTGTGAATGCGGGCTCTTTGTTTGGGATAAATTTATATAAAAATTCTATTATTGATACAAGTAAAAACATCAAGTTATAAGGAATATATTTTGAATTAAACTTTTCTTTCCTGCTTTTAAGTATATTTTCTAAAGTTTTAAATAAATAAATACTTTCATCATTTGTAATGTTATATTTTTCACCGTTATATTTTTTATCCGCTTGCATTGCCAAAATCATTGCAATAACAACATTATCAACATGTGTTATATCAATTAAAATATCATCTTTTGCGGTTTTTGGTATAAATTTTTCTCTGTTTGCTTTTAACAGGCGAGGTAAGATAGCACTGTCACCCGAGCCGAAAATTCCTCTCGGGCGGATTGTAATAACGTCCAGCCCTTGACTATAAGCATTATCAATAACACTTTCTGCTATAATTTTTGTTTTTATATAATTATTAGCGGGGTGTTTTGTCGGAAGTTCCGTTTCTTTTATATTTAATTTATTTTTAAAATCAAAATATATGCTTGGGCTTGAAACATAAATAAGTCTTTTTACATTATTTTTTAAACATATATCAGCTATATTTTTTGTACCTTCAACATTTGCCTTATAAAAAGATTTATAATCTCCCCAAACACTTGATTTGGCTGCACAATGAAAAACATAATCAATATCTTGAAAAATTTTATCTAATTTTTCTTTTTCTGATAAATCAACGGAAATGAATTTTGCGCCTAATTCTTTTAATTTATTGCCTTTTTCAATATTTCGTCCGAGTCCGATGACTTCAAAATTCATTTTTTTCAATTTTTTTACAAGATGAAATCCTAAAAAACCTGTTGCCCCAGTAACAATTGCCTTAGTCATTTCCGTTCCATTCTATATCATAAGTTGATATTTCTTTTAAATTAATATTTTGTTTTAACCCTGATATTATCATCATAATCATTATAAACCCTTGCATTAAAAATGGTTTTATATCATATTTATCAAATATAACATCTTTTGATAAAAATGTTGTTTCAAACCAACTGATAACATCTTTAAAAGAATGTATGTTAGATAAGCTATAAATTAACATTGCAAGAAATAATACGGATTTAGTTTCTTTTTTGGGATAATAAGTTTTTATTTGTTTATCAGATAAAAATGCTTCGGATATATCTTCGTTAAATAATTGAATACCGCTTGTTAGTCTTGGGTTGCATTCAATTAAATATAAACCGTTATCATTTTGTATAAAATCAAAAGCTATTTGACCTTCAAAATTTTCATTTTTAGAAAAATTTTCAACAAATTCTTTTATTTTTTCATTTTGCGCATACTTAAAAGCTATTGTTGCTCCGCCATTAGCACTGTATATTGTTTTATAATCACTATATAGATTTAATTTACGGTTTTTTATAATTGAATAACTGCAAAATTGCTCTCCTTCAATAAATTCTTGCAGGATATATTGATTGTATTCAAGCTTTTTTGGAATTTTATCAATAATTTTTGTTTTTGCTGCAAACCTTGAATAAACAGGTTTTAAAATATATTTTTGATTATCTTTAATTATATTTTTTACATCATTTAAGGTTTCAATATACCAGCTTTGGGGCAGTTTAATATCATAATTTGAATTTTTAATTTTGTTATAAAAACTCCATTTATTGTGTAATTCAAGTAAGTTTTCAAGATTATCGCAAAAGACTTGACAATATTTTTCTAAAGTCTTTTTCTCCTTTGAAATATGAAAAATTTCTTCGCAAGTCGGAATAATCAGGTCAATTTTTTCTTTTTGGATAATTTCAATGATATCTTTTATAAATTGCTCAAAATTTGCATTAGGTGCTGTAATTTTATAATTTCGCTTAACACAAATTGAATATTTACCCAAAAAATAATCACAGCTCTCAGCAGTAAATATATTATATCCTTCTTTTGATAATTTTCTTATTAAAAAAAGTGCGGCAGGGGCACGTGAGCCTGTTATTAAAATATTTTTAATACTCAAATACCATTACTCCTATTGATAAGCCTGCTGATGTTCCAAGTAAAATTACCTTATCTTTTCTTTTCACCATTTTATTTTTAATTGCATAATCAAGGCAAAGAGGGATTGAGGAAGCAATTGTGTTGCCTTGATTTTCTATATGATACATGTATTTTTCGGTTGGAATTTTTAATTTCCTCTGTATTAATTTCATTGCCATTAAGCTTGCCTGATGAGGAATTACAAGCTTAATATCATCAAGTGTCAGGTTTTGACTATCCAGTGCATCATTAAATATCTTGACAATGTGTTTTGAAGCTATTTCATAGAGCTTTAATCCGTCCATATGAAATAAATATTCATCCCTGTTTTCATTGCTGTATTTATAAGACGGTAGATAACTTGAACCACCTGAAATTCTGGCATATTGAGCACCTTCACCAAATGTTTTAAAATTATAGGTTAAAATTCCGGATGTTCCATTATCGGGTGTTTTTTCTATAATAGCGGCTGCGGCTCCATCTCCAAATAAAATTGAACTGTTGAAATCTTTTTTGTTTATTCCCGGAGATGCTATATCGCTTGAAACCAAAAGAATTCTTTTATATTTTCCGGAATCAATTAAATAAGAAATTGTATCAAACGCAGTTACAAAGCTAAGGCAGGTTGAATTTATATCAAAACATGGAATGCAATTATATTCCTTTCCTAATGCTTTTTGAATTAATGAAGCAGTGCAAGGAATTAGCTGCTGTGGTGTTCCGCCTGCAAAAACAATACAATCAATATTTTTATCTTCAATTTCCTTAAATGCTTCTTTAATTGCATATATGGCCATATCAACTTGCGTTTCGCTTTCTGCATAGTGTCTTATTTTAACACCGGATTTTTTAAAAGTTGTCCCTTTTTCAAGATTAAATCTTTTGTCAAAAATATCATCCGTTACTGTTTTGGGGGGCAAATATGAGCCCGTAGCAATAATTTTAACGTTAGTCAATTTCTTTCAAACCTTTCTTTTTTAATGATTCCGTCCAGTTTTTTGTTATTTTAATTAATATATCTTTTTCATCTTTTTTTAAATTTTTTGTTAAATTTTCTACGGCTTTTAAATATTTAGGCCAAATTTCATCGAGTAAATCAGAGCCTTTCTTTGTAATTTTTAAAAGGTTGTATCTTCTGTCATTTGGATTGGTTTTTCTTGTAATATAACATTGTTCGTATAATTTATTTGTTATTTTTGCAATATTTGCTTCTCCCACAATTAGTTTTGAGCCAATGTCAATCTGGCTTATTCCTTCTTTTGGAGCTTTGTGTTTTATAACCATTAAAATATTGAATTTGGAAACACTAATGTTGTATGGTTTAAAAACTTTTTCAAGGTTTTTAAGCAATAAATTATATGCGCCTACAATGCTATATATGCATTCCTGCTCAAGTTTCAGAGTTTTTGTCATAGTTTCTTAATCCCGATAAAATTACTTTACTATTTAATAGTTTACCTGTCAAGTATTAAAATCAGAATTTATTTCTAAAATATTTTTAGATAAATTCCATCAATTTATCCTAAGTCATAATGTAGCTGCGATAAAATGTCTGATGTGAAGTTAAAAGCGCATCAAGCTTAATATTCCGTAAATAAGTATTAAAAAAGCCCCGATTGGGGCTTTTTTAATTATATGGCGGGAACGACGGGGCTCGAACCCGCGACCTCTTGCGTGACAGGCAAGCGCTCTAACCAAACTGAGCTACGCTCCCATCCATATTAAATTTTCATTTATTTAGTTGGAATATACGCTGACTTGTTTTCTTGTTCTTCTGTAGGGCTCAAATTTAACCACACCGTCTACAAGTGCAAATAACGTATTATCTTTACCCATACCAACATTGTTGCCGGGATGAATTTTTGTACCTTTTTGTCTTACAATTATATTTCCTGCAACAACTTGTTCGTTGCCGAATTTTTTAACGCCTAATCGTTTACTTTCGGAATCTCTGCCGTTCTTTGATGAACCTACACCCTTTTTATGTGCCATTTTTATTCTTCTCCTGTAGTTTCTTCACCTTTTGATGATTTTGCTTTTGTATTGATTTTGTTAATCATAACTCTGGTGAACTGTTGTCTGTGACCTTGTTTAACTCTTGTTCCTTTTTTAGGACGCTGTTTGTAAACAATTACTTTTTTTGCTTTGTCGTTTTTTACAACTGTTGCGTCAACAGTGGCAGAAGTCACATAGGGAGTTCCTACTTTTGATTTCTTTCCGTTAACAAGCATAACGATTTTATCAAAAACTATTTTTTCGTCCTTTTGAGCTTCAAGCAATTCGATATCGGTATATTTTCCTTCTTCAAATTTGTATTGCTTTCCGCCTGTTTCAACTATTGCGTACATTTTATATCCTTTCTTTTAAGGGATTGCAGCTCGTGCGTTGAATTAACGAGCATTTAGGCGCAATCAACCTATCTGCATTAATAATATATAAAAGACAAAATTTACTGTCAAGAAAATGTTTACAAAACTTATTTTATAAGCTTCAGCATTTCTTTTACGGCATTATCCAACCCGATAAATACCGCTTTTGAAATTATGCTGTGTCCGATATTTAATTCGCTTAAATTTGCTACTTCTTTCATTAAATATACGTTATCATAAGTTAAACCGTGTCCGGCATTAACTTTAAGCCCTATATCTTGAGCATATAAAGATGCTTTTTTTAACTGCTCAAGTTCATTTTGATAATCATTTTTTAAAAATGCATTTGAAAAACAGCCGGTGTGAAGTTCAACATAATCCGCACCCGCATATTTTGAAGCTTCAAGCGCCTTGTTTTGGGCATCCGTAAAAAAGCTTACAATAATACCTTTGTCTTTCAGGGGTTTTATAAATTCTTTCAGATATTCCTTTTGAGAATAAGCGTCAAGCCCGCCTTCGGTTGTAATTTCCTGTCTTCTTTCGGGAACGATACAAACACTGTAAGGCTCAACATCAAGTGCAATATTTAAAATTTCTTTTGTTGCAGCCATTTCAAGATTGATTTTTGCACCAAGCTTTTTGATGTTATATAAATCTTCGTCTTTAATGTGCCGCCTGTCTTCCCTTAAATGCATGGTAAGAGCAAAAACATCTTCTTTTAAAATAATTTTTGCAGCTTCAACTATATCGGGCTCAAAACCGCCTCTGGCATTTCTTAAAGTTGCAATATGGTCAATATTTACTCCTAAATTCATAAAAAAATATTACTACAAGAAAAAATTAAAAAACAAAAAATTTACAAAGTTTACAATAAAATTTCAAAAAAAGATATTTGTATTATAATTTTGTTGGAAAAGTTATAACTCTATATCGGAATAAAAATTTTGATTTGTCCAAAATGTAAGACAAAAGTATCAAAAGATGATACCGTTTGTCCAAATTGTAAATTAAGATTGATATTTAAATGTCCCAGATGCGGCTCCCCAACTCGTCTGGGCTCCGTGAGCTGTAAAAAATGCGGATATACCTTTGTGAAGTTTTGTCCGAAATGCCACAGCGCAAACTATGCCACAAGTTCAATCTGTCGTAAATGCGGATACGAATTTGACAATAAACCCGAAGATAAAATTGAAGAAAATATACCTATAAAACAGGACAAAACAGAAATATCACCTAAGCCTTCCGATGAAAAACCACTCGAAATTTCTCCTAAAAAACCTGATGACAAAGAAGAAGCCGATGTTTTTTTGTTCTATATTGATTTTATTAATTTAGACAGGACTTTTGAAAAATACAATAAAGAAGAATTTAAACAAAAAGTTATTCAAAACATTAAAACAACCGTAAAAATCGTTTTTAAAACAAATTGTGACTTTGTTACTTCACGCACTGTTATGTTTCGATTGATGTATTCAAAAAAGACAAAACTGCTTAATAAAATTAACTATTTTGAAGCCGAATTTAAAAAATTTAACCAAATACTTGAAAAAACTCTTGATTGCGGAATATCATATAAATTTATAATTACAACCGAAGACGAAGTGCGCTCAAATGGCGAAATTACCCAGCTAAAACTGGGGTCGGACGGTGATGTAATTGTTTCAAACGGTTGTTATTCAAAATTAAATTCGGAATTATCTTTGATTAAAATTTCGCCGGATTCGTATAAAATGGTTTTTTTAGACCAAAAACCCGTTTTTGAGCAATCGGAAGATGAAAAATACGATAAAGCTCTTGAGATAATGTTAAACAATCTGGCGGATAACAATTCAAAAATAAGGGCGATATCTCTTAATGCTCCGAGGGGGGCCGGAAAAACGCATCTTTTGAATGATTTATATTACAGGGTAAACAGAGCAAAATTAAACAATACTGCGGTTTTTTATTCTCAATGTTCGGCTCTTACTCAGATAAGTCCTTACGGTTTGATTCAAAATTTGTTTTCAACATTGTTTGAATGTCCGAATATTTTAGCTGAAGATTTTAATATTAAATCTTTTGAAAAAAAAGTGCTTGAAAAATTACAGCTTGAAAAAATAGATGATGAAGCTCTTGAGACGCTTGCAAATTTGATTTATCCGATAAAAAAAGATTACTTTGAAAATATATTGATAAATAAAGAAATTACTTACAAATATTTAAAAGATATATTTGATTATATAAAACAAAAGAAAAATCTGGTATTTATAATTGATGATTTTGATTTGATTGATGAGTCTTCTTACGGATTTTTAAAACATCTTGTAGTTAACGATTATTTTGAACACGATGCAAAATTGGTGTTAGGATATAAAAACCAGCATTCGATTGCAATATATTTCCAATCAAATAAGCTTAACAACAATAATTGTTTAAATATTTCCCTGAGACAATACAATATTCCGGAATCCCAAGCTTTTATTAAAAAGGTTCTGGGTCAAAATTCAATCGTACCATCCGAATTGTTATCTCAAATTGCCTATAATGCAAAAGGCAACCTTGCCTATATTGAACAAATTCTTCAATATTTATTTGAGAGAAAAATTTTGACGGTACAGGATAAGGCGGTTAAGTTTAAGGGTCAGATTTCCGAAATTCACATTCCTCCGACATTGGAAGAGTGCTTTGTTAAAAGACTTGAGTTTTTAAAAGAGCAAAATCAAAAAGAATATGTTTTCTTAAATGTTGCATCTCTTCTTGGCGATAAGCTTGATTGCGGAATTTTATCAGAGGTATTTTCTCTCAGCCGGGATGCTTTTTATGAAACAGTTAAAAGACTTGAAAAAAGAGGTTATCTGAAGAGAAAATATGATGATGTTTACGGGTTTAAAAATTCTCTAACCTGGTCATATTGTTATATCAGAGCAAAAGATGAAATTTTAATAAAAAATGAAGCAAAAAAATTGCTTTCAGGATTAAATAATAAGGTTATTTCAACGCCTTTGATTTGCCCCATACTTGCTCAAATTATAGAAAATAAAGAACTTGCTTTTAATCTTTGGACAAGAAATCTTCAATTTGCAAGTTATATAGGAGATTTAAACATTTATGCCATGGCGCAGAAGCAGAGCTTAATTTTGCTTGAAAGCATTAAAACGGATAATTTTGAATATATTAAAAACAATATTTGCGAAAGACTGGGAAAATTAGTTTATACAAAAAGTCCCGCACAAGCTCGTGATTATTTGACAAATGCAATTGCATCCGCACAAAAAAACAATAATAAAAATAAAGTGATAGATTTATCGGGATATCTTGTAAAAAGTGAATACCTTACGCAAGATTATACCGGGGTTGTAGAGGTTGCGGATAATATTTTGAAATATTTCAATAAAAGCGACAGAACAGAGAAGAAAAATGTAACAGAGCTTCAAATTGCTCTTATTAAAACAAGAAAATTACAGGCATTGTTAAAACTTGGGCAATGGGAAGAAATTTCAAGCATTGTAAATACTGAAATCAATCCGACCCTTCAAAAACATTTAAACTTTTTCTCAAAACACAAATGGATAAGTCAAAACGAAATATTTTATTCCTGGATAGAATCAAATATAATTCTTGCTCAAAGCTATGCTCAGCAAGGCTCTCCTTTGGCTTTTGAATTAATAGATGAAATAGATAAGGTTTTATCAAAAGAAAAAGGACAAAAAACGGATGAATTAAAACTTCGTCTTGAATATGCAAGCGCCATGGCATATACTTCAAGAGGTTATTTTGAGGAATCTCAAGCAATTTTAGGGGACATCATTAAAGATTATTCATACGTTATAGACACACCCGATTTTTGCGAATGGAATATTATAAATATTATCAATAAAGTTTTGAGCCTTGATTTGGGTTCAATAAAAGAAGAATTGTTTGAAGCTGCCGCTTATGCAAATAATGCGAATGATGAATTTTCAAAAAATATTCTTAAAACACTTCTTGCTTATGTGTTTTTGGAAGAGAAATCTTATCTTAAGGCACTCGGAATAGCAACGGAAGAAATGCAATATTTTTCATCCAAAAAAATTGCTTTCGGGGCTTTGTTGGCATGGTATATAAGTGCAGCTGCAACAGCAAGCAACAAAGCCGACATGTATTGCATTGAAATTTGTGAAAAAGCTGTTAAAATATGTGAAAATGCTCAAAACAACAATAATTATTTCAAAATATTGTTCCAAGAGCTTCTTGCAAAATCTTATCTTAAATTAAACGATAAAGAAAATGCTCAAATGTATTGCGACTTAGCTTTGCAGAGTGCAATTACAAACGAATTAACATATCTTCAGGTGAGATTAAATTCTCTTAAAGCAACAATAGCAAGAGAAAGAATGACCGAACAGCCTAACAACAAAAAATATGACTATGCTCAAAATATCATAAAATTGTATAATAGAACTATCGACAGTGCAAGCAGACTAAATTTAAAAAATCACATAAAGAAATTGGAAAAAGATTTAACTTCATTTAGGGCATATTGCCAATTAAACAGGATTATAGAGGATAAGTAACTAATATGACAGTTGAAACACCACAGCATCTTTATTGCGATACACCTCCTACAATTTTAAGAAACAGAGAAGAAAAGTTTAGAGTGGCAAAAGACAACCCTTTTTGGCTTATGATTGCTGATTATGTTTTTCCTAAAATGCTTTCCTCTCGTTTTCATTCTCTAATGTATAAAGGCAGCGAAAATCTCGAAAAAAGAGATAAATCAAAGGCAATGTTGTTTTACACAAATCATAACAACTGGTGGGACGGAATTGTCGGATTTAATGTTGCAAGAAGAATAATGAAAGGCAGATTGCGCCTAATGATTGAGGAGATGAACAGATTTCCTCTTTTTCAATATATCGGTTGTTTCCCGATAAATAAAAAAACACCTCAGGATGCTGTTAAAGCGCTAAAATATGCGGCAACAACACTTGATGCTCCCGATATTAATTTTTGGCTTTTCCCGCAGGGTATTATCCGCCCCCCACATTACAGACCCGAAGTTTTTCAAACGGGGCTTGCATATTTAATTGAAAATGCGGTTAAAAATTACGGAGGGATTAATATATGTCCCGTGAGCGTAAATTATACTTTTTTAAGACAGGATAAACCCGAAGTTGTAATAGAATTCGGTAAAGTCACCACTTTTTATAATTTTAAAGAAAACAGAAAAGATTTCTGTCACAAGCTGGAAAGAGAATTTGAAATTCAGTGTGATAATCAGCAAAAACAGATTTCAAGCGGAAATTTTGAAGGATATCAATACCTTTTCAGAAAAAAACTGAGCTGGTGGAGAGATATCGAAAGAAGGCTCAAAAATATAGGTATGAAAGACGACAATAAACAGTAATGAAAAAATATAATATAGGGGTTGATTTAGGCGGAACAAAAATACTGTGCGCTTTGGTTGAAAAATCAACCGGCAAAATTCTTTTTGAAGTAAAAAAGAAAACAAAAAAAGAAAAGGGAAATGAAAGAATTGCTTCAAGGCTTTGTGAAGCATTGGACGAGCTTTTTCAAATTTCCAAAGTTAAAAAAGATGAAATAAATTATATAGGCATAGCAATAGCCGGACAGGTAGACAGAAAAAACGGAATTGCACTTAACTGCTGCAATTTGGAATGTTGTAATTTGGAAGTTAAAAAACTTATTGAAGAAAAGTACGGTATTAAAACATATCTTTTAAATGATGTAGAAGCGGCTGCTATCGGGGAATTGCTTTTGGGAGCGGGCAGAGGATACAGCAATATTATTTGTATTTTTATCGGCACGGGCGTGGGCTCATCCATAATAATAAATAAAAAATTGTATTACGGTTCGTCCGGAACAGCGGGCGAAATCGGACACATGATTGTTGATTTGAACGGAAGAAGCTGCGCCTGCGGAGGAGCCGGCTGTCTTGAGGCGTATGCATCAAGAAGCGCTATTGAAACAAGGATTAAAGGAGCCGTTAAAAAGGGAAGAAAATCTATCATAACAGATATCTCAAAGGGTGAAAATATTTCAACAAAACATATTAAAAAATCTCTTGATGCCCATGATGAAGTTGTAAGCCAATATGTAAATGAAGCAATAGAATATCTTTCGGGCGGAATTGCAAGTGTTATAAATTTTTTAAATCCGGAATTGGTTATATTGGGCGGGGGATTAATTCAAGGTATTGATGATATATACTTAAAAACAATCAGATTGACAAAAGCTAAGGCATTATATACGACAGTACAAAATTTAGAATTTAAAAAAGCCCAATTAAATGATTATTCCGGGGTTGTGGGAGCTTCATTATTAGAAGAATACCAAAATGACAATTGAAAATATTACCTTAAAACCGCTTGATGGCTTTATTAAAAACGATATGAAGTTAAATCTTGTTTTATCGGGATTTTTAGCTCCTTTTGATTTGTTTTTGATTGATAAAATCTTAAAAAATAACAAAAAAGTATTATATATTACTATAGATGAGCAGACTTCGCTCAAAAAACAAAAAGACCTTTATAATCTTTTAAAAATAGATTCCAAAATATATCCTTCTCAAGACATAGGTTTTTATTCCGAGCTTGAAAAAAACAGCTATATATATCAGGAACAGATTAATATAGCGCTTTCACAGCCTGATGTTGTTTTTATTCATGCCAAAGCGTTGCTTGAAAAATTTGCCCCGATTGAATTTTATAAAAAAAATTTGATTGAATTTAAAAAGAATGAAACAATTGATTATTCAAAAATTGCCGAAAAACTTGTTAATATGGGCTATAAAAGAACGGCAAACGTTGTTGATATCGGGGAATTTGCGCTCAGGGGCGATATTTTGGATATATATTCTCTTGATGACAACCCGGTAAGAATTGAATTTTTTGCGGATACTATTGAGGATATAAGATATTTTAACCCGAATACTCAAAAAAGCATCAAAAGTGTTGAATTTGCAAGGGTTTTACCGTTATATAAATTTAGTTTGAATAATGAAAACAGAGAAAATTTTAAACAAGAAATAAAAAATACAAAATGCTCTGAATTTTTGGAAAATCTTAAAAACGAACTTCTTGAAAAAATTGATGAAACGGGATATTTTGAAGGAATTGAATACTATCTTAATTATTTCCTTAAGGAAACTTCAACACCGCTTGATTTTTTTAAAGATTACACGATTATATTCAAAGAAACAAGCCAAATCTTATCAAAATATAAGTCTTTAGACGAGGAGTTTTGCGATGACTATAAAGATAATATAAAAAGCAATTTGAAAATTCCTCTTAAAACCCTTAATCACACAAGTTATGAGGACTTTTTAAGCAGTATAAAAAGTTTTAAAAGAATAGGAATTGATAATTTTATAAGCGAAGATTACGATAAAATCATCGAATTTGATATGACCCTGCCTTTGAATTTTTGTTCAAATATGAAGAATATATCGGATTTTATTAAAAAATCGCTCAAAGAAAATTATAAAATTTATATCTGCTCAAATTTCCCCAACAGATTAAAAGAAGTTTTTGATGAATTTGAAATATTTTCGGATGATATTTTTTATTTTCCCAACATTTTATCGGGGGGTGTTGTTTGTGAAGATGAAAAAGTTTCAAGCGATAAAATGATTTTTATAACGGATAAGGAGCTTTTTAACCGCCAAACAAGAGATGTTACAACCAAAAAATATCATTCAAATAAGCAAACGCAGGATTTTATCGATTCTATTAACGATATAAAAGAAGGGGAATATGTTGTCCATTATGTCCACGGGATAGGGATATATAACGGCATTACAAAACAGACAATAGATGAGTGCCAAAAAGATTACCTTGAAATTCAGTTTCAGGGGAACGATAAACTTTTTATGCCGGCAGAGCAGATAAATCTTATATCCCGATACAGAGGTACGGGCTCAAGCCGTCCGCAATTATCCAAAATGGGCGGAAGTGCGTGGGAAAATACAAAAGCAAAAGCTAAAAAAGAAGTGGAATTAATTGCATACGACCTTCTTGATTTATATGCAAAAAGAAAAATGTCAAAAGGGATAGCTTTTGAAGCGGATACAAGGTGGCAGTATGAAATGGAGGATAACTTCGAATACACTGAAACTCCCGACCAAATGAAGGCAATAATAGAAACCAAAAAAGACATGGAAAGCGATAAACCCATGGACAGGCTGATATGTGCGGATGTGGGTTTCGGAAAGACTGAAATTGCCATGCGTGCAATGTTTAAAGCTGTTATGAGCGGATATCAAACGGCACTCATTGCTCCCACCACAATTCTTACCATGCAGCATTATGAAACTCTTAAAGAAAGGTTTGAGCCGTTTGATGTAAGAGTTGCGGTTTTAAACAGATTTTGCCCCCCAAAAGAACAAAAACAGATTACGGAAAAATTAAAATCCGGCGAAATTGATGTTATAATTGCTACCCACAGACTGCTTTCGGATGACATAGAGTTTAAAAATTTGGGATTATTGGTAATTGATGAGGAGCACAAATTCGGGGTAAGACATAAAGAAAAATTAAAAAAATTCAGAGAGAATATAGATGTTCTGGCGCTGAGCGCAACGCCAATTCCAAGAACACTCAACATGGCATTATCGGGAATTAAAGATTTGTCGGTTATAAATACTCCCCCTAAAAACAGACTTCCCATCAAAACTTATGTCGGCGAGTTTTCGGCTCAATATGTAAAAAATGCTATAAATCAAGAAATACAGCGTGACGGACAGATATTTTATCTTTATAATCGTGTGGAAACAATTGATAAATTTAAAGAAAAACTGCAGGAAATTGTTCCAAACGCAAGGATTGCCGTTGCCCACGGACAGATGAGAGAAAACATGTTAGAGAACATAATCTGTGATTTTGCTTCCAAAAAGTATGATGTTCTTTTATCTACAACAATCGTTGAATCGGGGCTTGATATACCCAATGCAAATACCATGATAATCCATGATGCGGTAAATTTCGGGCTTGCGCAGTTATACCAGCTTAGAGGAAGAGTGGGAAGAAGCGAAAGACAGGCATATTGTTTTTGTTTTTATTCAAAAAATAAAGAATTAAATGAACAGGCAAGAAAACGCCTTGAATCAATTAAAGATTTTACAAATTTGGGAAGCGGATATCAAATCGCCCTGAGGGATATTGAAATAAGGGGAGTGGGAAATATTTTAGGCACCCGCCAGCATGGTCAGATGGTAAATGTCGGATTTGATACATATTGTAATTTACTTTCCGAATGTATAGAAGATTTAAGACAAAAGAGCAGTAAAGACCCCTATCATAAACCCCAACCCAAAAAACAAAGCGCAATTATTGATATACAAGCGGATGCTTATATACCCGACGAATGGGCACAGACTTATGAACAGAAAATCCTCGAATATAAAAGGCTTTCGGATGTTGAAACTTTAAGCGAGCTTGAGAATATGGAGATCAATTTAAAAGACAGATTTTCCAAAATCCCCCCTTGTGTTCAAAATCTGATAAAGTTAATTAAACTGAGAATTTTGGCAACAAATGCCAACATAACGCAAGTTCGCTCTTTTTCAAATCAAATAAGGATATATACTCCTTTTACTCAGCAAGAGTGGATGATTATAAAACAAAGAACAAACGGAGAAATTGTTAAACATTTTTCATATTCAATTCCGCCTAAAAATTTAGCTAAAACAAAGGGAATTCTTCTTATGAATAAAAATGAAGATGATTTTGATGAAATATTTAACAAATTGGCTGATTTGTTTTATTATATATCTGAGGTAATTTTAAGCTTTAATACAAATAAATAATTATATAAAGGAGGACAAATGAAGTTTACAAAAATAGCGCTCACTCTTTTGTGTTCAACGCTTTTATTTTGCGGATGCGCAAAAAAATCGGATGTGGTTTTGAAAATTAATGATAAAGAAATTACCAGAGCCGAATTTTATAACGATTTTAATAAAATTAAAGAAATACGCTTAAAAGATGCTCCGAAAGAATATCAGAAAGATGACAGTCTGCTCGTTTTAGCAATAAAAGAGAGATATGTTGATGATTTTGTGGCAAGAGAGCTTTTAAAACAAGAGTTTGAAAAAAGAAAGATTGAAGCAACACCCGAAGAGCTTCAGGCAAAAAAAGATAATATCATCAAAATGCTCGGCTCTAAAGAACAATTTGATAACCTTATGAAAGAAAACGGAATAAAAGAAGAACAGTTCAATGACGATATGAAATTTGAAGTTCAGAGCGATAAGCTTACAGGCGACCCTAAGATTAGCAATTCCGAAATTGAAAAATTTTATAAAGAAAATAAAGCTCAGTTTGAACAGCCGGAACGTGTTTTAGCAAGCCATATCTTGATTGATACAAATCCCGCAAGCATTAAAAGAATGATAGCGGATGCCGATAAAGAAGCAAAATTATCCACTGCGGATATTGATAAAAAAGTCAGCGAAGAAGTTGCAAGAAAAGAAAAGCTTGTAAAAGATTTAAGAGAACAATTAGTAAAAGATCCTAAAAAGTTTGCTGATTTAGCTCGTCAATATTCCGAAGATAAGGCAAGCGCCGTACGTGGCGGTGATTTAGGATTTATCGCCCGTGATAGTGTTGTCAAAGAATTTGGTGATGCGGCATTTACCCAAAAAGTCGGTACAATCAGCCCCGTTGTTAAAACTCAATTCGGAGAACACATTATATATGTAAGAGATAAGGCGGCAAAAGGAGTTCAACCGTTATCAGAAGTCAAGGAAGATTTAAAAGCGTATTTGTCTCAGCAGAAAAAGTTTGCTCAAATGCAGACAATATTAACGGGCTTAAAATCAAATGCCAAAATTGAATATCTTGATGAAACAATTAATCCGGAAAATATTGCCAAAAAGCTTGATGAAGCGCAGAAAAAACAAATGGAACAAGCTCAAAAGTCTCAGGCATCACCATCTGAAGGTACGCCTTCCGTAAAATAATGAAAAATTTATAAAAATCAGCCGTATTATATACGGCTGATTTTATGGGAAAACAAAATGGGAAGTGTTGTTCAAAGAGAAGATATAAAAAATATTGTTAAACGATTAAAAGATGAAAATAAAACAATAGTTTTTACAAACGGGTGTTTTGATATAATCCATATCGGGCATGTAAGATATTTAAAAGAAACCGCTAAATTTGGGGATGTTTTAATTGTCGGATTAAATTCCGATTTATCGGTTAAAAAATTGAAAGGGGAAAACCGCCCCGTAAATCCTGAGCATGACAGAGCGGAAATCCTGTCCGAATTTAATTTTGTTGATTTTGTCGTAATTTTTGATGAAGATACTCCCGAAAATCTGCTTGATGAAATAAAACCGGATATATACACAAAAGGGTCGGATTATACTCTCTCTACCCTAAAAGAAGCAAAAACCGTCCTAAAAAACGGCGGCAGAGTTGAATTTATTAATTTTGTAGAGGGAAAATCCACAACAAATATTATTAAGAAAATAGAGAAATCTTAACTTTATTTTTCTTTAAAAAATTGGCAAAATGAATTTATTGTTATAAAATAGATATACAATATCTGTTATATGAGGGAGTGAATATGGTTGAAAAGAGCTACAGTTTAGAAGAATTGTCAAATGCGGTCGGCGGTATTTTAACAAAAGTCCATGACGTTGCAATAAACAGAGTTGCACCGCCTAAATTGGCGGATAAAAATACCCTTGCTCTTGCTATGAATGAAGATGAAATTGAAAACATGTCCGAATCTTGTGCGCCTGCTGTTTTAGTGCCTTTGGGAGTTAATCTGGAAGGCATTTCAACAATTGAGGTAGAGCGTCCCAGATTGGCATTTATGAAGCTTTTAAACATGTTCTACATAGCTCCCGATACTCCCCGAAACATACATCCGTCTGCGGTAATTGATGAAAGCGCAAAACTCGGAAAAAATGTTTCAATAGGAGCTAACGTTGTAATATCAAAAGATGCAATAATAGGCGATAATACTGCTCTTATGCCTAACGTATATATAGGAAAAGGGGTTAAAATAGGCTCTGATTGTTTATTCCACCCCGGTGTTAATATCGGTGATTTTGTTGAAATCGGAAACAGATGCATAATTCATCATGGCGCAAGTATCGGCGCAGACGGATTTTCTTTTGTTACCGAAAGCCCGAATAACATTGAAAAGGCAAGACAAGAAGGAGCAATTAAAGAAACGAATAAAGATGTAAAAGTGTTTAAAATTCCTTCTCTGGGCTCGGTTACCATTGGGGATGATGTTGAAATCGGCGCTAATACCGCAATAGACAGAGGAACGATAGAAAATACAACAGTAGGCTCTCAAACAAAAATAGATAACCTTGTTATGATAGGTCATAACTGTAAAATCGGAAATGCCTGCACAATCGTTTCTCAAGTGGGAATTGCGGGAAGCTGTACAATCGGCGACAGAGTTGTAATAGCGGGACAAGCCGGCTTAAAAGACCATGTTGAAATCGGCGATGATTCAATTATCTTAGCTAAAGCAGGTGTTACAAAGTCCTTCCCGAATAAATCGGTTATTATGGGCGCTCCTGCGGTATTAAGAAAAGATTTCATCAAGAGATTGAAATATCTTGACGAAGCTGAAATTATGGTGCAGAAATACAAGAAATATCAACATTTATTAGAGGATTACGAGAAATTTTTAAATGAAGACGCTAAAATCTAATCTTAAACTTCAAGGCACGGGGCTTATGTTTGCAGCTCCCGCCGAAATTGAAATAAAACCTTCGGATAAGAAAGGTATTCGTTTTCACATAAACAACGCTGAAATTGCAGCGAAGCTTGAAAACGTTGTATCGTGCGAACATTGTGTAATTTTGGCGGATGTTGAAAACTCGGCAAAAAATAAAATTGCACTGATTGAACATTTTATGGCTGCTTGTGCAATCTGTTCAATTGATGCATTAGATGTTTATTTTAATTCTCAAGGTTTTGAAATGCCGATTTTTGACGGAAGTGCAAAAGTTTGGGTTGAAAAGTTTAATGAAGTCGGTTTTTCTGGTGTTGAAGAAGAAGTAAAACCTCTTAGCGATACTGTTATATTTCAAAAAAACAATTCTTTAATTTATATAACTCCAAATAATGCCAAAACCGAAATTACATACTGCGTTAATTTTAATCACCCCGATTTAAACCACAGGTGGGTGACATTAAAGCAGGATGATAATATAAATGAAATAACAGAAGCTCGTACTTTCGGATATTTGAAAGACCTTGAAAAGTTTCAGGCAATGGGCTATTCAAAAGGAGTCACTATTGAAAATACGGTAGGCTTAAAAGATGAAGGTTATACAACCGAACTAAGAAGCGAATATGAGCCCGTTAAACACAAAATCCTTGATATAATAGGTGATTTATATTTAACAGGGACTAACCCCTTGAAACTTTGTGCAAATATAATGGTAAAAGAAGCGGGTCATGCACTGCATGTAGAATGTGCAAAACTTCTTAAAGAAAAATTAAACTGAAAGAGGAGGAAAAATGGATACCGTAATTACACCCATCACTCTTAATTATGAACAAATACTTGAAATGCTTCCGCATCGCTATCCTTTTTTATTGGTTGACAGGATAACGGAGTGTATCCCCGGAAAATATTCAAAAGGTTATAAGAACGTAACTTTTAACGAGCCCTTTTTTCAGGGACATTTTCCGAATAATCCGATAATGCCCGGAGTATTGCAAATTGAAGCATTAGCTCAAACTTCCGCTCCCATTTTAATGACAATGGAACAATACAAAGGAAAATTAACCCTTTTTGCGGGGGTTGAAAATGCAAAATTTAAAAATATTGTCCGTCCCGGCGATAAACTTGAAATGGAAACGGAATGCTTAAAAGTTAAAGGCCCGATTGCAAAATGTCTGGGCAGAGCCTATGTAGACGGCAAACTTTGTACCGAAGCGGAATTGACAGTAGCTTTAAAATAAGGATAAAACAATGATAACAACCGATAAAATTCACAAAACAGCCATAATAGATGAAACCGCAAAAATTGCTCCCGATGTTGAAATCGGAGCTTATGCAATAATCGGACGTGATACGGTGATTGAAGAAGGATGTAAAATAGGGGAAAGCGCAAATATTCAATTTGCACATATCGGAAAAAATACAAGAATTTCTCCATTTGCTTCAATCGGAGGAGAGCCTCAGGATTTAGGCTACAAAAATGAAAAAACGGGTGTTATCATAGGCGAAAATTGCTGGATAAGAGAGTTTGCAACAGTAAATCGTGCATCAGGCGAAGGAAACAACACCGTTGTCGGAAACAACTGCCTTTTAATGGCATACAGCCACGTTGCACACAACTGTGTTTTAGGGGATAACGTAATTATGGCAAATGCCGCAACAATAGGCGGTCACTGCCATGTCGGTTTCGGAGCTTTTCTGGGCGGTATGAGCGTATTTCATCAAAATCTCAGAATTGGCGACATGGCAATTATTTCAGGGGCTTCTGCCGCAAGGCTGGACATAATTCCATACTGCAAAGCGGAAGGAATTCCGTGTTTACCCGTCGGATTAAATGCAATAGGTTTAAGAAGAAAAGGTGTAGATAAAGATTCACGTGATGCAATACATAAAGCCATAAGAATTTTAAGAAACGAAAGCTATAATACCACTCAGGCGCTTGAGCTTATAGAAAGCGAATTTAAGGGTAATAAATATGTCGATAATCTTGTTGAATTTGTAAGAACATCAAAAAGAGGCTGTACTCTAAGAGATAAAGCGGCATATCACGGTTTATCGGGAGAAGATGAAGATGTATAACCCTTTAATTAATAAATATGCGGATGTTCTTGTAAACTATTCAACAAAAGTTAAAGAAAACGATTTTGTAATTATTTATTCAAGAGGAAACTCCGCCCAGCCTTTGGTTAAAGAAATATTTAAGCTTTGTTTGATAAACGGCGCAAATCCGATTGTAAGAAATTCAATGGATGAAATTGCGGAAACGTTCATCAAATATGCTAATGATAAACAGCTTGATTTTATTGATGAAATGTCAAAACAAGAGGTTGAACTTGCCGACGTTATGATATTTATCGGTGCGCCTTCAAATATAAAAAATCTTGCAAATGCATCAGGCGAAAAACTTGCAAGGCGCTCAAAAGCAACACATCCCATACTTTCAAAAAGACTTGAACGTTCGGCAAAAAATGAGATGAGATGGGTAATTGCGGATTATCCGACAAATGCTCTTGCGCAGGAAGCAAATATGAGCCTTGAAGAATACAGCGAATTTTTGATTAATTCCTGTTATCTTGATTTAGCTGACCCGTGCGAAAAATGGCGTGAAATTGATAAAGAACAAAATCGAATTGCAGATATTCTGAATAAGACCTCAACACTCAGAATAACGGGAGATAAAACAGATATTACGTTTTCAACAAAAGGGAGAACTTGGGTAGCATGTTCGGGTAATTTAAATTTCCCTGACGGCGAAATTTTTACATCTCCCGTTGAAAACAGCGCTTGCGGTAAAATATATTTTGATTTTCCTCAAAATTACCACGGCTCATCTGCAAAAGAAGTTTATTTAACACTTGAAAACGGCAAAGTTGTTGAAGCAAGCGCCGAATTCGGAAACGACTTCTTAGAGAACATGTTGAATATGGATGAAGGCTCTCGTTTTGTGGGCGAAATTGCAATCGGAACAAATGACAGAATTCAAAATGTTACGGGCAATATTCTTTTTGATGAAAAAATCGGAGGCTCAATTCACATGGCGCTTGGCGCAAGCTATCCCGAAGCAGGCGGGAAAAATCAATCCGGACTTCATTGGGATATGATTAAAAATATGAAAAACGGCGGGAAAATATATGCCGATGATAAATTAATCTATGAAAACGGTAAGTTTATAATTTAAAATGGATAAAATTAAATCTGATATTTCCTTAATAGAAAATGAACTTTTGTCTTTTGAAAAAAATCTTATTGATATAATTGAAGGCGGGGACGATTTTTTAAAAGAGGACGTAAAAAAATTTTTATTTAATTCCCCAAAACGTTTGAGAGTTATTTTTACGTTTTTATTTTCTAAAATTTTAAAAACGGATAATAAAATTGTACAAAAAATTGCTCTTGCACAGGAGCTTATACATAGCGCATCTTTAATCCATGATGATATTATAGATGAATCGAAAACAAGAAGAAAACTGCCTTCTTTGTTTTGTACATACGGCTCTAAAATGGCGGTGCTTGAAGGGGATTTACTGCTTTCTTATGCTCTTTTTGAATTGGGTGGTACAACTCCTCAAATACTTAAAATTTTTGCGGATAAAATTAAACTGACTCTTTTTGGCGAATTGAGCCAGAATAAAAATTTAAACCATATAATAAGCGAAGAACAATATATTGAAAAATCATATAACAAAACAGGAAATCTTTTTATGGCAGGGCTAGAAGCGCTGTTTACTTTGGGGGAATTTAATCTTGATTTAAAAAATAATTTAAGAAATTTTCTTAAAAATTATACAATTGCTTTTCAGATTGATAATGACTTAAAAATTTCAAATGATATAAAAAATGGCAACTATACTTTGGCTGTGTTATACTTTCTTAGGGATTACCCCGAAAAGAAACCTTCGGATTTTTCGGATGATGAAAAATATATTTCTCTGGCACGAAACAAAAAAGAAGAATATATTAAATCCTCTCTTAAATATTTAGATAAAATTGAAAGCCCTTATAAAAAAGACCTTAAAAAAAATGTGCTTTCAAGCCTGGGGAGCAAAATTTGAAAAACTGTTTAATAAAAATATCTGATACAATTAAAAAAAATATTAAATTGATTATATTTTGTCTAATTTTTGTTTTAATTTGTGTTTTATATAATCAAAATTCTCAAACTCTTAATTTTTTCTTAAAAAGAGGAGTAATTCTCGAATATTCGATTGACGCCGATTTAAAGGCGGATAACGTCAAGATTAAAAAATACCTCTCTTCGCTCGGTATTGAATATTCAATTGTTGATGAAATAAACGAATTTAAATATCCAAAATTCGATAAAGACGGTGCTTTGGTTGAAAAATCTTTGTTTATCGGTTTACCTTATAAAGCGCAGGAGAATAAAATCAACCTTTTTAATTCCGTTTCGGATTATGTTTTTGAAAATTATCCCTCATCAAAATTAATTTCAATTAAAACCCTGAACGATAACTACTACAAACCGAATACAGCACTTTGCATATTTTTCCGGATTTTGACGGTTAGTTTGATTTTGTGGCTTTTTGCTCTGTTGATATTTTTTAACCCCAAAAAACTTTTTTGCGATTTTTCTTCTTTCATGAAAGATTTTCTAAAATCCAAAATTGATTGGCTTAAAAAATTAAAAGAGCCCATATCAAAAATCCCTTCTAAGATTGGGGAATTTGTTAAAACATTATTCAGTCCGAAAGAAATAATTAAATGCATCAAGAACTTTTTAAAAACAATCAAAAATGACATTATATCATCTTTTAAAATGATAAAAGAAAAGGGAATGTTTTATTTTTTAAAAGACTTCTTCTTCGGGGATGAAAGCGAAAAAGACGTGTTTTCGGATATACTTTCAACGGTTATTTTTGTTGTTGTATGCGTTATTATAATAAGATTTTTTATAGGCGAATTAAGGTGGATTCCATCGGGCTCAATGCATCCCGTAATTTATGAGCATGACAGAGTGTTTGTTGAAAAATTGGATTATCCCAAAAGAGAAATTAAAAGAGGAGATATCCTGGTTTTCTATCCTCCTTCAACCGAGCTTAAAAATTCCCCTCTTGAAGTGTTTAAAAGGTTATCGGGAATTTTTTGCAAAGATATTGCTTATATTAAAAGAGTTGTCGGAATGCCTAAGGATAAATTTGAAATTAAATATCTTGATGATATAGGTGAATACAGAGTGTTTATTAATGATATAGCGCTTGATGAGCCCTATATCAGCTCAAAAAACGAGTGGACGCCTTGTGATGAATATATGTTCTGCGGACCTTTTGTAATACCCGAAAACAACTATTTTATGATGGGCGACAACAGAAACAATTCTCAAGACAGTCGTTTTTGGGGCTTTTTAGACGGAAAAAGAGTAATCGGCAGAGCAAATTTTATGTTCTATCCTTTCTCTCGAATTAATATTTTGAAAGATAAATATTTAAGGCTTCATGAACAAAAAATAAAAAATACTCCAAAAGATAGAGATTATATAATAGATAGATATGAATTTTTATATAATATTTGACACGGAGCGGTTTTTTATAGTGTAATAAGATAGCTAGCTATCTGAGTTTACAAAATATTAATGTACATAAAAGAAATTGAAATAGACAATTTTAAATCTTTTGCCAACAAAGTCACCATTCCTTTTCTTGGTGGTTTTACTGCCATATCCGGTCCTAACGGCTCGGGAAAGAGTAATATTTTAGACAGCATTCTTTTTGCTCTCGGTTTGCGTTCTTCAAAAGCATTGCGCTCGGATGCGGGAATTGCGGATTTAATTACAAATCATAATAAAAGAGGGGAAGCTTCGGTTAAGGTTATCTTTGCGCTTGAAGATGAATATAACGGCGAGCTTTCAATAAGAAGATATATTAAAAAAGGAAAAAACGGAGTTCAATCAAATTATTATTTAAACGATAAACCGACAACCCATACTCAGATACAGCTTGAACTGGAAAAACACAACATCTCCCCATACGGCTACAATATTATAATGCAAGGCGACGTTACCGAAATCACAAAATGTTCTTCAACAGAGCGAAGAGAACGTATTGACGAAGTAGCGGGAACTGCCGATTTTGACAGGAAAATCAAACTTGCGCTTGAACAAATTCAAAGCGTTGAGGACAGAATTTCAAATACGAATATTCTTCTTGAAGAAATTGATTCAAGAATTGAAGAATTAAAACAGCAAAGAGAAGTTGCGCTAAAATATAAAAAATATAAAGATGAAAAGACCGCTCTTGAAACCCAAATTCAAAGCGCAAAATATTTTGACACCGTACGCTCCCTTGAGCTTGTACATCAAAATATCCTTCTTGCAACAAAAGAGAAGAAGGAACTCAATGAGAAATTAAAAGAAACAACTTCAAAAATCGACGATTTAAAATTAAAGTATGATGAAGTTAATGCTCTTGTAAAAGCGCAGGGGGAAGAAAAACAACTCGAAGTAAAAAAACTTTCCGAAGAAAAAAAGGGCGAAATAGAGCGCAAAAAATCCGCAATTGCCCAGTGTGAAAAAACCGTTCTTGACAATCTTAAAACAATTGAAAATTATAAAAACGGAATTGAAAAACAAAAAGAAAAAATTGAAGAATATAAGGCTTCAATTAAAGAAAAAAACTCGGAGCTTGAGAATTTAAATAAAAAATTGAAAGAAAATAAAGCACGTCTCCGGAAAATAACAAATGAAATGACGGGGCTTAATAAGTCTGCCGATGAATATATCCAAACGGTACAAAAGCTAAAAGCCCAAGCGGACAGCTTAAAAGATGATGAAACAAAAATCATAAAAGAACAGCTTCCCCTTGAGAGCGAGTATAAAAATAATTGCGAAAAAATCAACTCGATTAAAGAACAGATTAAAAAACTTCTGGATGCATCTAAAGTTTTTGAAGATGAAAAGGATAAATTAAATCTTCAAATTGAAACTCTTGAAAAAGAAACGCAGGATTGTAAAATTATAAGAACAAAAACTTTTGAAGAGCTTGATAAAGTAAAATCTCAAAAAGAAGATGCCTACTATAATATCCAGCAGACTCAAAAAAGAATTGCGATTTTAGATGCCAATAAAAATGCATATAAAACACTCGGACAAGGGGCGGGAATTGAAACCGTAATGAGAGCGCATCTTAAAGGAGTGCATGAAACTCTTGCGCAGTTAGCTGACGTTGAAGGGGAATACATTGATGCGATTAATGTTGCAATGGGCTCTCGGGCATATTCAATCGTAGTTGATGATCAGGATGTGGCATATCGTGCAATTCAAATTCTTCGTTCTCAAGGAAGAGACAGAGCCTCTTTTATTCCTTTGAGCATAATAAAAAAAGCTCCTTCAAAATTAAGCCTGCCTAGGGAAAAAGGTGTTATTGATTTTGCGATAAATTTAATTGATTTTGATGATAAATATATAGATGCCTTTTATTTTGCTCTGGGCGAAACAATAGTTGTTGAAGATGAAAACACCGCAAAAAAACTTGCGGGAAAATACAGAGTCGTTACTCTTGAAGGAGATATAACCGAAAAAAGCGGTTTGATTACAGGCGGTGCAAAAAAGAAAAATGCCGGCTTTTTTGATAAAACTCAGGAAAGAGAGCTTGAAAAATATAAAAAAGCTTTCATTAAAGCACAGGAAGATGCCCAAAACCTGACTCAAAAAGAAAAAGATTTAGAGCGCAGATTGGATGATATAAGGGAAAAATATTCAACCTCCGTTAATTCTCTTAACGGCGCAAAGCTTGAACTTAAAAATTTAATAACAAATAATGACTCTTCCGCTTCAATTATAAAAGAAGGCGAAAAACAGCTTAAGGAGCTTGAAGGAAAAAATATAAAATTATCCCGTGAACTTGATTTAATTGAAAATCGTCATATTAAACTAAGCGAAAAAATGAGCGAAGTACAAGCAGAGCTTGAAGAAGCCGAAAAATTGATTAATCAGGACGAATTAAAAAAATTGAAAGAAAAAACTCAAGACACTGAACAAGATATTAAAAATGTTGAAAAAGAAATAATGACTACCGAAAACAACATTGAAAAAGACGAAAATCAAATTAAATTCCACACCGGTCAAATTTCAATGCGTGAAGGAGACATTAAAAAATTAACTTCGGACAATGAAATTTTAGAAAAAGATAAAAAACAATTTCAGGAAGAAATTGAAAAAGTAAAAATCGAGCTTGATAAACTTGAAAAAGAAATTGAAGAGCTGGGTAAAAATCTTGTTGAAATGCAGAAAAAAAGAGATGAGCTTCAAGAAAATCTTCTTAATTCCAAAACTTTGAAAAATAAAGTTCAAGACGATATTGAAAGACTTCTTGAACAGGAAGAAAGCTTCAAAGCCAGAAGAAGAGAACTTGAGCCGATTTTGGAAAATATATTAAAAGAATTTGAACAGGCGGGAATTAATCCTAAAGAGCTTGAACAGACCGAAATTTCTCTTGATGAAATAAATAATAAAATTGCAAAACTTCAAAAGAAAATGGATGATTTAGGCGCAGTCAATATGCGTGCGCTGACGGAATATGACGAACAGGCGAAACGTCAGGAAGGTTTCAGAGAAAAAGTCGGTACTTTGGAAAACGAAAAAAATGAGATAAAAACAAGAATGAGCGGATATCAAACTCTTAAAAAAGAAACATTTTTGGAAGCATATAACGCTATAAATACAAATTTTAAAGAAGTTTTTGCTCAAATATCTGAAGGCACGGGCAGTTTAATGCTTGAAAACGAAGATGATCCTTTTCAGGGCGGTCTTACCTTTGTTGCAAATATAAGAGATAAAAGAAACCAGAAGCTTGCGGGCATGTCGGGCGGCGAGAAGTCTTTAACCGCACTTGCATTTTTATTTGCAATACAGAAGTTTTTCCCTTCTCCCTTTTATGCGCTTGATGAGGTAGATATGCACCTTGACGGACCTAATGTTGAAAGATTGTCTTCAATTATTACCAATCAATCAAAACAAGCACAGTTTATGGTTGTTTCCTTGAGAAAACCGATGCTTGATAATGCGGATAGGATGATTGGCGTAACACAGAAAGGAAAAGGAGTCACCATGGTTTCGGGGGCTTTGGTTAAAGGTGAATGATGAATAACGCTGTGAATGATTTTTATAAAACAAAATCGGACTTGATGAATGAACTTGAAGTCTTAGACGGAATGGTTGATTTTTCAAACGGAACGGAATTTATTTCAAAAACCGGAATAAGAAAAGATTTAAGAGGTGACTCTATTGAAATCATTCTTGATTTGGTAAGAATGGGTAAAATTGACCCGTGGAACATTGATATTATTGATTTATACGATAAATACATGGAGCGCATTAAAGAACTTAAACAGGACAATTTGCGCACGGCGGGAAAAGCAATACTTTTTTCAAGCACTCTTTTGAAAATCAAATCAGATATTCTTCAAGGGCTCTCGGTTAACGATTTTGCGCTTGAGCCGGAAGATTATTTTGAAGATGACGGATTTTCTCCGGATGATTATGAACAGCTTCAAATTCCGACAAATAATATTGTTTCTTTTGATGAAGTGCTTGAGAGAAGAACATCAGTCCGCTTAAACCGCAAAAGAACGGTTACTTTAAAAGACCTTATCCGCCATATTCAATTTTATGAGGATTTAGAAAAAAGATATGCCATAAAAAGCGCTCTTGAAAAGAAAGAACGCCGAGTAAGAAATTATGCAAATTTAAAAACCGAAGATATTAAAGAACTTGCGCATGAAGAATATGTTGAAGAAGTGGTTGAAAAAATGCGCCAAAATCTTGAACAAATTCTTCAAAAAGAAGAAAAAATCGAGCTTCGTGAACTTTGCCTTTTGGGATTTGACAGAACAAGCGCCTATGTTGCACTTTTGTTTTTATGCCGTGAAGGAAAGTTTACTATTTTACAGAACGATTTCTACGGAAAAATATTTGCTTCTTACTCTAAAGAAGAAAATATCGAAGAAACGGACGAGGAATAAATGGAAGAAAATAACCTTAAATCAAAAGTAGAAGCTGTTTTATTCGTTACTTCAAAAGCAATGCACCCTTTGGAAATTGCTCAAATTCTTGATGAAAAAGAAGAAGAAGTTGAAAGTGCGCTTTTGGATTTAATGTTTGATTATTCTTCAAGAAACGGTGCATTAGAAATTGATGATGAAGACGGATACATAATTCAAGTCAAGGCAGAGCATTTGGATATTGTTGAAAAACTCTGTCCCGTTGAACTTTCGCCTGCAGTAATTAAAACTCTTACGGTAATTGCTCTTAAAGAGCCCATAAGGCAGTCATATCTTAAAGAAATACGTCCGAGCGCCTATGAACATATTTCGGAACTTCTTGAAAAGGGGTTGATTTCACGCTCTAAAGATAAAAACGGAAGAAGCTTCAACATAAGAACAACAAAGAAATTTCAGGAATATTTCAAATTAAAAGGAGATATTAAAGCTCTTGTTAAAAAGCTTGATGCAACGGCGGATTTAAAAAATCTTTAATACATTCGGTAATAACCGCCATTGTAAGGTTGTCCGTAAATATTACCGTAATTTCTGTTTTGATAGTGCCTGTAGCGGCTTTTTGAAATATTCGGATATTTTTCATATCTGTTTGGAAACAATATATTTCTCATTGGATTGTTGTATCTGTGAATTCCCAGTTTTGCTCTTCTATAGTTTTGTATTTGAAGGCGTCTTATGGTTAATGCACTGTTTTGACGATTGTATATTCCAAAACCGTTTGCATAAGCGGACAGTGTAAATAATAATGTCAGGATTGTCAATAATATTTTCATAATAAATATTATATAATATTTATTATGAAAATGAAAACATTTTATTGTATGAATTACTTCTCTCTTACTTCAAAAGAGATTTCCCACTCATCTTCTTTGGCTCCGACTTTTATCGGCTCTTTGTTTTGAAAAATATCCGCATCAATGCTTTTTTCTTTGTTTTCATCATATGGAGTTTGAGAAGTATTTTCAATTTCTTCTTTATCAAGTGGAAGCCAAAAACCAAAAGTAGAGCCTTCATTTAATTTTGATTTAACAAAAACCTTCCCTTTGTGGTGTTTTTCAATGGCCACTTTGACCAAATGAAGCCCAAGTCCCGTTCCTTTAATTGTATGCACTTGATTTTCAATCCTGTAAAATCTTTCAAAAATCTTTTTTTGATGTTCTAAAGAAATTCCGATGCCGTTATCTTCAACGGTTACTTCAATATAATTGGGATCGGGAGCAATTTCCGTCTTGATTTTAATTCCTGAATTCTCGGGAGAATATTTAATTGCGTTGGTAATAAGATTGCTCAGGGCTCTTTCAATGCTTTGCGAATTATAGGTTATATAGGGTAAATTTTCCTCTTTTATAATTGAAATCGAAATATGTTTTTCATCTGCAAGAACTTGATGTGAGCGGGCAATTTTTTCAACCGTCAGAGTAATATCCTGTTTTTCTTTTTCAAGCTCTCTGTCTGATTGCAGTTTTGAAAAATCTAAAATATCATTTACCATTTTATTAAGACGTATAACTTCTTGGTGGATTGTACCGATAAATTCTTTTTGCTCTTCAAATTTAAATTCATCCCCGTAATTATATAAAGTATCGGAATAAGAGCTTAAAATTGTAACAGGAGTTCTAAGCTCATGGGATACATTTGAAATGAAGTCGCTTTTTAATCTGTCAACCTCGGCTTCTTTTGTAATATCAATCAATACAATGATATAACCTAAATAGTCGTGCATTTTTGAATACATTGGGGAAGCAATTGATTTGATAATTCTTTCGTCAATATTAATATTAAATTCAAAAGGTTTTTTTTCGCTTATATCAAGAGGCGTACTCTTAAAAATTTCTATCTGTTCCTTAAAACACAACTCTCCTTTTGAATCGCAAAAGTTTTGTATTGATGTATTTGTAATTTGTTCTTTTGTTCCGTTTAAGATTTTTTGTGCCGCTAAATTTACCATTGTAATGTTATCTAAGCTGTCGCATACAACAACACCGTTTGCAATGCTCATTAAAACCGCTTCAAGCTTGTTGCGCTCAAGGGTGAGTTGGTCAATATTTTGTTCTTCATAGCTGTGAAGTTTTTTTGACATTTCGTTGAATGCATCAAATAACTCTTTGATTTCTCCCGAAGCCTGGTTGTATTTAAGCATTGTCCCGAATTTGCCTTTTTCGATTTCTTTAACTCCGTGATGAAGAATGTTTAATTCCCTTCTTATTAAAAATGCATTTCCCAAAATTACAAGAGTAAACACAACCCAAATTGCGGAAAATACTGTGAACATTGAATTTTTTGTAGTTTGTGTGACATTTTTTTCTAACTCAGCCGAAAGCCCGACTTCCACCGTTCCGATAACATTGCCTTTTTGGTCTGTCATCGGTGATGAAATATTGGTATCGGTTTTATGTGTTTTTTTTCCGAAAACTTCCCGGGTTGAATAGATTATTTCCCCTGTTTTATTTTTGAAAGTTATGTATGATATGTCGTTTGCGGATTTTAAAATTGAATTGATATGATTTTTTATATAGTTTATTGTTTCCGGGGAGTTTGCGTTTTGGACAATTTCATAGTTTTGTATTGCAAGAGTTTTGGTTAGCATTTGACCAAAATTTCGATAACTGTCATCCAGCTCGTTTTTTATTTTATTAACAGCCCAAAAAGCAATTGCTATAATTAATGCCGTTGAAATAACAATAGCTGAAATAATTAATTTATTTTGAGTCGTTAAGTCAAATCCAAATTTCTTTCCCATAACAGGATTGTAGCACAATATATAAAATTGTTAAATAACCGTGATGCAACATTTTAATTTAAAATTTTGAATTTATATTGTTTAGGCTATACTACATATATGAAAAATGAAAAAAATATTCCCGAAAAATTAATTTCATCAAATAAAAAAGCATATTTTGATTATCTTTTATTTGATAAATTTGAAGCGGGAATTTCCCTTTTGGGTACGGAAATAAAATCAATCAGAAAAAACGGCGCAAATTTAAAAGACAGCTATATTAAAATTACGGATGAATTAGAGGCATATTTGATTAATTGCCACATTTCTCCTTATGAATTTGGCAATATATTTAATCATGAGCCTCGGCGTGAGAGAAAACTTCTTTTGAATAAAAAGGAGATATTGAAAATTTTAAACAAAATAAAACAGGAAAAATATACCGTAGTACCCACTAAAATGTATTTTTCATCCCGCTGGGTTAAACTTGAGATTGCTCTTGCAAAGGGTAAAAAACTTTATGATAAAAGAGAAAGCCTGAAGAAAAAAGATATTGAGCGTGATATTAAAAAAGGAGTTCGGGGTTGAAAAAACTATATTTTTTAGGACCAAACGGTACATATAGTGAAAGTGCGGCTTTGAAAGTTCAAAAATTATTGAAAGAAGATGTTGAAATAATTCCCGTTTCAACTATCGCAAAAATTGTTGAACTGGTTAATAATTCAAACAACATTGCCGTTTTGCCCATTGAAAATTCAATTGAAGGGATTGTTCGCCCGAGCGTTGATAATATTTACTTATCGGATACTTTAATTCAAGCTCAAATTGATATTAAAATTGAACACTGCCTGATTTCAAAAGGAAAGAAAGAAGATATTAAACACATTGTTTCTCATCCTCAGGCTTTGGCGCAGTGTCAAAAATACATTACTTTTAATTTTGATGATAAAATCGAGCTTATTGAATCAACCTCTACCGCAAAGGCATTTGAAATTATAAAAGATAAAGATGTTTCTTGGAGTGCGGTTGTATCAAGTGATTTGGCGCATAAAACAGGGTTTAATATAATTGATAAAAACATAGGGGATATAAAAGACAATAAAACCCGTTTTGTTTTGATTTCAAAAAATGAATTAAACACGGGCAAAAAAGCAAGAACTTCAATTGTTTTTAATACTAAAAACGAGTCCGGGGCATTGCTTGAAATATTATTAATAATAAATAAATATAAACTAAATCTTGTTTATATTGAATCCCGCCCGTCTAAAAAGGTTTTTGGGGAATATAACTTTTTTGTTGATGTAGACAGAGGAATTGATGAAATTCAAGATGCGCTCAGCGAAATTCAAGAGAAATGCAATTATTATAAGATGATTGGAAGCTATCCGATTTTTGGTAATTAACTATCGGGTTAAATTAAATATTAAAATAGGTTATATTAAGTAATGTTAAAATATTTAATAAACCCCGAAAATGATTACCCCGTCATTAATAGAGCCTAATTTAACAAGTGTATGGAAGGCAATAATTTTTCTTCAGAAGTTTTACCAAAAGCGTGTTTAGTTTTTCAAATGTGAAAGGAATGAAAATTTATGTTATCTATTCAAAAAATTGCTGACTCTGTAAAAAAAAGCGGTGTTGTTCCCGCAGCTAAAAAATATACTCGTGGAGCAGCTCAAGCAGTTGCAAGCACGACAAAAAAAAGTGTTGAAAAAGTGTCTGACGTGATGCATGGCGCAAGCGAAGCAATAAAAGCCAAGCAAATAGCAAAAAAAGAACTTTCTGCAAGCCTTGATGCAATATGCTCAGAAGGTAAAGCAAAAATAAATATCGATAAGAAATTCCTTAATGGTATCGACGATTTGACAAAAAAAGCACCTAATTTAAGTCCAGAAGCTTCTCAAGGCTTATTAAATACTTCTCCTAACATTACAAAATTAGATCCGGTATATGAAGAAATGCTTAAAAAGATTGATAAACAATATGGCGGAAATAAAGAAGTTCATGAAGCAGCTGCCAAATTATTGAGAAGAAGACAAGAACGTGAAGAAATGGAGAGAGGCATTGAAGTCCTGTCCGGCGTAAAAGGAAAAATGGCTCATAAGTCTGCAAAAGACTCGGCAAGCTTTTTTATTCAAAACGGCGAAACCGAGCTCGAAAAATTATTAAACCGTGAAGATTTAAAACAGCAGTTATATTCAAAACACGCAGATAAATTAGCTGAAAAGGCAATTGAAAAATTATCCTAATTTTATAAAAAATAAAAAAACAGCCTTAAAAATTAAGGCTGTTTTTTTAACAAAAAATGCTTGCATTTATTTTTTTATGTAATATATTATTTTTACTCGGGTATACTAGCCCGATAGTACATTAACAAAATAAGAGTCAAGTTTTTTCAAATTCACCTTTTGAAATAATTTTAAAATTTCTAAATAAAATTGATGATTTTTCAAATAAAACATTTGACATTTAAAATTGACATGATAATTTAGTAAATGCGACTATTATTGACCATAAAGTTTTACCCCAAAGGATGCTTTATTGTGCAGGATTTTTCCTCGACGGTCAAATTCGTACATTGAAAACAGAATATCATATCTGTCATCTGACAAATTGAGAATACATCGGAGCCTCTAATGAAATAATTAAACGGCAAAGATGTTGAAGAAAAACATAAAACCAAAACAAAATTCTTCCTCAATCAATGTTAGTTGATATAAATACATACGACAAATACCTGTTGATTTTTTTACGAAAGCAGATTTTTTCGTGCAAAAATTGATACGAAGTCGGTGCGAAAAACAAAATGTTGAATTTTGTTTGTAGCACTACGTAGTTTTTTGCCGAAAAAATTAATTGAGTCTTTAGGATGTGAGCTCGTGACGGCAGACCGTCGAGGTCTGGCGGACAGAGCGACACTGGACTTAGACTCATCAACAACTGGACAGTGCGTCAAGTTTATCTAATAAACTTGATTTAATTTTGAGTCAATCAGACCTTACGGTCTGTCAGACATAAATTTCTGACAACGGAGAGTTTGATCCTGGCTCAGGACAAACGCTGGCGGTGTGCCTCATACATGCAAGTCGAACGATAAGGTTTCTTCGGAAATACATAAGTGGCGGACGGGTGAGTACAACATAGGAAATCTGCCTTTAGGCGGGGGATAACAGAGGGAAACTTCTGCTAATACCCCATATGAGCTTAGTTGAAATACTAATCTTGAAAACTCCGGTGCCTGAAGATGAGCCTGTGCCTGATTAGCTTGTTGGTGGTGTAATGGACTACCAAGGCGACGATCAGTAGCTGGTTTGAGAGGATGATCAGCCACAATGGGACTGAGA
>CANQAV010000007.1 GCA_947589425.1 Candidatus Gastranaerophilales bacterium | reverse complement strand
TTAACGATATATTCTATTCCCCTTATGCTGATTTTACAAGAATTATCGAAGATGATTTTTGGGCGGTAAAACCGCAAGGCATAATAGAAACCGTGTTCGCTCCGCTTTTAAGCTGCGGATATGAATATAAGCATGTTGACATTAAATATCATTGCGTATTCTTTTCATATTTTATTCTTTTTGCTTTGCCGTTTATATTCAAAAAATCGGCAAATTGCAAAAACGCAATGACCAATGTTAACAAATTGATAAAGCCGGATGTTTTTAATGTAATAGCATTTTTTACGGCAGCTGTTTATTATATTGATGTAATTATATTCGGCGGATATAGATATTTGGTTTCGCTTTTGTGTTTGATTTCACTAATCATAGCGGTGTGTTTGTATTATATAGCAAGCTTTGAAAAACATATCGGGTTCAAAAAATGTCTGATATATTTTTCCGCATTGTATGCAACCGTTATGTTTCCGATTTTGTATGATATAAACAGGTATTTTGCTTCGCCGACACAAATAATTAAAATACAGGATTTTAAATTTGAAGATAATTCGAATATATTTATGGCAAATTATCTGTCTGCTTATTTGGCCCCCGATCAAAATCCTAATGTTCAATATATTGCAATGGCGCTGCCCAAAAAAATTAAACAGAACAGAAGAGGCTATAACGAATTAAGCTGCAAAAACATGTATTATGTGTCTGATTATTTAGAAAAATTGGATATGGAAAAATTCAGAGAAAACAAACCGACTTATATTGTTTTCTCCGGTCATGGCTTGGGTCGGGAATATGAAAAAGGGGTTTTAGGAAAGAAAAATATCGACTTTCCCATGTATCAGGAAGCAGTTAAATATTATTCCTCAATATTGCTAAAAGATTTATCGGAATGCAGAGTGCTTGAATTCGATGTATTGGGTTTTGGCGATTTATATCCGGGTCCTTTATATATTTGCAAACTTAAATAATTAAAATCTTTCTTTGATTAAATAAGTCAAATGGCGCCAGCCGTCTCTCCATGCACGAAGATGAGGCACTCTTCCCAACGGAGCACAATTTAGCGATATCGGTACTTCTTTGATTTTAAATTTATGTTTTGCAAATTCAACTAAAATTTCCGAAGCAAATTCCATGCCCGTTGTTTTAAATTGTATTTGTTCAAGCTTTGAAATTCTCATTAATCTCATTCCGCATTGAGAGTCTGTTATTCTTGTACCGTAAAGCAGGTTTAATACAAATGTTAAAACGGGAGTTCCCAGGTATCTGTGCATATTGGGCATAGCTCCTTTTTCAATTTTTCCTCTTAATCTGCTTCCGATAACCATATCAACGTCATCACTCATAGCATTATATAAAAGGGGGATTTCTAAAAAGTCATAGGTATTATCGGCATCTCCCATAAGCACAAAATCGCTTTTGTTTTTTATTGCATCTTGAAAACCGAATTTTATTGCATTGCCATATCCTTTTTCCTCGCAGAAAACAACTCTTGCACCGCAATTTTTCGCAAGTTCTTTAGAATTATCACTTGAGCCGTTATCGACAACAAGTACTTCGCCTTCTATTCCCAGCTTTTGAAAACTTTCCAGGCATTTTTTAATACAGATTTCAATTGTTTTTTCTTCATTTAAACAAGGTATAACGACAGTTAGCATTTTTTACTTCCCCTATAATTGTATACTTTTATTATAAGATATAAACTTTTCGGGGTAAAGTATTAAAAGTTTCAATATTCAAGACATGATAAATATTTTATTGTAAAATAAATCTGTTATAAGGAGAATGTTGTGTTTTTAAAGAAAACAACGGGGATTTTTTTTATAGTTTTTTTATCTTTTAATCTGTTTGATTTTTCTTTTGCATTTCCGGTTGATAAATTGGATAGTTTTATTAAAAATTCAAAACTAAATGAAACATCAACAATATCGGTATCAATAAAAAATATTAAAGATGCAAAAATTGTTTACCGATATAATGATAAAAAGTTTTTAAATCCCGCTTCTTCTCTTAAAATATTTACAACATACCCGACACTTGAAATATTGGGTTATGATTACCAATTTACTACTTCATTTTATAAAGACTTTGAAAACAATTTATATATAAAATTAGGGGCAGACCCTTATTTAACTTTTGAACAACTTAAAGAGGCGTTTAAAAAAGTCGAAAATTCAGATTTTAATGCTGTTTATTTTGACGATTACATAATAGATAAGCAGGAATTTTTAAAAGGCTGGATGCAGGAAGATGAAATCGACTCAAACACCCCGAAAGTAAGTGCATACAACCTTGATAAAAATGTTATAAAGTTTTATACAAAAGACATAAGCGCTTCTCCTGTTGAATTTTATTCAAAAATAAATTATCCCGTTACGGTAACATCCGAAGTTTTATATGATGCCGTGAAAAATAAGCTGGAAACAAACAGATATAACTGGGATAACCCTTATGTTGTCAATATAAAAGGGTATGTAAATAAACCGACTTATGTTGTTGTGCCTTTAAGTAATATGAAAAGATATTTTACCTATTGTGTTAATATTTTATTGAAGGAAAATAACATTAATGTAAAAAACGGCGTTTTTGCCTCAAAAACACTCCCAAATGATGTTGTTCTATTGACGCAAATAAAAAATCCTATTGAGCCTGCAATTAATGATATATTGCAAAAAAGCAATAATTTCACAAGCGAAACTCTTTTTAAATTAGCATCTTCAAAAAAATACGATACAACAGGCTCGGATGCTTTATCCGTAAAAATATTTCAAGAATTTTATTCAAAACTTATGAAGTCAAAAAATAAAGTTATAGTCCATGACGGATGCGGTGTTTCAAGAAACAACATGATGTATACCGATTGGATGACCGATGCACTTTTGGTGCTTTATAAAGAAAAGAATTTTGATAAATTTAAAGAACACATGGCACATCCGGGAACGGGCACACTTAAATACAGATTGTCCGAGCTTCAAAACGGAGCGTACTTAAAAACCGGAACATTGGCGCATGTAAGTTCGATAACAGGCTATATAACCTCTCAAGACGGCAATATATATGCAGCTGCAATAATAACACAGGGTTTTAATCAAAACTCTAAAGAGGTTAAAGCCTTTGAAGATAAAATTATAAGATTGATTTATTCAAAATAAAACAAAAAGCCTCTTTTAAAAAAGAGGCTTGCAATTTTCCTTGCTTGATTCTCGTGTGAATAGGTTAGTGTGTATTAGTATGTGTTTTATAAGTTTTATTAGATATTATTTATGTCTTACATATATATAAAGTATATTTGTTATAAAAAATTGTTCGTTTTGTTTTTATTTTTACAAATCTTAATATAAAAAAATATTTCAGAGGTTTTGTTTCTTAAAAGGAGAAGATATGATAAAACCCCTTAACTTTTGCGCAAATGTATATAAGACAAAACACGTTGCAAAAGTAATGACAGATGAAGATGAAAAAGAAATCCAAAAATTTGCGGACGAATTGGATGCGGATGTTTTTGTCTATAATTCGGGTACTTATTATGACGGAGCCCACGTTTATGCCGCCCTTGTGAGTGCGGAAGGTTGTTTTTGGCATAAAGAATTTGATATGAAATATCCTGAAGCAAATCAATTTACTATATTACCCAATACAAGAGCTAAAAAACAGGGAATGCAATACGGTACGGCTGAATTTTTAAGCTCACTTAAAAACGTGTTTTTTGAAAAAGATAAAAGAGCATTTGACAACAATTGCATGCCATATACGGAAAAAGGTACGCTTGACAGGCTAAAAAACGGAAAACTGTTGGAATTAAGATTTGACGAGAGAGCTTATCTATATACCGCACAATTAATGGATAAAGATAATGATTCAATAAAACATGTGCAATATTATAGAGATGAGGACGGCAAATTGCGCCAGATGCTTGTTATCAAAAATTTTGCCGATATTAAAAATTATATTTTCCAAAAAGACGGCAAGATGATTGTAACAAACGATATAGGTCAAAAACTTGCAACCGTCAAGAAAAAGGGAAGTGTTGCAATAGTATCTCAAACATACAGAAACCAAGACGGCATTCTTGAAGAAAAATTTACCATTTCGCCTTTAGGAAAACCTTTGGATTTTAGAGTATAGTGTCATATCCCAATAATACGGCTCCAATCATACCTGCCATATTTCCCGCTTTTGCGTGAAATACTTTTGTTTTTGATGTTACGGTTTTATTATTTATATATTCTTCAACCTTTTTAACGTCGACAAATTGTTCCATAGACCCTGACAACACAAAACATTCCGTATCAAAAATGTTTTGAAGCCCGAGCATTCCTCTTGCAATATCTTCCTGCCATATTTCAAGAGCTCTAAGTGCTTTTTTATCGTTGTTTTTTGCTTTTTCTATGATGTCGTAGGTGGTTATATTTTTATCTTCAAAAATTTCTTCCCCCGTTTTTTTTAAACCGTTTCCTGAGGCATATATCTCATAACAATCATAAGAATTACATGTGCACAATCTTCTTGAAGCTCGAGAAAGAGGGAAATGCATTTCTCCGGCAGCACCCGTTGAGCCCTTCAGGAGTTTTGAATTGATTATTATTCCCCCGCCGACACCTGTTCCCAAAGTCAGCATTATTGAATTTTTATACCCAAAAGATGCCCCTTTTTTATATTCCGCCCAGCAGGCGCAATTGGCATCATTTTCAATGAATATTTTTTTATTACCCAAAGTCATAAAATCAATATCTTTATAGCCCGCAGGAAGGTTTGCGGTTGAGCCCGTTATTTTGTTGTTCTCATTATTTACGGCACCCGCCGTTGCAATTGCCGTAAAATCAACATCCTGTTCATATTTTGAAATTATTTCTTTTAATTTTTGTTCTATTTCTTTTGATGTTTTAGGAGTTTTAAATTTTTCGACTTCGGATATGATTTCACCTTGTGTGTTGATTAATGCGCATGAAATCTTTGTTCCTCCTATATCAATTCCTAAGGCTTTGTTCATTTTTTATTTTCCTGTTGCTTCCATAAATCTTTTTGCTATTAATTGCGGTCTTGTTATTGCAGAGCCTATAACAACAGCATCTGCCCCATATTTAAACGCAAGTTTAACATCTTTTTGCTCCCAGATTTTTCCTTCTAAAATTGTAAAAATATCAAGATTTTCTTTGATTTTTTTCACAAGTTCATAATCGGGAACGGGGGGATTAAATTTTGTTTCTTTTGTATATCCGCTAAGAGTGGTTGAGATAATGTCGCATCCTAATTCTTGCGCATTTTTTGCTTCTTCAAATGTAGCGATATCAGCCATTAAAAGTTTGTTTTGAGATTTTATATATTCAACAATATCTTTAAGATTTTCGTCTTGGGGTCTTTTTCTTGTTGTTGCATCAAATGCTATAATATCGGCTCCCGCTTCAATTATCTCTTTTGCATCTTTTATGGTCGGTGTAATATAAACCAATTCTTCATAATTTTTCGGTATTATTTTAGGCTTTGTAATTCCTATAACAATAGTATCGGGAAATAATTTTTTAATATTTTTAATATCCCTTGCACCTGCAAGCCTGAGAGCTTTAATACCCCCCAATTCAATTACCGATTGGCAAAGTGCAATTATACATTCCTCTTTATATAAAGGCTCATCATATTGTGCCTGTACCGATACAATAATATTATTTTTTATTTTTTTTAAAATATCCATAAAATAAATTATACACTATTATAGATTTAAGGATATAATTTAAAAAAAAGGAGTTTGAGTATGGATATGTTTAAATTGCTGCTTGTTTTGGTGATTGCTGCCGTTATATGGTATTTCACATCAAATACTGATTTTGTAAATAAGGGTAAGACAAAAACAATTCAGGCTGTTCAAAAAGAAAAAACAATTCAACAAGTAGATCATGCAAGAGGTATACAGCAAAGAACGCTTGAAAAAGTTCTGGACAGTAATTTTTAGTTTTATAAACCCCGTTTCTAAGCGGGGTTTATAATTGTTAAAATTTGTACATAAACACCATTTTTTTATTCTATAAAATTATCGTTTGTGAGAAAATTTTACTGAAATAGTCAGAGGTGAAAAAATGGAAGAAATTAAGGCAGTTATTCTTGCGGCAGGTAAAGGCACAAGAATGAAATCACTTAAACCCAAAGTTCTCCATGAAATATTTGCAAAACCTCTTTTAGGCTGGGTTTTAGATAGTGTTTCCGATTTGCCTTTTAAAAATGAAAGTATTGCCGTTATAGGGCACGGGGCGCATGAGGTTGAAGAATATTTAAACAAAAATTATAAATATGTAAAATCAACAGTTCAAAAACAACAGCTCGGTACGGGACATGCCGTTTCTCAGGCAGTACCGCTTTTAGGGGACTATCGGGGAAATGTTCTTATTTTGTGCGGTGATACTCCTCTTTTAACCACAAAAACCCTTACCGATTTGATTAATTTTCACAATAGTGAAAAATCAGACCTTACTGTTATGACAACAATTTTTGACGAGCCTTTCGGGTATGGAAGAATTATCAGAAATTCAGAAAATGAAGTTTTAAAAATCGTTGAAGAAAAAGATGCAACATCCGCCCAAAAAGAAATAAAAGAAGTCAATGCGGGTGTATATTGTGTTAACTGGCTAAAAATAAAAAAAGCATTTTCCGAACTTAAAAACAATAATTCGCAAGGGGAGTACTATTTAACCGATATTATAAAATGGGCAAGAGGTAACAATTTTAAAGTTTCAGGTTATATTTGCCCCGATAATCGTGAGATATACGGCATAAATTCAAGGCAAAATCTTGCAATTGCAACAAAAATTATGAAAGATAAAAAAAATGACGAATTAATGTCGCAAGGCGTTACCCTTGTTGATGCCGATACGATATATATTTCCCCCGAAACTCAAATAGGATGCGATACAATAATTTTCCCAAATACATATATTGAAGGGAAAAATATAATTGCTAAGAATTGTAAAATTGGTCCTATGACCCGCCTGAGAGGTAATTGCGAGGTAGGTGAGGGGTGTAAAATAGGTAATTTTGTAGAATTAAAAAATGCTAAGGTAGCAAAAAATTCCAATGTTTGTCATTTAAGTTATATAGGTGATGCTGAAATCGGAAGCAATGTGAATATAGGTGCAGGTACGATTTTTGCAAACTACAATTCAATCACAAAAGAAAAGAAAAAATCAAAACTTCATAACGGTGTTTCAATAGGCTCTAATTCCGTTATTGTGGCACCTGTTGAAATTAAAGAAAATGCTTTTATCGGGGCGCTGAGCTGTATCACAAAAGATGTTGAAAAAGAGTCGCTGGCGCTTTCAAGAAGCCCCCAAAAAGAAGTTAAAAATTGGGTTAAAAATAAAAAGGAGAAAATTTAAATGAGTCTTGAATTAAAACCTGAAACCGAAAGAATTACAAAAATTCTTCCAACCCACGATATTAAATTGTTTTCAGGGCGTTCTAACAACGCACTTGCGCAAGAAATTGCTCAATATTTAGGTACAGAGCTTGAGCCGATTACGATTAAAAACTTTTCGGACGGTGAAATATATGTTCAAATTCAAGATTCCGTAAGAGGTGATGATGTTTTTATTGTTCAGCCGATATGTTCCCCCGTTAATGAAAACTTAATGGAATTATTAATTTTATTGGATGCTTTTAAAAGAGCAAGCGCAAAATCAATAACGGCGGTAATTCCTTATTACGGCTATGCAAGACAGGATAGAAAAGCTTCGGGCAGGGAAGCAATTACGGCAAAATTAATTGCCGACCTTTTAACTCAAGCCGGAGCTACAAGAGTTCTTGCAATGGATTTACACACGGGTCAAATTCAAGGCTTCTTTAATATTCTCGTTGACCATATTTATGCAACCCCTGTTATAGTTGACTATGTTAAACAAATTGATACTCAAAATTCCGAACTTGTTTGTGTTTCGCCTGATATGGGCGGTGTTAAAAGAACAAGAGCACTGGCAAAACAGGTTGGCGCTCCGATTGCAATAATTGATAAAAGACGTGATAAACACAACAGCGCAATTGCCTGCAATATTATAGGCGAAGTAAAAGATAAAGTCTGTGTTATGTTTGATGATATTATAGATACCGCAGGAACAATCTGTGAAGCCGCAAGAATGCTTAAAGAAAAAGGCGCAAAAGATGTTTATGTTTGTGCGGTACACCCCGTATTTTCAGGTCCCGCTTTAGAAAGATTGGAAGCATCTCCCATAAAAGAAGTTATTGTTACAAACACAATACCTTTAAAAGATACGATTATTCCCGAAAAAATTAAACAGGTAAGTGTTGCACCCCTTCTTGGCGAAGCAATTTCAAGAATACACGATGATAAATCGGTTTCATCTTTGTTTGGTTTTGAAGTGGAGTATAAAAAAGATTAATATGACACTTTTGTTATCGCACCTTGAGAAATTAAAAGAAGAAGCGCAAAGATGCAGTTTATGTTCTTTGGGTGCGCAAAGAAATAAAAGTGTATTCTCCGACGGTTGTGAAAAAGCTCCCATAATGTTTATAGGTGAGGCCCCCGGGCAAAATGAGGATGAAACGGGAATTCCTTTTATAGGAAGAGCAGGTCAGCTTTTAAGAAAATATCTTTTTGAAACGGGCTATAAACAGGAAGATTTTTATATTGCCAACACAGTGAAATGCAGACCTCCCAAAAACCGAAAACCGACACCCGATGAAAAAAATGCTTGCCGGTATTTCCTTCAAAAACAGATTGAATATGTTAACCCTAAAGTCATTGTTTTAGTCGGTGCAACGGCGCTTGAGAGCTTCATTAACGATAAAAAATTAACAATTTCAAAAGCAAGAGGAAAGATATATGAGATGGAAGGAAGAAAATATGTTCCGATTTTTCACCCCTCTTATCTTTTAAGATATCATTCTCTTGAAGAAAATTCCCCTCGTGATTTATTTAAAAAAGATTTGGTAATGATAAAAAAAATGAAATTTTAGGTTGAAGTATGAGAATAAATTCTATATCACCGGTATTCAGAGCAAACAGAATGTCAAAAACTCAGGCAAAGTATTTGGCGGATGAGCTCCAAAAAGAAAAATCAGTTGATATAATCTGCCATGAAACAACGGACAGAGATGGCGCCACAAGTGCGATTACGATGTATGATTGGCTTAATTCCAAAGGTGTCGGTGCAAGAATTATTTTAAGTCAGGACGTTTCAAGCCTTAAATTACAAAATACGGATTACAATATTATTCAAGCAGGGGACTTAAAAGCATCCGACAAGGCAAAAAGCGTTCTGTGCGTTGATTTTTCAAAAAAAGACAGAGTTCCTAAAAATGTTTTGTCACATATACAAAAAGCAAAAAAGGTTTTCTGTCTTGATCACCATAAAGACCCCGATATAGTTGAGAGCGGTTTTTTAAATATTACATCTCCCCTAAATAATGCCCACGCAATCGAAACAAAAGTTCCCGTTTATGTGGATAGCAGTGCAAAATCCGCAACAAGCGTTATATACAGGTTTTTTGAAGCACTGGGTGAAGATTATGATGATGAAACAGCCTATAATTTGTTTTACGGATTTGCGGATGATTGCGTTAAAAGAGGTCTGTTGAGATGTAACGGCAAACAAGGATTGATAGCTGAAACTCCGGAGCTTCAAAAGGATAAAAATGCCCGTGAAATATATGTTGCACTTAAAAACAGGCTTAATCGCAAACAAATTAAAACAATTGCAAGAAATATAGATATCCTCTCGTCCTTGTCCCCTGAAGAGCAGGAATTTAAAAACAGTCTTATAAAAAGACTTAAGTTGTCTCCCAATAAAAAAGTGGCTTATGTTGAAATCCCGCCATACGATAAGCAGTGGACAAATTTGGGATGTGATAACACCAGAACAAGCACAATTTTAAATCGTTTCAGACAGGATGTTTTAAATAATAAATTTAAAAGAAATGATTTAGAGCAGGTACAGGCGGTTTTTGTTTTCTATAGAGCGGCAAATAAGTATAGAATTAGCGCCCATGCTAAAAATGATACTCTTTTGGACTATTTTAAATATGTAAATGACAATAAAATTGAGAATTTTTTAAGCCAAGCAGGAGGTCACCCTTCAAGGGGCGGAGGCAGACTTATGACAACAAAATCCAAAGAATGTCATAAATGGGTTGAAGATATCGTTTCGTGCAGTGATTTCTATGACTAACAATTGATTTTATTAAGTTTTGTATCATATCTTTTTATTAAATTTACAGAAAAGTTTTTTTTCATATAATTAATAGAGCAAATGAATTAGCACAAAAGAATTATTTTTTGGTTATAATAATATTTGTGTTAATATTTTATTAAACATTACGTATACAGAAAAGAAAAGGAATTAATATTATGGCTTTACCAAATGTAGCATACTTTTCGATGGAGATTGCAATAGACCAGTCATTAGCAACATATTCAGGCGGATTGGGCTTCCTTGCAGGCTCCCACATGCAATCGGCAGGCTATCTTCAAATGCCTATGGTTGGGGTTACAATGCTTTGGTCTTTCGGATATTATGACCAAAGAATTGATGAAAAAGGCGATGTTGAAGTTGCTTATATAAGAAAACACTATGATTTCTTAACAGATATCAATGTTTCGACAACAGTAAAAGTATTTGGCGAAGATGTTGTTGTAAAAGCCTATAAAGTGGAAGAAAATCTTTTCGGAACTTGTCCTATATATCTTTTGACAACCGATATTGAAGGAAACTCCGAATGGGCAAGAAGAATTTCTCATAAATTATATGACGGAGATGAAAAAATCCGTGTTGCTCAAGAAACCGTACTTGGTATAGGCGGTATAAGAATTCTTCAAGCAGTCGGATATAATTTTGATGTTGTCCACATGAACGAAGGACACGCACTCCCCGCCGCATTTGAACTTTTAAGACAATATAACGGCGACCTAAAAGCCGTAAGAAAGAAAACGGTGTTCACAACTCACACCCCCGTTGCTGCGGGCAATGAAGTACACTGGGTTGATACATTAATTGAAGCAGGTTTCTTTGCGGGTTGTTCACGTGAAGTTGCGGTTGAATTGGGCGGAGAAAATTTCTCTTTAACCGTTGCGGCACTCAGAATGTCAAGAATTGCAAATGCAGTATCTCAGCTTCACGGCTTGGTAGCTAATAAAATGTGGGAGTGGGTAAAAGACAGATGCCCGATTAAAGCAATTACAAATGCCGTTAATCTTCATTACTGGCAAGATGACAGAATTGCTAATGCAAAAACTCCTCAAGAGCTCCTGGATGCAAAATATGAAATGAAAAAAGATTTGTTCCAATATATTTCAGATACTCAAGGCAAACGTTTTGACCCGAATGTATTAACAATTACCTGGGCAAGAAGATTTGCGGATTATAAACGTGCTTGGCTTATATTAATGGACGAAGCAAGAATTGAAAAATTGTTAAACGAAAACAAAGTTCAATTGATTTTTGCAGGTAAATTCCACCCTGACGATACAATGGGTAAAGAAATGTTCAATAAAATCCTGAGAAAATCTTACAGCATGAAAAATGTTGTTGTTCTTCCGGGATATGAATTGGCATTATCGGCTAAGCTTAAAAAAGGCTCTGATATTTGGTTAAATACACCTTTAAGACCTCTTGAAGCATCGGGAACTTCGGGAATGTCCGCTAATATGAACGGTGCATTGCACTTCTCTATTTATGACGGCTGGACGGTTGAAGGAACTTTCCCCGGAATTAACGGATATACGGTTGAATACCCCGGACTTGATGATGATATTCCTTGGGAAGAAAGACACTGGAAAGACCATAAATGCGTTATGAATACTCTTGAAAACGAAATTATCCCGACATATTATGAAAACAAACAAGAGTGGGCTCGCTTAATGCGTCAGGCAATGAGAACTGCCGAAGGTTACTTTAATTCCGACAGAATGGTTATTGAATACTTTAACAGAATTTATAAACCTATTGCCCACGGCGGTGCTCAAGCGGGAGAAGATGAAAAAAGCGAATCAAAAACAATAGAATCTCCAAATCAAGACGCTTGGACATATTCAAACATAAAATAATAAATTAAATAAAAAAAGAGGGCTTAATGATTTCAAAAGCCCTCTTTTGCTATAATATATAAGTATGAAGAGAATAATATTACTGTTTTTTATTTTAATTTTAACTGTTTTAGAGGTTAGTGCAAAACATATTTATCCTGAAAAATATTACCAAAATAAGTGGTGTTCAAAATGGGACGGAAAACAGGAAGTCAGGCTCATGGATGATACAAGGATAGATTGTGTTACAAAAAACTATGCCGTTGAATTTGATTTTGCTCCAAAATGGGCGGAAAGTATAGGTCAAAGTCTGCATTATTCAAGAATGACGGGAAAAAAGCCCGCAATTGTTTTAATTATTGAAGATAGCAGTGATTTTAAATACTATAACAGGATAGTTCCTCTTTGTAAGGATTATAATATTGCGCTGTGGTATATGGAAACTCCCAAAAACCAACAGAATGAGTATACTGAGGATGATATCATAAGCGTTTTGATTTCGAGTATCAGAAATTTTATCATGTCAATTATAAAAGAAATTTTTACTGCCTGATAAATTATCTTCCTATTTCTAAGGATGCGTTAGCCATTGCTTTTGAAATTGACATAACACCTAAAGACGCTTCATAAGCTCTTTGCGCCATTGTAGCATCGGCAATATCAACCATTGCATTTGTGTTTGATGTTCTGATATATCCTTGTTCATCCGCATCGGGGTGACCGGGTTTATATATTTTTGCTCCGGGAGTCGGGTCTTCAACTATGCCGTCAAAATTAACCCCTCCTAAATTACTGCTTCCTTCAAGCGCTCCCATACCCATTGATGATAGAACGGTTGCAAAACTCTGGTCTTGGTTTGATGATATTAAAGGGATTTTTCTTGTATAGTTTGGAGTATCAATATTTGCTATGTTTTTTGCGGCAATTTCAACACGTTTGCCGTGAACGGCTAAACCCTGACGTCCTATTTGAAATGCATTCATTAAACCCATAATTTACTCCTTTTAACCGTTGGCCGACATATTTAAAGCGTTTTTAATTTCAGTTATCGTGCTTGACAGTTGTCTTACGGCTACATTGTACATCATATAATTTTCCTGCATAAGAGCAAGTTCGTCCTCGGTGCTCAGGTTTTCGCTTGATTTTGATGAACTTGCTATCGGTGCGGGTCCGAATTTTTCGGTTAATTTATTTTCAAGATTAGAGGATATTCCGTTGTTTAAATACTGTGAAAAATCAACATCTTTTCTTCTGTATCCTATTGTGTGCATATTTGCAACATTATCTGATAATGCTTCCTGACGCTGTGCAATCAGCCCCAGCATTTTTTGAGAATTATTTATTAAATGTGTCGGAATTAAACCCATATTCTACTCCTATTCGGTTAAATTAATAGCTTCCTGATACATTTGATCAACTGCCCTCATAAGAGATGTTGAAGCAAGAATTGAAGCATTTATTCTTGCAATTGTATAAACTTCGCTTATGGTATCAAGATTGGAATGTTCAACACCGTATTGCTTAATATAGTTATGGTCTTCCACAAGAGTCATTTTTCCGGCATCTTCGGTTGCGATAAATTCGTTTGAGCCTACATCTTTTAGTGCTTCGGGATTTTGAAACTGTACAAGAGGGATAGTTCCTTGATATTCGGGCTCATCTCCGAATTTTTTCGTTGTATAAACATCCCCGTTTTCTCTTATGTCAATTTTTTCGCAAGAGCCGTCTATAATTATTCCGGAGCCTACTAAATCACCTGTTTTAGTTATCAAATATCCGTCTTTATTTGTCATAAATGCGCCGTCACGTGTGTATCTTATTTCGCCTTGAGGGGTTGTAACGGGGATATAGCCCGCTCCCGTAAGAGCAACATCAAGCGGATTTTTTGTAAGCACAAATTCGCCTGTTTTGGTATCCGTTCTTTCAACTCCGTGTACCGAGCCGTCGGCATCAATGATATTTTCAAAGCGGACTGCTTTATATCCGTTGGTTTGCAGATTTGCAAAGTTTTGTGTGGCATAAGCAAGCCTGTCAAACTCTGAAGACATATTAACACTTGCTTTTCTGATTATACCCTGTAAATTATATGCCATAATATCCTCTTACTATACTTGTCCCAATCTTGAAATTGCATTTGAGAGGTTTGAGTTTTGAAGCCTGAACATTTGTCTGTTTGCTTCAAAACTTCTTCTGTAGTTTGCCATTTCAATATATTCTTTTTCAAGGGATACGTTTGAACTTTCAACATAACCTTGTCTTACGCAATTTGATGAAACTATTGCTCCGTCTGCCGAAAAAACTCCGATTGAGCCTGCGTTAACTACCCCTCTTTCGTTATCGTCAAAAACGCCTATTTTGCCGTCAAGTCCGATAACGATTTTATCAAGGGTTTTTGGTACATAAGGAAGAGTTATCGGGTAGCCGCCTTGAGATAGTACTTTTTGCCCCGTTTGAGTTAAAAGTTCGCCGTTTTTGTTGAGTACAAATCTTCCGTCACGAGTTAATTCAAGGCTTCCGTCTTTATTTAAAACCTGAAAATATCCTTTTTCCGATAATGCTAAATCAAGCGGCCTTTGAGTCCTTGTAAGACGCCCCACCTGATTATCTACACAATGGGAAAGGGCGTTTGTACCTATATATTCGGCAAAAGAAGAAATTACGGCCTCTTTTCTTTGATATCCTATCTTATCAAAACCGACAACATTTTCGCCGAATATTCCCATGATATCCATATCCATCTGCATAGCGTTAATGGATTGGGCAAGTCCGTTACCGTCAAAGTTTATTCCTGCAACAAGCTTCATAGTATATGGCTACTCCTTTTTTATAAGGAAACGACACGGAATAATTAAATCTTTATGGGAAAAGAAAAAAATACTCCGTATAGATTAGTGATAATGATTTTTTTCAAAAAGTCAAATTCAATTGTTGAATTAAGGGAAAAATTAAAATATAATAACTTGTATGGAAGAAAAACAAAAAGAAAAAATTGAACTTATAAGAAAATCTTTTGAGCTTAAACAATTAAAAAGATATAAAGAAGCAATAGAACTTTTGTACAAAGCCCTTGAATATGATGATAATGAATATGACAGTGTTGAATTACTTTCTCAAATAGGGGATTTGCATATCAGCCTAAAAAATTATGACAGGGCGCTTGAAGAATTTCAAAGAGCATTATCAATTAATAATCAGCACGTATATAGTTTACAAAAATGCTATGAAATTTATATCAGAACAAATCGTTTCAATAAAGCTCTAAAAATTGCACAAAATTTATGCGAAGGACACAAGAGTCCCGAGAGTTATTATGCATACATGTATGCTTTAATAAAACTTGAAAAATATCAAGATGCAATGGATGTATTTAATTCTCTTGATGATTCAATAAAAATGGACTGCGATATCTTATACCTGATTTCTACAATATATCCGGAAAAAAGGGTACAGTTCCTTGAAAAAATTCTATCTTTGGATTCATCTAATCTGAATGCAAATCTTGATATGGCGACAATAGAATTTGAGAAAGGCAATTACTCCAAAGTTATAAGCTATTGTTTAAATATCGATAAAGAAGATCCGCTTGCTTTATATTATTTGGGATATATTGAGCTTGACCGCCGTAATTACGGCAAGGCTATAGAACTTTTTGTGAAGGCGATTAATCTGGATACTAAAAACAGAGATTTTTATTTGGATTTGGCAAAAGCTTATTCCGATATTTGCTGGTATGATGAAGCTTTACTTGCCATTAAAAAGTCTATCAATATTTCCCTCATAAAAAATGACCATGATTCTCTTGATGAAAAATATTATCTTTCAGGTTGGATTTTAGTTAAGCAGAATAAATTTTCAAGAGCTCTTTTAAACCTTAAAGCAATTAATAAAAAATCAAAATATTATGAACATGCTCAAATTCTTATTCAAATTATTAATCTGAAGAATACTAACCTGGCAAGTGCAAAGAAAAAGCTTGAGCAATACTATGAAAACGATAAAACAAATCCATTTCTGCTGGATGCTCTTGCGCTTGTGTATAAAGAATTGAAAATGTACAGGAAGGCAATTAATATTTATTCAAGAGCACTTGAACTGTATCCTTCTTCAATTTACTATGCACAGGAAAAAATAGATTTATTAATTGATGACAAAGATTATGAAGACGCAATGTTTTTAATAAATCAAACCAAAGAAAAATATGAAAACTGTGCAAATATTTATAATTCCTTGGCAAGAATATACTACCGTCTGAATAAACTTGATGATGCACTCGATAGCCTTAACAGATATGTGGAGCTTGATAACAATAATGCTGAAGTATTTTATTTCAGAGGACTTATATTAAACGACTTATCAAGATTTGAAGAAGCAAAAGACACAATATTTATTGCAATTAAATTAAATCCTGCCGTTGCAAAATATTATTGTCAAATGGCACGTGCTTATACGGGTCTTGAAGATTATGAAAGCGCTATTTTATATGCAAAAGAAGCAATTGAAATCAATCCTTCCGAGATTAAGTTTAAAAAGCAGGCTTATGAGATTTCAATGCATTTGGGTGATAACAAACAAGCTTCAATTCTTAAAAATCAACTTAAACGAAGTGAAAAAATTTCAAAAATATAATGCATAAAAGGGTAAAAAAAGGGAGGTTATCAAAACCCCCATTTCCCCATTAAAAAATTTTTTATCAATAAACCAAATTTCTTCAGTTCGATACTAGTATTGTAAACTAAATATCTTATATTGCAAATGTGATATTTATACTATAAGTTTACACTTGTAGCAGTTGTTATTCATCCTATAAATAGGGGATTTTGGACTTTCAAAATAACTTTACAATTTTTAATAATGATATCAAAATACAAAAATTTTTAATATATTAAAATACCGTCATGACAAATTTTAATCCGATAAACAATAATTTATTTATCAAATTTCAAAATAATATATCTCAAAAGCCGGCAGATTTGGTTAATGCTGATGTGCAAAGCGAAAATCCTGCCGTTTCGGGACAAAGTTCGGCGCAAAATATTTCCTATGATAAGCTTAATCCTTCTCTTATGTTTGATTATAATCTTGTAAAAATGGACAGCGAAACAATGCTGAAATATCTTCAGAATTTAATGAATTTGCCTGATTCAATTGAAAAATTTATATCTCAGGCGAACGATAAAAATTCTAAAACATTTAACATTTTGATTGAAAATTTAATAAGTTTGAGTGAATTAAATAAGTTTTTGAATGAAAATTCTTCACAGGCAATACAAAAATTAATGCAGACAATGACACAAAGTTTAAAATCGGGACTCGGTGATACCAAACAGTTGAGAGATATACTTTCGATATTGACTTTGCTTCAAGCAAAAAGCGAAACAAACATAAACACTCTGAGGGAATTTTTGCTTCTTTATATTCCTCTAAACTATCCGATTTTTGAAAAAAACGGAAACTATAATTCAATTGAGAAAAAACATGCTGAAGAAATTAAAAAATCAACTCTTTCTATTCTTTTTGAAACGGTTAATTTTTCCAATATTTTATGTACCGCAAACGAGTATAACAACATTGTTTATATTGAATTGTATGCAAACGGTGAATTTGAAGATGAAAAATTTTTTTCAACAATGGAAAGATTTTCAAAAGATGCAAATATAAAAATTTCCGTTGAAATAAGAAAACAGGAAGAAAAAATCAAAACTTCATATCAGAACTTTAAAATTATATCAGAGGGCTTTATACCTCCTAAAATATTGATACTGGCTCATATAATTATAAAAACCGTATTTTTGATTGACAATTCTTTTGAATGATTTATTAAGAAATGTAAAAAAAGTATATACTTTTGAAATATTGTTTTAAAAGATGTTTTTATGAATATACAAGAGAATGAAGGCTATATATGAGCGAAGTAAAAAATTCATTTATACACGAACAAACCAAAGATGACATAAGTATTCAGCAAACTCCGGAGCAGTTGAATAATTCAATAGTTCGAGGACTTGTTAACACAAGTTTGCCTGCAACATATAACCCTGATACTTTTATTTCAAAAATAGCTCAAAAGAACAATATTTCTCAATCTCAAGCTCGGGGATGTCTTCTTGAAGCAATAAAAATATTGGAAGAGCAAAAGCCGAAATCAAATAAAGAAGTTGAAAAGAATGAGGCGCAAGATGATTATGAACCTGAAAATACTAATAACGATGCTTACTTTTGGCGTTACGGCTATACAAAAACAACCAATTTTCATAACGACGGAATGGACAGCTTGTCATCCTTGTCAAGTTATAACAAATTAATGTTTGGAATTCGCTAAAAAATTATATACTATCGACAAGAACTATCGCATTAGCACTTATGGATAGTTCTTGTCCTTGTGAATCCATTTGTTCGTTGGTTTTTGCTTTAATTGAAATAAGGTTAATATCAATCCCTATTGCAATAGAGAGTGTTTCTCTCATTAAGTTAATATAATTTGATAATTTCGGCTTTTGTGCGATTACGGTTGAATCTATATTAACTATTTTATATCCTTCGTCTTTGAGCATTTTTAGCGCTTCTTTAAGCAAGGCAATGCTGTTTGCATTTTTATATTTTTCATCCGTATCGGGGAAATGATACCCTATGTCCCTCAGTGCAACAGAGCCTAAAATGGCATCTATTATGGCATGGATTAATACATCCGCATCAGAGTGCCCTAAAAGTCCTTTATCGTATGGGATTTTAACACCGCCCAAAACTAAGTTGCGTCCTTCGCAAAGTTTATGTATATCATAACCCATACCTATTCGCATAAAACCATTCTTTCTATTAATTCTACAAGTTCATTGCTGTTAACGTCCCTGCAGTTATATTGTGCAACTTTTTTAATTTGTTCGCTTGAATTTCCGACGCTTATTCTTATTCCCGCTTCTTCAAGCATATCAACATCGTTATCCTGATCGCCCGAAGCTATAACTTCATCTTTTGATAAATTCCAATATTTTTTCAAAAATTTAAGAGCATTTCCCTTTGATGCGTTTTTATCGGTAATTTCAAGATAGGGTTTTGCGCTTTGTACAATTGTTAAAACCCCTTTGTATTTTTCTTTTAATTCATCTTTTGTTTTTTTCATCAAAGCTTCATCATAAATTATTGCAAGAATTTTTGAAATGTTTTGAAATTCAATTTCATCAAAGCTTTTAAGTGCTTTATATGTTGTGCCTCTGCCATTGCAGTAGCTTTCCATAATTGTTTTATTATCGTCTTCAACATATAGGGTGTCGTTATTATAAATGTTTGTGTGGATATTTTTTTCTCTTAAATACTCAACGATTTCTCGGGCAATATCGTTATTTACGCTTGACTGCCAGAGGATTTTGTCTTTATCTCTTACCATGGCGCCCTGATAGCATACAATCGGGGTTGTGAGGTTAAATTTTTTTGCGGCAAATTCCGCTCCCATGAACATTCTTCCCGTTGCAAGAACAAGTTTTATTCCTTTTTTTTGAATTTTTCGGATTAACAGTTCCATCTCTTTTGTGTATGTTGAATCATAATTCATAAGAGTGCCGTCAATATCGCTAATCCAAAGTTTAATTTTTGTCACAGATTACCTCACAAATTTATTTTTATTATACAATAAGAAAAAAGTATGTTTATAATATTTATTAAATAGGAGCTTATAAAAACAATGGTTGAAAAAATTGAACGACAAAAACAAAAAGAACAGGATAGGTTTGAAAGAAGACATAACTTTAATGCGGTTGAAGAAAATTTTACGGACCAACAAGCGCTTAAAGAAGCTTCAAGATGCTTAAACTGCAAAAATGCCAGATGCAAAACCGGCTGTCCCGTATGCATTGATATTCCCGCATTTATTAAAGAAGTTAAAGAAAACAACTTAGAAGCGGCAGGCGATATCATAAGACAATCTTCAATGCTTCCTTCTGTTTGCGGAAGGGTTTGCCCTCAGGAAAAACAATGTGAAGGCAACTGCATTTTAGGTATCAAAGGCGACCCCGTTGCAATCGGTGCGCTTGAAAGATATGTCGGCGACAATACAAATGCAAAAAAAGCCCAAATTACGGCTAACGGCAAAAAAGTTGCAATAGTAGGCTCGGGCTGTGCAGGCATGACGGCAGCATCAGACCTTAGAAGCGCAGGTTTTGATGTTTCAATATTTGAAGCATTACACGAATACGGCGGTGTTTTAAGATACGGCATTCCTCCGTTCAGACTTCCGAGAAACGTATTGGACAGAGAAATTAAATCCCTCATTGATATGGGTGTTAAATTCTATAAAAATGTAATTGTAGGTAAATCAGTTACTCTAAAACAATTAAAAGATGAAGGATATGAAGCGGTATTTATTTCATCGGGCGCAGGTTTACCCAAAATGATGCACATTAAAGGGGAAAACCTTAACGGCGTATACAGTGCAAATGAATTTTTAACAAGAGTTAACCTGATGCACGCACAAGATCCGAATACTCCGACACCTCTTAAAATCGGAAAAACCGCCGCAATAATAGGGGGCGGAAATGTTGCAATGGATGCTGCAAGAACAGCTGTTCGTGTAGGATATGAAAAAGTATATATTTTCTACAGAAGAACTGAAAAAGAACTTCCTGCAAGACTTGAAGAAATCCGTCATGCTAAAGAAGAAGGAATTGATTTCCAATTCCTGCATGCTCCCGTTGAAATAATCGGTCAAGACGGCTGGGTTAAAGGAATGAGATTTGAATTAATGGAATTGGGCGAGCCCGATGCTTCGGGACGTCAAAAACCCGTAGGAACAGGAAAATATGTAGATATTGACCTTGATACGGTTGTTGTTTCATTGGGTACAGGTCCTAACCCGATTATTCAACGTTCTGCAAAAGAAGATGAACTTGACTTAAATACGGATAACAAAGGTTATATCGTAATCAATGAAAAAGGTGAAACTTCCGTTCAAAATATTTACGCAGGCGGGGATGTTGCACCTTTAGGACCGTCTACCGCAATTAATGCAATGGGTGCGGGTAAACGTGCCGCAAAAACAATAATTGAAGCATTATTGGGTTAATTGTTAATATAAATAAAATGTGCACTCTTTTTATAGAGTGCACATTTTTTAATCTTTTAACATTGCAATATATGTCCAGAATAAAAGCTGTACTTGAGGTCTAAACCAGATAGTATCAAAAAGTCCGTGCCCCATTACCGCAAAAATCATTAATATTACGCTTAAAGATAATATTTTAAGAGGGATATTGCTATCTCTATAACAATTTTTAAGGCATTTTTTAATTACTAAAGCCAGAAATACAATAAAAGCGGCTAATGCAAAAATTCCGCTTTCAACCGCAATTTCTAACGGTACACAATATGAGCCCAAAGCGTCAAACCCCGTTTTCATATATAAGCCGTAGATTTCTCTGAAGTTTTGATTTCCGACCCCTATACCCAAAAAAGGATTATCTAAAAACATTTTCCAAACTGATTCATAGACATTTAATCTGAAAGATATTGAACTATCGAGCCTCAGGGCAAAAATTGATTCAAATCTTTTTGTTATTGCGGGATTTGAAAGGATGAAATATAAAAATCCGATAATTCCTATCAGGGTTATATTTTTATATCTTTTTTTGATTTTGGATAAACCCCCTAAAGATTTTTTTATATAGAGAATTAAAGCTAAAAATAACAGAGGGAAAAAGAATAAAAATCCTAAATAAGCTCCCCTGCATCCCGTGTCAATTATTGCAACAAGGTTTAATACAAAAAGTACACTAAAGCTAAGGGCAAATCCTTTTTTATTTTTATAAAGGCAATATAAAATTAAATATATAAAGCTTGATAACCCGCACAATAAATAGCCTGCAAGTAAATTAGGGTTATAGGGTTTAATTGTTCCGTAGGCTCTTGATATTATTTGTTCGGGATTTATGTTTGAAACATCCTGCCAGCCTGAAATTTCAACAACTCCTGAGGAATTTTGTATTATTGCAACAATTGATTCAAAACTCATCAAAACCGAAACAAAAAGAATTGTCGGGAATATTTTATTTTTGTTGTATTTAAAAAATTCGCCCGCACAGAAGAAAAAAAGCACATAAATCAATGTTTTAATATATCCGTGCAGACTTAATTTAAAAAGCGTTGAAGCAAAAAGACTCAAGGTTACGATTAAAAAATATATAAAAAAAGTTTTTTCGTGTTTTTCAAAATTAAGCTTTGTGTTTTCTTGTTTAAAAATTGTTTTAAAAATTACAAGAAAAGAAAAAATTAAAGACAGCCCTCCTAATATTTCGGATTGAAAAATAAGGGAAGAAAATAATATTAACAGCAATATAAAGTAAATAATGCCGTCAATATTATCCATAAAAAAACTGTTGTTAACAAAGTATTTTATTTTATTGAACATCTTGATTTATTTTTGTATGTTTGTCGAGGTCTTCGTAAGCGTTGTTTGAGGGTTCGGGGCTTAAAGTAATATTTGATATAACTCCGTTTAATTTATATTTTGCTCCTTCAAGAGTTATCGGGAGTCCGATTTTTACCTTGTTTCCGCCAACGACCGCATCTTGTTCTTTTGTAATTTTTGCAATATCCGATACGGTTACAAGATAGTCATATTGAAATGGCGCTGTTGCATCATCAACGATAATGTACGGTTTTTTAGAGTTAATCGAGGGAAGTATTGCTTTTCTTTTTTCAAATTTAACGTCTTTGATTTTTAATTTTGTATAAGGAACATTTCTTATTGTAATAAATGTTTCATCATCTTTTTTGAATATTGGCTCATTCGATGTTGTTACAACTCCTCTTAAACAAACCTCTATTTCAATGTTTGTTGTTGCTTCAATTTGTTTTGAAGAAGTTTCTCTTTTTCCCGATAAAGTCAATAAACCGACTGCAGCTATAATAACTGCAATCAAAATAATTAAATAATCAAACGGTCTTAATTTTTTAATAAAGTTCATAATTTTTCCTTTATCAATTTAATTCTTCTTTTAAATCTTCTGTTGTCACGGTGTGGCAGCCAAAAAATCTTATTACGATGCTTGCGGCTAAATTTCCTAAGTTCATTGCAATTTCGCCGTTTAATCCGGCACAAAGCGCTAAAGTAAATACCGCAACAACCGTATCGCCTGCGCCTGTTACGTCAAAAACTTCTTTTTTGTTGAATGCGCTGATTTTTTTATGGCTTATTGAATTGTCTTTTTCTTTTTCAAAAAGCGCCATTCCGTTTTCACCGCAGGTTATTAAAATTTTGTTTGTTTTTATATCGTTTAAAAGTTTTTCTCCTGCTTTATATAAACTTTCTTCATCTTTTATAAAGAAACCCGCTTGTTTTTCGCTGTCGGGCTGATTTGGGGTAATGGCGTAAACACCTTTATATTTTTCCATATTCTTTTGAATATCCGCAATTACGATTTTGTTGTATTTATCAGCCTCTTCAATAACGGCATTAATAACATTTTGAGTAAGACAGCCGATGTTATAGTCAGATAAAATTACTCCGTCATGGTTTTTAACCGCTTTTTTAATGTTTTCAATAACTTTTTTTTCGGTTTCTTCATTTAGGGGAGCTTTTGTTTGTCTGTCTATTCTTACAATCTGCTGTGTTATACTTTGAGAACAAGAGCCTGAAATCCTTGTTTTTGTTGTTGTTTTTCTTGATTTATCAAGCACCATGTAGTCAGTGTTGATATTGTGTTCTTTCAATATTTTTAAAAGTTCCCCGCCGTAATAATCGTCGCCATATACACCAAGAGCGGAAGCTTTTCCGAGGTTTATGGAAGAAACATTATTTGCGGCATTTGATGCGGCACCTAATATTTTTTTTGTTGCATAATGTTCTAAAATTAAAACCGGAGCTTCTCTTGAAATACGCTCGGTATTGCCGTATATCATCTCATCTAAGGCAAAATCACCTATAATTAAAATCTTCGGCTCTTTTAGTTTGTCTATGCAGTTGATTAATTCTTCTTTTTTCATATTTTCCAATTAAATGGTAACACAAAATTTAATTTTTGTATTTTTTTTGTCTTTGTTCAAACTGAATGCTTTCAAGAAGTTTGCGATTAATTGAAATTAAATCACTTAAAGAAGCTAATCCGAGACTGATTAGGGATAATATAATCAGACCTGATGAAGTTATAAATAACAAAACGGTTTTTATATAATCTTCGCTAAAGTATGTGTATAAAAAGCCTGTGCCTGTAATAAGCCCAAAAATAAATAAAACCAATGAAATTAAACAGAAGAATTTTACGGGCTTATAAGCTATAAAAAATCGTATTATATTTTTTGCCTGTTTTAAAATATATTGAAAACTGCTTTTAAAAAGTTTGGATTTTCGATTTTCTTGAGGATTTACATTTATATCGACATTTACGGACACAAGATTTTTTGCTTTTGCCTGCATTATGCTTTCAATTGTATATGTAAAAGGATTGAAAATATTTAATTTCAAGAGCGATAATCTGTCAAATGCACGGTATCCGCTTGCGGCATCTTCTACTTTTGTGTCTGATAAAAATTCTACTGTTTTAGAGCCTAATTTCTGTAAAAATTTTTTTAACGGCGAGAAGGTTTTTATTTTACCGATAGGGCGTGTACCTATTGTCATATTTGCTTCTTTGTTTAAAATCGGCTTAATTAATTTTTCGATATCTTTGGCATCATATTGATTATCGCCGTCAATATTTACCATAATATCCGCATTTTGTGAAAGTGAAAAATCGACACCTCTTAAAAAAGTATAGGCTAAACCCTTATTTTGAGGATTTTTTAATACTTCAACACCGAAATCGGATGCGATTTTATTTGTGTTGTCGGAGCTGCAATCATCAAGTACAACAATTTTTATTTCGTTAATTCCCTCTATTTTCTTCGGGATTTCCTCTAAAACCTTTAATATATTGTCCTGCTCATTATATGCAGGTATCTGAACTACTAATTTCATAAAATTATTATACACTATTTGATTGATTTTGCAAAAAAAATGTTAAAGAAATGATTTGGGTGGTACGAAATTTTAAATATAAAAAGATACAACTAACAAATACACACCATATAACTTTATTGTCATCCTTATTAGAGCCTATTGTATATCTACAATAGCTTTTTTTTATTCGTTTTCAATTTTTTCAAGGGCATCTTTTCCTGCGAGATTTTCCAATATTGCACGTGATGTCATATATTCATCCATTGCCCTCTGTGCATTTGTTTTGGCGTTTCTATAGTATACGTCGGCGATAATTAATTCTTCTCTGGATTTATTTTGGGCATTTCGGTAAATAAGCTCTCTTTTTTCATAGTTTTCTTGTGTTAAATATGCAAGCTTTTGCTTTGTTTTGTAGTCAATATATAAATCAAGAAGCTTTTTTTGCAGTTTGTCAATTTTTCTTATCAAAAGCACCATATCGGCATCGGATACTTTAGAAAAAGTGTAGTTAACTTCTTTATCATCTTTCATAAAGGCATTAATTAACCCTCCGCCCACAAGAGCCCCCGCTGCCATATACGGGTCGCCTGCGGCGCTGACTCCCGCCAAAGTACCAAAATTTGCAATCGGTTTTAGAATTTTTTTGATTGTGCTTTCATCGGGTTTATCTTCGTCGGGGTTAGAGAGCTTGTAAATAGTGTATTTTATTGTTTCCGAGCGCTCCGTTACCGCCTGCCATAAAATTGCGAGGTCGGAATTTGTTTTTGTTTCATCCTGCTCAAGTTCAATGCTTACATCTTCCGAAAGTCTTTTTAAGCTTAAGTCCGCATAAGATTCGGGCTCTTTATCCTGTTTTGCAATTTGAGGAAGCTCAAAATTTTCTTCTTTTTGCACTGTTTTTGATTGAACGGTCGGAGTTATATCTTCTTTTTTTGCTTGAGAAGTTGATGCTTTAGGGTGTTGAATTGTGCTGAATTTTTCAGGTTTGTCCGAGTTTGACACTCTTCCCAAAAATTGCCCGGGCTCTCTCATTTCATCTAATGTCAGGGCGCTGCAGCTGATATTTATTAAAAAACCAAAAAGAAGAATGTATTTTTTCACTGTTTTTTCTCCTCTTTGGGTATGTTTGAGACATCTATATATTTTTTTTCATAATTTAATTCGTTTTTATCGACGTTTTGGGTTGTTAAATCATAATTTGCAATATTTAATTCATCGACTGTTTTTTTGCCCGCAAGTCTTGTCAGTGCAAGCCTGTATTTTTTAACTTCCTGTTTTAAACGATATTCTTCGATTAATTCTTCTTCCCACTGGTTGGATGCTATGGCTATATTTAAAGAGTCTTCCTGCTCTAATGCATCCGAATAGTTTTTATTATGCAGAAGCAATTGCTCTCTGCATTTTTTAAGCTTGATTAACGCACTTTTGTATCTGAAATAATCAACAATAATTTCATCCTGTAAATCTTCTACAAGACTTGCAAGTTCAATTGCTTCGGTGTCGGTTATTGACGGATTTTGAAGTTTTTCATTGTTTTCTTTGTTAATAAGAGTGTTTGCAAGTCTTCCCGCAGCATAAGCACCCGATTGAACGCCGTAATTCATTCCCAAAAAAGAAGGAAGTATTGCAGCTCCCGAAATAATTGCGCTCATTGATTTTGCTAAAAGCGAGGAGTGAATTCTCCGTTGTTCCATTGGAATTGCAAGTTTTTTAAGACAGAAATCAATCATGGGGTTATTTGAAACCGTTGAGTTCCAAAGGTTTTCAATATCTTCTAAATCGGCTTTTTGCTGTTCGTTTATTTGATTTTGAGCTTCAATTGTATTATCAACAAATAAAGAGCCTTTAAGCGTTTCCACGGGCTCTTTGTACTTTACGTCAAAATCCTGAACTTTATCAAGTTTAATTTCATCATACGCTAAAACATAAGATGAAGCTTGGGATAAAAATAACAAAATAACCAATAACTTTTTGTACATAATTAAATATTATCATATAAATACGGCAGATTTTTATTTGTTGCATTTCTTAATTTTGCAAAGCAAAAAAAATTATTTTTGTTTTTTATATGTTCAAAAGAAAGGATAAAACCATGAATATTTCTCCAATAAGCTCAACTTCTTTTAAAGCAAGAATAATAGGTCAAACAGATGCAAAAGGGAATTCTTTTACAAAAAGTCAGATGATTAAGACTTATGATGATCAAATTGCAAAAATTAACGCTCAAAAATTAAGAGCAATCGAGTTGGATACTTTTATGAAAAGCGACGAAATTACTTCGCTTGCACAACAGCTGCCCGATGACACCACGATAGAAGTTGCATCAAATTATAGCGGTGTAATGGATGAAACTTCGCAAGGGAACATTACCCCCGAACATGCTCTTTTGTTATATTGCGACGAAAATGAAGATATAGTTGATACTTTTGATGCTCAAAATGATGACGGCTCGGTTAACAATGAAGGAATAATTAACTGGCTTGAAGGCTTAAATAAATAAATTATGTTTATAATAATTTAAAAAAAGACATATCTTCAATGATATGTCTTTTTATTTTTCTTGCACGAGGATATTTTTGTAGTATAAAAGAACATGTAGTATTAATAACACTTTTATAAGGAGATACGAATATGACAAAAGTCGCAATTAACGGTTTTGGCAGAATCGGAAGAAACACTCTCCGTGCTGCTATTAAAGAAGGTATTTTTGATAAAATCGATTACGTTGCAATTAATGACCCCGGTTTAACACCTCAAAATGCTGCTCATGTTTTCAAATATGACTCGGTTATGGGTACATTTGAAGGCACTGTTGAAGTATATGAAGAAGGTCTTGTAATCAACGGTAAAAAAATTAAATTCTATGCTGAAAAAGACCCTGCACAATTACCTTGGAAGGAATTAGGCGTAGAAGTTGTTGTTGAATCAACAGGTTTCTATACTGATGCTCTAAAAGCTCATGCTCATATTGATGCAGGTGCTAAAAAAGTTATTATTTCAGCTCCCGCTAAAAATGAAGATAAAACAATCGTTTTAGGCGTAAATGATAAAGAATATGATCCCGCAAAACACCATGTAATTTCTATGGCATCTTGCACAACAAACTGCTTAGCTCCCGTTGCTAAAGTTTTAGATGAAAAATTTGGCATTGTTAAAGGTTTAATGACAACAGTTCACAGCTACACAGGCGATCAAAGAATATTGGATGCGGGTCACAAAGATCCTCGCAGAGCAAGAGCAGGCGCACTCAATATCGTTCCTACAACAACAGGCGCAGCAAAAGCTGTTGCATTAGTATTACCTCAATTGAAAGGTAAATTAAACGGCTTCGCTATGAGAGTTCCTACTCCCGATGTTTCGGTTGTAGATGTTGTAGTAGAAACATCAAAACCTGTTACTGTTGAAGCGGTTAATGCAGCTCTAAAAGAAGCTGCTGACGGACATATTTTATGCTATAGCGAAGAGCCGCTTGTTTCAACCGATTATATCGGTACACATCAATCATCAACCGTTGATGCTGCTCTTACAATGACTATGGGCGACAATATGGTTAAAGTTGTTTCTTGGTATGATAACGAATGCGGTTATTCTACAAGATTAGCTGAAACTACATTAATGGTTGCTTCAAAACTGTAATTTATAAATTCAAAAAGAAACAGAAAGCCGAAAAGTTAAGCCTTTTCGGCTTTCTGAGTTATAGTTTATTGATATGTTTAAGAAAATTTTCATCAAATAAATCATATTTTGTCATAAGTTCGCTTATTTGATTTTTTGTACAATTTGTAATTTCTTTGTTTTCGAGAGCAGATAATACGTAGAGCAGCTTATTTTTGTCAATTTCATAATCCTTACCGAGCAGGTTAATTTCAATTGTTTCTCTTGCCTTCATAATCTCATAATCCGTTTTTTATTTTCTCTTTATATATAATATATCACATCAATTAAAGTTAAATTTTATACGACAGGTTTAAGATATTGTTATCAATCATCAAAAATGTTTGTAATATCCGTTATAAAAAAATGAAAAAGTTCGCTAAAATTAATCATGAAAAAAATTATAGTCTGTTTTCAAATCTTAACAAACTTTATAATTATATAAAAATAAGCGGGCAAAACTTTGCCCGCAATGACCTAAAAATCTATTATTTTAACATTTTAAGAGCTTCTTTTACGCTTGAGACGATTTCGCTGTAGCTGTTTTTCGCATAAAGCTCTCTGCCTACACCGCATGCAATTGCACCTGCTTCCAGGTAATCTTTTATTTCATTTACCTTTACAAACCCGCAGGGCAGTAAATTCAAAAACGGCATAGGTTTAACCATATCTTTTATATATTCCGCTCCGCCCATTTCTTTAACGGGATAAATTTTAATTAAGGGCATTCTTGCTCTCCAAGCGTTATATGCTTCATTCGGCGTTGTGACGGAAGGGATTAAAAATACCTTATAGCAGGAAGCAAATCTTACAAGATTTTGTGCAAAAATGGGGCTGGAAATTATTTTAGCCCCGGCGTCAAGTGCTTCGTGAGCTTGTGCCGTTGTTATAATTCCGCCTTGAGATATTATTGCCTTTTTGGCGATTTTTTTTGTAACATCAAGAGGGGAATTTAATTCAATGAATTTAATTCCGCCTTCAATGTAAGCGTGTGCGATTTCAAGAGAATATTCGGGGTCATCTTCTCTTATAATACCGTATATTTTTTCCTTCCCTATTGCTTCTAAAATATTCATGAAGCTAACACCATTTCGCTTTCACAAATATTGCTTTTAATTTGCTGTTCGACATTTTTAAGGCAAAGGATTGAAATTGCCCTTTTTGTTTCTTCGTCTTTTACAATCCAGCACAGCTTTTTCTTAAAGTTGTTGATAAAGCAATATGTCGAGCACAGAATTGCAATTTTAGTTGCCTGAATTAAATTCATACTGCTTATATCTATGAGATATTTGTCGTTCAGTGCCGTATATGCTAATTTTAATGAGGTTGTATCGCAATCAACGATAAAATCGTTTTTGGATAACTTAATTTGTTTTATAATATCCATTTTTATTCTTTTTTTGCTACAAGGAAGTTATCGGCATATAATTTGAAAAATTGTATTAATTTTATAAATTTAGTACTTTTGTTGTATAATTTTTAATCGGAGGGAACATGAATTTATCTAATCTTGAACTTCGCGCAATAGCATCTGAAATTAAACTTGCTGCTTTTGATGTGGATGGAGTTATGACAGACGGCTCTTTAACTTTTGATGAGGACGGAAAAGAAATTAAAACATATAACGCAAAAGACGGGCTCGGAGTTGTGATGTTATCTCGTGCGGGAATAATAACTTCAATCATAACGGCAAGAAATAACGGCACTGTTAAAGTAAGAGCCGAAGTATTGGATATTAAGGAATTGTATATGGGTCAAAAAAATAAAATTTTGGCGCTTGAAGAATTAATGCAAAAATATAACCTCAAAGCAGATGAAATTGCATACATGGGTGATGATATCCCCGATATATGCGTTCTTGAGTGTGTAGGGCTTAAGTGCTGTCCTTTTGATGCCGTTAGCGAAGTAAAAGAAAAATGTAATTTTATTTCTTCATATAACGGCGGCAGGGGGGCTGTTCGTGAGTTATGCGATTTTATTTTAAAATCAAAAAATATAACTTATGATATGATTTCAAAACCTACTCAACAGTAGTGTGCTTCATTTTGTTTTTTAAATTTGTTTTAACATCGGACAAAGGTCCGTTGTTTGGAGCTTTTATATTGTTCAAATAATTTTTTGAATATACAAAAGGAAATTTCACAAGCCAGGATGATTTTATAAGAATTGTGGCGGTGTCTGCTCCGTGGTTTAAAATCAATTCGTCTATCGTTTGTTCGTAAGCGGGTGATATTGAAGAAAATATTTTTATGAAACAATCGCTTGCGCTGACAACTCCAAGTCCTGCGCTTGTAATGGGATTATGTACAATTTGTTTAATTTCAAAATCTTTTTGGTTTTCATCAATTGATAAAATGTCATAGGGAAGATTAATTTCATCCTTTGATTTTTGTTCAATTTCGTACCATTCGCCTTCATATAATATTTTTATTATGTTAGGTTTGGGCATATAGATATCATCCGCAACGGGAGCCAAAATTATATCTCCGTCAAAACTAATCAAACCGAATTTATAGTTTTTTTCAACAAGGAACATTCTGCCGTATAAAAGTTCAATTGTAGAATATTCTCTTGAGGCAATTTCAACACCTTCTTCGTTATACAGAGCGTATAAACCCCTTAAACCCAATTTTGCAAATCTTCCCGCAAACCTTTGAGCCTGCGAGTATTTTGGCTCAACAAGATATTCGCCGTTGTTGTCAATAATTCCGTATTTGTTTTTATATAAACACAAAAAACTTTTGTCTTTTAATCTTATTAATTTTGTATATATTGCGGGGGTAATAACTTCTTCATCTTTAATCAGACCGAATTTATTATTTTCGGAATATGTTGTTGTATAGCTTTGAGCATATACACTTCCAAGCAGAAATATGAAAGAAAGTAAAATAAAAAATAATTTTTTCATATAAATATAATATCATAAATTGATATGCTATAATCGAATTAGTATGAAAATAAAATCATTTTTAATTAAATTTTTAATTATAATATGTATTTTTTTAGCGGCAATCGTGGTTTTATATAAATCCGTTTTGCCCAATATTATTTGTTCAAAATTTACTCAAAATTATCTTAAAAAGACTGTTGAAAAAACCTTTGATTTGGATTTGTCCTATAAAAATCCGAATTTTAAAACATATTTTCCCCTAAGATTTAGTTTTTCGGTTGAAAATTTATCCGTTAAAAAAGGCGATATTGCGCTTGTTGAACTTAACGATTTTAAAAGCGAAGCGGATTTAAGCAATATTTCAAAAAAACAAATAAAAATTAATAAACTGTGCGCAGATACTCTTATTGTAAAGGCTGATAAACTCCTTGAAGCAATTAAAATTGAACAGAAAGAAAATGAAAAGCAAACTCCTTTTGATTGGAAAATTTTTATAGATGAAAATTCCGATATTTCTTTAGATAATATGGAATTATCTTATATTTACAACAAAGTGCCGATTGAAATTTATACAAGAGATATAGCTGTTTCACAAAATAAGGATTATAAAAATCTCGGCTTCAACCTTGAAGTAAATGTACTGAAAGATAATAAACCCTTTATTAATGTTGTTTCTTCAACATTAGATGAGATTAAAATATATGATGATAAAATTGAAGTTGATAAATTAAAAGTTTTGATTAATAATTCAAGACTTATGCTCTCATCTGATATTAACCCTCAAAATATTTCGCTTAACGCAAAATCAGACAGATTTTTCTTATCCGATATTTTTAAGATAATTACTTCAAATCTTATAATTCCAAACGGCGAAACTATTCTTGCACCTTTGAAAAATGAGGACGGAAAAGTTGCATTCAATGTAAATATGGATAACGGAGATTTATCGGGTTTTATTAATATAGATAATACCAAAGCCTCAATTAAAGATTTATCAAATCTTCCCATAAACATTCAAAAAGGAAAAATAGTAATTTCTAAAGATAAGATTGATTTTAAAGGTCTTGAAGGCTATTGGGGCAAAAGCAAAAATAATACCGTTACTATTGAAGGAGATATTAAAGATTACTATAAAACTTTTGATACTAATTTAAATATCAGAACGGGAATTTCAAACGAATTTTTCAGGGATTACCTTGCAAAACTTATGGGCGGAACTTCCCTTTTTGTTTCAAAGCCTTCTCATACAAAAATTGTCTTTAAATCAAAAAACAACATAATGGATATCACCCTTCTGGCAAAAATTGCAAAAGGTGTTAATTTTGGTGTCGAAGATACAAAATCAGCTTTATCGGATTATGACAGGGCGCTTAAGGGTGATTTTAGAATTGAAGGGGATAAGCTTGAAATTAAGAATATAAATTATTATATAGCTTCTTCAATTCAAAAAGGGGTAAAAATTAAGCCGATTATTATAGCTGACGGCAAAATGGATTTAACCGGAAAAATTGATAACATGGGTTTTTCCTTCGGAAGAGCAATGCCTGCCGAGTTTTTAAATATTTTCCTCGGTCAGAAAGTGTTTAAAAAAGGGACAATACAAGGCTCTATGCATGTTGCGTTTAAAAATAATATTCCGTATCTCATCTGCGATATGGAGCTTGATAAAACTTTTGTTCCCTCTCAAAGACTTGCCTTAAAACACGCATATATCAAGTCTGACGAAAAAATTATAAATCTTGATATGGAAGGAAGATTTAAAAGAGCAAATTATAAATTTAACGGAAAAATAAAAAATGAACTTAAAGCCCCTTATATAATTAAAAATCTTGCTTTGGATATTGATAATATTGATATTGAAAGATTTTTAGCTTCAATGAATAATCAGGGTCAGGATAAAAAAGAAGTTGTAAATGAAAACGAAGGGCTTGATGATGATTACATGTTTGATACAAACCTTATAAGAATTGAAAAAGCGGATTTTTCGCTTCAAAAGGGAAATTATAAGGAATTGCAGTTTGGAAATATCAAGGCGCTTTTAACTCTTGATGAAAAAGGTATTTTAAAAATTCATTCAAATAAATTCGACATAGCGCAAGGCATCTCCACTCTTAAAGTTGAATGCGACCTTAAAAATTTAAAATATTACGTTCGTTTGGGGGTAAAGGATGTTGATTCCAATTTAATTTCAAAAGTGCTTTTAAATCTTGATAAAGAAATTTCGGGAAAAGCAAAAGGTCTGATTGAATTATACGGCGATAAATCATTAAAGCTTAACGGCGATATAAAGTTTAGCGTTGACGAAGGAACAATCGGCAAGATAGGACTTGTGGAATATGTTTTAAAAATTGCTTCGGTATTCAGAAACCCCGTTGTTATGATTAGCCCCGGAACAATTATGGATATTATTAATGTTCCCGAAGGAAGGTTTGATAAAATTTCGGGAAGTTTGAACATTAAAGATAATGTTGTGAGAAATATAAATATAAAATCAAGCTCCCCTACCTTGAGCGCTCTTATTCGGGGCAGGTTTGACATGGAGCGTCATGACGCATCTTTAAGGATATATACAAGATTTTCAACCGACAGAAAATCGGTGTTCGGCTTTTTAAGGAATATGTCCCTTAATACGCTTGCAAACAAAGTTCAAATGAATACAAGAAATGATGCAAATTATTATGAAAGCGAACTTAAAGAGCTTCCTTCAATCGAGGTTGATGATGATAAAGCTCAGGTATTTTTAACCCAAGTTGAAGGAGATGTTGAGCATTTTAACTTTATTTCAAGCCTGAAAAAAATTAAATAATTTTTTAGCTTTGGATTTGATTTACAATATTACCCAATAAATCCATTGATTTTTGCAGGATATCCGAATTATACCAATCCGTAAATGTGTCAAATTTTTCGCTTAATTCGCTGTCGCTAATCTGTGTTTTAATTTCAACTTCAGCACCGATTGATGCTTTAATGCTTTTTATTTCACAATTATAGAGAGCTATTTTTTTGGCTTTTTTTAATTTCGGAAGGGATTTAAGAGTTGAATTTGCAACAAACAGTTTTTCAATACTTTCAAGCTCCTGAATAGAAGGGATATCAATTTTATTGTTTTCATCCGTTGAACAGATAAATACATCATTTGCTTCTTCAAGATTTTTTAAATCATTCAAAGGACAATCAACAACACATAATTTATCAACCGTTTCAAGAGCACCAAGGTCTTGAAGTTCGCTGTTTTGAGCTATTATAACCCCTGCTTCTCTTAATTTCGGAAGGGATTTAATCGGTGAATTTTCAATTGAAACAGACCCTGCGAGTTTTAATTTGGGAAGTTTTTTAAGGTGTTTATTGCCCAATAAAATTCCGACAGATTTTAAATTCGGCATTTCTTTAATTTTTGTATCATCATATAGTCTTATTTCCTTTGCTGTTTCAAGAGGAAATGTTGTAAGAGATGATTTTCTTGTGTCAAATGTTCCGCTGCAGGCAAAAACATTTTCTATGAGCTTATCTTCATCAATTCCCAATTCTTTAAAAGTTGTGTCTTTTGGTTGTGAGTAGTGGGAAATTACTATCATGTTGTTGTTATCTAAAACGGTTTTAATTCCGTATTTTTCAAAAATATCAACTGCCCATTTAATATCACTCATATTTATAACTCCACTTCTTTTGTCCTTTTAAAAATATTCCCGAAAAAATATTTATTATATCAGTTCAATTTTTTTATTTTTTACATTATAGCTTATTTTTTTATCTTTGTTAATACCGTAAATATACGTGTTGTTGGGAATTTTGTCAAATATTACGGTGAATTTTTTATCTGTTTTGCCGTCAAAAACAACATAATTTTCGCTAAATTCATCAAATTGGTAAAGCGTTTCTTTGGGATTTTGAAAAGATATTGCAAATTCCGCTTTACTTTCTTTTAAACATTGCGCTTCGGGGATTTTCAAATCGGGGCCTGCGGGGATTTTTCTTGCAGGATTTTTCGGGTTTGAAATTGTTCCAATAGAGCGCAAAAGGCAAATCCGAAGCTCGTTTTTATATACTTCATATTCATGAAGCCCCTTTGTCATAACGCTCAAGCCTTTAATATTTACAAAATTTTGCATCGGATAAGAGTTTGTTTTTAACTCTGATTTATCTTTAGGGGGCATATAATCTTCGATTTTATAACAAGGGTCAATATTTCTTTCTGTTAAACCAATGGCGCAAGAGGATATTGTTTTTTTAATATCATTTTTTCCAATAAGAGTTAATTGGATTTTATGATTTAGCTTTTTGTTGTTTATTTTTGAACAAAAATGCAGAAATTTTGAATGGTTATCAAGTGTAATATCAAGCTCTATATCTTTAAAGATTAATTTAAGCGAACTTTGAATTAATCCGGAATATATAATTTTGCTGTCTTTTAGTTCAATTTCTTTTCTTTTGCCCCGAGGTGCAAAATTGTAGCTGTCGCCTCTATCTTTGATATCCGTTAATTTAAGTTCAAATTTTATATTTGTTTTTTTGTTTAAAACATATATTTTTTTATTTTTGCAAAACAGTGAAACATATTTATTTTCAATTGAATTACGGGTTATTTTTGTCATTTTTGAAGGTTTTTTGATTTTGACAAAATTAAATTGAAATTTTTTGTTTGAATTTATCAAAGCAACCTGTGTGTATAAGTCGCATATATCTTCGGTAACGGGGATTTTATAACTGTCATATAGTAATTCGTCGCTAAATCCTCTTGTTTTTTCAATTACCTGCGAATTTTTTAAAATGTAAGGAAGGGTGATTTTGATTTTTTTAATGTTGTCATTGTTGCTTAAATTAATAAGCCCGAGAGTGTCTTGTGATTTACCTTTTATATTATATTTTTTCTTAAAATCTCCCGTGAGTTTTTTTTCAAGAGCTAAAATCGCATTTTCGCATTTTTCAAAACGTGCATCAACGCAATGGGCGACACTGTCGGTTGAGCAGCCGTAAATTCCGTCATGTGCGTGGTTTTTAATTAAAGTTTCATAGATAAAATCAATATTTTTATCATATTTTTTACCGCTATAGAAATTAAAGGGCTCAACTATTCTTGCAAGTTTGTTTTGAACAAATGAATTTTTTACTTTTTGAGGAATTCTTGTGCTGTATACTCCTTGTAAAATATATGTAACGGCATTATCCAAAAACTCTTGCTCTTTTGTAACATATTTAAATTCGGCATTTTTAAAATATTCAAAAGGAGAGGTTAAAATTATTTTATAATCATCTAAATGTTTATTGATTTCCCCGATTGTTTCAACGGCATTTTTAAGTATGCCGAGATGATCTCCCCCTATGGGCAGAAGTATCGGCTCTTTTGAATATTGTGCTATTTTATCAAGATATATTTTTATATTTTGCGCCTTTTTTTCGGGACTTAAATCGCCGTGCAAAAAATCATTAAAATATCCCTGTGCAAGCCAGAGCGTTTTTATGTCGTTTTTTATGAAATTACAGTTATTATTTATCTTTTTGGGGTTAACTCCCCGCCAGATAATTGCCTTATCTATATTTTTTAATTTAAGAGCATCAAACGCGCTTTTTGATACTCCGAAAATATCAGACAGATAGCCGATAAATTTTTTTTGGGAAAATTCTTTTGAATATTCAAGCCCCAAATCAAGATTTTTAAGCATTGAATTAATGTTTACAAGATAGCTGTCCGAACTTACAAAATACGGACCTATTGCAAGCCTGCCCTTTTTTATGAGGTTTATAATCTCATCTTTTTTATTTTCTCTGTATTTAAGGTAATCTAAAAGCGCAATAACCTGCCCGTCAAGATAGAAAAAAGGCGCTCTGTCGTGTTTGAGCTCGTCAAGAACAATATCCATAACATCCAAAAGACGTATGTTAAAATCTTCTTTATCACGATACCATTCTCTGTCCCAGTGGGTATGTAAATATCCGAAAACCTGCTTTTTCATACCTTTATTTTAGCTTTTTTGATGCGCTTAAAAATACGTTATTTAATTGAATAAAATTATTTTACGTATTATGGATGAGTTTTAAATTTATAAAATGATGTAGAGTTAAAACGTTAAACAACCCAAGAGTTATTTCCCCATAAAGAATTAGAGAGATTATGAAAGACAAAGAAACACAAAAATCGCTTGAGCAGGAAATTTTAAACTGCAAGAAAAAATTAAAAGAATTAGCCCCCGAAATCGACTTTGATGAAGAAAAATCAAAAGAGTACAATAAAGTTATTGTACAGAAGGCAATTCTTGTTGACAGATACAAGAAGCTTTGTTATAAACCTTCTCTTAAACAAAGAATTAAAGAAGCAATAAGCTTAAAAAAGAGAGAAAAATTAATCAGTGATTATTTTTTAACTTAGTCATAACTTTCAAACGCATATTTTTTATTGTTGTTGATTTTTAATATTATAACCTTGAAAATACTATGGCGGCTGCTTTTTAGCATTTTAATTCTCTGTTTTTTACTATATTTTATTTTTTGCCTTATTTAAATCCTTGACCCCCCCCCTGTTAGTTGATATAATGCTTTTACACATTATGAAAAAGGAGTATTTTATGAGTTTTAAAAAAGGCTTTACGCTTGCCGAAATTCTTATTGTATTAATGGTTATAGGCGTAATTGCAACCCTGACTATCCCTTCATTAATGAAAGGGGTTACCGAAGCGCAATATAAGACGGCATATAAAAAAGCATATAATGTCGTGGTTAACGTTGCGGCAATGGAAAAAATTGCAGGCTCGCTTCCAACAAACAGCGGAGATGACCAGGTTACAAAATTTTGGGAAGCATTAAATTCGTCATTGTCCGTTAAAGAATATGCTATAAATACTGCAAATAGCGGAGCTACGTACGGAGCAAATGTTTATTATTCGGGAGTTAGTTTTACAAATTCAAACGGATATAATCAATTTGTAGGTACATCATCAGGCAATATTGTTTCCGCCGGTTATCCCACTGTATCTGGTAGTGTGTGGATAATAACGGATGATAACTTGGCTTATGCGGTATACGGAAAAAGTAGTGCACACTCAGGAAGTGATTGCGGAACGGTTTCTGAAATTAATTCTAAATCAAGCCATAGCGATATAATGAATGTAGCTTGCGGGTATGTTTTGGTTGATGTTAACGGATTAGGCAAGGGTCCAAACAGAGTAGAACAGCAGCAATTGAACTCAGGTAAAAATATGGCTACTTCACAATTAAGCCAGCTGACAGGTGACAGATATTATATATATTTAGGTATGGACGGTGCGACGGCAGGCAGTAAACGTGACATAGTTGGCGGAAGAATTGTTGCCGATTTAAAATAGTTAATATCTCATAGTTTAAATTTAAATAAATCAAAATGCGTGTTCTTTATTTTAACAGAACACGCATTTTGTTATTTTCTTTCATACAATCCCGTGATTGTCGATTTTGCAATTGCATGGGATAAAACTTTTTTTTCAACTTCGGTTGGCTTTTCATCTTGTTTTACATCGATTTTATCAACATTAAGTGCGTACACGGTAAAATTGTAATGATGTATTCCGTGCCCTTGAGGGGGGCAGGCTCCGCCAAAGCCGGTTGAGCCGAAGTCGGTTTTGGTTTCAAGAGCGCCTTTTATTTTTTCATTTTGTTTTATTGAAGTTATGTTTATCGGAATATTAACCACAAGCCAATGATACCAGCCGTTAGGGCGGGGTGCATCGGGGTCGTGGCATATTATTGCGTAGCTTCTTGTGTTTGCGGGAGGATTAATCCAGGAAAGCTGGGGTGAAACATTTCCGCCGTTACATCCAAAGCCTTTAAAAACCTGTGCATTTGGCAGAATATCATTGTTCTTAAGCTCCGTGCTATTCAGCGTAAAAACACTGTTTCCCTGCGCTTTGTCAACTATATTTGACATGATTATTCCTCCTAAGAATAGACAAAATATTAATAATACAATTTTTCTCATAAGACATTAACCGAAATAACAGAGCCTATGGCAAGAAGTAAACAGAACATGAAAGAATAGTTTCTTGCAAGATAAAATCTGTACATAAAAAAGTCTATTCTTTTTTCTTTTATTTCTTTCCAATTTTCAAAAATTCCATAGTACCATTTCGGCTCAAATTTAACATCTTTTATGTTAATAAAATCATAAAGGGATTTACGCAGTTTTACCATTAAAGGTAAAGTTAAAAATACGCATAATGTGCATGGGTTAAATAATTGCCATGTTACAGCGCATAGTGTTATTAAATAAGCTAAAATCATAATCCATGTTAATACGCCTATGGCATCTTTTTTGGTTCCCGAAAGGAGAGCAAGAGTTTTTTTCTTGTCTTGAATATCAAATTCCCAATCCATAAGACTGTGAACATGGAGAAGAACAATTGTTGTGAGCATTACTATTAATGACATTACAAAAACGTCGTTTCTGAATAATCCGGTAAGCGCGAAATATCCGCCGTTTATAAGAAGAGGTCCGAAGATAACGCCTATTGTAAGCTCTGCAAGATATAGTTTTGATGATATCGGATAAAATAAACATAAAATTCCGGTTGTTACTATGTAAGCTATAAGGTTGTTACCCGAAACATGGACAAAATATATGCCTATTAAAAGCCCTATCAGAAAAAGAGAGCAGATTATTGTTCTTACCTGAGAGAGTGAATATACTCCTTCTTTTATCAGTCTTGCTTTTGGTACAAAAGAATTAAAACATACTTCCTGAAGAGATTTACCTTTTCTTACCTGACGCATTACATCAGAATAATCATCAAGGAGATTAGATGCCAGATGTACGCAGATAACCCCTATAATCATAAGAAAGAATTGCCAATAGCTGAATGTTTCATAATCTTTTGTGTAAGCATAAATAATAAGGCAGGGGGCTAAAGATGCCCAAATGCTATACGCCCTTGTAAGTTCCGTGAAGTTTCTAATTTTATCCATTTTAATCACCATATAAAAAATATTTACATATAAAGTCTATACAATAATCAGAAAAATGTAAACCTCATAAATTTATTTTATTAAATATATAACTTTTATAAAATTTAATAAAAGTTAATAAAATTCCTTGAAAATCACAAATATCATAATTTTTAATGATATTGTAAAATCTTAATGTGTTGTATGTTTAAAAAAATCATTTTATAGTAAAATAAAAAATCGGCTGTTTTTCTTTATTTTTCGGGATTTTTTTTCTTGCAATGAAAAATTCAACATGTATTATTAATTATACAAATAAAGTAATAAGGAAAAATATGTCAAAAGACGTAATCGAACTAGAAGGCACAATACTTGAATCGCTCCCTAATGCGATGTTTCGGGTTGAACTCGAAAACGGGCATGAAATACTCGCCCATATTTCGGGTAAAATCAGAAAAAATTTTATAAGAATACTCCCGGGTGATAAGGTAAAAGTTGAAATGACCCCTTATGACCTTTCAAGAGGAAGAATTACATACAGATTAAAGTAAGGAATAAAGAAAATGAAAGTTAGAGCATCAGTAAAAAAAATATGCAAAGACTGCCAGATTATTAAAAGAAGAGGCAGAGTAACGGTTGTTTGCAAGCACCCAAAACACAAACAAAGACAAGGTTAATTTAAATCAAATCCGCTTTAGTTATGTAATTACGGCGGAAAATATAAATTAAACTTGTAAAGGATGCACAATCAAACAAGTACAACAAAAGAAAACTAATAAAAGGAGAAAAAAGATAAATGGCAAGACTGGTTGGGGTTGATTTACCCCGCAACAAGAGAATGGTTATAGCTTTAACCTATATCTACGGAATCGGACCTACAAGAAGCGCAAAAATTCTTGCAGCTTGTAATATCTCTCAAGACTTGAGAACGGACGATTTAACCGAAGAAGATATTAAAAAACTGAGAAATGAAATAGCTCACTACACTATTGAAGGTGACTTAAAAAGAGAAGAATCTCTTCACATTAAACGTTTAGGCGAAATTAACTCCTACAGAGGCATGCGCCACAGAAGAAAATTGCCTGCAAGAGGCCAGAGAACAAAAACCAATGCGAGAACTCGCAGAGGTAAAAAAACAGGACCTATTGCAAATAAGAAAAAATAGTGTGAAGTGTTAAAACGGAAAATTAATAACTTAAAAGGAAAATAAAATGGCAAAACCAACAAAAACTAAAAAGAAAGAAAGAAAGAATATATTGCAGGGTGTTGTACATATTCAATCCACCTTCAATAATACAATCGTTACTTCAACCGATACTCAAGGTAACGCTGTAGCTTGGGCATCCGCAGGCGGATGCGGTTTTAAAGGTGCAAGAAAAGGAACTCCTTTTGCTGCACAGAGTGCTGCTGAAATAGTTGCCAAAAAATCACTCGATCAAGGTATGAAAAAAGTTGAAGTATACGTTAAAGGCCCCGGCTCAGGCAGAGAAACCGCAATCAGAGCAATTCAGGGCGCAGGTCTTGAAATTACATTAATTAAAGACGTAACCCCGATACCTCACAACGGATGCCGTCCGCCTAAGAAACGCAGAGTATAAGAAAAGTAGAAATTAATTAATAGGAGCTAAAATGGCTAGATATACTGGACCCACGAATAAATTATTCAGAAATTTCGGTGTTAAAGATTTGTCAAACCGCAAATTAACAACATCAATGAGACAAACCGCATCAGGTCAACACGGTGCAACAAGAAAGAAAAGTTCTGATTATGCGCTTCAATTAAAAGCAAAACAAACAATCAGAATGACATATTTGGTTAGCGAAAAACAATTTGCTAAATATTATGAAACCGCTTCAAGAAAAACAGGCGTAACAGGTACTATCATGCTGCAAATGCTTGAAAGCAGACTGGACAATGTTTTATATAGAGCAGGTTTCGCCATCACAAGACGTCAGGCAAGACAAATGGTAAATCATGCGCACGTTCTTGTAAACGGTAAAAAAGTAGACATTCCTTCTTATCTTTTAAAAGCCGGCGATGTCGTAACGATTAAAGAAAATTCCAAAGAATTTGTTAAAAGCGTTATGGAACAAATCGATTTAGCATTAAGCTTTGCTTGGTTAACTGTTGACAGAAAAGAATTAAGCGTTACATTCGACAGAATTCCTCAAAGAGAAGAACTTGATGCTGAATTTAAAGAACAGCTCGTTATTGAATACTATTCTAAATAATGATTAGGAGAGAATGAATTATGGAACTTAAAATTAAAAATATTAATACAACAACATCTTCTGACGGCTCTCAATACGGAAAATTCGTTATTGAGCCGCTTGAGAGAGGATACGGCGCTACAATCGGCAACGCTTTAAGACGTGTATTATTATCAAGTCTTGAAGGCGCAGCCGTTACTTCCGTTAGAATTGAAGGTATTACTCACGAATATACTTCAATCCCCGGCGTTGTTGAAGATGTTATTGATATAATGTTAAATCTTAAATCCGTTGTTGTAAAAACAGATTCTTATGAGCCCCAGCATTTAAGATTAGATGCAACAACTCCCGGCCCTGTTTTAGCAGGAGATATACAATTGCCCGCAGGAGTTAAAATTGTTAATCCCGATTGTGTTATAGCAACATTATCGGAAGGCGGCTCAATCCACGCCGATATTACGGTTGAAGTGGGTAAAGGCTATGTGACAACAGACGTATTAAAAGAACAAAAGAACGGACTTCCGATAGACCTTCTTCCTATTGATGCGGTATTTATGCCAATCAGACGTGTAAGCTACAATGTTGAGCCCGCACGTGTAGGAGAATCTTTGGATTTTGATAAATTAACTCTTGAAATTTGGTCAAACGGCTCAATTGAAGTTGGTGTTGCATTATCTAAAGCATCAAATCTTTTAATTGAACATTTCAGCCAAATTGCAGGAATTTCCGGTGCTCCGGCTGTTCAAAAACCCGAAGTTCAAGAAACCGTTCAAGAAGTTGAAGAAGCTGCTCCTACATTATCAATTGAAGATTTGGAATTATCAGTTCGTGCATATAACTGCTTAAAGAGAGCTTCAATCAATTCAATGTCCGAACTTTTGAAAAAATCGGAACATGATTTATTGAATATTAAAAATTTCGGTAAAAAATCATCGGATGAAGTAATTGAAAAGCTTCATCAAATGGGTCTTGACCTTCAGCCTAATCCTGAAGATGCGGATGACCTTGAATTAATATAGTCAAATATAAAGGAAAAATAAAATGAGACACGGTCGTAAAATTCATAAACTATCTAAGGCAGCTGATCAAAGAAAAGCACTTATGCGCACTTTGGCATCTCAACTGTTCTTAAAAGGTGAAATTACAACTACAATGGCAAGAGCAAAGGCTTTAAAACCTTATGCCGAATCAGTTATTACTTTTGCTAAAAAAGGTGATTTGGCTGCTCGTCGTGAAGCTAAAAAAGATATCTACGATATTGAAACGGAAAAATATATTGATACTGAAACAGGCGAATTGTTTGATACTTTGCCCGAAGGCAAAAAATATCCTAAACAATCTGTTTTAAGACAATTATTTTCAGTAATCGGCAAAAAATATGCTACCCGTAACGGCGGTTATACAAGAATTTTAAGATTAACCCCCAGACGCGGCGACAATGCGGAAATGGCATTAATTCAGTTAGTTTAATGGCATTTTCAAAAAGATACATCATTGGCTTTGAATTTCTCGGGGACGGCTTTTGTGGAAGTCAAAAACAGCCCGATAAAAGAACGGTCCAGGGGGAATTGGAAAAAGCCCTTTGTACATTGACAAAAGATAAAATCAATATAATTATCTCCGGAAGAACTGATGCAGGTGTCAGTGCGCAGTATCAAATTGCGCATTTTGATGCAAATGAAATAGATAACATTGAAAAGTTTTTATATCATTTGAACTGTATTCTTCCTTCGGATATCAAGGTATTTGAGCTTAAGGAAGTTAAACCCGATTTCCATGCTCAAAAAAGTGCAAAATATAAACATTACAGATACACAATTGTGAACAACCGTGTTGCTTCCGTGTTTTCCTCTTGTTATCTTTTTTACCCTTATCGCCCCCTTGATGTTAAAAGGATGAATGAAGCTCTTTCATATCTTACGGGCTGTCATGATTTTTCGGCTTTTAAGTCGAAATCTGATAATCCATACAGCGATTGCGAGATTTATTATGCAAAAGCTCATAAAAAAACAACAGAGCACTTTGAGAAAAAACAGGATTTTATCTTTATAGATATTATAGGAAACAGATTTCTCTATAATATGGTGCGAACGATAGCGGGCGAACTTCTTTTTATTGAAAGAAACAATTTAAAACCTTCTAAAATGAAAGAAGTGCTTGATTTAAAAGACAGAACAAAAACAGCCGATGTTTCGGATGCAAAGGGACTGTGTTTATGGTATGTCGGCTATGATGATGTTTATGAATATATTAAAAAATTAAACTTTTAAAGGAAGGTAAATAAATGAAAACATTTAGTGCAAAACCACAAGAAATAACACGAAAATGGTATCTCATAGATGCACAGGGTGCAACACTCGGAAGACTTGCCGTTGCTGCAGCTGACATCTTAAGAGGTAAAAATAAACCCCAATATACACCTAATGTTGATACCGGTGATTTCGTGATTGTTATAAACGCTGAAAAAGTTACTGTTTCAGGCAAAAAAGAAACAGATAAATTATACAGATCTCACTCAGGCTATCCGGGCGGTTTTAAAGAAATCAGCTTTAAAGCTATGATTGAACGTACTCCTGAACGTGCTATCGAAAAAGCGGTTAAGGGAATGCTTCCTCATAATACTTTAGGTGATGAACAATTCCAAAAATTAAAAGTATACGCAGGTCCAAACCATCCGCATGAAGCTCAAAAACCTGTTGTATATGAATTAAAAGGAGATAAATAATGGCGCTTAAGAATACTGATAATAAAAATGAAGTTGTAAAAACAGGCAGAAGAAAATGCTCAATTGCAGTTGCTAAGCTTGTTTCAGGTAAAGGCAGAGTATTTATTAACGGCAAAACCTTAAAAGGATACTTCGGAAACAGACCGTCTTTGGAAATGACGATTTATAGACCTCTTGTTTTAACCGAAAATCAAGATAAATTTGATGTAAGAGTTAAAACTTTAGGGGGCGGTGTAAGCGCTCAGGCTGATGCTATTCAATTAGCTATTGCAAGAGCTCTGGTTGAAATCAACGAAGAATTTAAACAGCCCTTAAAACAAGAAGGCTTGTTGACCCGTGATGCTCGTATTAAAGAACGTAAAAAATACGGACGCAAAAGAGCAAGAAAAAGATTTCAATTCTCAAAAAGATAAAAATTTATATATTATATCAAAAAGCACCGATATTTCGGTGCTTTTTGATTTCTTTTATGATAGTTTAATATTATGTTTTGCGAAAAAGACAGCTTAATTTTGTGTATTGATATTCAGGAAAAACTTGTCAGAATGCTCAATAATCCTGATGAAATAACATCTAACTGCAAAAAAATAATGAAACTTGCATCAATCCTTAATATACCTTCGCTGATAACCGAGCAATATCCTCGGGGGCTCGGTGAAACTATTGATGAAATTAAAAGAATTAAAGATTTTAAAATTTTTGAAAAAACAACTTTTTCCGTTTTTCAAACTGATGAAATAAAGCGGGAAATAAAAAATTTAAACAAAAAGAATATTTTGATTTTTGGGATTGAAACGCATATTTGTGTTCTTCAAACAGTGCTTGATTTAATTAATGAAGGATATAGGGTTTATTTAATAGAAGATTGCTGTGCTTCAAGGGATATTAAAAATCATCAATGCGCACTTGAATTGATGAATAAAAAAGGGGCAGATATTTTGAGAATTGAACTTGCCCTCTTTGAATTTTTAAAAAGCTCAAAACATCCTAAATTTAAGGAAGTTCAGGCTTTAATCAAGTAATTATTTTTTATATGCAATAACTTCCACTTCAACTTTAGCTCCCTTTGGCAGTTTTGCCTGAACACAGGAGCGTGCGGGGCTTGAAATAAAATATTTTGCATAAATTTCGTTAAATTTGCTGAAATTTGACATATCATCCAAAAAACAGGTTGTTTTTATAACATCCTCAAAACCAAAGCCCGCCTCTTTAAGAAGTGCTTCAATGTTTTTCATAATCTGAAGAGTTTCTTCTTCAATTGAAGCGTTTATATAGGTGTTTGTTTTTGGCTCAATTGCAATTTGCCCCGAGCAATAAAGATAATCTCCCGCTAAAATTGCCTGAGAATACGGACCTACGGGCTCAGGCGCCAATTTTGTATATATTTTTTTCATGTTTTTCTCCTTATTGAATTACGGATAAAATGTTGTAGCCTTTATCAATTAAAGCTTGTTTTATTTTTTCAAAGTGTTCAAAATTTCTTGTTTCCATTGATATTTTGAGGTAACAGTCGTTAATGTCCGTGCCTTCGCCTCCTTGATTGTGGCGAACTCTTATAACGTTTGCGCCAAGCTCGGCTATTATTGTGCTTACATCTCTCAACTGTCCGGGCTTATCAAGTAATTCAATTGTCAGGTTGCACAATCTGCCTGTTTTCAAAAGAGCCCTGTTTATAACACGGGATAATATGTTAACATCTATATTTCCGCCCGATACAAGACAAACAATGTTTTTGTTTTCAAGAGGAATTTTATCAAATAAAACCGCTGCAACGGAAAGCGCTCCCGCCCCTTCGGATACCATTTTTTCTTTTTCCATAAGGGTTAAAATTGCGCTTGCAATTTCGTCCTCGCTAACGGTTAAAATTTCATCAACATATTTTTGGCAGTATTCAAAGGTTAAATCTCCGGGGAGTTTAACTGCCGTACCGTCTGCAAAAGTATTAACATGAGCCAGTTCTGTCCTTTTATTATCCTTTATTGACCGATACATTGAAGCGGCATTTTCGGCTTGAACACCGTAAACCTTGCAATTTGGCTTGAGCATTTTAATAACGCTTGCAACGCCTGAAATCAGCCCGCCTCCGCCGATTGGAACAACAACGGCATCAACATCTTCCAATTGCTCGATTATTTCAAGCGCAATTGTGCCCTGCCCTGCAATAACATCAATATCATTAAAAGGATGAATGAAAATACCTCCCGTTTCTTCCTGAAATTTAACGGAAGCTTTGTATGCATCATCATATACGCCGTCAATAAGTTTAATATCTGCTCCGAGTGCTCTTGTTGCTTCAACTTTTGAAATGGGCGCCGTTGCGGGAATAAAAATTGTTGCTTTAATGTTATTTTCACGACTTGCCAGAGCAACACCCTGTGCGTGGTTTCCGGCAGAACATGCAATTACTCCTTTTGCTTTTTGTTCGGGTGTTAATTTTGATATTTTATAATATGCCCCTCTTAACTTAAAAGAGCCTGTTAATTGCAGGTTTTCGGATTTTAAATAAATGTTGTTTCTGCCTGATAAGGAGCTTGAATGCACAAGCCCTGTTTTCCTTGCGGCTTTTTCAATAATTTTCCTTGCTTCTTTTACTTTTTCGATTGTTAAATGTTCCAACTTTTTGCTCCCTTTTAATCAATGCTATAGCGCTTTAATAAACCTCTTTTATTATTATAATAGAAAAAGATTAAACATGGGATTATAACACCTTAATATAAGGTTTGTAAGTTTGCTTTATTTATTGATATAAGCCCTGAAGGCTCTTAAAAATAATTTAATAAAATTTAACAAAATAAATAAAAAAATTCTTTTCGGGTTTTGTAGTTATATCATAAAATTCGGAAGGGAATGTTTGTGAAAATTAATCCAATAGGAACATATTTAATAAATCCGTACAGAAATCAAAAACCTATAAGAACAAATAATTTTCAAAGTTTTAGAGGTAATGATTTTAATTCCCGCTTTAATTACGATCGTTTTGATGCTTCAAAATCTAATGATATAAAGCCTAAGAAAGATTTATCGGCTTATGATTTTGTTGAAAACGAAGAGGATTTTGACTCACTTGAATATTTTTTATGCATTGAAGAGGAAGCTTCCCGTGCAAAGACATTTGCAAAATCAAAACTCAACAAATTAAATGATAAACATAATAAAGCAACGGTTTTATATAACGGATTATTATTAAAAATTATTCAGGATAAAACAAGCGATTACCAAAATGTTTATGATAGCTATGATAACCTTATAAGAGAATATGAAGCGCAAGTCGATGATTATGGTAATTTAATTCCAAAAGTCGTATATGAATATGATAAAAACGGCAATATTGTAAGAAAAGCGGAAATATGTTTTTGTAATTCAAATCCCGAAAAATTAAGACCCAAGCGTATTATAGAATATAATTGCGACGGACAGCCTCAAAATGTCTGCAATTATTTTTATGCTCCCGACGGAACTCTTGAATTTACTTTGTTTAAAGAAGGCATTGAAACGGATGATGAAAATAATCAAACAGTTTCTTCCGTTTGGGGATTTTCAAAATTGTTAAACCAAAAATTCTGTGCCGTAAATGTAAAATATGATGATGTTTTAGACGGTATCAAACCAAAAAGTTATGATGAAGAGGCAATATACAGTGCTGGCGGTAATATTTGTGAATATACAAGAGATTTTAAAAGAACGGGTGATACAGAATTTTATAAAGCAAAACTGACCTTTAAGCCCGACTTTGATTTATTTTGGTCCGTAAATGATATGTTTAAAAACCTTTCTTTTGATTCAAATATGGATATAGCCGAAAATGACGGGCTCATGTCAAGAGTAAATCAAATTCAATCTGTCGCAGATATGCTAAAGGATGATGGTGAAACGGTAAAAAGCAAGGGTATGGCTTGTTATTTAAAGGCTCTTGATATAATGCAAGAATCACCAAATCATTTGAGCTATGAGCTTTTTGGAAGTGATGGCGATGTGATTGCAAGAATTGAAACTTCAAACGGCTACCCGTCACTTTTTTCAATTTATCAAGACGGAAAACTTGATACAAGTTTTACATATAAAAACGGATATGTGGCTTCGGCATTTCTTAATTCAAAAGAATCAAACGACACTTCAAGCAGTAAAACATACGCTTTTAACGCACAAGAGCATTCATTGTCGTTATTTTCAACGCCTAATACATATTTTGATTTCTATCCGTCAGGTGAATTTCATACGTTTATGGAAGGACAAAGGTGTTCTTTTGACCCAAACAAATCAAGTATTATAAAAGAAAAACTGGATTTATCCGAAAACGGCACACCAAAAAGTTATTATAAAAATTTTAAATATGATTAACAATAATTTCCGGAGAAAAAAATGAAACTTAATAAAATATCAAATTTTCAAACAATAAACCAAAATCTGAAATTTCAAAGTAAAAAAAATCAAAAACCAAATGAGAAATCCTCTGATATGAGCAATCATCAACCCGAGCAAAAGCCTCAAACAGCTCCCAAAGAAGCGATTGCTCAGGATGCATATTTAAATGCACTAAAAGTATTCTATACGGATTATCCTGCGGCTTTAAAACCGATTATTTCAATAAAAGCTCAAGACATCAAAAAAAATTCGGCTGATGAACTGGATTTTGCTGAAAAAATTGAAGCACAAACACCTTTGATAATTAAAAAAGGAAATGCGCAAATAAGGGATGCAAAAGCTGTTTTTGAAGAAGGTATGGAAAAATATCAAAAAGCACTTGAATTAATTGAACAAACAACTTTTTCATCAAGCCGGGATGATGAAGAACAAAGCTCAAAAATAATTGAAAAAAAACTAATAGATGGCAGAGAGGTCGAATTCGAGTTAACATTGACTGACGGTGAATATACTCCGTCAAAAATGCTTGAATATGATGAAGAAGGAAATCTTTTAAGAGAAGTGCAAATTGAAGATTTTGCACCTTCTTCAATAACGGAATACGACCCTGAAACATCTAAGAAGAATATATTTTTATATCAACGGGGCGGATATCTTACTTTATGTGAAGCAAAGATAGGAAATATATCATTTAAAAATAAATCCGAAACAGATAAAATTTACAAATGGAAAGAAGGAGATTTATCCGAAATATTAATTCAAAACAAGGAATTTTTGAGCGGTCTTAAAACAAGCAGGGAAAGATATAAAAGATTATATGGTGCACTTGCATCATATTCAACAGACTGTATCAAAACAGGAGATAATGCTGAAAAATTTGCATCACAAACATTTAATTTTGACGGAAATTCAATAAGTTCTTATGAACAATTTGCAAGAAGCAATCATCCTATCTGTGAAAATGTGCATAAACGTTTTGAATGGGGTGAATTTGGAAATTTAAGCTGTTATAAAAGTTATCAAAAACATGGTAATAGCGAACAAAGCGATATAAAATACATTTGGGACAACGGTGTTCTTTCAAAATATTTTAAAGGCTATGAAAAAAACCGGTATAACGTCGAAAGCTTTAAGCAAAAATATGAGTGGCAAAAAGGTGAATTGAGTTCTTATGTTGAAAATACATCAACAAATATAAATTTTGAATAATAAGGGAGGCAAAATGAGAATAAACAAAATAAATAATGTATATGCATTTAACAGGAACAACTTCGGTATAAAAATAAATAAGAAAGCTGATTCGATAAAACAAGACGGAAACGGCGTTAATCTTTTGACTAAACTGTCTTTATCAAAGAAAAAATACGCATCTGAAATTGATGCGGTACAACAAAAAGCTCGGCAAAAAAAAGAAATATCGGAGCATATTGTTGAGAGTGCACAGGAAGTTCAAAAGTCTTCCGAAAGCATCCAAGATGCTGCAAAAGATATGTTTGACCATTCAAAAAAACTTGTTAAACAAGGTTTTAATAATCAATATGGCGAATTTGAAAACGAAGACGGATTAAAAATAACTTTTGTTACCGAAGAGGACGGAATGATGCCTGTTGAAATGTATGAGTCAATTGACGGCAGGACTGTCAGAATGACTAAATTTGAGAATTTAAAACCCGTTTGTATTGCGGATTATTCTTCCGAAGACGGCAGTGTTGATATGTATATATTTAATAATAAAGGCGAGCTTTCTGAAGCAATCCTGAAATTGCAAAAGGGGACTGAAGGAGATAAAAAATATGAAGAAAAATTCAGCTGGGATGACGGATGTTTGAAAAATTACATAAGACACTGCCATACAAGCGCTTCGGGCGAAGTTGAATATTATGAAGGAATTAGCTGGTCGTATGGCAATTTGACCACTTATGAATTTAAACATACTTCAAATTCCCGTGAAGAATGTGCAGAAAAAAAATATATGTGGAGTGACGGCGATTTAATGTCATACATTGAAGGCTACGAATCTGATTATAAAGATTTCTCCCGTTCAAACGATGAAAAGTTTATATGGTCAAACGGCAATTTTGTACAATACTATAAAGATTACAGGGACTATCCCGGTTATGGCATTGAAAAATACGGAAGAAATTTTGATTTCAAAAATAACAAATTTATGGGCAGCTGTTTATAAAAACTAACTTATAAGGAAAAATATATGAAAATTAACTCAATTCAGATGATAAAATTAACACCGAACAGACAAAATAATTTAAAAAAACAAGTTAACTGCGATACGCAAGGAAAAGATATAACTTTTAACGGGCTTTTTTGGGATAAAATCAGATATTTTCATGATATTAAAACCGCCAAAAAAAATGCGCAAACTATAAAACAAGATGCATCACAGCAGCATGATTTTATTTGCGGTATTGAATCAGTTTCAAAAATACTCCATAAAAGAATGACAAGACAATATGAAAATGTATTAAAACTTATCGATAAAGCAGCTGAAAATAACTATAACTCTTTTGAGGGCAATAGCGGTGAAGTAATTGAATTTGTAACTCAAGATACCGAAAAAGGCAAGGTTTTAGTCGGAATCAGAGAATTGCGCAAAGATGTCTTAATAAAAGATATAAGAGTTAAAGACGGCTTGCCTGTTATGATAAAAGAGCCTAATTATGCACTCGGAACTTCGGATATTTGTGAATTTATTGACGGTATAAATGCTTTCAGATATACAAAAAATTTCAAAAGAGGCGAAAATATGGCGCAGAGTTATACTCAGGAATATTGTTTTGAGAATGGTTTAATAAGGAGATATACAAAAAATTTCAGCCAAAAGCCTAACGGCTCAATAGAAGTGGAACAAGAATTCGACTGGGATGAAAACAGGAATGAAACTTGCATAAACGGCTGTAAATTTGATGAAAATCGCAGATATGGTTTTGATATGGCTATGTGCTGGGAAAATGGCGAACTTGTTTGTGCTACAACCGATTATGAGCTATATATGGGTCAGGATGTAGACTTTTCCGGCGAATACGAATGGAAAGATAATAATTTAGCAACTTATACCGAAAACTATAGCGAAGAAGGCAATAGAATTGCAATGGACAAAAAATTTGTATGGCGTAACGACAAATTAATAAATTGCCTTTCTCATTATGCTTCGGAAGTATAAAAAGTATTTTATTTATAATGTTTTAAATATTAATTCTTTTTTTGCAATATTTGTATCTTGAATTTGAAAGGATTTTTTTGCCTCTTCAATTGCTTCTCTAAGCCTGTTTTGAGGAACATCGTTCCAATACAGCTCCATAACAGTATCATATTGGTTGACTTCGTCCGTGATTTTTTTCTTTAATACAATTCCTGCGCCGTGGTCAATTAAATCCGTTTTTTTATCCCTGCCTGCGCCTAAAAGTTTTGCGCAGTGAGCGATGCTTAATGCCGGCATAGAGGTGATATAACCTTTTTTATCCGCTTTTATTTCGATTTTATTTTTTGCTCTTTTTAAAAGACCGTAATCATCAATTACTTTATCAACTCCCTTTTGAGCTATAATAATTTCTCTTAATTTGTTCAGGGCAAAACCGCCCTCAATTGCTTTATCAAACATTTCTTTTGCGGTATTTTTATCTTTTACAAGGTTGCAGTTAAGAAGCGTTTTATAGGCCAATTCAAATGTAATTTCATATAAGTCGTCTTCATATCTGCCTTTTAAAAATTCAATGGCTTCAATAACTTCAAGGCTGTTTCCTATGCCGGTGCCTAAGGGTTGTTCCATTGAGGATATTACAACATCTATTTTTCGATTTAATAATTTTCCGGTCTTTATCATTAAATCTCCGAGTTCTTTTGCTTCTTGGGGAGTTTTAATGAACGCTCCCGAGCCGTATTTAACATCAAGGACAATTGAAGTTGCGCCCGAGGCTATTTTTTTTGAAACAACGGAAGCACAGATTAGAGATTTGTTATCAACCGTAGCAGTCACATCCCGAAGGGCATAAATCTTGCCGTCAGCAGGAGTTAAATTCGGGCTTTGAGATGAGATTGCGGCTTTTATATTTTTTATTTGGTTAAAAAATTCTTCGTTTGTTAATTCTGTTTTAAAATCGGGTATGGATTCGAGTTTATCTATTGTTCCGCCCGTAAAACCAAGTCCCCTGCCCGATAGTTTTGCGCTGTATACTCCTAATGAAGCTAAAATCGGTATTAAAACAAGTGTTACCTTGTCCCCTACTCCTCCCGTAGAGTGTTTATCGGCAATATAGGGACTTATTTTTGAAAAATCAAGAATATCTCCCGAATTTATAAAACTTTGGGTAAGATATGCGGTTTCTTTATCGCTCAACCCTTGAAAGCAAACTGCCATAAGCCAGGCAGACATCTGATAGTCCTCAATTTCTCCTTTAATATAACCTTCAATAAGGAAATTAATTTCTTCTTTTGTATGCTCAAGACCTTCTTTTTTCTTTTGAATTAAATCAACTGCTCTCATTTATTTTCCTTTATTTGTGATACGGTTCTTTGTTTAATATTTTATGCGCCCGATAGATTTGCTCGCCCAAAATTAATACGGCTTCCTGATGTAAAAATGTAAGTTTGGATAAAGACAGTTTAAAATCGGATTTATTTCTTGTTGTATTATCCAGACCTTGCGCTCCGCCGATTAAAAACAAAATTTCATTATAGAAGCCTTCGCATTCTATTTCTTTTATTTTGTTTGCAAAACTTATGCTGTCAAGCTGTTTGCCTTCAAGTTCAAGGGTTATGATGTAGGAATTTTTTTTGTCTTTAATGTAATCATATATTGAATTTGTTTCAATAAGCTCAAGCCTGCCCGAAAGCCTTTTTTGGTATTCAAGGAAGCCTTCTTTATAAAAGCTTTCTTTTAATTTTGCTTCAAGAATAATTTTAATATTCAAATGCTACACCCGTTCTTCAGGAACTGTACCATTTAAAAGTTCATAGTTAAGCTCGTTTTCATTATCCGCTATAATTGAAGCAACAACCGCATCAGATGTAACGTTGCAGACCGTTCTTAACATATCCATAATTCTTTCAAACGTAAATAAGAGTGAAAAACCAAGCACAAGCTGTTCCGGCGTTAAACCGATTCCGTTTAATATAAGCGCTATGGTAATAAGACCTGCTCCCGGAATGCCTGCACAAGTAGAAGAAGCTACTATTGCAAGGAAGGCAATTTCAATTATCAAAACAGGAGATAAACTTACACCATACATTTGTATTAGAAATATTACGGCAATTACTTGAATTATCGCTGTTCCGTCCATATTTAAAGTTGCTCCCAAAGGAAGTACGAATGAACAAACTCTGTTTGAAATACCCCTTTTTTCGCAGCAAGTTATGGTTAAAGGCAAGGTAGCGGAAGAAGATGCCGTACCGAATGCAACCATAAGAGCTTCTGAAATTGCTCCGTATAATTTAAGCGGAGATACTTTGGAAAACAATTTCAACATCACGGGATAAACAATAAAGAATTGTATTGCAAGTGCAAGACAAACCGCTATTATATATTTTGTAATATCTTCAAACACATCTGTTCCAAAATTTGCAACCGAAGTTGCGGTTAGAGCAAATACGCCAAGTGCCGCCAAATACATTATCCAATCCGTTACTTTCATTGTTGCCGCAAAAACACTTTCAAATAAAGAAACCAAAGGACGTGAAATTTCGCCTGCACGGGTGAGTGCTATAGCAAAAATTGAAACAAATATTATGACAGGTATCATTTTTCCTTCGGATAATGCCATAAACGGGTTTCTCGGTATTAAATCAAGAAATATTTGGGACATATTTTCTCTTTGATATACAATTGCATCTCTTACATATTGCTGGATTGATTCTGCTATTTCAGGTCTTACGAGTCCGTTGGCACTAAGTCCGGGTTGTATTATAAGGGCGATTATTGAAGCGATTGTTACGGCTGAAACCGTAATTATTCCGTAATATATAAGCATTTTTGAGCCGAATTTTGTAAGCTGTTTGGAATCGCCTATATTTGAGATACCTATTATAATTGCGCTGACAACTAAAGGCAAAACTACCATTTGTATTAAATTTATGAAGCCTTGACCTATGAAATCAAGTATTTTATATGCAACGGAGCTTGTATTTTGCAGGAAAAATCCTGTAATTATACCGAAAATAAGACCTAAAAATATATGACCGTTCCTTTTAATACCTAATAAAAGAGCAATTATAAACTGCATGTGTATATTATTCATGGAAAAAACCTCTATGTTCTATTTTGATTTATTTTACTACTTTTTATATATTTTTGCAAAATGCATAATACAAAATCCCTTCTCCGGTTTAGAGAAGGGATATGCAAATTAAAATAAATTATAATTATGAGTTGAACGTCTTGAACACAGAATCAATCGTATCTTCTATTACTTTAGTAATTGAATCCATTTCGGTTGCAATTGCTTTTTGTTCCGTATCGAGTTGATTTAATTGCATTTCAAGGCTTCTGTCTTCCTGTTGTAATTTTTCCGTTTTTTGGTTGATGCGCTCAACTTCCCTTTCGTATATTTGTTTGTCGTAAGCATATTTGTTCATAGCATCTTGATATTTTGCCTGATCATCTTCGGTGCCTGTTGTTATTGAATAAGTATTTCCCACTAAACTGCTGTCATCTTCACATTGTTTTATGTTTATTGAAATTAATCTTCCGTTTTCATCTTGTTCTAAGGCTGCGATAGCTTGAATTGTTTGGGTTTGTTTCATTGTTCCCTGATATTCAAATGTATATTTATCCGTGCGGTTTTGTTTTTGGCTTTCTTGCGTTGTTTCATCTCCTGAGTTGTTAAATTCCAAAAATTCTTTTATTCCTTCTTCGTTTGTATAATATGAAACACCGTTTTTAACAAACATATAATAAGGACCGCTTCCGATTTTTTCTTTTACTGTTTCAAGACCCGGGTATTTTGCGGCATCCTCTTCCTTAATTTTTACAAGAGTGTTACTTTGTTCATCTTCCGATGAATATGTATATGTATCCGCTCCTATTGTAACGGTTATGCTTTTTAAATTTCCGTTTTCATCCAATTCTCCCGATATTGATGCTTGAGGAGTATAAGGATATGCTGTTGCAATTTCTTTAACATAACTTAAATCAACGTTATATAGTCCTTCGTTTTCTCCGTCTAAAATTTTTGAAAAGTTGCTGATTTGATAACCTTCATAAGTGGAATCAAGCGTATAAGTTGTTTTTTGAAAATCGGTTACCTCGGGAGGTACCGGCACGTCAAGTCTGTTATATTCGTTATATAATCCGTTAACTTCATTAGATAACGCTACTCTTTGTTGGTTTATTTGTTGACCTTGATATTCAACATTGCTCTTTCTTGCGGTTAAACCAAGAAAACGAGCTTGGCTTGCTGCTAATCCCATATTCTCACCTTTCCTTCATGTTTATATTTCGATATACGACATTCGGGTGATAATACTTTAGAATTATTAAAAGATTTGTTACATTTATTAACATTTAACTGAAAACAGGTTATAATCATAATATCTAAATAATGTTTTTAAGGAAAAAGTCAACATTGGAAAACTTATATTATATAGATAACCATACCCACGGTGCATTCGGCATAAATTTTAATTTTGCATCTTATGACGAAACAAAATTTCTTTTAAAAGAATTGTACAAAAGAAATATAAGAGGAATTTGCCCGACTCTTGTGGGAGATAAAGCTCAAAACATCCAAAAACAGCTTGCTTTGTTTAAAAAAATCAAAAACGAACAAATGAGCGAAGTTCAAGATGAAGCTTTGATTTTGGGAGTGCATCTTGAAGGTACGTTTTTAAGTCCTCAAAAACCGGGGATACAAGATAAAACATTTTTTAAAACCCCTTCCGTTAAAAATTTTAAAGAGCTTGTTCAAGATTATATTGACATAATTAAAATAGTCACTTTGGCGCCCGAAGAAGATATTGATTTAATTGACTATTTGAACGAAATTAATATTAAAACACAAGCAGGGCACACTCTCAGTGAAAATTTGAAAAATTGCCGTGCTGCTACTCATCAATTTAATGCAATGCCTCAAATTCATCACAGATACCCCTCAATTACCCTTGAAGCACTAAACAGAGATGATGTTTACTGTGAAATAATTGCTGATTTAGTTCATTGTTCTTTTGATATTTTAAAATTGTTTTTAAAAGTAAAGCCTAAAGATAAAGTTCTTTTTATAAGTGATTCTCTGCCTTGTGCGCACTATAGAAATGATATTATATTCTGCAATAAAAAAATAAATCCTTCAGGTAAAGATGATAACGGAACTATTGCGGGCTCAAATAAAACTCTTGATGAAATTTGTAAAAATTTAATATCTCAAAAGCTGTTAAATCGGGAAGATATTGAAAATTTTGCATTTTTAAATCAGATAAAATATCTTAATCCAAAAACAAGCGAGATTGATATTTTAAATAGAAAAAAATTATGCTAAACTATTTTTAAACACTATAAAAAAGAAGGTTAAAATGAGAAATAAATTTATTATAACGGCAGTTTTTGCAATAGTTTTAGGTATTTTAAACGGAATATATAACGAAGCGTTTTGCGAAGCCAAAAAAAATGTCAAAGCTCCCCAGCAAAAAGCTTCGGTATCGCAGGTTCAAAAACCGATTAATGTTTCTTCTTTAGCAGTAGTTGCCAATCCTCAAAAATATCTCAATCATACCGTAAAAATGCAGGCAACGTTTGATAAATTTTCAACACTGGGATTGGATTATTCAAAAGCCTTAAGGGAAAGCACAAAATATATAGGTATATTAATTCAAAGAGAAGATGTAATAGATCATGATATACCTTTATCCGAAATGAAAATATTTTTGAAAAAAGAACTTGCGGAAAAACACATTGACCTTGAAACGGGCGACAAGATTGAAATTACCGCAAAAGTATTTTCAACCGCATTAAATGACCCATGGCTTGATGTAGAAAATTTGACCGTAATTAAAAAAGTAAAAAAAGAAGATAATAAAGAATAATTGTATTACATAAACATAAGAGTTGGGATATGAACGAGAACAAGAAATACCTCACCATACACGGGCATTTTTATCAGCCTCCGAGAGAAAATCCGTGGATTGAAGAAATAGAACTGCAAGAAAGTGCGCTGCCTCATCATGATTGGAACGAAAAGATTTCATGGCAGTGTTACAGCCCGAACGGCTCGTCAAGAATTGTTGACGGTAATAATTCAATAATAGAAATATCCAATAATTACCAATACATAAGTTTTAATTTCGGTCCGACGTTATTAAGCTGGCTTGAAAAACATGATGCACCCGCCTACAGAAGAATTATCAGAGCAGATATTAATTCAAGGGAATTGTACGGCGGACACGGGTGTGCAATTGCTCAGGTATATAATCATATGATTATGCCTCTTGCAAACAGAAACGATAAAATTACACAGGTTTTATGGGGGCTTAAAGATTTCCAAAAGCGTTTCGGAAGAAATTCGGAAGGTATTTGGCTTGCCGAAACTGCGGTTGATGCTCAAACTCTTGAAGTTTTGATTGAATGCGGTATTAAATTTACGATTTTATCCCCGCATCAGGCAAAATGTTTTAAAAAAATTAATGACAACAATTGGAGCGATGTGAGCTGGGGCAGTATCGACCCTTCGTGCGCATACAGGTATTATGTTGAAGGCTCAAACAAAGAAAAATATATTGATTTATTTTTCTATGACGGCTCAATTTCAAAATCCGTGGCTTTTGATAATTTGCTTCAAGACGGCGCTAAGTTTGCTCACAGGCTTAACGAAGGTTATGTTGAAACAAGAAACAGAGAGCAATTGGTAAATATTGCAACCGATGGTGAATCATACGGACACCATACAAAATTCGGCGATATGGCACTTGCATATATTGTAAGAGTTGGCGCTAAAAATTTAGGATTTGAACTTACAAATTATGCACAATTTCTAGAAATGTATCCTCCTCAATATGAAGTTGATATAAAACCCGTAAGCGCATGGAGCTGTGCTCATGGCGTCGGAAGGTGGATGGATGATTGCGGATGTTCAACAGGAGCTATGCCCCATTGGAATCAAAAATGGAGAAAGCCCTTAAGACAGGCACTTGATTACTTAAGGGACGAATTGATTAAACTTTGCTCAATTCAGGGAACAAAATATTTCAGGGATTTTTGGGAAGCAAGAAACAACTATATTGATGTAATTTTAGACAGATCGGAAGATAACATTAATGAATTTTTTATGCAAAATGCGAAAAAACATCTTTCTTATCAGGATAAAGTAAAAGCACTTAAATTAATGGAAATACAGCGTTTTGCACAGCTTATGTATACAAGCTGCGGCTGGTTTTTTGCGGATATTTCAGGAATAGAAACAACCCAAATTCTAAAATATGCCTATAGAGCCATTGAGCTTGCGGGTGAATTTTCAAAATTGAATTATGAAAAAACATTTCTTTCAATTTTGCAAAAGGCAAAAAGCAACATATTGGAATTTGGCTCGGGAAAAGATATTTTTAACAATTGGGTAAAAACTTCGGCAATTGGTTTTGATAAGATTTCGGCGCAATATGCGATTGAAAATTCCCTTGAAAATGAAACAGAAAAAAATTCAATCAAACAATTTTACTGTTATAAAATCAAAAAAACCAATCATAAAAAATATTCAAAAAGCAATAACCTGCTGGCATTTTCAAAGCTTGATTTAACAAACACAATAACCTTAGAAAAAAAAGAGATGAGTGTTGTTTTGCTTCAAACTCAAAATTTTGATTTTTCTTGCTACGTTAAAGAATTTAGCTCAATTGATGATTTTAATTTAGAAAAGAAAGAAATTTCAAAAATATTTGAAAAAGGAAACACTGATGAAACTATAGATGTAATTCAATCATATTACGGCGAGAAAATGTTTTCTTTGATTGATATTCCAATGGATAGAAGAAAAGCGCTTCTTGAAAATCTGGTTATTAAAAAATTGCAAAATGCTTCAAAAACTTATAAAGATTTATATGAAGGTCTTTTAAACCCGATAAGCAACTTAAATGACCTTGGCATGGATATTCCCGAAGGATTCAGGGTTTGTGCAAAATACACTCTTTTAACCAATCTTGAGGCTGAATTAATTAACCTTGAAAAATATAATGATAAAGCAAAAATCAAGAAAATAATGGATATTAAACATTTAACGGATAAATTTAATATCAAATTAAATAATTCCAAAATAAAAGATATTCTATCTTCAAAGCTTATTGAGCTTTTGGTTAAATTGAGCAGTCAGGTGACTGTTAAAAATACTCAGGAATTGCTCTATTTCTTTGATATTTTGCAAAAACTGCAAATTGAAACCAAAATTAATACCGCACAAAATATATTCTATGATATGTTCTGTGCGAATTTTGAAGAATTTGTTTCAAAAGAAAAGAAAAAACATCCGGATAATTTCAGAAAACTTTTGTTAAACTTAGTTGAAATCGGAAGAGATTTGAATATAAATATGAATTTTTATCAAACAAAAATAGATTTATACACCGGTAAAATTTAATTTATATCCATTCTTCTTGCAAGAACGGGAATTTTTTCTATTTCAAACATTTTTGATGTTTGGATGTTATTGGAATATTCGCCTGCAAACATTGCGCAAATTACAGCTTCGAGGTTTGATGCACTTAACATGTTTTCGGGCAGTTTGTCAAAGCCGTATTTAATTTTAAGTGAAATTTGAAGATTTTTGCAATCCACACTTGTTCTTGAAAGATAATGAGATGAAATTCCGTAAGAACTTCTTAATTGATTTATATCACAGCGGATTATTTTTAAACCTTTTTCTTTCAATTTTTTAAAAGTGTCGCAGCATCTTTTTGAAATTCTGTTTGTCCAGTCGTCTCGGTTGATTTTGAAATAATCGCCGAGTATTTTATAGTTTTTTGAATGTATTCTCCACTTTCCTTCCAACAATCTGTTGTCATAAGGCACGCTTACCGCTATTGTCGAGTTTTTAACATAAGGCGAATTTTCAAAAAAATAGTCAATATCTGATGCAAAATAAAATTTATCCATTAAGATAATTTCGGAGTTTCTGTTAAGAACACAAATTGAACTATCGTAATTTGAGGAATTGGAAAGCGATACTCCTATAAAAAAATTTTCTTTGCTTGTGTAACTTTGCATAATATTGAGTATAAATAAATCTTAAATAATTTTCAATAAATTGGTATAATCAGCTCATTTTGTTGTATATTTCAAGAATTTTTTTTGCTTGTTTGGGGTTGTTTAATTCTTTATAACAATAAGCTAAATTATAGTAATAGTCTTTATTTGTATTATCAAGCTCAATTGCTTTGATTAAATTTTTCTTAGCTGATTCATAGTTTCTTAATTTCATCTGACAGCATGCAAGATTATAATAAGAGGGAGAAAAAGTTTTATTATATTTAATTGCAAGTTCAAAATTGTTTGATGCCAGAAGATAGGACTTTTTCTTTGCAAAAATGCATCCTAAGTTATAATATGCCTTGTAATATGAATAGTTGATATCAAGCGCTTTGTTCAGATTTTGAATTGCAACATTGTCATTTTGGGTTTCCTGCGCAATATTTGCCATCAAAAGAAGGACTTCTTCGTTCATTTCTTCGGGAGGCAGGTTTTCTAAGATTTCGCCCGCTTCTTTGTAGTTTTGTGTTGCATATAAAGCATAAGCTTTTTGTTTTAAATCTTTAACGGATGAATTTTGCGCAAAGACAGTATTTACGGCAAAAAACATAAAAAAAACAATACAAAATAAAATGTTGATGCAGTATTTCATTATAATAGAATAATACACTAAAATTTAATATTTGTGTATGGGTGAAAAAAAATATTTTTCTGTTATTTTTATGTAGTATAATAGCCATGTTGAAATAAACGGTAATAATATGAATTTAAGTCTTGAAGAAAGAATGTATACTAATAGAGCATATCAACACTATAGACCGCAATACAGAAAAAGAAGACCTTCCAAGAAGAATAACAACTTTTTCGGTTTCTTTATTTTTCTTTTACTCATAGCGGGAGCTTTGGTTTATTATTTAAATAATCAAAATAATTTTGCGCTTAAACCGATTTCGGACAGTATTGGTCATGCTCCGATTGAATTTAATTTTTCGCCAAAAAGACAAAATATTCTTCTTATGGGTGTGGATGTGGCTCAAAATGCAAAACATCCTTTTGAAGGCAACAGGTCGGATACAATGCTTTTGATAAGTATTGCTCCTTACGGTAAAAATGTTAACGTAATTTCAATCCCGAGAGACTCAAAGGTTTATATTGCAGGCAAAGACAAAGCGGATAAAATAAACCATGCATTTGCTTTTGGCGGTGCAAAACTTGCGGTTAAAACGGTTGAAGAAACATTCGGTGTTAAAATTCACAATTATCTCGCCATATCAAATACCGGCGTAGTAAAGATGATTGACACCCTTGGCGGATTGCCCATATATATAGAAAAAAACATGAAATATGATGATAACAGCGCAAATCTTCATATTAATTTAAAACAAGGAAATCAAATTCTCACAGGGAAAGAAACGGAAGGCTATTTGAGATTTCGTCATGATTCATACGGTGATATAGGCCGTATCAGACGTCAACAATGGTTTTTTAGCGCACTTCTTGAAAGGTTGAAAGATCCTTCCGTAATTGCTAAATTGCCCGAATTGTTAAAAATTATGCCTGATTATATTCAAACGGACATGTCGGGCTATGATCTTGCAAGATATGCGGGAGTTGCAAAAAATATAGATATATCAACAGTTCAAGTTGCAACAATTCCCGGCGCTCCTTCAACCAAAGGGGTTATAAGTTATTGGATTATTGACCCCGACAAAACCCAGGAACTAATCAACAAAATGGTATATAGAAATAAAACTAATTCAAATTCGATTGAATTGTCGGTCGGTATTTTGTACCCGAACTCCAAAGAAAAAAGAGCAAATATGCTTCGTGAAGAGCTGGAACAGAGAGGGGTAGAGGTCAAAATGCGCTCTGTTGATACGGTTTCAAAGGATTATATTGCAATACACAATCTTGATGTATCCGATGATGTTATAACGGAACTTAAAAAATCAATTCCGATGATTAAAGACAAACATACAATATACGACCCTATCGGCGTTAACAGAACGGGCAGAGATTTAACAATCGTTATTTCGGATTTGTAAAAATACATTATTTATATTACGAAATGTTAAGCTAAATTATTCTTACGGTTGATTTAATTAAATTCTATATATCAGAGAATTTAATTATGAGTTTCAGCCTAAACGAAAAATATTTGTTAAAATTTATTTCCGATGCAAATAATGAGCCTGAAAAAAATTGTGAGCTTATTGATTTGATACGCAAGTTGGGAATTAGACTTAAATTCAAAAATGAAAATCCAATTTATCAGATAATAGACGAATTAAGATTTGAAAACATACAATCAAGGAAGTAAAATGACCGAAAAACAATTACGTAATTTTTCATATTTAATATATGGTTTTATTATTATACTTATATGCGGTGTTTTGTTTTATTCGGGACATTCTTCTCGTTTCAGAGATTTTGTATTAAATATCGAAAATGCTTCATTTGATTTAAGACAAACAATTGTTTCAAAATATAAAAACCCTTCTCAAGACATTGTGATTTTGTCCGTTGATGATGCTACTTATGAATATATTATGGATAAATACGGTGCTTGGCCGATTTCAAGAAAAGTGTGGAGTGATTGCATTGAAAATATTGAAAAAGTTAATCCGAAAAACATAATTTTTGATATGCTTTTTATTAAATCAAACTTTAGTGATAAAGAATCAGATTTGGCGCTTGTTAATTCGGTAAAAAAGTTTAATAATGTATATTTATCAATGAATTTTGATAATTATTCGGATGAAATAAGAAAATCTGCCGAACTTGACGATAAATTTGCTCTTAAAATTAATCAAGGCGCACTTTTGGATAATGAATATATTTCTTTTATTAATTCAAGGACAATAATGCCTGAATTGACCGATGTTACTGATAATGTGGGTGTTATTAACGTTACAAGAGATGAAGACGGAATCTTAAGGGATATGACCCCTGTTTTCAGGTATAAAAATAAATATTATCCGAATTTATCTTTAAAGGTTGCGCTTGATTTACTAAACAGAGATTCTATAACGATTAAAAATAATACTATTATAATTGACGACAGTCATTCAATCCCTCTTGACAATACCCAAAGGGCAATTTTAAACTGGTACGGCAAATCAGGTACATATAAACATATTCCGCTTTGGCAGGCAATTAAAGCATATAAAACCGACGATATGAAATTCTTAAAAGAAAATTTCGAAAATAAAATTATTTATATAGGAACAACGGCAACAAGTTTATCCGATATAAAAAGCACGCCTGTTGAATCTAATATGTCAGGGATTGAGCTTCATGCAACATTTTTAAACAATATTCTTCAAAATGATTTTATAAAAAAGGTTTCTGCAAAAATAAATTTTTTGATTGCAATAATACTGGCAGTTTTAACGGGATATTGGGTGCTTAAAATTCAATCGGTCCCTAAAACCATGCTTGTATTAGTTGCAATGCTTGCATTTTGGGGATTAGCATCAACATATTTAATGCTAAAGCTTAATCTTTGGCTGGATGTTGTAACTCCATATTTTGCCATGATTACAACCTTTGTGCTTGTCTATTGCGAGAAATATATATTGAAATCAAAAGATTATGAACAAACTTATAAACTTGCAGTAACGGACGGCTTGACACAGCTTTATAATCACAGATATTTTCAAGAGCAGATGATTATAAATGTGAACAGCTATAAAAGATACGGCAATCAATTTTCCCTGATTTTAATTGATATTGATTTCTTTAAAAAGTTTAATGATACATACGGTCATCAATCAGGCGATTGTGTTTTAAAACAAGTGGCAAATATTTTAAAGAAAAATTCAAGAACATCGGATATTGCATGCAGATATGGCGGTGAAGAAATGGCTGTTATTTTAACTCATACAAATAAACAAGATGCAATAACGACTGCGAATAAAATATGTCTTGCCGTAAGAAACAATAAATTTATTCTTGCAAACGGCGAAAAAGTTAATGTTACTATAAGTGTCGGGGTGGCTTCGGTTGGTGCTGACGGTGAAACTCCTCAAGATTTAATTGCTTACAGTGACAAATGTCTTTATAAAGCAAAAGAATCCGGAAGAAATCAGGTAGTTTTTGAAGTTTAATCAATCAATTGGAAGGGACATTTAGGACAGCGTGCCTTAGGGCGCAAAACTAAAGCACCTTCAAGATCATATAGCTTTGCAACTCTTGTAATTAATTTTTCACCGCAATTAGGGCAATTTATAACAAAATCGGGCTTATTGTAATTAAGAAGAATTGCTTCTCTTATGTTATCCATAATTAGAGCTTTGTTATTATCCATGTCTGATTTTTTTTCGTATTTTTTTATTTCTTTGTTTTCGAGTTTCAGCGCCCTTGCGAGTTTTTGCCTTATTGTGGGCGCTAAAAATAAATCAAGCCCTAATTCGATTGATTGTATATCTTCAAGCTTAATATTAGCCTTTTGCGAAAGCTCTTGCTGTGTTAAACCTTGTTTTTCTCTGTTTTGAGCAATATATTGTGCAAGAGAAATATTGTTATGCATTTTTCTTTGCCAATTTTTCTTTTACGATTGATAGAACTGTGCCCGCAACAAATATTGATGAATATGTACCAACTATAACACCGATTATAATTGCAAGAACAAAGTCTTTAATTGTTGAGCCGCCGAATAAATAAAGCGCCATAAGGGTGAATAATGTGGTTAATGAAGTATTAATGGAACGGGGCAGGGTTTGGTTGATTGATGCATTTATTATTTCATTTGATGAATATTTTTTTGCAAGAAATCTCATATTTTCTCTTATTCTGTCGAATACAACAATTGTGTCGTTAATGGAATAACCAATAACCGTTAACACTGCCGTTATAAACAAGCTGTCTACCGTTGTATCAAAGAAAATTCCCCGAATTGCAAATATTCCGATTAGGAAGATACTTCCCTGAACAAGTGTATATAGCGCAATCCAGCCATATTCAACCTGAAATCTGAATGAGATATATATAACCATCAAAATAAATGCAAGAATAAGCGCAATCAAAGTATTTTTTAACAGTTCGCTTCCCAAAGTGGGACCTACCGAATTAACCTGAACAAGTTCCGCACCTTGATAATCTTTTGAGATTGCATCGGTAATTTGAGCTGTTTTATCTTTATCTTCGCCTAAAAATATTGTCCTTATTGAAACAAGATTTTTTACTTCGGCATCTTTATTTGATGATGTCATGGTTGTTTGGATAACCGGATTTTTAATTCCTGTTTTTTCAAGAGATGTTCTTATTTTTGATATATCATCCGTTGTAATCTTTTTATCCACACTGTATTGCAAAATTGTTCCGCCCGTAAAATCAATGCCTAATTTTAAGGGAGCATGGTTTGGCTGTGTAACTGCAAGATATATGATTGCTGCTATACAGGGTATTAACAATATGCCCGTAAATGCAAGCCAAAAGTATCTGTATTTTATAATATCAAGTTTGTATTTATCTTTTATAAGGTTTGTGTTAGCCATTTATAATTTCTCCCGAATAATTAGTCAAGTACACCGAATTTTGCTTTTTCACGTTTTGTTTCGGTTGCAACATAAGCATTTTCAATATCTTCTTTCTTCAAGCCGAATAATTGAGGATATTTTAATTCGCTTGTTCCGAAAATTAAGTGCATGAAGTTCTTTGTAACGGTAATTGCGCTGAACATTGAAAGACATACACCGATTGTCAGGGTAAGTGCGAAGCCTTTAACCATTGAAGCTCCGAAATGATAGAGTATTAAGCATGTCATAATTGTTGATACGTTTGAGTCAAATATGCTTGTAAATGCTCTTTCAAAACCTGAATTTATTGCAGTATATAAGCTTCGACCCATTTTTAATTCTTCTTTTGTTCTTTCAAAAATCAATATGTTGGCATCTATCGCCATACCTATAGAAAGAATGAAACCTGCAATACCCGTTAACGTAAGTGTTACGGGGACTATTTTATATATTGCAAAGTTTATAATTGCATAAATTGCTAAGGCAAAGCAGGAAATTAAACCTAAAACCCTGTAGTATATAATCATAAATATCATAACAAGGGCAATACCTACGATACCTGCGACTTTGGATTTATTTATACTGTCTGCGCCGAGTGTCGGACCAACTGATTCTTCCTGTATTACTTCGGCACCAACGGGCAGTGCGCCGGCGTTTAAAAGGTCAACCATTTCTTTTGCATTTTCATACGTATAATCACCCGTGATTTGAGCTTTTCCGCCCGTTATCTGTTCGTTTACACGAGGAGCTGACTGCAATTGGTTATTAAAGAATATTGCCATTTGCTTCCCTGTTAATTCTTTTGTCAAATCAGAGAATTTTTGAGCACCTTCCAAATTAAATTCAAGTTCAACTATCCATTCGCCCGTAACGGGAGCAGAGCCAACCAGTGATTTTTTAAGGTCTTTACCGGTTAATCCTGTTGATTCCCACTCTATTGAGCCGTCAGGCATCGGTTTTGGTCTTTTAAATTCTAATTGTGCTGTTTGACCGATAAATTCTTTTGCTTTAGCGGTATCTGTAATATTAGGTATTTCAATTAATAATCTTTTTGTGCCTACTTTTTGTACAACCGTTTCTCCTACACCAAGGGCATTAACCCTGTTTTCAATTGCATATTGTAAGCTGTCCATGATTTCAGGAGTGATTTTTGGAACAGAGTCTGATGTTTGAGCTTCAAGCATCAGCCTTGAACCTCCGACAAGGTCTAAGCCAAGGCTTGCAGGTTTTTTATAGAGAACGAATATACTTCCTGCAACAAGAGCCATAATAAGCCAAAAAAGAATTAATTTGTTTTTCATGATTATCCTCAAAATTGTATTATTTTTCCAAATTATAACAAAAAAATATTTAAAAGTTAAATTAATGCAGGGGATAAATTTTTTGTAAATTTTTGTATCAAAATTTAAAGTTTTAGATATTTTATGTCGAAATTTTAAATATATTAATTAGTGTAATAATTAGTTACAAAAAAGACAATTTTATTTCGTGTTTTGTTTTTATTAAGGTGAGTACTCCTTAATAAGGACAAATAAGGAGTGCCCGTGCAGCAAGCTATACAAGCAAATCTCAAAAGGCTTAAAACTTTTTTAAATTATTCCAGAAATTATTTGAAAAGGAATAATCCTATTAAAGTATTGAAAAAAGAGATTGTTGCAGGTTTAAAAGATGCATTATCAATAAATAAAAAGAAGAAAATGCTTCAATACAAATTAAAATATCAAATGCATCAATTAAACCAAATGGAAAGGTTAATTGCCCAAAACAATGAACATACTTTCCTCAGGGGCAATAAATTTAACGAAATGAGATAACTATGGGTCTTTTAGTCGCACAAATGCGATTAGCACAAATTAACAGTTACAGGTCGGATTTGGAATATCAAATCCAGTTAATTTCGACTTCAAAACTTGAATTGTCGTCCCAGATAAATGATATTGTGGGCTTAGGGTCTGATATGGATCCTGACAGTCCCGAAATGAAAGCTTTAGAAAAGAAAAAAGAAAGATTATATCAGGCAGAAAAAGCACTCGACCAAAGGCTTCAAAGACTTCAGCAGCAATTGCAGATGATTGAAGCGGAAGAACAAAGTGTTAAACAGATTATGAGCTCGGCTATTCAGCGTGCTTATAGCTAGTATTTTATAAATATGCTATGATTTTTAAATGATATATTTACTTGATACCACCTTAAGAGACGGCGGATATATTATTGATTGGAATTTTGGGGAAAAGCGTATTTCTTTAATTGTGTCCAATCTTCGGAGGGCACAAATTGATTTTATTGAATTGGGGTTTTTATCAAAAACAGCATATAACCCTGATTTAACTCTTTTTAATTCAATATCGGATGCGCAAAAATTTGTATGCGCAAATGAAGAAAAGTTCTGTGTGATGATAAAATCGGGTGAATTTGATATTAAAAATTTAAGCAGTGCGGATAAATATAAAATAAAAAAAATAAGATATATTTTTAAAAAAAATTCACTCGAAAATGCGTGTAAGGAATGTGAAAATTTAATTCAAAAAGGGTTTAGCGTTTTTGTTAACCCCGTATTTATAGATGATTATAATGAAGAAGAATATTTTGAATTAATGGAGAAAATAAATCTTCTTAATCCTTACGGAATTTCTGTTGTAGATTCCATGGGAACAATGAATGAAATTCGAATTGAAAATATATTTTTAAAGCTTGATAAAATATTAAATAAAAATATTTCTCTCTGCTATCATGCCCACAATAATACGGAAAGAGCCTATTTATCATCAAAAAAATTGGTTGATTTAAATATGGAGCGCAATATTATAATTGATACGGCGCTATCGGGCATGGGGCGTGGTGCGGGTAATGTTTGCACAGAGCTTTTGGCGCAATATCTTAATGAAAAGCTGAATAAGAATTACAAAGTTTCATACCTTGATAAAATAATTGACGAATGCCTTAGCAAATTTTATGAGAAAACCCCGTGGGGCAATTCTTATCCTTATTATATTGCAGGGGTTTTGGGGTGTCATTGCGAATATGTTAACTATCTTTTAAAAAAGGATTTTGAAACAAAAGAAATTGTAAATATGCTTTCTCAAATTCCAAAACAAGAAAAAACAAAGTTTAATAAAAAAATTATTGAAAAATATATGCGCATATGATTGCCGTTATTATTAAGGCGCTGTTGAAGTGTATAAATGTCGGAATGCAGGTATCTTTTATGTGGTTATGCTGATTATCCGTATTAAGCCCTGCGCTCGGGCCAAGGGTAGTATCTGATACGGGAGAACCCGCATCACCCAGTGCCGCCGAAGCACAAAGAATTATTATTGCTGCGGGGGTTGAGAAATTTAATTTTGCGCACAAAGGTACGAATAAAACCGCAAGTATAGGGATTGTACCAAAGGAAGAGCCTATTCCTACGGTAATTATTAAGCCGATTAAAAGCATTGCGCTTACTGCTAAAAATTTTGAATGTTCAATATAAGGCAAAATTGAACTAATTAAAGAATCCACTCCGCCGCTTTTTGCCAAAACAAGGGCATACCCTGCGCAAACAAGCATAATAAAAGCAATGTAGCCCATCAATGATATGCCTTCGTTTACCAAAATATCCATTTTTTTGTGAGGAACTGCTCTGAAACCAAAAATTATTCCAAGTCCGACAAGCGCACCCAAGGGTAAAGACCCGCTTATCAATTGTATGATAAGAGTTGTAAGCGCACCTATAAGGGTAATATAGTGATTTTTATTCAGTTTTATATTTTTGGTTTTATTTTCGTTATTACATTTAATATCAAGATATTCTCTGGGCTTTCGGTAGGTTATAAAAACCGCAACCAAAAGCGAAATAAACATTCCAAAACCTAATATCCAACTATAATGCCAAACTTCGGTTTTTAAAACATTAATACCGTTTTGCGTCATATTGTCGGCAATTAATCCCTGAAAAATTAAGCCAAAACCCAAAGGAAGGGCGATATAGGGCGCTTTAAGCCCAAAAGCAAGGGAACAGGCAATCGAGCGCCTGTCAAGCTTTAATTTGTTTATTAAAGGAATCAGAGGAGGTATTAATATCGGAATAAAGGCAATATGCACGGGTATTAAGTTTTGAGATAATATCGATATTATAACTATTATGGTGAGTAAAATATATTTATTATCTTTAATAAAACCCGAGATTTTAAAAGATAAAATTTCATCAAGCCCCGTGTGTGTCATAGCAGATGCTAAAGCGCCCAACAAAATATAGCTTAATGCGGTTTCAGAGTTTTTACCCATGCCCGAAATAAACGTATTCATAATATCTTCTAAAGGCATGTTGGCGCAAAGCCCCGCAATAATTGCGCTTATCATAAGAGCAAAAAGCACGTTAATCCTGAGCAGACATAAAACACAAAGAACTATTGTTGATATTAAAACAGGGTTAAATTCCATAAGAAAATATTAGCATAAATAAAGATTTTAAATCTTGTTAATTTTATATACTACTATGTTAAGTTCTTTATTTGCATCAATAATTTCAATGAAAAATTTGTTTTGAAATGTTTCAATATCATATCCGTTGTCTTTTGTTTTAATACTTTTACATAAAAATTTTGTTTCTGCGCTAAATAAATTTTGGGTTATGATATAGAGCTCTTTATTATGGTTTGCACCATTGTATAAAGTATCAAGATTGACATGCATATTTTGAAATTTAAATAAATCCTTTAAACTTTCAAATGAGCGCCTGTCTCGGTTATAATAATCAAGAATTTTTATGTTGTTTCTTGCAAGATAAACCCCTGTTGCGGGATATACATTATCCCAATATGTTGTATCGTATATATCGGCATTTTTAAATATGGGATTATTGATTATATATTGAACTATTTCTTTTGTTTTTGTTTTATATGTAAAAAGAATATTCCAGTCTTCGTGCAGTACGGGTATAAAAAGGCACATAAAAAGAATTATATTAAAAAATACATGTGCTATTTTCAATTTGTTAAATTTGTCATAAAACAGCCAATAAATAATTATTAAATAAAAATAATACCAGTAATGATTCCAAAAATATCCCGTATATTTAAAAACAAACAAATATGTCAAACTGCCGTAAACTCCAAATATCATAATTATTGCAGGCAGAATTTTTTGTTTGATTGAATAAATTGTAACGCTAAAAGCAAAAATAATAACAAAGCAAGTGAATAATATATGAAGAGGGATGGTAAAATTATAAGGTATACCGTAAAATACGGGTTGTATTAATCCAAAAAATTGTATCAATAGCAGTATTGCGCAAAACATGGCAATTAAAATAACGTTTGTCAGTTTATTTTTGTTTTCTAACCCCCCCCTCTTTATTAGATGAATTATTAATTCAATAACAAAACTAAAGCCAAGAAAAAAACTTCCGATTAGTGCCATGGAGCTTGTGTTTGCACATAAACAAAGCAAACTTGTAAATAAATAGGGTCTTTTTATTCTTGATTTATACATTTTGCATGCCATAAACCAAAACAAAATACCTATTGCATAACATCTTGCAACCGGTGCCAAATACAATAAAACGGGCACCGAATAAGCTATCATAAATTTTTCAAAAACCTTAAACGGAGATTTTTTCCATAAAATAAAAATAGCACCCGCACAAAAAAGCCAGTTTATGATAAACATCGAATACGGATATAATTTAAGCGATGTAAACGGTTTTAAAATTAAATACCACAATATCATGTGCCCTTCGACTCTTGTCAGGTAAAATATTTGGCTTAATTTTAAACAGGCTATATCAAATGCGTGAGTTTCATCAAAAAAAGGCGTTCTTGAAAATGTTATAATAAGAGTAATAACAATCCAGACAAAAAATCCGTATTTATCTATAAAATTATTTAACTTTTTCACTTTTAATCCACTCCAAAACTTTATTAAGAGCCTTTGCTCTGTGTGAAACTTGAGCTTTTTCTTCTTTGGATAATTCTGCCATACCTTTGTTTTGCGACGTTACAAAAAATATCGGGTCATAGCCAAAGCCCCCCGTGCCTTTTTCTTCTTTCATAATTAAGCCTTGGCATGTTTGTTCGGTTTCAAATATAAATTTACCTTCTCTGTCGCAAATTACCATTGCACAGACAAATTTTGCGTTTCTGTTTTCTTTTTTATCCATAGCCAAAAGAAGCTTGTTAATCCTTTCTTTCGGAGTTTTGGCATATCTTGCGCTGTAAATTCCGGGAGCTCCGTTTAGCGCTTCACAGCATAATCCCGAATCATCCGCAAGATAAAATTGTGTTTCGCCTGATTTTGAAGCGCAAAGCGCTTTGCATCTTGCATTTTCAATAAAATTTTTGCCGTCTTCCACAGGGTCAAATTCTCCTTTCGGAAGAATAAATTCAATATCGTAATTTTTTGCAATTAAATTTATTTCTTCGACTTTGTGAGGGTTTGAAGTTGCAAGAGTAATTTTTAACATATTATTTTCCCCAGCGTCTTTGTCTTGAAGCAAATTCGATTATTGCTTTTCGGAGCGCTTCTTTATCAAAATCGGGCCAGAATGTATTTGTTATATATATTTCAGAGTATGCTATCTGCCACAGAAGATAGTTGCTTATTCTTTTTTCTCCGCTTGTTCTGATTAATAAATCAGGATCGGGCATGGAACTTGTATAAAGATATTTTGAAATTAATTCGGGGGTGATATCTTCCGTATTTATTTTGTCCTTTATAATATCACGGATTGCATGTACAATTTCATCCCTTGCACCGTAATTAATTGCAACCGTAAGGACAACACCTGTATTATTTTTTGTTTTTTCTTTTGAATAATCTAAAATATCTCTTAAACCTTTGTTAAGACGGGAAAAATCCCCGATAAAGTTCATTTTGACATTATTTTCATTTAATTCCGGAAGTTCGTTTTTAAGAGTTGTCGCTAAAAGCTCCATTAAAAAGTCAACTTCTTCTTGTTTTCTGTTCCAGTTTTCGGTTGAAAAAGCATAAAGAGTCAAATATTTAACTCCAAAATCATCACAAGCTCTTGTTGTTTTTTTAAGAGCATCAACCCCTTTTTTATGCCCCATCATGGAAGGAAGAAAACGCTCTTTTGCCCATCTTCTGTTTCCGTCCATAATGATTGCAATGTGTTTTAAATCAGTATCTTTAACTAATTGTCTGATGTCTTTTTCTAATAAAACTTCGCTCATAATTTCCGTTTTTTATTATATTATAAAAATTTTCAATTACACATATTATTAATATTATATAACTTATGTTAATATAATAACTATGATTGAGATTGTTATACTTTATATTTTAAACAAATACGATGCAACAATATATCGTCTGTCAAAAATTATGGATGAATTATTTTTTGCATTTTTAAAATCTTCTCAAGGAACAATCATCCCCGCACTTAAGAGGCTTGAGAAATTAGGATGCGTTGAATATATTGAAAAAATGTCTGACGGCGGACTTTTGAAAAAAAATTATTCAATCACACAGACAGGTAAAAAACATCTTAACGACTTGCTTTTGTCTTTTAATTCATCAAATCCGTATCACATTTTAAAAGAGGCAAAAATTGCAATATTTTGTTCAAATGTTTTAAGTGAAAAAGAAAAAGCGCAATTCAGGGAAAATCTTTTAAATATCCTTGAACTATATAAAATAAAGCTTCAAAACGGACTTAAAAATGAATATATAACTCTTGATGAAACCCAGAAGAATGCAGTTAAAATCACAATAAATGAAACAGATGAAATTATAAAATTATTATGAAAAACCACAACATGATTGTAAGCGAAATAATAAAAAATTCTATTGCGGATGAACTGGAAATCAAATCGGGCGACAGAATTATTTCAATTAACAATCAAAAGCCAAAAGACATAATTGAATACAGCTATTTAATCAATGATGAAAATATTAATCTTCTGGTTGAACACAAAAACAAAGAACTTGAAGAATATGAAATTGAAAAAGATTTTGATGAAGATTTGGGAATTGTTTATGAAAGTGCTGTTTTTGACGGGGTTAAAAGATGTGCTAATCATTGTATTTTTTGTTTTGTTGACCAGCAGCCCGAAGGGTTAAGAGAAAGCCTTTATGTAAAAGATGATGATTGGAGATTGTCTTATATTCAAGGAACCTATGTTACATTGACAAATTTTAAGGAAGATGACTGGGAAAAGATTGAAAAATATCATATTTCTCCTCTTTTTGTTTCGCTTCATACCACAAATCCTTATCTCAGAGTAAAAATGACAAATAATCCGAATGCTTCTTTAATTATGGAACAGTTAAAGCGATTTAAAAAAATAAAAACAAAACTTCATCTTCAGATTGTTCTTTGTCCCGATATCAACGATGATATGGAGCTAAAAAGAACATTAAACGACCTTAAACCCTATAAATCAATAATTAAATCAATCGCAATAGTGCCTTTGGGAATTTCAAAATACAGGAAGGAAAAATTTAAAAAAGTTGATGAAAAAGTTGCAATAAGAACAATTGAGCTTGTTGATGAGTTTAATAAAGACATTAAAAAACAGCTTGCCATGGCATCTGATGAATTTTTTATTCTTGCAAAAAAGGAAGTTCCCGAAAAAAAATATTACGGAGAATTTTTGCAGATTGAAGACGGAGTGGGCTCAATTCGCCTGTTGAAAGACAGTTTTAAAAAATCTCTTAAGAAGATGAAAAAGAAATTAAAAACTCCTTCTAAAATTACAATTGCCACGGCTTCAAGCCCTGCTAAGCTTTTTTTGGAATTTAAAAACGAAATAAAAGTTGAAAATTTGGAATTTGAGGTTTTAGAGGTTAAAAATAAATTTTTCGGAGAGGACATTAACGTTGCGGGTTTAATTGTGGGTCAGGATATTATTGATACAATTAAAAACAAAAAAATAGAGCATCTTATAATCCCTTCCGTCATGCTTAAAAAAACCGCAGAAGGTTATGAAGAAATCTTCCTTGACGGAAAAACGGCGGATGATATCAGAGTACTTGATAAAAATATGCACCTTCACATTCAAAAAGATATTTACAGCTTCGATGAAATATTGAATATTATTAATTCGCTATAGTTCTCATTTATTAATATATCTTTACAAACCTATCAAGAAACATTAAAAAATATTTTTTATTAATATATGGAAAGTAATGTTAATTTGAAAAATGTGCAGATCCCGTCTTATCAGGTAAATTCTTCTTTCGGGCAGAATGTTTCGTCTGAAAATTTTACTGCGCTTGATAAAGAAAAATTAAAACAAGATTCGGTTGAACTTGCGAAGAAAGCAAAAAAAGAAGTGGAAGGAAACTGGATTTCAAGAACTTTCCAAAATACCTTCGGAGTAAGCTTAAAGAAATTTTTAATATCATTGGGTCTTACTGCGGCAACAGTTGTGGGCTGTGCCGTATTGGGAAACAAAAGTTCCGATTTTATGGCAAAATTAGGGCTCAATGTTGATGAAAAAATATGCAAAAGTAAAGTCTTTAACAGTATCGGTAATTTTTTCAAAAAAGCCAAAACAAATGTTGTCGGTTTTTTAAGAAAATCAAAAACAATTGATGATATCCATAATGCCGTTACAACAAATAAAGCAAAACCGAGATGCGATATGACCCGTGGTTACGGACGAGGTTTTGTAAGCATATTTTCTTTAACTCCCGTTGATACATTAAGAAAAGGGCTTGCAAGCCAAGGTATCAAAGATGCATCAAGCGCACAAGCTTTGTTTAAAAAACTTGTCGGAGATAATTCAACCGCAGGCGAACTTGCAGATGCTTTATTTAACGGAAAAATGGAAAATCGGGAATTTTGTTCAAAATTATCGGATGCCATGAGAAAGCATTTAGGCTGCGGGAATGATAATCAAAAATTCCTTGATGCTCTGTTGGAATTAAAAAATAACGGTAAACTTAACGGCGAAGACTTAAGCGCATGGTGCAATAACGTTAAAATGTCCGAAAAGGGACTGGGCGGATTAATGGGCTCGTGGTGGCCGGTAAATATTATTGATTCAATAGGTCATAAAATCAGGGGTGACAAATGGAAACCGTTTTGCAGAGGCAATCTCGGTGATTCGTTAATTAAATTTAATGCGGTTAACGGCACTTTAGCAAACTCTAAAATCGGCTCTTTGACTCAAAAATTAATAACCGTTCCGACTGAATCAATATCAAACTTCGTAAACGATAAATCCGGTTTTGGTGTATTTTTATGCTCAAGCATTATGAGTTTATATAATAACGTTCAGGATGCTCCCAAAAACAAACGTGCAGCAACTATTGCAGATGATTATGTAGGTACAATCGGCTCAATTGCAATTTCAACTCCTCTTGCTTTTGCAACAACATACGGTCTTGCGAGCTTGAAAAATGTCGAAGGAAAAACTTTGTTATCAAAATTGGTAAAACAGGTAGGTAAATTCTTTGGCATGGGATTGTATGAAGTTAAAAACGGCAGGGCAATTGAAACTGCTAAAACATGGAAAAATGCTATTCCACGCTACGCAGGCGGTGCTTTAAGGTTTGGCTTGATTATGTTTGCCTTCGCACCAATGTTTTCAAAACCCATAAAAGCGCTTATCAATAAAATATTCGGAAAACCCTATGATAAAGCGGAAGAACAGAGAAAACAGCAGCTTGAAGCTCAAAAAAATATTGTAATTCCGGAACTTGGAATAACTCAGGGCGAGCTTCTTGAAAAAATGCAAAAAAATCCGCAAGCCGTTCAGAAACTTCAAACAAATCCCGAGCTTCTTCAAAAAATTGATAAAAATCCGAAATTGATTTTGGATTTATTGGATGGTAAAGATATAACAAAAGCGCAGTTGACTCCAAACCCTGCTATGAATGTAAAACCGTCTGCAACCACAATGAGCCCGATGAACAGAGAACTTTTGAAAAACAGGACAAATAAAACAAAAACTAAAACCGTTACAAAAGAAACAACAAGTGATAAACCTAAAGATTCCGCAACATATATTCCCTCAAGCGCATTTGTTGCAAACCCGAACTTAATTTCTCGGGAACAGTCGGCAGAAGTTCAACAGGCATTAGCAAAAGCGGATAAAGTACTTAAAAGAGCGGAAAGATATATTTAAAGTTTGCCGTATATGTATCTGAGAGTGTTTATATCCCTTTTTGTTATTCTTGCATTTTGAATAGCTTCATAGCTTGATGTATCCTGATACATTACATCCCCTCTCGTGGGACTGTGGGATATGATTCCTAACGCATGTCCTATTTCATGAAGCGCAATGGCATAAAATTCACTGTCGCTTCTTGTTCTGCCTTGAGTGTCATTATAGGAAACGGTAACTTCCGCTCTGTCAATATATCGTTTTGAGCCGATTTGATACCATTCTACGGGAGTGTTGCCGATTGTATCAGCTCCTTTATATTCGGAAATATTTACTTCTCTTGCATATATATCTGCTTTTTGTATATTATCAATGTATTCAAAATTAACCATATCATAAAGTGCCCTGTCCCAAGCTTCAAAAGCCTTTTTGAAAATATGTTTTTTGGGCGCATATTGGTCTATGCATACCGTTATTTTTTTGGGATTTTTCCAAATTGCAACTTCAGTCAGGTCATTGTAATAATTTTCGCTGCCAAGACTTGAAGGAAATGTTTCGGACACTGTTTTTTCCTGAGCTGTGCTTTGTGCTTTTTCGTTAAGCTTAGCTGCGCCAAAAGGTTTTATTACAAAAATTACAACATATAGAAAAACCAGCAGTATTACAAAATTTTTAATTAAATCAAACATATTATAATTATAGTGTTTATTTTAATAAAATAACAGAATTATATTATTTTTCATATATTTGTCTTAGGGTGTTTATGTCACGCCTTGACAATTTTGCATCCTGTTGTGCAAAGCTGTCGTTGTTCGGATACATTATGTCGCTTTTTTCATTGCTGTGTTGAAGTCCTAATGCGTGTCCTACTTCATGGAGTGCGATTGCGTACAGTTCCCTGTCGCTTCTTAATTTGCTATTCATGCCGGAATTTTTTGATACGAGAACATCTGCATTAACAAGATAATATTCTTTAGAATGCAAATCAAGCCTTTTTTTTGAGTTGGTAATTCCCGCCGTTTCAAAACTGCGTCCGTCATAATCATTGGGTTTTTGCGAAATTTGATTAATTTCGCTAATGTCCGAAATTCTTGCCGTAATATCCGCATTTTCTCTGTTAGCTACATATATAAAATTAATTTCATTCTGCGCTGCATTGTCCCAAGCGTCAAATGCGTTTTTAAGCAGATATGATTTAGGGTGGTTATCATCAATATAAACTTTTATTTTTTGGGGAACGGGCCAAACGGCAATATACTCCATTGTTTCTTCATAGTCACCATAGTCACGTCTTGACGCATCTTCTCTTTCGGCTATTATTTTGTTTGTGTTTTCAAGCAATTCCTTGGAAAGTTCAAGAATATGAGTATCTTGTTTCTCATTTTTTATAATGTATTCCAATAATGTTTTAGCTTCAAAATAATCCCTTACTATAAAGGATATTCTTGCTTTGTCATACCTGTATATATTATTGTCGTATTTTGCTATTAAGCCGTCAAGGCATATTTGCGCACTGTCATATTGCTCATTTTTAATCTTGTCGTAACATTTTTCTCTATCCTCTTTTTCAAATTGCTTTGATTGCATTTCTTCTATTTCTTTTGACAGTTTTTCCGTGTCTTGTAAGAGCTGTCGGTTTTTTGTTTCGTTAGAGGATATATAATTTAACAGGTCTTTTGCTTCTCCATATCTTCCGAGCCCGGTAAGTGCCATTGCGCTGTTGTATCTGTATAAATTGGAATTATATTTATCTGCCATTCGAGAGAAGCATGTGTATGCTTCATAGAAGTTATTTTGGTTATATATTTCAAGACAGTTTTTTGCTTCTTCTTGTTCTTTGCCGTTTTTAAACAAACTGTCAAAGATGTTATCTGATTGTTCTTTTTGAGCTTCTGCCGTTTGCTCTTCGGCTGTTTTTTTATCTTTTTCGAGTATTTCTTGTTTTATGTCATATCTGCTGTCTTTGCGACTGAGCTTTTTCATGAGAGATTGTGCATCATAAAAAGTTTGTCTGTTTGTTTTTTCGTTTTTTATAATATATAAAAGGATATCGTATGCTTGATTTTTTCGATTAAGCAAGACGAGAGTTTTTGCTCTTTCGTATCTGAATTCATTTCTGTCATATTTGCTAATAAGATTAGCATAACAACGGTCGGCATCAATATATCGTTTATTGTTGTAATGACTTTTGCATTCATTAAACCGATGCATTGCTTCATCTTGTTTTTCAGCACTTACGGCTTGATTTTTGCCCGCATTATGAATGCTTTCTTGAGGAGTATTTTTGGGTTTTATTAAAATAAATATAACAATTACGACAAAAACGCCGATTGCAAAAGCAGCTATATTTTTTATATATTTATCCATAGTTTAATTATATACGAGCACCCGTCGTTTTGTACAGTCCGATTTTATCAACATAACAATCTGTTTTGGCGTTTGCTCTTAATTGTTCAATATACAGAAGCGCTTCTTTCTGCTGCAGCAGGTCAAGCTTAGATATTACACCTTTGTCATATTTTAATTTTGAATATTTGTAATCCTGTTTTTGAATATCATAAGCTTTAACATTGTTTAAGAATTTTTCGTTATCGGATTTATAGTTATAAAGCGCATCATTAACTTCTTGAATAGCACTCAGATTAGTCTTTTGATATTGTTCCAAAATTTGAGCGTATCTGTTTTTGTGCAATTTTAAATTTGCAACCCTTTTAAATCCCGTAAATATGGGAAGATTTGCGCTTGCACCCAAAACCGAGAAAGCGTTTTTCCAATCCATTGACCCCATGGTTGATGTCGCTAAAAATGTCAGCATACCAAGAATATTAATCGTTGGAAGAAATTCTTTTTTTGCCGCTCTTATGTCAATCCCTGATGCTTCCAAGCTTTTTTCAATTGCTTTATAGTCGGGTCTGTTGATAATGATTTCGGAGTTTATTTCATTAGGTATAACGAAATTATTTCCTAAATCATCAAGAGAAATTCTTTGATATTCTTTAATATTGTTCGGGCTGTCCCCTATTAACACCGCAAGAGCGTTGAGGGCGTTTTGGCGGGATTTTTTATAGTTTAATAAATCGTTTTGAGATAAAACATAAGATTTTTCGGCTTGAATTAAATCGGATGTTGAAGCTATCCCTTCCGAATTAGAAACTTTCATTAAATTATAAATTTCTTTTCTGTCCGAAACTATCTGTTCCTGAAGTTCAATCATTTTATCAAGTTTTACAATGTTGTAATAGGTTGAGCCCACCATTGAAACAATTGATATATCGCTTGCCTGAGAAGAGAATTGCTCGCTTTCAAGAAGTATTTTTGATGATTTTGTTTTATCGTAGTTTTTTCCGAACAAATCAAGCTCCCAGCTTGCCATTATGGGAAGCGCAATTGAGCCTTGTGTTTTTTCGGAAGCAGGAGCTTTTGTTAAGAACGGTGAAGCTCCGAAAGAAACTTCGGGCAGTTGGTTAGCTCTTGTTGCGCTAACGTTAATTTTTGCCTGTTCAACTTTAAGGGCTGCGGTTTTTATATCGTTGTTGTTATTTATTGCCGTTGTAATATATTTTTCAAGGTAAGGATCGTCCAGCTTTTTCCACCAGTCAAAGTTGATGTAGTCAAGAATTGTGAGCTCTTTTTGCTCTTTTTTAATTTTTTTGTTTTCCAATATTGCTTCAGCAGGGCTGATTACAAGCGAAAACATAAACATCCCCAATAAGCTAACGGCTAATATTTTTTTCATCTTCTTCAATTCCTAAATAATAATGTTTGCATTTTTAACAATATAATGCTAGCATATTAATGTTGCAAAAGCAACATAATTATAAAATCTTAAAAAATGATTATATACAGCTATTGGGGAGCATGAAAGTCAACTACGAAAATTCACTTTTTTATCAAATTCATGTGAGCGATAAATTCTTTCGTTCGCTTTTTGAACAGTTTTTTAAAGAAATTAATATCGGTGTAAGCGCAATAGAACATCTTGCACTTCTTGCAATTTCTTCAACAAAAGATTGCTGTCAAAGAGATTTAGCTAAAATCATTTTAAAAGACAGAGCGGGGGCAGGTAAATTAGCATTAATATTAGAGAAAAAAGGTTTAATTAATATTGATGTTAAGACAAAAAATTCAAGACAAGTGCGAATTTTATCTCTTACAAAAAAAGGTGAAGAAATAACCCAAAAAGCACTTGATTTGATTGAGCCCGCAACAAAAAGAATACTGGAAAATGTCGGCGTGGAGCTTGTTGAGAACACTAAGAAAACACTGGCAAAAGTAAGGGAAGCAACAATAGATATTATGAAAAATAAAATATAGGAGATAAAAATGCCTCAAGATAAAGAACAAAAAGCGAAAAGCAATGAAAAAGAAGAAGTAATTGAAAAAAAATCGCATAAAAAAAGAGAAATAATTGTCCCCGCATTAATTGCACTGGCGGTAGTTGCGGGCGGATATCTTTTCCATGAAAGCTATTTTCAATCAACGGATGATGCGTATGTTGAAGCGGATATTATTCAGGTAACTCCAAAAGTTTCGGGACATATTATTGAAAGCTATATTGAAGATAACAGAGAAGTTAAAAAAGGCGATTTGGTAGCTAAAATTGATGATGAAGTTTATCTTGCACAATATCAAAAGGCAAAGGCAGATTATGAAAAAGCGCTTTTAAATCAAAAAAATGCAAAAGCATCTCTTAAGGCATCAGAATCGGAAATTAATTTGGCAAAAACCGATTTAGAACGTTATCAAGCCTTGTATAAAGAAGGTGCTGTTTCAAAACAGACTCTTGATAAAGCGCAGACAAATTTTGAAAGCGCAAAAGCAATGTATACGAGAGCAAAAGAAAATATGTTTGCAAAAGGTGAAAATGTTGCGGATGCTGACCTAAAGGCTCTTGAAGCAATAATGAAACAGGCAAAATTAAATCTTGAATATACAAATGTAATCGCACCCAACACGGGTGTTGTAACAAACAGACGAATTGAAAAAGGAAGTTGGGTTTCAACAGGCTCTCCTTTGTTTGCTATAGTGCCCGATAAAGTGTGGATTGTTGCTAATTTTAAAGAAAATCAGGTCGGTCAAATGAAACCGGGACAGCCTGTAATGATTAAAATTGATGCATATCCTCATAAAAAATTTAAAGGCAGGGTAGATTCGATTCAAAGAGCATCAGGTGCAAAATCAAGCCTTTTCCCGCCCGAGAATGCAGTGGGCTCGTTTGTTAAAATTGTACAGAGAATACCTGTTAAAATTGTGTTTGATGAACAAATCGATAAAACTCAATATAATATTGTATCAGGTATGAGCGTTATACCTAAAGTAAGGGTTAAATAATGGCAACTGAAGCAGGCGAAAAAACCACTTATAACATGTGGGTAATGTGTATCCCTGTTATGCTTTCAGCGTTTATGTTTGTTTTGGATGAAACAATCGCAAACGTTGCACTGCCATACATGGCGGGAAGTTTCAGCGTTTCAAGACAGGAAAGTACGTGGATTTTAACAAGTTATTTAATCGCTTCGGGTGTTGTAATCCCCTCGGTTGACTTTTTTTGTAAACTTATAGGAAGAAAGAACTTTTTCATATTAAGTATAATTATTTTTACAATGTCTTCTTTCTTATGCGGTATTGCCCAATCGCTTCCTATGATGGTTATAACACGTATACTGCAAGGTTTTGGCGGCGGTGCGCTCTTGCCTTTAGGGCAGGCAATTACCCTTGAAATGTTCCCTGTTGAAAGACGTGCTCAATCAATGGCAATGTTTGGTCTTGTTGTTGTAATTGCCCCGATAATAGGGCCTGTTTTGGGCGGTTGGATTACAACAAACTGGTCATGGCCTTTTATATTCTTTATAAATATACCGATAGGAATTTTGGCTGTTCATCTGTCTAAAAAATTGTTGTATGACCCTCCTTATGCGCAAAAACAGGAAAATGTAAGAATTGACGGAGCAGGCTTCTTTATGTTAATCGGCTGGCTTACCTGTATGCAGATTGTTCTTGATAAAGGAAATGATGCAGATTGGTTTGGCTCAACCTGGGTATGCTGGATGACATTTTTTGCAATATTATTTGCAGTAATATTTTTTATAATTCAAAAAAAGAAAAAAGATTCCCTGATTGATTTAAAAGTTTTTAAAGATATGAATTTTTCTTTGGGGACTTTGGCTCAAGTTGTTATGCAGGGCGTATTATTGGCATCTTTAGCAATATTACCCCAGTTTTTGCAGGGACTTATGGGTTATGATGCATTTCTGTCGGGGCTTGCAATGATGCCTCGAGGTGTGGGTGCTTTATCTACGGTTATATTTATAGGTACCATAGGAAGCAAAATTAATAACAAAGTTCTTGTTGTTGCGGGTTTAACATTGTTAAGTATTTCAGGTTTTATGCTCTGCGAGCTCAATTTGCAAATTGCAACAATCAATATTGCAATACCTAACTTTATTATGGGTGTTGGTATGGCAATGAGTATGATACCGATTATAACCCTGTCTACAATGACTCTTAAAAATGAACAAATGACAAATGCTTCGGGTGTGCAGAATTTGTTAAAAAACTTAGGGGGTGCAATAGGTACATCTATTGTAACAACTCTTATATCAAGAAAAGCACAGGCTCATCAGAGTTTTCTTGTTGATAATATGACAAATTTAAACGATAATTTTCTTGAAAGATTGGGCGCATATACGGGTAATTTTGCTCAGGGGCTTGATATAAATTCGGCTCATTATATGGCGGAAAAATTGCTTTATAATCAGATGCTTCAACAGGCAAATATGGGAGCATTTCGTGATACTTTTGAAGTCTGCGCAATTGCGTGTATTGTAATTATTCCGCTTGTGCTTTTTGTAAAAGGTATTGAAAAAAAAGAAAAAAACGGTTAACTTTTTGTTATTGCAAAGCGGATTTTGTCTGCAGCGTAACGAAGTGAGCCCATGTGCCGGAACAGGATTACGAAGCGGTTAAACGTAGTTTTAAAAACACTGAGTGCAGGTGAAGGAGGTTGCTCTACCCTGTCACCCTGAACTCTACAAAGCGAACAGGCGAGGTACGAGCCTTGTGAGCCTGTATCCCCG
>CANQAV010000006.1 GCA_947589425.1 Candidatus Gastranaerophilales bacterium | reverse complement strand
ATTAGTGGCGGGTGCTTTATAATGAATAGGACATTTGTGCCAAAAACACGAATCTATAAAAATTACAAGCTTATATTTCTTAATTGCAATATCAGGTTTACCTTCAAGATCTCGGACATTCTTTCTGAATCTGTAACCACACTGCCATAAGTATGTCATTACATTATTTTCAAGCTTTGTATTTTTACATTTTACAGCTTGCATGTTTTTATGTCGTTGCTCTTTATTATGCCTATCCATAGAGAAATTTTAATACAAAATAAAAATTATAGATAAATTAAATTAAAATTAACATGTTAGTTTTACCTTTCGGGGAAAAGTTGCCAAAATCGAACGAAGAATTAGGGGTTTCAGCGAGGCGATTTTTCGAATTTTTGCCATCAAATCCAAATATAGATTGAAAAATAAAATCTGGGAAAATTCCCCGGTTCAAACTACTTGAAATCTGATTAAAAAAGAGTTAATATTAATGTGCAAAGGCTGAAAATCAGTCGTAGCAATAAATATAATATGTGCGGTTCGAATCCTTCCGTCCCACCATACTCAAACTACGTGATCCAAATAATCAAACTAAGTGTCTTTTGGCACTAAGTGTCTTTTGGAATTGGGTTTGAGCTGCCCTTAAATAATCAGCTTACGCATACAGGCTCAGACACACTCCGCTTTACTACGGATACAAGCTCACAATCTTCGCCAAAGCTCATATGTTCGCTTTGTAATCCTCGCTTCGTTGCGGTGCTTCGCTTTGTAAAACTAAGTGATTCAAATAATCAAACTAAGTGTCTCTTTACACGAGACTTATGGTTAGTGCTACGGGAATTTGAAAGATTAAATCAAATAGCAGATAGAAACGGTTGGACAAAATTTGTTTCAAAACAAAATCAATATAATTTAATTTATAGAGAAGAAGAAAGAGAAACGATGTCGCTATACCAAGACAGGCATATTGCAGTTGTTCCTTGGAGTCCACTTGCAGGCGGAAGAACAGCACATCCATGGGGAACTAAAACGGTAAGAAATTCTATTGATGAAATTTTAGTTTGCTAAAATTATCTGCAATTTTAATTGTTTTATATACTGTTAAGAACGGTTTTTTGATTATTTAGCACCTATAATATGCAAAAATAAAGGAACTGTTATTGTTGTTAAAATTCCTACGATAACAAGAGCCAGAGATGCCATTGCTATTTGTTTTTCGTGTTTTATTTCAACGCATTTTGCGGTGCCTATAACATGGCTTGCCGCACCTATTGACAATCCTATAGCAATATCACTTTTTACTTTTATCAATTTTAATATTTTATGTCCGAACATTGCTCCGAATACTCCTGTTAAAACAACTACACAGGCAGTTAATTCGGGAGTTCCGTCTGCCATTTTTGATATTTCTATTGCAATAGGGGCTGTTGTAGATTTAGGAAGCATAGATTCAATTATATTTAATTCGCTATGACAAAATTTTGCTATGATATAAGTAGCTGAAATTGCGGTAAATGTTGCTACAAAAAAGGCGCTATATATTATTCTTTTATATTTTTTCAAAAGTTCTAAATTTTTATATATAGGATACCCAAGTGCAATTGTTGCGGGAATTAAGCAAAGTGTTAAGTAATATGCACTTTCATTATATTTATCAAAATCAATTTTAAATATTTTTAAAGTAATTATTAATAAAATACCTGCAATAACAATGGGCGGGAATTTCCCTATGAATTTAATTCTCTTACAAAATTGAGCAAGTTTAAAGTATAAAACAGTAATTATCAAGCCAAAAGGATTAATCATGATTTAACCCCTTATTTTTATTAACTGTTTTTATTTTATTTAGTCTTAAAAATTTTATTCCCCATTCTGTAAATAACCCTGTAACTGCAATAATTACAGTAGTTGAGATAAAAATTACCACCAAAATAACAAGCCAATTTTTTATTAATAAAGATTTATAAACAATAAGACCGCCAATAAAAGGAACAAGAAACATTGCCATATTATTAATTAAAAACTCGCAAGTATCTTTTATCCAACTTTCTTTTATAATTCCTTCAATAAGAGCAAAAGAAAATAGAATTAAGCCTAAAATCGCAGGCGGAAATGTAATGTGCAATAGTTTTAATATATAAAAACTTAAAAAATAAAATCCGATTAAAATTAAAAATCCGATGATAAAATTAAAAAATCGTTTTCCAGATTTATTCATTTCCATAGTTTATAAATAACATAAAAATACCTCATTGTTTGTTTTTTAATAAATATTAAAATTTACTTGCCAAAACAATCGCAATACCGCATACAGACTCAGACACACTCCGCTTTACTGTGGATACAAGCTCACAATCTTCACCAAAGCTCAGATGTTCGCTTTGTAATCCTCGCTTCACTACAGTGCTTCGCTTTGTAAAACTAAGTGTTTCTTTGCAATTATCGTTTAATACACATGTATAATTGTAAATATATAATTTAGTTAAAGGGAAGTATGACTTACTTGAAAAAGATTACGGTATTTATTTCTTTAGTTATATGTTTGTTAATTTCTGCTTCTTGTGCAGCCGATTATGAGGTATACGAAAATTACGGTTTTTTAATAGATAAGTCTTCTATTTCCAAAAAAGGTGATTCCATAAAGGTTTGGGTAATTATTATGGATAATGGGAGAATTGGCTTAAGGAAATATGCGTTTGTGGAAGATTATGAAGAATTTAGATGTAAAGACCGTACCTCGGCAACTTTAGAATCGCATTTTTATAATAAAAAAGGAAATATTATTTCAAGTGTGAACTATGAAAAATATAACAATGTTGACTATGAAAGAATAATTCCGGGTAGTAATGGAGAAATATTGTTCAATGTTGTTTGTGGTATGAAATAAACATTAAAAGTATTTTACCGCAAATTACGTACCTGCAATGCGTATAATTTAAAAATAATTGCTTATATATTGTACGGTCGGATAAATATAAAAATTGGCAAGATATGAAGCTGACAAAATTTAAACCGGAAATTTTAAAAAACATTATTGAGAGTAATTGTTGTAAAAAATTTCTGATAATTCAGCGATAAATTCATCAACAAGATTTTCAAATTTATGCTGTTTTAATCGGTTGACAAGATTAAAAAAAGTGATAATATAAAAATACTCATAAAGAGTGTGCGAGGGACAAGCCCTATGACCACACAGCAACCTGCTTAAAAGCAAGGTGCTAATGCTTGGATGATGAGGTTGTAAAAAGGCTCATCATTACGATGAGTCTTTTCTTTTGCCGCCTTTATGAGAGTAACATAAAACAGAAGAAAGGAGGCAGAAGATGCCTAAATTTATCACAAAAACCGAGCTTGCAATTCAAAAACCCGACAACAAAAAAGACCACAATGCCGGGGAAATTTATCCTCAAATTTTTTCTCACGACAAAAATCTTGAATTTAGCGAAAATATGCCCTTGGAAGCGGGAATAATATGGCTTGGAGCATATTATATAGAAAATAATCCGTTTCCAAAAGTCAAATGTCCTATTTGCGGCAAGAAAGAAGCTTTAATCCCGTATAAAGCGATTGGCTCCCCTCTTTCAGGATGTCATACAATTTCTTTTTGGTGCAAAAATTGCCATGAACAGTTTGTTACAAATGATTATATAGAATATTTCAGATTGATAGTTAAATACATTAAAACCAACAAAGAAGAACTAAAACATAAAATGATTAAAGGCAGATGTTCTGTTCAAACTTCACCATAATTTGAAAACTTTGTGTTTAATAAATTAAATCGGCAAAAGCGTTAATCAATAACAATTTCTGCCGATTTTAGCTTATAAAATGTTTAGTCATCATCATCGTTTTCATTGTCATCGTCATCATCGTCGTCAAAAAAATAATTATATAATGCATATCCGCACAATAAATCTATAATAAAATCAAACATGGATTTTCCTCACTGATTTATTTATTACATTATTATAAAATTATACAACGTCAAAAACGGACATACTTTTAAAATTATAATAAAGTGGAATGCCGAAAATATTCAAACTATAAACGACGGTAAATGCAAGATGCTCTGCCCCTCAGACCCTGAACACCTCGGCTTCGCCTGGAGATACAGGCTCACAAGGCTTGTACCTCGCCTGTTCGCTTTGTAGAGTTCAGGGTGACAGGGTTAAGTTAAATGTGTAAATTCCCACACTTCACTACCCCATGTCATGCTGAATTTATTTCAGCATCTGATGAGTATAGAAAGACATGTTTCTGTACTGGCAGTAGTAAGACCCTGAAACAAGTTCAGGGTGACAGGGCAAGGGGTGATGTGATTAATACATACTTCAGGGTGACAGTATGCAAGGATGTAAGTATTCTAACACCCAACTACGCATGTCATGCTGAATTTATTTCAGCATCTTACCAAGTCTCAAAATACTCAATAATGTTGCAAACATATTCCCTTCATTTCCCTACCCCTCAGACCCTGAAATAAATTCAGGGTGACAGGGCAAGGGGCGATGTGATTAATGCATACTTCAAGCTCACAAGGCTCGTACCTCGCCTGTTCGTTTTGTGAAAAAAATGATTTAAATATTCGTGCCTGAGCGTCTTTTTTAACCTTGAGAGCAAATTTTATGATAAAATACACAAAAAAGGAAAGAACATGAAAACAATCGGCATTATTGGCGGGATGAGCTTTGAATCCACAATTGAGTATTACAGAATTATAAATGAAGAAATTAACAAGCGATTAGGCGGTTTGCACAGTGCAAAAATGCTAATAGAAAGCTATGATTTTGATGAAATCGAAAAAATGCAAAGCAAAGAAAATTGGGATAAACTAACAAATATATTAATTTCTTCGGCCCATAAACTTGAAAAAGCGGGCGCTGATTATATCGCAATCGCAACAAATACAATGCATTTAATGGCTGATGCCGTTCAAAACAATATTTCCGTCCCTTTAATACATATTGCGGAAGCTGCAGCCAATCAAATAAAATCAAAAGGAATAGACACGGTTGCGCTTCTTGGGACACGTTATACAATGACAATGCCGTTTTATAAAGATAAACTTAAGAATGAATACGGAATAAATGTTATAATTCCTGATAAAAATCAGCAAACCGTTATTAATAACATAATATATAATGAATTATGCAAAGGAATAGTTAATAAATCATCCGAAGATAAATTAAACGAAATTATTGAAGATTGCAAAACAAAAGGAGCAGAAGCAGCAGTTTTAGGTTGTACCGAACTGCCCAATATAATAAAAAATTCAAGCATTCATATTATTAACACAACACAGGCGCACTGCATAGAAATTGTTAACCGAATTATTTGAAATTAATAAGCTGTTGATTATGCTGCTAAACTAAACTATTTTTTGTTTCCTGCCAAAATGTGCTTAAATCTAAAATTACGGGATTATTTTTAAGTCTTTCTTCGTTTACGGATTTAATTATAAAATCTTTATCATCTATATTTAATTTGGAAAGACTATATTCAATGTCGATTTTTGTTAAAAGATTTTTCCAATATTTTTCAAAGTTATCTGTTTCAAGCAGTTCTAAAATTTCATTCACTTTGTTTTTAACCCAGCCTTCCCCTCTTTTGTCATTGCAATTGAATTTATTTACATTAAGATTTGCGCTAAACAGGTCTTTCATGGATAACGCTACGGCATGACCATGCGGGATTTGATATTTTGTTGTTATCGCATAAGATAATGCATGCGCTGCGGTTGTTCTTGAAATATTAATGGCTTTTCCCGCAAGATTTGAAGCAAGCATCATTTCATCGCAATTAATTGATTTGTTAACATATCCGACGATATTATCTTTGCATAATTTTATTGCTTTTTTTGCGTAATTTCTGCTTTCATCCGTTGATTTTACCGCCCAATAGCTTTCAATTGCCTGACAAAAACAATCAAGCGCACCGCAGGCCTTTAAATATTTAGGATTTTGAACAACAAAATTGCTGTCCGAAATTGCATATTGAGGCAGAATGGATTTGTCGTCCAGGGACATTTTTTTGCCGTTTTTGTAAAGCACGGCAAATTGGGTTGCTTCCGAGCCTGTTGCGCATGTTGTGGGAATGGCAATCAGTTTTTTATCTGTTTTTGTATAATATTTAAACGCTTTTGCAAAATCAATTACACTTCCCCCGCCTATTGCCAAAATTATGTCGTATTTAATTTTTATGTTTTTAGCGGCTTGTTCTAATTCATCAAATTTCGGATTGGCGGTGAATTCGTTGTAACAATATGTTTTAGCACCTTTTAAAAGGTTTTTGATATTGTTTTTAATTTTTTCGAAAGATTTTTTGCCCGTAAAAATCAGAACTTTGGAAGAATGTTCGTTTTTTAAAATTTCGGGCAAATTCTCTATTGCGCCTTTATAAATAAAATCTATCTGATTAAGATTTTCCATAAAAATTTTTTTATTTTCACAGGGTTTTTCTTTCGGACGTCCTAAGTCTTCTCTTGCTCCGCATTTGACCTTAATTTCCAAAAGAGCGCAATGATTATATGCTAAAAATTTGTTTAATACGTTTTTGAGTTCCTTTTTTGAGGCTGCGAAAAATATTTTTTTATATCCCGCATTTTTAGCGATACCGTTCAATGAAGCGCTTCCTGCCGCAGTAGACTGTGCACCTGTTGAATCGTGGGCTTCGTTATTAAATACAATGTGTTTAAAATTATTCGGATTTTGGGATGCATTTATAACTAAAGCGCCCATGTGCATTAAAAAAGCTCCGTCGCCGTCAAAGCAAAAGACTCTTCTGTCAGGTTTTTCAAGTGCTATGCCTAATGCAATCGAGCTTGAATGCCCCATTGAGCCGACTGTTAAAAAATCCTGTCTGTGAGATTGTTTAAGTCTTTCTCTGGTTTCGTAAACTTCTCTTGAGATATGACCCGTTGTGGATACTACAATATCTTTAGATGAAAGAGCTTTGATTACCGTTTCAATTGCTTCTTCACGCTTTAATTCAAAGTTGTTTTGCTTTTTGTTTTTTAAACCGCATTTTTCAAATGTCCCCTTTCGAACAATAAAAGCATAAGGTTTTTTTGTTTCTTTCATATATTCTATAGTGCTGTTTATTAATGGCAATGCTTCTTCAAAATCACAAGGCAGTATACTATACTCAATGCCCATTGCTTCAAGCAGCTTATCCGTAACTTTGCCTTGCTTGATGTGCTGGGGCTCATCTTTTTTTGACGGTTCTCCCCGCCAGCCGATTAACATTAAAAGAGGTATGTTGTAAACTTCTTCGTCGGCTAAAGATAAAAGCGGATTTACGCAGTTGCCGAGTCCGGAATTTTGCATATAAACACATGATATCTCGCCACTTGCCAAATAATGTCCGCATGCAAGAGCGATTGCATTTCCCTCATTTGCGGTTATAATGTGTTTTTTGGAATTGTCGCTTATATAAGCGCAAAAATCTTTTAAAAGACTGTCAGGCACTCCAAAAAAAGAATTTATTTTATTGATGTTTAATATGTTAAAAAGTTCTTCTGCTTTCATTGTGCTCCCGGTATAAGAGTAATTATATCTTTAATTTTCATACAATATTCTTCGGATGCTTCTTTTGCCCTGTGATTTTGCAAGATGCTTTTTGCGGTATTAACCATAGCCGGATACGCTGCACGAAGCAGGTGGTTAGCGTATATTACAATATTAACACCATTTTCAATAAGTTCATTTTCCGAAACTTGATTATACGAAGAAGGAACAACAACAAGTGCTTTGCGGTTGGGAAATTCTTTGTACAGTTTACAGAATTCTTTGACTTCATCAAAAGTGCTTTTTCTGGAATGTATCATAATTCCGTCAGCTCCGGCATCAAGATAGGTCTTAGCTCTTATTATGGCATCATCGAGCCCTTTTTCCAAAATAAGTGATTCTATGCGTGCAATTATCATGAAATTCTCTGTTACTTGAGATTGTTTGCCTGCAATGATTTTTTTTGCAAAATCTTCGGGACTGTCTTGTTCTTGTTCAACTTCCGTTCCGAACAGAGAGTTTTTCTTCAGTCCTATTTTATCTTCAATAATAATTGCTGAAACACCAAGTCTTTCAAGTGTTTTAACCGTAAATACAAAATGTTCGATTGGCCCGCCGTTATCCCCGTCGTAGATAATAGGTTTTGTTGTAACTTCCAGAATGTCGTTTAGGGTATTCATTCTTGAAGTAGTATCAAGATATCCGATATCGGGTTTTGCCTGTGCTGCCGATTGGGTTAAAGATGAAATCCAAATTCCGTCAAATTCGATTTTTTTGCCGTTTTGTTCAATGAAAGTATTCTCAACAATAAGTCCCGACAGCCCGTTATGCGCTTCCATAATTGTTATTAAATCTTTTGAATTTAATAATCTTTTAAGTCTGTGGCTTCTGATTTCGGGCGTTGTTCCTACTTCTTTTAAAATGTTGTTTAATTTTGTAGAAGATATTCCTTTTGTATAGGGTATGTCTATAACTTTTCCGCCCCATTGGCTCATAATATCTATAATGCGCTGTCTTGTTGAGGCTTGAACGCCGGTTTTCCAATCATCCCCGTGGAGCACATAATCGGGTTTGATTTTTAACAAATTCGGTACATAGTCAAGTGTTTCCTGTGCTATAACTTCATCTACCCCTTTTATATTTTCAACAACATTTTTGCGCTGTTCCCAGTTCATGTAGGGAAGTCTTTTATAACTTGCAATGGCTTTATCGGTAAGAAGTCCGACAATAAGCTTTCCTTCGCCTTTTGAAGAAATTAATTTTCTTGCCTCATTAATTATGTTCAAATGCCCGGGGTGGAGCAAATCTGCGCTCATTCCTATATATATTTTTATCATCTGTTTCCCTTTTCAATATTATTTTGATTATAACATAATATATCAACCATGGGGCTTTTTTAAAAATTTGATTTTATGCACTTAAGAGCCAACCCCCCCCCTCTAAGCGGGAAATTGTTGATGATTTAGAGTCTTTTATAAAATTATTTTCATCTCTATAACAATATTGCGGCAGAGCTTGTTCAATTTCTTTCATCATTTTTTGATTGTAAAACAATTTATAAGAGCCGACATGCGCCTTTGAAATTTCCGGATTAAAGAATTTTTTCGGGCAGATATGGTTTTTTTTCGGCATTCCGATAAATTTAAATATTTTATTTGTTGTATTTTGATAATCAAAGATTAAATCTTCAAGTCTGATGCATAATCTGTTTGGTGAATATGAATTTAATTTTGAAATACATGTTTTTTTATACGATTTTATGAAATTTTTGACATTTCTTTTTAAATAACCCCTTGTATCATTTCTGAATGCAACCATGTATTGGTCTCTGGGGTCTCTGTATACACATATTTCTTTGATTGGGTTTTCTCCCATAAAATAATTCATTTTATCAAGCAGTTGTGTTTGCAGGAACATCTGGTCGCATACAAGATATTTTGTCTTTGAAATATTGTTGAAAAAATCGTGCATATAGTTTTGTATATGCTGATTAAATTCAATATCGGGCATGTTTTTAAAGGAATAATATGCATATTGGTTAATTCCTTCCCCTTGTATGAAAGTGCATTTGGAATATTCATCGGATTTTGATTCAACGGTTGAAGGATACATTTTATCTGCCATAAAAGCTTTTGTGTATTCATCCAGATTTAAAATATTGTCCAATAATTTATGAGTTATTTGCATAAAATTTTTGTTAAAAATATCGGGCTGTTTTTTTAAGTTGTAATTATCATTTACATGCCTGATAAAACTCTTAATTGCCAAATCTTTTTCAAGAGGCATATTGTCATATCCGTAATATTTATCAATAAGATTAAATATTGATTCTTGAGACACGAAAAACGTCATCTCTGCGCCCGAATATTGTTTTCTGCCCCCGCTGAATATTTTGTGATGCAGTGAATACGAAGTCATATCCGAGCACTCGTCTAATAAATCCGCAACTGCGGATGAGCCTGAATAATAAAAACCGCACACGGCGATAACATTAATGTCCAGTTTATTTCCTTTCGGAGCATTTTCAGGTTTTATATAATTTCTGACATATTGTTTTTTGCCTCTTATTATGTCAATTATTTGCTGGGCTTTACTGCTCAAGTTTACCTTACCCCCCCCCTTTTTTTTTGAAAAACAGTTTATCCAAACAGTTTTTCAAATTATACCACAGATGTAAAATAAAAGATATTCGTTTGTTTTTGTTAACAAGTTAACAAAAAGTAATAATCATCTTGACAAAATGTGCTAAATAATTCATAATATTGTTAACAGGTTAACAATATTGAGGCACGATGCAAGAAAATATTTTAAACACTTTATTTGCACTTTTTGATACGACATATCAGCTTGATATTCTGTATAAAAATGAATTCAAGGAAGTTTTGGCTTCTTATTCATATACGGAAATGCACACAATCGACTCTATCGGTAAAATCGAAAACCCAAATGTTACAAAAATCGCTCAAAAGCTAAACCTTACAAAAGCATGTATCAGCAAAATTATTAAAAAATTGATTGAAAAAAAATCAATTGAAACATATAAAAACCCCGATAATAAAAAGGAAACATATTATAAATTAACTTCAAAAGGCTGTGAAGTTTTTAATGCACACCTTAAGATGCACGAAAATTGGTGTGAAAAAGATAAAGAATTTTTTGAACAGTTTAAAAAAAGCGAACTAAAATCAGCCTATGAAATTTTGAACAAATATTCAAAATTGCTCCAAATAAGACTTGAAGAACTAAAGGATAAATCAAAATGAAAAAGATTTTTAAAATTGAAGTAGATTGCGCAAACTGCGCAAATCTCGCCGAGACTGAAGCAAACAAAGTTAACGGTGTTATGGCTGCATCGGTTAATTTTATGACTCAAAAAATGGAAGTAGAATTCAAAGACGGGTTTGACCCCGATAAAGTTATGAGAGAAGTTTTAAAAAACTGCAAAAAGGTTGAAGAAGACTTTGAAATTGATATTTAGGTATTTTTATGACCAAAAAACAAAAGAAAATGTTAATCAGAATAATTCTTGCTTCAATTCTTTTAATCGGGCTTCATTTTGTTCCTCAAAAAGGTTTGATAAAGCTTGTTTTATACCTTATTCCCTATATCATTATAGGCTGTGATATTTTAAGAAAAGCCTTCAGGGGGCTGATTAACAAAAAGCCTTTTGATGAATCTCTTTTAATGGCGATTGCAACACTTGGAGCATTTGTTCTTGCTTTATATAAAGAATTTTCGGGCTTATCGGGAGATTATCCCGAAGCGGTTGCCGTCATGCTGTTTTATCAAATCGGCGAATTTTTCCAAATGCTTGCGGTTAATAAATCAAGAAAAAATATTGCAAAACTGATGGATATAAGAGCTGATTATGCAAATATACAAAAAGACGGCAAACTTCAAAAAGTAAATCCAAACGAAGTTTCAATCGGGGATATAATTATAATTAAAGCGGGCGAAAGAGTTCCTTTGGACGGATTTATAATTGAAGGCTCATCTTCTTTAAACATGTCAAGTTTAACGGGTGAGAGCATCCCTAAAGACGTTGCTTTAAATGATGAAGTTATATCAGGCTCAATTAACCTCACGGGGTTTTTAAAAGTCAAAGTATCAAAAACATACTCCGAATCGACCGCTTCTAAAATTTTAGAACTTATTGAAGGTGCGGGCTCTAAAAAATCAAAATCCGAAGATTTTATCTCAAAATTTGCACGTGTTTATACTCCATGTGTTGTATTGGGTGCAATATTACTTGCTTTTATTCCGCCTTTATTTGAAATATTTACAAATTCTGTGCCATTGTGGAATGTTTGGATTTACAGGGCGCTTATTTTCCTTGTAATAAGCTGTCCCTGCGCTTTGGTTGTGAGCATTCCTTTGACTTTTTTTGCGGGGCTCGGTGCTTCAAGTGCAAACGGAATTTTAATTAAAGGCTCAAATTATCTTGAAATATTATCAAAAATTAATACCGTAGTGTTTGATAAAACGGGGACTTTGACCCATGGTGTATTTGAAGTTAATGCAATTCATCACAATAAAATTAACGAAGAGCAATTGATTGAATATACCGCACTATCAGAAAGCGCAAGCACTCATCCCATTGCACTGAGCTTAAAAAGAGCATATAACAAAGAGCTTGACTTCTCTCGTGTTAAAGATATTCAAGAAATTAGCGGAAGCGGAGTTATAGCAAAAATAGATGACCTTGAAATCATTGCAGGTAATGAAAAATTAATGGAAAAGTTTAATATTAAACCAATTAAGTGCCATTTATCCGGTACCATTATTCATGTTGCAATAAATAAAAGCTATATGGGTCATATTGTTATATCGGATGTAATAAAAGAAAGTTCAAAATGTGCAATTCAAGAGCTTAAAAAACTCGGAATTAAAAATATTATAATGCTTACGGGAGATATTGAAAGCTCTGCTTCTCAAACCGCCAAAAAATTGAACATAGATAAATATTTTTCAGAACTTCTTCCTCAAGATAAACTTCAAAAACTTGAAGAAATCATCAACGGCAAAAATATTACCGCCTTTATAGGGGACGGAATTAATGATGCCCCCGTTTTAATGCGCGCGGATGTTGGAATTTCAATGGGTAATTGCGGCTCGGATGCTGCAATTGAAGCTTCGGATGTTGTTTTAGGCGACGATAACCCAACCAAAGTTCCTTTAGCTGTCAGAATTTCAAAAAAATGTTTGAATATAGTTAAACAAAACATTGTTTTTGCGCTTTCGGTTAAATTTATCTGCCTGATATTGGGAGCTTTGGGGATTGCAAACATGTGGCTTGCAATATTTGCAGATGTCGGAGTTATGATAATTTGTATTTTAAATTCCTTTAGAGCATTTCTTGTAAAAAAAATTAACTGAGCATCTTATTGTTAAATATTGTAAAATATTTACCCGTTATTTAACAATATTTTTTATGTTCTCCGTTAGTAAATAATGTAGAAAAAAAACAGGTATAACATGCAAAAAGTAACTTATTCTCCCTTTAATTCAATTAATTGTAATAAATATAATATTTCAAAAAAATGTACGCCAAACCCTCAAACAAATTGTACAAATGTTCAAAATTCGATTAATTTTACGGCTGATTATAATAAAATGCTTGTTAAACAGACTCCAAGGCTTAAGTTTTTTAACGAACTCAGTTCTCTTCGGGTACAAAATAACAAGCCTTTATATACAATTTCCGAATGCTATGACATTGTAAAAAATACTCCCGAAGAAAACATTGAATTTGCAAAAAATGCGATTAAAGCTTTTAACGGCGACGGTCAGTGCAACTGCTCAAGCGAGAAACTTATTGAACTTGTTAATTATGTACGTGATTACAATATGGATTTTGCCTTTGATTTAATCAATTCAAAGGATGTAAACGGTTTTAGAAGGTTTAATCCCGATCAAGTAATTGATTATTTAAGCCTTGCCGATAACAAAACTTCCTCTCTGGTATACGAACTTTATAAAGCTCAGGATGTATACGGCTATCCTTTGCATAGTCCCATTGAAATTTATGATATTGTTAAATATTTAGAAGAAGATTAAATTTATGGTAGTATTGTTATATACCATGGTTATCAGGCAGGGGGAGTTATGGCAAAAGAAAAATTTAAAACAGTTCACTATTTAATTCAAATATTAAAAGAATACGGGATAAAAAATATAGTTGCGAGTCCGGGCACTCAAAATTCAACTTTTAATTATCTTGTTCAAAAGGATAAAGATTTTAAGTGCTATTCCGTTGTGGATGAAAGAAGTGCATCTTATGTTGCATTGGGTATTTCAAATGCAACAACGGAGCCTGCGGCAATAACCTGTACGGGTGCAACTGCCGCAAGAAACTATATGTCTGCCATGACAGAAGCATACTATAGAAATATTCCCGTTGTTGCTTTGACTTTTTATAACCCGACTTCAAGCCGATTTAATATGGCTCCTCAATATACGGACAGAAGTTTAAGTCAAAACGATATCAAAGAAATCTCTGTCACTCTTCCCGAAATTAAAGATTCAAACGATAAAACAAAAGTTATAACCGCATTAAATGCTGTTTTATCAACGGCAAAAAACAAATCTCTTCCCGTGCATATAAATTGCCCCGCATCTTTTAACTATGAAATCGAGGGCTTGCCTTCAAACTTATGGTCAACAAAATATTACAGCGAAGATTTTTCTTCACTTAAAAATGAATTAAAAAACAAAAAGTTTGCCGTTTTTTTGGGCGAACACCATAAATTTGACGAAGAAGAGCAAAATGCAATTTCAAGGTTTGCAAAATCATATAATATTCCTGTTTTTTGCGACCACAGCTCAAACTATTGCGGGGAAAACAAAGTTCTTTTGACAAAATTCAGACATTTTGCAACCGGCGAGCTTCGTCCCGAATTAATTCTTGAAGGGGGGGGTATTAGCGGATTATATCTAAACGGTGGTATTTTCCTTTATGCCGGCGAAGTATGGAGATTTTCAAAAAACGCTAAATATAATGCCCGTTACGATATTAAAACAACCAAACTTTTAATAGGGTCTGAAAAGACAATATTTGAACAATTAACTAATGATGAACGGCAAGTTTCTAATTATTACGGTCAAATAAAAAAAGAGCTTGATAAAATATCTTATCCTGATTTCCCCTTATCTTTGCTTTATATGGCAAAAGAATTTGCTTCAAGAATACCTCAAAATTCCAATCTTCATCTTGCTATTTTAAGACCGTTTGAGAGCGTGGGATGTTTTGATATACCAAACTCGGTAACGGTTTCGTCAAATGTCGGCGGTTTTGGTATAGACGGAGCTTTGTCTACTTCGCTCGGGTTATCGTTGGCTGATGAAAACAAAAAAACTTTTTGTGTTATCGGAGATTTAGCATTTTTCTATGATATGAATATCCTTGGAAACAGGCATGTTAAAAATAATTTAAGGATACTTCTTGAAAATAATTCGGAAGGTGAAACAATGAGATTTAACAGAATTCAAGAAGATTTTTGGCATGATGAATCAAAAGAACTTGTAAGTGCCGCAGGACACTATAAAAACGGTGCAAAAGGCTGGGCGGAATCTTGCGGATTTCATTATATGAGTGCTTCAACAAAAGAAGAATATATTTCGCAGATTGATGATTTTTGCAACAAAGATTTTGATAAGCCTGTTATTTTTGAAGTCTTTACCACTCTTGAAAAAAATAAGGAAGCACATAGAGTCTTGGATGAATATTATAAAAATACTTTCCCTGAGGGTGATAATGTAAGCTTTTTTGAACAATTTTTTTCAGTTAAAAAAATCTGTAAAAACAATAAAAATTACAAGCTGGTAAGGGTTTTGGGAGCAAAAATTAAAATCGAGGAAAAAAATGAAAAAAATAAATAAAGAAAAAATAAAAACCTGGGTTGTAACGGGGGCTTCTGCCGGTATCGGGCATGAATTGTGCCTTGAACTTTTGAGGGGGGGGGTATAACCTAATTGCTCTTTCAAGAAGGCAAACCGATTTCAACCACGAAAATGCGCTTAGTATTTCATGTGATGTAACAAAATATGATGAAGTTAAACATGTAATTGAAGAAGGTATTAAAAAATTTGGCAGAATTGATGTTTTATCAAATAATGCGGGTGTCAGCAGGTCTGTCACAATTGAAGAAGATGAAATTGATGAAATTAGAAAATTGTTTGAAGTTAACTATTTTGGCACTCTAAACACAATTAAAGCGCTTCTGCCGCATTTTAGAAAAAATAACAATGGAACAATAATAAATAATTCATCCATGAACGGTTTAACGGGAAGACATTTGGGGTGTGCGTATTCTTGTTCGAAAAGTGCGGTTGAAGCCCTGAGTGAAGTATTAAGTATTGAGGCAGAAAGGTTTATAAGATGTATGGTACTTGAATTCGGCTGGTTTCCGGGTACTGAAATTTGGGCAGGTAAGTCAATATATAAAGAAAGCGAATTTGATATATATAAAAATATTGATGATTTTTATGAACATAAAATATTATGTAAAAATGAGCTCAAAGGCGCAGTATGCCAAATAATAAAAGAAGTTGAAAACGAAGTGCTTCCTCTTCGTCTGATGCTGGGTTACGATTCTCAGGAAAGAGCAAAGGCAAAAATTGACATTTTAAAAAGAGATTTGGCGCATTCCAAAAAATCCGTTAATAAATATTCAAAGAAAATTCAAAACAGATTTTTGGAAAATATATTTTCGATTAAAGGCGATTTGCTTTCCAAAGAAAGAAAAAAAGTAATTACGTTTTTTTGGATGAAATTTAAATTTAAAGTTAAATGAGTTATTTTTTGATTTTTATTTTAAATTTAATTCCCAATATTTTTATGTGTCTGTGCAGTTGGTTTTTCTTGTTAACCGAAATTTCGGATGAATATATATTTTTCATAAAATTATGGAGCGGGATAAATTTTTTAATGATTTTATCCCGTTTATAAAGCTCGCGCAACAGTACGTCATAGTCTGTTACTTCTTTGTTTATCGGGGTTTCAATTGCATTTTTAAGCCAGTTCAGGGAAAATTCTTTTCTTTCATCAATTATTTTATAAACTTTTTCATAGTCGATTTCTTCAAAAAGATCTTTTCTGTTTGGAATTTCATCGGGGTTATAAACCATGCGGTTTTGAAGATTTAACATTTTAAGAATTGATTCAAAACGTGCGGCACCCCTTTCGGAGTTTACTATACAGATAAAAGGCTTTTTAAAGATAATTGCAAAACAAAGCCCGTGAAATGAATTTGTTATAACAAATTTTGAATTTTTAAATATGTATAAAAAGTTTTCAATATCAAGGTTTTTAAAGATATTTTTTGCTTTTAAGTTTCTTTTTGCTTTGAAATATTGATGAGGCTCAACTATGCAGTTTAAATTCATTTTAAGGATATCATGCGCACTTTTATTAACTGCTTTTGAGATACTTCTGTTTAAATCAAGAAGATACGAGGCAATATAATCTCCTTCAAGTTTTAAATCTGCATTGTTAACTAAAAAGTCATATTTTTTCTTATCTACACAAAATACGGGGTCTAAAACATGAGTGCTTTCAATTTGAAATTCGTTTTTCAAATATTCTTTTGCTTTATCTTCTCTAACGGAAATAAAATCAAATTTTTTGAGCAAATATTTGGGGTATTCCTTTGTGTCATCCGTACCATTCCAGCCGCCATGCCCAAACGAAGTTCCGTAGGAAATTTTTCTTTTATTGTTGTAAACCCAGTCAAGAAAATAAAAATTATCTAAAGGCTTGCCTACAACCCTGTTCCAAACCTGGTCCGAGCCAATTATAAACGTGTCAACAATATTGTTCATCATAAGGGATAAATCGTCTATATCGTTATATATCGGGGTTTTTTCAATATATTTATTCATAAATCTTCTTGCAAAGTTATTTTTATATACATCATCATCAAATACGTATCCTTTATGGCTTTTTACTTTATCTACCATAACAGGCGCCCAATTAAGGTCTTTTAGAGTTTCAATCAGCGCCCAGTTTGTGATTACGGCTCCGTAGTTTGCACCAAAACCGCAGCCGACAACAGCCATATCATATTTACCTTTAAATATGATATCGTATGTTTTTTTAAAAGTATGATTTTTAATTAATCTGAAAAAATCTTCTCTTTTCGGATGTTTTGGTGACGGAGTATAAAGAACGCAGTTTCCCGTTTTAAGAGCAATACTATAGGGTTGTTCTTTTTTATCTTCAAGAGAGTCTTTTATTTCATTAAACAAATTTCTGCCTTTTTCATTGTTTAACAAAACCATTGAAACGCCCGTTGAATCATGTTGAGATTTATCAAATTTTCCGATTGACCAAAAATCTCCCAGTGTAATATCACCCACTCTTGGTGTTCTTGCAAATTTACAGCTGTAGCACGATTGTCTTAAATATAAATTTGAATTAAAGCCGTCGAAATAATCTTGATTGTTTATGATGTTACCATCCCTAGTAGTAGTAGTAGTAGTACAACTCCACCCGTTTTGAGTTTTATCTCTGAATTTAATATCTTTAATTTCATTAATATCAAAGTACTCATTTAAATATTTATCAAAAATACTCTGCGCAGGTACGCCATGGCACAATAAATCAATCGTATAGAGATTTTTTGTATCCGTGTTTTTTATTTTCGTATAATTTAATAATCCCGCAACCTGGCAGGGAGTGCCTGAAAATAAAACAGGTTTATTATTTTTAAGGTATTTTTCAATTTCTTGATAAATTGTATTGATGTCGCTTTGGATATATTTTGAGCCTCTTAACTTTTCAAGGTCAATTTCGTTATCGACAATAATATGCTGTGCCTTAAAATCATTTGAAAAGGCACATCCGACAGCTATCCCCCCCCCCTCTTAAACAGATGTTTTGCAAGGGTTGTAAAGATACCGCCTGAAGAGCTTTTTATTCTTTCGTGGTATTGTGCTTTTGCGCTATAGCAAAGGGGAGTCTTATCGTTTTTAAATTCAAAGTTAAGCGAAGGACAAGCTTTTTTGCACATTCCGCAGTTTGTACATTTTGAATTGTCAATTTTGGGCTGAATAAAACCTTCATCATCTTCAACAAAATCTATTGCGCCCGCAGGGCAAATATTTAAACAGGTTTTACAGCCTGTGCAATATTTTGCGCTTACGCAGTCAATATTATTTGATACAGTTATTTTTTCAGCCGTATTTAGCATTTTATTCTCCTTAATACTCAACTTTTTTGATTATAAATTAATTTGCGGGTAAATTTCAAGTTAATTTATATTTTTTTATCTTTAATTATAAAAGGAAATCCTATGTTTTTATTTGAGTGGTACCAATAATCATATTTTCCGTAAAGCCAAAGCAGTCTGTTTAAACCTTTCAGGGTTTGAGGACGGACATTATTTGAGAGTGAATTTCTTGTTATTTGTTTTGTATCTTTTATTTTATATTTATCATCAAGTTCAACTTGAACTATTTCATATTTTTTCCCGAATAACCCTTTTTTTGGTACGGACATAAAAATTCGCTTAGGGTTGTTTTTATCAAATGCCAATCCGCCGGAGAATGTTTCTTCCACTCCTTTTACACCATGAAAATAACTTGCGTTATCAAAAAGTTTTTCTTTTATCCATTCATTTTTATTCCAATATGCAAAATAATAATCGTGTTTTTGCTTGTCGGGGCTTATTTTAGCATATAAAATCAAAGGAATGTTATCTTTATCTAAAATCAAATCCCAAACGCAGTTTCTTGAATTTTCATCATTTTCGACAACAAGTGCCGGATTTTTTATATCTTTTGTTATTTCAAAAGGGGAGCTATCTATATCTTTAAGTAGAGTTCCTTGAACATCATATAATTTAAGGGTATCAGGGTCTAATACGCTGAAAAATATCGGGTTTGGAAGTTCATTATCCGCATGTCCCAGGGTATATGCCATATAGATTTTATTATCTTTTGAAAAATATCTCACATAGGGTCTTTGCGCTGTTGATTGAACTATCTGGCGGGGACTTTGAATTATTTTAATTTCATTATTTTTATCGGGATAGCTGAGTTTTGCTATTGTAGGATGCCAGTTTTCGCCTCTGTATGTAACATAGAAACCTTCGTTTGATTTAAAGATGTTGGGATATGTAAAAGTTGAATTGTTGTTAGTTACAACGGCACGTTTTTCTTCGGATAATTTTGTTAAATCATCAGGTGCGCTTACTTTATAGTGAAACGAATTTTTCTGAAAATGTCCCGAATATATTACCATAATTCGATTATCATCCAAAGTTAAAAATGCGGGATGCGAATGTTCATCGGGCTCATATTTTTCTCTTAGCGTAATTTCTTCTTTCTGCCTTTTGCCTTCTTTAAATACAACGGCTTTTATGTTTCCGTCGTTATCAATTGCTCCTATATAAGCGGTATTATTATGTATTATTGACTGGGGGCTTGTATACCAAACCCAGGAGCCTTCGGCAGATTGTCCTTTTGCGGTCTGTATTGTTGTATACATGATAAAAAACAAAACTAAAACGGTTAAAAACGGTTTGCGCAATTGAGCCTCCTTGTGTTAGTATTAATTATGATATCATAAAGGAGTTTGATGGGCTACTTATTAAGTATTGATTTATTAAAAGGTATCGGTATCCTGCTTGTTATTTTTGGACACTGTATTTATTTGTGGGGTGATACCTCACAGTATTTACACGGCTTCCACGTGCAGTTATTTTTCTTTATAAGCGGATATTTATTTCATGATGCTCCTTTTTTAAAATTTTTTGCAAAAAAAATTAAAAGACTTTTAGTGCCTTATTTTGTGTATGGTTTATTGATTTGTTCAATTTGTCCGTTTTTGTTTCGTAATTTTGTCGTAAAGGATTTTTTGAAGGGACTTTTTTCATATAACAATGTTCCGGATTTATATATTGCAGGTGCATTATGGTTTTTGACGGCATTGTTTTTTTCAAATATAATTTTCTTTCTCGGCTACAAAATATTTAAAAAATATTTGGTTGGTGTGCTAATAATATTAATTGTTGCTTTTGAGCTGCATTATAAATATAAATTACCTCTATCTCTTGATAGCGCAATATACATGCTTCCGACATTTTACGCCGGGTATTTGTTTTCATGTTTAAAAATAAAATTAAATGCGAGAAAAAAACTGATGATTTCAATTTATTTTCTGGTGTTAACTTTTTTATCGATATATTATAACGGCATGACAATTGTAAGAACTAATGAATATTCAAATTATTATATTTTTTGTTTTAATTCAATTATTGCATCAATAGCCTATTTTCTTTTGTGTGATGCTTTATCGGGCGTTAAACAATTAAAATTCCTCGCTTTTTTCGGAAAAAATTCTCTTGAATTTTTGTGTGTTCATCAGGTATTTCTTAACTATTTTATGAAAAATTTAAAAATCCAAAATAGCTTTTATTTATTTCTTCTTACCTTGATTTATTCAACGATTGCAGTATTTATAATTCGGTATGTTAAAATGTTGTTTTTGAATATAAAAAAACGAATGGTTAAAAACGTATAACGGGTGTATAATGGATTTGAAGTATGAAAATAGGCGAATTTTTAAAAAAGAATTTTATCGGAGTTATTTTTACTTTTATATTTTTGGGTTTAATATTTTATAACCTTGATTTTAAGACTTTTTATCAAGATATGCTTGAATATAAAGTGAAATATGTACTTATTTTCTGTGTGTTTTATTTGGCTAATTTATATATTAAAGGAATTAAATGGAAACTGCTTGTCAATAATGACAAACTTTCTTATATAAAATCTTTTTTGATTTTTTCGGTTTCAAACACCTTAAATATTTGTGCGCCTTGCAGGTTTGGTGATTTTTGGAAGGCATATTCCACGGCAAAAATTACGGACTCCTCAAAGTCCGAGGCTCTTGGTACGGTTATCACGGAACGTGCAATTGATTTTTTGTCCGTTGTATGTATTTTGATTTTTATTGTATTTAAATATTTAAAAAATGATTTAACACTTAAACTTTTACATTCTTCCTTAATATTTTGTTTGTGTTTTGTTTTGGGCGTTGTTTTCTTGTTTGCATTTCAAAAATATATTATAAAAATTAAATTTGTTTCAAAAATTGTGCAGGGCTTAAAAAGTGTCGGCAGTTTTAAAAAATTTGTATTATGCTTTTTGATTGCGCTTTTCACAAGATTAATTGAATGTATTCTTGTGTGGTTTTTGCTTTTGGGTGCAAGTATTCATATAGGATTTTCTTCAACCTTGTTTGTAATTGTATTTAATGCACTTGCGGGAATGATTCCTTCCGTTTCAAACTATATAGGCGCATATCAATATTCATATATTTTGGCACTCGGACTGTATGGAGTTACAAAAACACTGTCGCTTGAAATTGTTCTTATATATGAATTTGTTACTCTTGCCGTTTTGGGTATTATTACAATAGTTTATTTTTGGGACAAATTAAAACAAAAATTAAAAATGTAATCTTATTATTTTTTAATTTTGCAAACAGCTGTATATTTGTCAATCCACCTGCAATCTTCGTATTTGTAATTTGGAATATAGTATTTAAGTGCGCTTTGAAGCGCAATACCTTCGCCGACATATAGCAAATAGATGTTTTTGTATTCGGGAATTATTTTTTTCAGTTCATTTTCATAGTATTCGCTGTAATAGTAATCAATTGTTCTTGTGTTATATGAATTTATCCCGTATTTTTCAACATCAACGCTTTTTGGATATATCAGATAGAAGTATCTTGCTTTCGGATTTAGCTGCGGTATTGTATATCCCGTTGTCTGCATTCCCAATAATACAAGTGAATTATCGGGAATTTTATAATGTATCGGTTCATATAAATATTTGCTGAATCCTTGTTGCCTGCCGTAGTTTAATTTGGTGCCAAAATGATATGAAGTATGGAATAACAGACAGACAAAAGTAATAAAAATAAAAGATGTTATAATAATGCTGTTCTCAAAAGATTCTGCCAGTTTTGCAAATGCATAAGATACTATAATTCCTGCAATGATAAACATTGGGATGATGTACCTTGCAATAGGGAATATGTTAAGCCAAACAATATAAGTTGTTAATATAAATGCAATAAATGCAATTAAGATTTTTTCGTCATGATTAAATTCTTTTTTAACGCTGAATTTCATCGAATAATACATTACGCAAAGAGCGCAAAGGGGAACTCTTAAATCAACATATCTGAATAGCCAGCTTCCAAAACCAGATAGATCGAACCTGTATAGCTGTAAAAAAGGGAAAAACGGATAAAACAATTTTTCATCAAGTGTCTTTGGCAAAACCCTTGTATAGCTGTCATTCGCAATTAATGCATCAAGTCCGTACGGAGACTTGAATATATTATTTGCGTATGGAAAAATGGGATTTTTAAAAACTTCCCAAACTTTATAATACCAATATCCGTTTATAACAAAAAAACCGCCGAGTGCGCTTAAAACAGATGTAAAAAACATCTTTTTCGGATTTTCGATATATTCAATCAAGGATAAAACAGCACAAAATACACCGAACACCATAACTGCGCATGTGAGTTTCAATCCGAAAGCCGCACCCAGAGATGCCCCCGCAATAATCGTTCTTAAATTTTTGTGAGTGCAATCTTTATCAAGGATGACTTTTAAATAAAGATATAATGACAGACATATTAAAATGCCCACCTGAAGATCATTATATAACCCTCCGCATTCAATTACGGCAATCGGCGTGATAAGATTTACCAAAGTCGAGATAATTATAAACCATATTTTCAGTTTTTTGGAGCCGATTTTAAACAAGGTTGCAAGTTTGTATCCGCAAAATACAATGCCCCCAAAGTAAAACCCTTGTATGAAGCTTACAAGCTTTGGAAGATGATTAAAATATTTAAACATCAGGTAATAGGGAATATCAAGTATGGGATTAAAGTATGAGCGAATTCCGGCAGGAAGTACATCATAACCCAGTCTATCCGTAAGAAATGCATAAGGAGCATAGATATGATAATTACGGGTGTCAAATTCACCTGTTGCGGGCCCCAAATAGAGGCTTAATAACCCGCCTATTGCCAACAGTATGCATAAAACAATTAAATCAATTCTTTTTTTCATAAAATTATAATACCAGTATGTAAAAATTTGTGTCAAGATTGATAATTTTGCATAAAAAAAATGTTTGAACTTAATCAAACATTTATAAACACGAGGATATCAAGAGAGAGAGTAAAAAATATCTTTTTTATATATCCTTTACGGATTAATTATTATCTTATTTACACCTTTAAAGTTTTATTTTCCTTACATTATAATAAAGTTATTTTTTAAGGTTAAATTTACCGAGTGTATATATTTTATTAACATTTCTTAACAAATAAGGGGAAAATGTTGATATCACTCTTTTAGAGCCGAATAGTATTTTTTTGTAAAACAAGCTTTTTCCATTACAATTGCGGTTTTTGTTTTGGCAAGTCCCGCACGAGAGCTTTCCTTAAGGTCGGATGACATTAAAGCGCCGGTTTGCTCCATGGCATCTACTATATCGTCAATCGGAATGACGGATACAATTCCCGCTTTTGCCATTTCAACAGCAGATGCGGCATGGAGCGCCATGAAGGGATTTCTTTTAATGCATGGAACTTCAACAAAGCCCCGTACGGGGTCGCACGTTAAGCCGAGAATATTCTTGAGTGCGAGTGCTGATGAATTTAAAATTTTATCCGTATCACAATCAAATAAATATGCCATGGCAGCAGCCGCCATAGCACTTGCGCTTCCGCATTCGGCTTGACAGCCTGCCGTTGCGCCCGAAGGCTTAACCTTAAATGAGATGATTTGACCCGTGATACCCGCTATTATAAGCGAATTAATAAGCTTTTCATTATCAATATTATATATTTCACCCATTGAAATTATAACGGAAGGCACAATTCCGCATGCTCCCGCAGTGGGGCATGCTGCAATACGACCCATTCTTGCATTTTCTTCAGATGTTGCAAGAGAATAGCACAATATTTTTTCATAGAGTTTTCCGTATATACAGGGATTATTTTTGTAATATTCTTTTTGCTTTGCGCAATCAAAACCGCCCATTTTGCCGTTTGTCAGGACAGAGCTTTCCATACCGTTTTTAATTGCTTCTTTCATGGCGCTTAGCGTTTTATTAACCCTTGCTCTGAATTCTTCGACTGTTATATCGTGGATTTGTGCTTCTTGAAGCTGTGCTGTCTGCCAGATTTCAGTGTTATTTTTAATACATGTTTCTTTTAATTCTTCAAAAGTTTTAATTGTCATAATGTGCCTAATATTCAAGTTTTTTAACGTATCTTATAAGGTGAGGGCTGATTTCTTTTTTTATTTCTTCAATCGCATCGGCTGATATTTCATTATCCAAAGAAATCACAAGAGATGCGTTTTGTCCTCTTGTTTTTCTGTCGCAATTAAGAGTAGCTATATTTGCGCCGTATTTTTGGATTATTGAGGTTATTTTTGCGATTGCTCCAAGTTTATCACCCATAACGATTAAAATGGAATTAAATTTTCCGTCCAGACTAACATCAAATTCATTTATTTTGCAAACTTTTATTTCGCCCCCGCCAATGCTTTGTGCGGATATTGTCATGGGATTATCGTCTTCAAAAATAAAATCAACGGCATTTGGATGTTTTGCAAAGTTTTCCCGAAATTCAAATCTGTATTCAAGACTAACCATATCCTGACTGTTAAAGATATCTTTTATAATCGTGCTGTCGGGTTTATAACCCAAAAGACCTGCAATCAGCCCTTTATCCGTTCCGTGTCCTTCGCCTGTTTGAGCATATGAATTATAGAGAATTATTTTAACTTTTTTAATGTTTTCTCCGTGTATATTTCTTGCAATAAGCCCGAGTCGCACCGCTCCTGCGGTATGAGAGCTGGACGGACCTACCATAACGGGTGATATAATATCAAGTATTGATGCTTCGTTCATACTTATATTCTACAATATTTAATTTGTTTGTAAAAAAAATTTAACTTAATCTTTATATTTTTATTCGGGTGTACAATATAGTCAATGAATACTTTAATCGTAATTCCAACATACAATGAAATTGAAAACATTGAGCCCTTGATTAAAAAAATCAACGAGGTTTTAAATGCCGATTTTTTTTCAATCCTTGTTGTAGATGACTCTTCAACAGACAAAACGGCAGATAAAATAGAAGAACTTAAAGGATATTACAGCAATCTTTTCCTTTTAAAAAGACCTTCCAAGCTCGGGCTTGCAAGTGCATATATTGACGGGTTTAAGTTTGGAATTGAAAAAGGGTTTGATTGTTTTGTCGAATTAGATGCGGATTTTTCACATGACCCTAAATATCTTCCTTTGATGTTTGAATATTTGAATGATTTTGATGTTGTAATAGGCTCAAGAAATATAAAAGGGGGATACAGCGTCGGCTGGTCATTTTTAAGGACATTAATTTCAAAAGGGGGCTCTTTATATTCAAGATTGGTTTTAGGTGTCCCCATACACGATTTAACAGGCGGATTTAACGGCTGGAAGAAAGAAATTTTGGATAAAATTGATTTAAATTCAATTATTTCCAAAGGATATTCTTTTCAGGTTGAAATGAAGTATAAAGCATTTAAAAATAATGCAAAAATAAAAGAATTTCCGATAGTTTTTGAGGACAGAAAATTCGGAAAATCAAAAATGAGCAAGGCTATATTTTTTGAAGCCCTGCTCAATGTTATAAAAATTCGTTTAGGATAATTTTTTAATCGTTTCTTTGATTAAAGCAATTTCTTTTGTTAATTCGTCTTTGCGTTCTTTTGTTTTTTGAACAACGTCTTCCGGAGCGGAAGAGGTAAATTTGTCGTTATTTAATCTTCCTTCAACGGATTTAAGCTCTGTGATTAATTTTTCCGCTTTTTTATTCTGACGGGCAATTTCCTGTTTTAAATCAATTAAATCTTCAAGAGGAATTGTAATTTTTGTATCTAAAACATTGCAGTATGCGCTTTTTGGAATATTGCAGTCTTTTTCAAATTTAACGGCTCCCACTTTTGCAAGGCGGTTAAGATAGGGAATAATTTGAGAATATAAATCCTCGTTTTTATCAAGAACAATATCAATTTTAGAGCCCAACGGGATATTAAATTCCGCTCTTGCATTTCTCAGGGCTTTTATTGTTTCAAAAACCGTTTCCATTTTTTTGGAATCTTCTTCAAATTTAAGTTCGGGAAGATATTTAGGATAGTTCGCTTTTAAAATCGCTTTACTTTCTTTAATTTGAGGCATCTTTTGCCAAACAGCCTCTGTAATATGAGGCATAATCGGGTGAAGAAGTTTTAAAAATTGTGCTAAAACATAAACCAAAACCGCTTCGTTTTTTTCGATTTTTGATAATTCAACATACCAATCGCAATATTTTGAGCGGAAAAAGTCGTACAATTGCCCCGCAACTTCGCCTATTCTATAGCTTTCAAGATTTTCATTAACCCCTTTAATTGTTTCATTAAGTTCGTTTAAAATCCATTTGTCCGCAATCGTAAGATTATCAAAGTCGAGTTCAAGCTCTTTTTGGCTTTTTGTTATATTCATTAAAACATATCTTGAAGCATTCCATATTTTATTTGAGAAATTTCTTCCAAATTCAAATTTTTCATCGCTTATTTTAATGTCCTGTCCGCCATAGGTGCACAAATACGTAAGAGTAAACCTCAGGGCATCGCATCCGTATTTTTCAATTAAATCAACGGGGTCAATCGTATTCCCTTTTGATTTTGACATTTTCTGCCCGTGTTCATCTCTTATAAGTCCGTGTATAAATACGGTAGAAAATGGCGGTTTTTTTGTAAATTCAAGCCCCATTGTTATCATTCTTGCAACCCAGAAGAAAATTATGTCAAATCCCGTTACAAGCGTATTTGTTGGATAAAATTTCTTATAGTCCGCACAATTGGTATCAGGCCAGCCCATTGTTTCAAAAGACCATAAGCCTGATGAAAACCAAGTATCAAGCACATCTTTATCCTGGGTATAATTTTTGGGGTCGGGATTTTCAAGAGCTACAACCATTTCTCCCGTTTCGTTATGATAATATGCGGGAATTTGGTGTCCCCACCAGAGCTGTCGTGAAATACACCAGTCACGAATGTTTTCCATCCACATAAGATAATTTTTTTCCCATCTTTGAGGAATGAATTTAATTTTGCCTGATTTTACCGCTTCAATTGCAGGCTCTGCCAGAGGTTTCATTTTAACAAACCACTGTCTTGATAACAATGGCTCGATTGTTGTCGAGCATCTTTGGCATGTGCCTACATTGTGTTTATGTTTTGTTACTCTTACCAAAACCTGATTTTCTTCAAGCATTTTAACGGTTTTTTCACGTGCCTCTTCTCTTGTTAACCCTTGAAGCTGAGGAGGAACAAACTCGTTTGACATCATATTGCCTTTTTCGTCAATAACTTTAATTTGAGGCAGGTTGTGTCTTAAACCTACTTCAAAGTCGTTCGGGTCATGTGCGGGAGTGATTTTAAGTGCGCCCGTACCGAAGGATTTATCAACATATTCGTCGGCAATAATCGGAATTACTCTTCCCGTTAAAGGCATAACACAGCTTGTGCCGATTAAATCTTTATATTTATAGTCGCTCGGGTTTACTGCAATCGCAACATCGCCGAACATTGTTTCGGGTCTTGTCGTTGCAATTACGATTGCGCCCATTGTGTCTTTAAGTGCGTATGAAATTTCCCAAAGATGTCCTTCTTGTTCTTCGTAGTTTGTTTCAATGTCTGATATTGCGCTTTGGCATCTGGGACACCAGTTTACGATATAACTTCCTCTATATATCAGCCCTTTGTTATATAAATCGACAAATACTTTTTTAACGGCATCCGAACAGCCTTTGTCTAAAGTAAATCTTTTTCTTGAAAGATCAAAACTTGCGCCTAAAAGCTTAAATTGTTCCAAAATTCTGTTTTTGTGGTCGTTTGCCCACTCCCATGTTTTTTCGATAAATTTATCTCTTCCCAAATCAAAACGGCTCAAACCTTCTTTTGCAAGATTTTTTTCAATAACGTTTTGCGTTGCTATACCCGCATGGTCGCATCCGGGCATCCAGAGAACTTCTTTGTTGAGCATTCTGTTATAGCGGATTAAAATATCCTGTAAAGTCCCGTCAAGTGCATGACCCATATGCAATACTCCGGTAACATTCGGCGGAGGTATAACAATTGAATAAGGCTCTTTTTCGGAAGATGAATCCGCCTTAAAGCAGTTATTATCTTCCCAAAACTTATATATTTCTTTTTCCGTTTCTCTTGCATTATATACGCTTGCAAGTTCTTTGTCGGTTGTTTGAGTCATAATGTTTCCTTTTTTATAATTTCAATAATAATCTATCACAAAAGTATTAGCCGATAAAGATATTATTATCTTATTTATCATTCAATAAAATATATGAATGCGATTTGTATCTGTAATTTTAGTGATTTTTCTTTTTAATTTTGCCTTTGCAAAAGATACGCTTTTAGATAAACCAATCGAATTCGGCGATAAAAAAGAGTGTACATTGAGCGAATTTTGCGAAAAATATATCAGCGATATTAATATTGAAAAATATATCAAAGAGCAGATTGAAAACGAATATGTTGTTGTGAGTTTGGATGAGTGTATTGATGTTGCGCTTCAAAACAATTTTGATATACAAATTGATAATCATAACTATTTGAGTTCAAAATATGAATATCAAAATGCTCTGTCTAATTTCTTACCGACATTGGGTACAACTTCATATATTGCGGACTATAGCGGGCAAATCCTTGTCGGCGGTGTATTGAGAGATGTTATCCATGAAACCGCTTTATCCGTCAATATCACCGCCGAACACCGCCTAACCGAAGGCGGACGCCAGATTTTTGAAGCAAAAGCGAAAAAATATTTTTCAAAAGCTAAAAAACATCAATTTAACTATACGATGAGCGAAACGATATATTTAACAACACGTTATTATTTTGAGCTTTTGAGGGCTAAATTAAATATAGAAATATATTTGAGAAATCTGATTGAGCGAAATGCCCAGCTTGAGCTTGCAAAAAAACTTGAAAAATCGGGTTTTGGTACGAAATTTGATGTAATTCGCTCTCAAAACGAATCTGCTCAGGCAAAAGTCAGCCTGCTTAATGCGCTTAACACCTTCAGACTTTATCAGACAAGGCTTTCAAACATTATGGGTATTGAAGTTGAAACCGCTCTTATGCCTTTTGAAAATGAAATTAATCAAATGAAACTTGTTGATGAAAACTTAAATATTGAGGACTATTTTAAGCTTGCTCTTAATAACAGAGAAGATTTAAAAGGTTATTCCGATTTAATTTCTTATGAAAAACAAATTAAAAATATCTATGTTACTGATTTTATCCCAAAACCTCTGATTAATTTCCAGGAACAGTTTCAAGGTACTCTTAACTATAACATTCGCCCTAACTATATTGTAGCGGGCTATGTCACCTGGGCGCCGGGAGAAAACCTTATCTGGGGAACTGTTACCAAAATAAAAGCCCAAAAAGAAAAAATTAAGACAAAAGTGCTTGAATTTCAAAATAAATTAAGAAATATTGAACAACAGCTTGTTGAAGCACTTTCTACCACGCAATTTAACCTTAAAGAAATAGAAATTACAAAACAGAGAGTCGAATATTCAAATGCATCGGTTAAGCTTGCAATGCTTAGGTTTAACAGCGGGAAGGGAATTCTGCTTGATGTTATACAGGCACAAAGTCAGATGACACAGGCGAGAATTGAATATGTTAATGCCGTTATTAAATATAACATTTCTCAATCTCAACTGCTTTTTGAGTCGGGAATGATTAACAAAGACATAATTATTTCAAACTATAAACCTTAGTTAATAATCTGCTTGTAAAAATTTGTATTTTTCTATATACTTATTTTTGTATAACTTATTTAAGGAGATGACACATGAAAGTTGTTATTGAAGACGGATGTATCGGTTGCGGCGCTTGCGAATCATTCTGCTCAGATGTATTTAAAGTAGAAGATGTTTGTGTTGTTAATGATGCAAATATTGCAGGCAACGAAGATTGCGTTAAAGATGCTGCGGATGCTTGCCCTGTTAGCGTTATTACGGTTAGCGAATAACAATTAATTTATAAAAAATGCGCATCGTTTAAGATGCGCATTTTTTTATGTAATTATTTCTTTTTTGTTTTCGCTTGTTTGATTTATTTTTTTAGCGGCAAGTTTTGCGATTTGACCCGTTGCAAGACCAAAAAGAAGCGAACGGGCACCGCTTATACACTTGACGGTTGCAAATGTTGTAGCGCCAAGTGTTGTTAAAAGTGGAATACCGAAATCAATTAAAATCGATTTTCTTTCTTCTTTATTATCGGCAGTAACAGCTGCAGCCGATAAACCGCCTATTGAAGCAATAATTGTAAACAAGTCGGTTATTGCGCTTCCGCAGTTAACATCTCTTAATTTTGGCAGAAGTATATGCTGTACTCCGTTATATTCTTTAATTGCTTTCTGAAGTGCTTCTGATGCGTTTTCGGGTGTCTTAATAAGTTCGTGTTCAATAATATCTTTAATTTTTCCGTCCGCAATATTTGAAGAACTCATTGTTTTAAAGAAATTTTTATTAAAAAGATTGTTTGTTATTCTGTTATCTTTTAGCTGAAATCTTTGATAAAAGGCGTTGTTAATATTTTCATACCACTTGTCAAATTCGATTAATTCACCGTTATATCCCGCTTTTTTAAGAGAATTAAACGCATTTTCATATTTTGGTTTCATGGCGGAAGAAATCCCTTTTTTGTAAACACCTTTAATCCATTGAGCGACTTTTGTCGGGAAATTGAGAACGGGAATATCTTTAAATTTTGCCATACATCTGTCGTTTATGTCATCTTTTACATTAACGACGTTGCTTATAAAATTTGAAAATTTATGTCCCAAATCAAGCTCTTTTAAATCTTTAATGTTAAATTTTTCAAGGGCTTCATTTAACGGTTTTGATGCCTTACCTTTCAAAAGAAGCGTTCCTATTGTAATTATTGAAACGGCAAGCACGGAAAATTTAAATATTTTGCCTTTTTTCTTTTTCTTCGGGTCATTATAATATTCTGTTTCAGGTTTTGAGGAAGTATTTGCGTATGACAAAAAGTTCTTTGCGGTGTCGATATTTTGCAAAGTAAATTTTTTGTACATCTGCCTGTTAGATTTTAATGCATTTTTTACGTCAAAGGTCTGCATATATTTATAAAAACACTGCAAAATTCAAATTTGCCACTTTTTTAAATTTTTTTGTGTTTTTTTGTGTTGTTTTTTGATAATTCTTTAAGGTCATTTTTTGCATTATCTATTGAATATTTTGCAAGAGGTTTTTTTGTTTTTCTGTCATAAAATACAAGCCAATGTTTTGCTTTTTTGTCGTTAACGCTAAAAGAAAGCTTTCCCACTACCCTGTCGCCGGGCGAAATTGTTTTAAACCACAAAGAAGTATCCCCAAAGGGACTTGGGTAAAATGCCTGTTCGGTGTTGCTTATCAGTGCAATATCAAATGTGGAGAAAGTGTAGTCAGTATAGTTATCAACCGCCAATTGAAGCGTTATGGTGTTTTCTTCGCCAAATGGGTCTTTTTCAAGTTTTACCGAATTAATTTTTACCTTTAATCCGTCAAGCAGGAGTTCTTCCTGTCTGAATGCATCTTTGGAAAAAACAGGCATATCAATATTATTTTCGACTTTGATTTTAAGTTCGTCACCCGGTTTTATCATAAAACCGTCCCCTTTTCTTATGATTGCCGCCGTAAGTCCTATAGCACCTCCTATTGCAGCACCGCCTGCAAGAGTATATCCGTTTGATGCAACCGCAGCGCCAAGCCCCAGAGTATTAAGCGCCAAAAAACCTCCTGCAACACCGCCCAGAAGCGTATAGCCCGCACCCGTTGCAACGGCTTTTGCGCTTCCTTTTACGGGATTATCTTTTGTTGTAAGACTTGCCTGAATGGGGATTTCTCTGCCATCAGGTGTTACCATATAATCAAAATCAACATTTACCCAGCCGTCTCTGCCGATATTTTTAGGATTGCCGATTACCTTAACCATACCGTGTACAATTGTGCCTGCCGGTAATATAATTCCTTTTTCCGATTCAACGTCAGATGTGACTTCGGCAAAAAATTCATCTCCTTCAAGAGTGTATCCTGAGCTTAGTACCTGTGATACGGTTAAATTTATGACATCATGCGTATCAAGCTTTTCAATTTCTCCGGTAAAAAGTTTACTGTCAAGAGTTTTTGAATTTTCATCGTCTTTTTGTACATGACCTGAAATGGGTGCGCAAATTGAGTACTGTAAATTCATAAAAATCATTAACAGTAAAAATGAAAAAAATTTTTTTATTTTTTCTTTCATAATTTATATTATAGTATGCATTTTTGTGAAACAAAATATTTGTGTAAAACTTAATATTTAAATTATAATATCATTATAGTAAGGAGGCAATTATGAGTGATTGTATATTTTGTAAAATTTTAAACAAAGAAATTCCTTCAAAATTTGTTTATGAAGATGAAACCTGTTTTGCGATAAATGACATTAATCCTAAAGCAAAAAAGCATATCCTTGTTATTCCGAAAGTACATGTAAAATCTTTAAATGAAGTTGATGATAATATGCTTATTAAAAACATGTTCGATGCGATTAAAAAAATAAATGCAAAAGAAGGTATTAAAGATTTCAGACTTCAAATAAATACAGGTAAAGGTGCGGGACAGGAAGTTGATCACCTTCATATACACATACTTGCAAATTAACTATGTTAAATTTAATTAATAATAAAAATGAATTAAGAAAATATGCCTTAAAACAAAGAGAAATTTTATCGAACACAAAACAAACGAATAAAATTTCGGAAATTATAGTGCAAAAAATTATTAATTCCTTTGAATTTAAAAATTCAAAACATGTTGCAATATACTATCCGTTAAGGGGCGAAATAAATTTGCTTCCCCTTCTTAAAATTAAAGACAAGACATTTTATTTTCCAAAATGTATTTTGTCGGATATGGTTTTTTGTGCATACACTGATGATTGCGATTTCATTAAGGATAAATACGGGATTATGTATCCGAATACAAAATCGGTAAATCCCGATATTTTAGATATTATATATGTCCCCGCTCTTTATGCAAATTTTGAAAAATACAGATTGGGCAGAGGAAAAGGCTGTTACGATAAATTTTTTGCAAAATATAATCCCGGGGCAAAAAAGATAATAGTAATTCCGTCTGCTCTTGTGTCGGATAAGTTTATTCAGGAAAAACATGACATAAAATGTGATGAAATATATAGCGAAAAACAGATATTTGCTAAAAAATAAAAAATATTTTAAAATCATCATATACGCAAAATGTTATTTTCATCAAAATGCTAGAAATTTGGAGTAACTTTGGAAGATATTAAAAAAATTGATAAAAAAATACACGAAATAGCAAAAAAAGGCTCTATACAAGAAGCAATCGAATATTGTCAAAGCCTGCTTTTAAACGAGCCGGGCGATACAAATTTACACATAAGACTGGGCGATTTATATCTTGATTGGCATTTGGATATTTATAAAAGAGAACAGTATATTGATGAAGCAATTACCGAATATCAAAAAGCGGCAGAAGTGCTTATTGATAACGGCGAAATTAATTATAAGATAGGCTTGGCGCTTTATTATAAGGGCGAGCTGGACAGAGCTATTAACTATTTTAATATAGCGGTTGATAAAAAAGGCAATATTGCTCAGTGTTATTATATGATATCTAATTGTTTTAAAAAGAAAGAAAGATATCAAGATGCACTTACATATATTGATTTGGCACTTAAACATTCATTATTGCGCTCATCCAGAATGCATTATGCAAAATCACGATTGATGAATGCTCTTTATTTCAAAAATATAAAAATGCGTTTTGGTGCGTTTACGGAATTAATTCTTTCGTATTTAACTCTTCCGTTTGATGCGGAAGCAATTAATGATTTAAAAAACAAAATTAAATGGCTTACCGTTATTCCGACTATAATACAAGCAGACAGCTATATTGCACAAGGGGATATTGAAAGAGGCTTTCAGTGTTATAATGATGCGATAGAAAAAATGCCCGGGTTTGCGGCTTTATATTGTACCTTGGGTGATGCATACAGGCGTGCGGGTCGTTTGGAAGAGGCAATTGATGAATATAGAACCGCATTATTTATGGACCCTCTTATGTATGCGGCATATTCGGGAATTGTTCTTGCATATAATGAAATGCAGGATTTTGATAATGCAATTAAATATTACAACAAATATATTAAAATTCGTCCTTATGATGCGCTTTTGCACTATAATTTAGCGGACTTATATCTTTGGAAAGGTGAAATGGAACAAGCCGTTTCTCACTATCAGGCTGCAATTACCATAAACCCCAGAAAAGAATGGACAAGTATTGTCGCTCAAACTTTAGGCTTCATTCAACAAAATACAATTAAAAATACCGATAGTGCAATTGCAAACTATCAAACGGCAAATGTACTTAATCCGAAAGAGATTGATGTTTATATTTCTTTGGGAAGCGCATTTTATGATAATGAAGATTATAAAAATGCTCTTATTGTTTACAGAAGAGCACTTGAATTACAGCCGAACAATTCTAAAATTCACTGTAATTTGGGTTATCTGTATTGGGGTTTGGGAGATTTGGATGAAGCAATTAAAGAATATAAACTTTCTTTGAAATTCGACCCTACGTATGATATTGCATATAATAATTTGGGCGTAATATACCTTGATGATTTGGTTAAAATTCAAGATGCAATTGACTGCTTTAATAAAGCTGTTTCGTATAATCCAAGTTATGCATTGGCATATTACAACCTCGGCAGATGTTATGCGCTTAAAAATGAAAACATTGAAGCTGCAAAATATTATCAGCAGGCAATGGATGTCAATAATATAACAAATGAAATTGATCCTCTTGATATTCAGGAAAGATTAAATAATCTTTTTAACTAAACCGGCTAATATATTTCAATGTTTTTTGATGTAGGATTATGGTGTTATGAGTACTTGGGTTTACATTTTAAAAAGACTGTTGAGCGCAGTTCCGATATTGTTTATTGTGTCTTTAATAAGCTTCTTTTTGATACGCTTGTCTCCGGTTGACCCTTTGGCGCAATTAAAACTTAACCCTTCAATAAGTCAGGAAACAATCCAAAAAGAAACCCAAAGGCTTGGGCTTGATAAACCAATAATTGTTCAATACGGTTTATGGCTCAAGAATTTTCTCAAAGGAAATATGGGATACTGTACGGATAACACAAAAGTATCGACAAAAATTAAAGGAAGGATTTTAAATACGCTTTTACTTTCCGTATTTGTTATATTTTTCAGCTGGATTATTGCAATTCCTTTAGGGGTAATTGCGGCAATAAATTATAATTCCTTTTTTGACAGGATGCTTACTCTTTTGTCAAGTATCGGTATGGCAATACCATCTTTCTTTTTTGCCATATTAATGCTTTTGTTTGCAAGATACACGGGACTTTTTCCAATGGGCGGACTTGAGAGCGTTAATTTTAATGAAATGAGTTTGTTTGCAAAAATAGTTGATATATTGTGGCATTTAGCCCTTCCCGTTTTTGTTTTAACAACAATTTCTCTTTCTTCTCTCGCACGTCAAATGAGAGCAAATTTACTGGATGTACTAAATTCGGAATATGTTAAATTCGCTTATGCCAAAGGATTGTCAAAAAATAAGGTTATTATAAAACACGCTTTAAGAAATGCCCTAAATCCGATTATTACTCTTTTGGGGTTTGAATTTGCGGGATTGTTGTCGGGAGCCGCTTTAACAGAGTATGTATTTCAATATCCGGGGCTTGGAAAACTAATTTTAGAAGCGGTTATGCAGTCAGATATCAATCTTGTTATGGCAAGCCTTATGATTGGTGCTTTTATGCTTATTGCAGGCAATATTTTAGCTGATATTCTTCTTAAATTAACTGACCCGAGAGTGAGGGTTTAATGCAGAATATAATTTCGTTTTTTAATAAAATTAAAAAAGATAAAATCCCCTATTTTGCTCTTTGGGTGCTTGTTATTATGTATCTTTTTATTTTATTTGCGGATTTTTTTGCCGTATATCCCATGACATATTCAAACCGCAAATTGTCATATCAGCCTCCAAGCAATGTTTATATAATAAGCCCTGAAAATAAAATAGTTAAACCTTACACATATAACTATATTAAAACTTTTAATAAAGATACGCTTAATATTGAATACAAGCAGGACAGATTAAAAAAATATCCCGTAAAGTTTTTTTCACATGGGTATAAATATAAACTTTTGGGGTTTATTAATACCGATATACACCTTTTTTCGGTGCCGAAAGATTGTAATTTATTTCTTTTGGGAACTGACATAAACGGGCATGATGTATATTCAAGGTTGTTTTTCGGCGGGCAGATTTCTTTAACAATCGGATTTTTGGCTCTTTTGATATCTTTCCCTATAGGTGCGGTATATGGCGGAATTTCAGGTTATATCGGCGGAATTGTTGATAAAGTAATGATGAGAATAGCGGAAGCCATTATGTCGATACCAAGCTTTTATCTTCTTATAATCTTGGCTTCAATTCTCCCTTCAAATATGACTTCAAAACAAAGATTTGCTCTTATAACGGCAATTTTGGCGCTAATAGGCTGGGCGGGTTTTTCAAGAGTTATAAGGGGCATGGTGCTATCTATTAAAACGCAGGATTATGTTAAAGCTATTGAAACCGTTGGTGCATCAAAAAAAAGAGTGATTTTAAATCATATACTTCCTCAAACTTCAAGTTATGTAATTATTGCAATAACATTATCCGTTCCTTCATATATTTTGGCGGAATCGGGTTTAAGTTTTTTGGGATTGGGTATACAGCTTCCGGATGCAAGCTGGGGCAATATGCTAAGAGAGGCACAGGAATTTGCAAATATTGTTTATCGTCCCTGGCTTTTGACTCCCGGATTTTTAATTTTTATTGCGGTTTTGTCTTTTAACGTTTTAGGGGATAAGATAAGAGATATACTTGACCCTAAAACAATTAAATAAGGAATTAGAATGATTGATTTATCTGATGTTAATATAAATTTGGTAATTTTATTCAGAATTACTCTTGCAGTTGTGCTCTCTTTTATACCCGGTATTGAGCGTGAGCTTACGGGTAAATTTGCGGGGCTTAGAACACATATACTCGTTTGTGTCGGAGCATGTGTGTTTACAATATTATCGCTTTACGGTTTTAAAATGTATATAGCGGAAGGTGTTGTCGGAACAAATGACCCCGCTCGTATTGCGGCGCAGGTAATAACCGGTATCGGTTTTATCGGTGCAGGTACGGTTATGCGCCATGGCAGTACGGTTTTTGGCATTACAACCGCAGCAACTCTTTGGATGTGTGCTGCAATCGGTATGTCGTGCGGATGCGGAGAGTATATGACCGCAATAATAGCATCTTTTGCAACACTAATAGTTCTTATATTAATCAGAAAACTTGAAAAAGATGTACTTTCTAAAAGAAAAATATTTTACACGATTTATGAAATAACAATTTCCGCTTCAATTGATGAATGTGAAAAAATACAAGAAATTTTTGAAAATAATTTTCATAAAATTTATAAATTTAATAAGAAACTGATTAACCATGAGGAACTTAAGTTTTCCGCAATTATATCGACAAAAAAACCGTTAAGGGATATCAATGATATCTTTAGAGCGATCACAGGTATTAATGCAATAGAGATTAGAGAATATCATGATTAAAATTATGACTGTACTTAAAAGTATGGTTGTGTTATTTTATTTAATAGATTTGAATTTGGTGAAAAATGAGAGTACATGAACTTGCAAAAGAATTGAATATAACATCAAAAGAACTCATTGAAAAGGCTAATGAGGCTTTGGGTTTGTCTTTGAAATCTCACAGTTCGACCGTTGGCGACGGATATGTTGACAAAATTAAAGCTTTGTACAATTCCGAGCCCAAAAAACAGACGGTTAAACCCAAGGCTTTTGTTGTAAAAAAACAAAAACAACCCGAAAATGAAATCAAAAATGAAGTTAAAGAAGAAAAAAGACCCGTAATTAAAATGGTTTCTAAATTAGAAATCGTCAGACCCGCAAGTCAAAATTTGACAAAAACTCCAAAAAAAATTCAGGATGTTCAAAAACCTTTACCTAAAACCGCAGAAAAGATTTCACGCCCGCTAAATTCTACCGATAAACTGTCCAGTCTTCCTTCAATGACCAGAAAGAATTTTTCTAAACCCCAACCGACCAAAGGAGAAGAAAATTCAGAGGATAAAAAACCGAAAGAACAAAGACCCCAAAGACCTCAACAGCCTATAAAAAGACATATTATCCCGCAGGATATGTATGTTAACCAAGGTCGTCAAAATAAAAAGAAAAAGAAAGAAAGGGGTTATAACAATAAAGAAGAAGAACAGGAAAGAATAAGTCTTGAAAAAACCGTTCAAAACAAGCACAAAAAACATACTCAAGAAACGGCGGCGGTTGAAGAAGTAAAATCGGTTGTTATAGACAGACCCATGACGGTTGGTGAACTGAGCAACAAAATTAAAAAAACACCTGCCGAAATAATCAAGTTTTTAATGCTTGAAGGCATTATGGTTACGGTTAATACTCCGATAGACACGGAAACCGCAAAAAAAGTTGCAAGAAATTTTGAACTTGAAATTTTAGAAGAAGATTTAGATGCATTTATTGCAGCGGAAGAAGAAAAAGAAGAAGTAAACAAATATCTTCAAAACGCAAAAGAAGAAGACATTATTCGCCGTGCTCCCGTTGTTACGGTTATGGGACATGTTGACCACGGTAAAACTACTCTTCTTGATTCAATAAGAGCCTCAAAACATAAAATAGTTCAAAGCGAGGTCGGCGGAATTACCCAGAGTATCGGTGCTTATACCGTTTGGGTTGATAAAAAGAAAATAGTATTTATTGACACCCCGGGTCATGAAGCATTTACCCAGATGAGATTAAGAGGGGCTCAATCAACCGATATTGCAGTGTTGGTTGTGGCTGCCGATGACGGTGTTATGCCTCAAACCATTGAAAGTATTTCGCATGCAAAATCGGCAGGTGTTCCAATTATTGTTGCTGTTAACAAAATTGATAAACCCGATGCAAACCCCGATAAAGTAATGCAGGAATTAACAGAGCATGGTCTTATCCCTGAAAAATGGGGCGGGGAAACTATCTGTGTTCCCGTTTCCGCTTTGCAAAAAACAGGTATTGATGAACTGTTGGAATATATTCTGCTTGTTGCGGATATGCAGGAATTAAAAGCGGTTGAAAAATGTCCTGCAACGGGTGTTATTATTGAAGCAAATCTTGATAAAGGAAAAGGCCCCGTTGCTACTATGCTTGTTCAAAACGGAACTCTTAAAGTTTCGGATTCAATCGTTGCGGGTACGGTAGGCGGTAAAGTAAGAGCCCTGATAGATGACTCGGGAAGACGTGTCAGAACGGCAGGTCCTTCTACTCCCGTTGAAATTTTAGGCTTGAATGAAGTACCGCAGGCGGGCGATATCTTTGAAGTTGTTCAAAATGAAAAAATAATGAAAGCTATTGTACAGGAAAGAAAACAGCAAGAGCGCTCAACAAGACTTGAAGCAATGACGGCGGCACACGTTCAAAAAGAAGCAATGGTATCTGATAGCGAAGTTACTAACTTGAATTTAATTATTAAAGCAAATACCAACGGCTCTGCGGAAGCTGTTTCTCATGCCATTCAAAACGTTAAATCGCTTAAAGTTGTTCCAAAAATCGTACACGTTGGCGTTGGCGATATATCGGAAGCAGATGTTATGTTAGCAAGCGCATCTGATGCAATTATTCTCGGTTTTACGGTAAAAGAAGATATGAATGCGCTTTTATCAGCCCAAAAAGAAGGTGTTAAAATCAAAAAATACGATATCATCTATCAGGTTTTGGAAGATATCGAAAAAACAATGCTTTCTCTTCTTTCTCCCGAAATTGAAGATGTTGAATTAGGTAAAGCCGAAGTAAGAGCCGTGTTTACTATCGGTAAAACAACAAAAATTGCAGGCTGTTACGTAACGGAAGGTAAAATAGTACGTTCCAAAACCGCACGTCTTTTAAGAAACGGTGTTGAAATATTTAAAGGCGAAATCGACCAGCTTAAACGCTTTAAAGACGACGTTAAAGAAGTCAAAGAAGGATTTGAATGCGGTATATCATTCTCTAAATTTAACGATATTCAAGAGGGTGATATTATTGAAGTATCTACAACAAAAGAAGTTGAGCCTCAGACACTTATATAGGAATTAATAATGTCATTAAGAAATGAAAGAGTAAGAAAAGCTCTTATGAGAGAGATTTCCGATATAATTTTCAGGGAAATTAAAGACCCTCAAATTTGCGGTATGGTTTCGATTACGGATGTTGATGTTTCATCCGATAATTCTGCTGCTCGTGTTTTTTATAGCGTATTCGGCTCAGACGAAGCAAAAGAAAAGACTTCACGTGCTCTGGAGCGCCATGTAGGTCAAATCCGCCATGAAGTCGGTAAAAGAATAAGACTTAGAAAAACTCCGACATTGCTTTTTATTTTGGATGATTCACTCGAACATGGGGCTAAAATGTCTGAATTAATAAACAAAATTCAGCGTGGCGAGATTTAATGTATTTTTTAAATATAAATAAACCAAAGGGAATTACTTCTTTTGATGTTATAAGAAAATTAAGAAAAAGACTGAATATTAAAAAAATCGGTCATTCGGGAACGCTTGACCCTTTGGCTTCGGGAGTTTTACAAGTTGCGGTTGAAGATGCAACAAGGCTTCTTGAATATTTGGGCTCAAATAAAACTTATATTGCCGATATCAAGTTCGGCTATATAACAAATACGTTTGATTCGGAAGGTGAAAAACAATTTGTCAAAACTCCTGATTTTTCGCAAAGTGTCCTAAAAGACTGCATATTATCTTTTGTCGGTAAATCGCTTCAAATACCCCCAAAATATAGTGCAATTAAACAAAACGGCAAAAAAATGTGCGATATGGCAAGAAATAATAAAGATAATATAATTGAACTTCAACCAAGAGAAATTGAAATATATTCAATTGATTTAATTAATTTTGTTGATGATTATGCTCAAATTAAAGTATGCTGTAAAAAAGGTACATATATCAGGTCGCTTGTAAATGATATAGGTATTAAGATTGGCTGCGGTGCATATATGTCCGATTTAAAAAGAATTTGTGCAGGCAATTTTAAGATTGAAAACTCCAATGAATTGGATGATATTGAATTTAATAAAATAGACCCCCTTGAAGCTCTTGAACTTGATAAAAAAGAGTTATCCGATATTGAATTCAAATTTGTTAAAAACGGTAATTCAATTCCGCAAAATCAACAATTTTCAACCGATAAAATTTTATTAACAAAAAATAATAAACTTGTATCAATTGCAAATTTATCGGATAATTTAATCAAACCAAAAAAAATATTTTGGAGAGATTGAAAATGAATACTTTTTTAAAGACTTTTTTTATTTGTCTTGTGTTGTGTTTGGGGTTTTTTATTTACAAATTTGTAAGTTCCGACAGCTACAGTACTCAATTGCAAGTTTCAAAAGATAATCCTGTTTTCGGTACACACGAAGATAAATTAAAATCTTCGGATAATAAAAAAGAAGTATTACCCCCAAAGGAAAAACCCGAGCAAAAGCCGGCGCAGCCGCCCAAAAAAACTGCTGCCGAAAAATATACTCACACATTTTATCTTTTTGATTCTAACGGCAAATTAATCCCCGTGCAAAGGCAATTAACCTCAAAGCCTTCTTTGAAAACAACGGTAACTCTACTTTTAAAAGGCCCTACAATTGAGGAAACAAAAAAGGGCATATATTCCGAAATCCCCGCAAACGTAGATTTAATTTCCCTTAAAAAAACCGAAAAAGGAATTGTAGTTAATCTTTCCTCAAAATTTGGCAACGGCGGAGGAAGTCAAAGCGTTGAAAATCGTGTTATGCAGTTAACAAAAACAATAAAATCAATGGAGCCCGATACAAACGTATATCTTTATATAAACGGCGAAGAAGTTGAATATCTGGGTGGTGACGGTGTATTTATCAAACAGCCTTTGGAACTTTGATTTAAAAATTATTCTTTTGTACGATTTACATTATGATATGTAAAAAATATCCTTGTAATATATTGCAGATTAGAAAGTATAATTAGGATTTATATGAGAAGATTTTTGTCTTTTGTTTTTATTTTATTTTTGGCGGTGATTTGTTCGGCTTGCATAAATACGCTTGCCGTTCAAAAATTAAATGATATCGCAATGGAGCGCATGAATGCGGGAGATATTGACACTGCGATATCACGTCTTGAAGCTTCAATTGATTTGGATGAAAATATTTTTGAGACAAGGTACAATCTTGCATCAGCTTATATTAAAGCGTCTAAATGCGATCTTGCGATAGAACAACTGGATGCTGCTCAAAAAATACGTCCAAAAGAGCCTTCGGTATACTATACGCTCGGCGTTGCTTATGATTGTATGGCAGATAGCATTTATGGCAACAGTGATGATTTAAATAATATTACAAGTGATAAAAATAACGATATAGCACAATCTAAAGACTCAAAGGAAAAATATTTACCTTATTTAAATTCTGCCATTAGCAATTATGAAAAATATGCGGAACTTTCTCCTCAAGCACAAGATAAAGACAGTGTCGAAGAAAGAGTTCGTATATTGAAAAATAAAAAAGAAAATTTTGATAATAAAGAATAGCGCTCATGCATATAGTTTTATATCCAAAACTTCAACCAGTATTATTTCAAATCGGCAATATCTCAATTCGTCTTTACGGTTTGATACTGGCATTTGCTATTGCGCTCGGTGTTTGTGTAACATATTTTATTTTGAAAGATAAATATTCGAAAGATTGCGCAAATTATTTTATTGACTTTATTCCGCCTGTTGTTGTTTTTTCAATATTGGGAGCAAGATTTTTTTATGTTTTAGGGAATATTGATTATTATTTAAAATACCCCCAAGAAATCATTATGTTAAACCATGGCGGTATTTCAATCTGGGGGGCGATAATTTTTGGAATTGCGGGAATTTTTTTATTTTTAAACAAAAAGATAATAAAACCCTTGCAATTGCTTGATGCAATTGCACCCGCTTTTTCTCTTTCACAGGCAATCGGAAGGTGGGGAAACTTTTTTAATCAAGAGGCATTTGGTTATCCGACTAATTTTTTTATTAAACTTTATGTAGACCCGGAGTATAGACCCCCCGAATTTAAAGAAGTTGATTTTTTTCACCCGGCTTTTTTGTATGAAAGCATTTTTGATTTAATAATTTTTGCAATTCTTTTATTTTTGTATTTAAAAGTAAAAAATCTAAAAACCGGAACGGTGTTTTTAATTTATATAATTTTATATTCAATTGTAAGAATATTTGTAGAAAGTATCAGAATAGACAGTGTTTCTTTTGTTTTTGGACTGCCTGTGGCAAGCGTAATTTCAATTTTTGCCTTAATTTTATCATTAATTTTTTTGTATATCCGTACTTTTTTTGTAAAATAAGCATAAGGAGTTATTATGGATAAAATTCACGTATTTTTTTCAATTAATGATGATTATGCAAAATATCTTTCAGTTGCAATGATTTCGATATTAAAAAACACAAGCAGCAGCATCTTTTTTCATATTATAAACAGCGGATTAAGTCCCGAGAATATAAGGAAAATCAATTCTGTTAAGAATATAAAAAATTTTGAAATTGACTATTTTAGGGTTGATAATGATATTTTTAAAGATATTCCAGAATGTGCGGATGCGCATGTGTCGGATGAGCCTGACCATAAATTTTTGGTATCAAATATTGACAAAAATATTGACAAAGCTATTATACTTGATGTTGATATTATTTTTGTTGATGATATTAAGAAATTGTGGGATATAGATATCACCGATAATTATATAGGCGCTTCTATTGATAGAGTTTTTTCGAACGATAAAGAAAAGTGGAGAAAATATTATTCACTGCCCGAAAAATATGACTATATTAATTCCGGGGTAATGGTTGCAAATCTGAAAAAATGGAGACATGAATCAATCTCGGAAAAATTATTTGAAGTTGCACACAAAAATGCTAAAATATTACGTTTTCCGGATCAGGATACGTTTAATATGACTTTTGCTCCAAAAGTTAAATATTTCCCTCAGATTTTTAATTATACACCTAATCTTGGATATGACGATATAAAAGAAGAAGAAAATATTCGTATGAACGCTGTTGTTGTTCACTGGGCAGGACATGAAAAACCCTGGAACAATCAAAATGTATACATGTGTGATGAATTTTTTAAATATGCAAGATTGTCCCCTTTTTATGAATCAATTTTGTATGAAAATATCACAAAATTATGCGCAAATTCTCAAGGGGGGGGTCTTTCCATAGAAGCTTATCTGAGCAAATTTTTAGCATTAAACATGTTAAAAGAACAAAAAAACGCCACAAAGTTGTTACGCTTTTTGGAATTCGATTTAAATTTGATGAAACTTAAATGTGCTTGATATCTAAAATATGTGTACGAGGTTATATATGAATAAAATTCACGTATTTTTTTCAATTAATGATGATTATGCAAAATATCTTTCAGTTGCAATGATTTCAATATTGAAAAACACAAAAAATGCCCTGTCTTTTCATATAATTAACAGCGGACTAAGTCCTGAAAGTGTCAGAAAAATTAATTTTATCAAAAAAAATTATGATTGCGAAATTAATTTTTATGAAAAAAGTCTTGAAGTTTTTGATAAAATTCCCGACTCGGTTTGTGAACATGTAGGAAGAGATGCTTTTAACAAGCTTTTTACATCAAAACTGGATGATAAAATAGATAAGGCAATTATTTTAGATGTTGATTTGGTTTTTGATGACGATATTAAAAAATTATGGGATATTGATTTAGAAGATAATTATATGGCTGCCGTTGTTGATCAGGTAGCGCTTTTGGATAAAAGCGATTGGATTAAAAATTTAAATCTTCCTTCAGATTTTTTATATGTTAATTCGGGGGTTATGGTTGCAAATCTTAAAAAATGGAGAGAAGAAGAAATTTTTGATAAATTATTTGAAAATATAAATAAATATTCTAAATTTTTAAAATTCCCCGACCAGGATGCTTTTAATATAACTTTTGCCCCAAAAATAAAATATATTTTTTCAATCTTTAATGCTGCTCCTTATTTTACATATAAAAATGAAGAAGAAAAAAAAGAAGCATTGAAAAACCCTGTTGTAATACACTGGGCGGGGGGTTTAAAGCCTTGGCATTCAATAAAATGTATGATGTCTGATATTTTCTTTTTTTATGCAAGATTTTCTCCTTTTTATGAAGAAATTATGCAAGATATTTATGTTAAAACCCTACTCAAGATTGAGGGGGGGGGTATTACCTATAAGAACTTTTTTGAAAAAATTTTCAGCTGTAAAAAATCAGAATATATTAAATATAAACACAAGGTTATTACCTGCTTTGGCTTTCGTTTTATAATAAAACTAAAATAAAAAAAGCCCTTTTATAGGGCTTTTTTATTATTTTCTTGCCATTTCTTTTATCATTGATTTTCCAGTCATTTCTTTCGGTCTTTCAATATTTAAAATATCAAGCACTGTAGGAGCAATGTCACACAATGCGCCTTCCTGATTAAGTTCATATTTTTCGCCCGATACAATAATAAACGGCACGGGGTTTGTTGTATGCGCCGTTTGAGGAGCGTTTGTTTTTGTGTCAAACATCCATTCGGCATTTCCGTGATCTGCCGTGATAATCATTGTGACATCATTTTCAAGTGCTTTTTGGGCAATTTTTCCGACACATTCATCAACGGCATGGCAAGCTTTAACCGCTGCTTCCATAACGCCCGTATGACCTACCATATCGGGGTTTGCAAAGTTTACGAGAATAAAACCGTATTGTTCATCATCAAGTGCTTTTAAGACGTTATCGCAAACTTCATAGGCGCTCATTTGCGGTTTTAAGTCATAGGTTGCAACTTTCGGAGAATTAACAAGAGCCCTTGTTTCAAGTTTTCCCGATTTTTCCACTCCGCCGTTAAAGAAAAACGTAATATGAGCATATTTTTCGGTTTCTGCCGTTCTGAACTGTTTAATGCCGTTTTCATCCAAAACATCCCCCAGTATATTTACAAGGGTTTGAGGTTTAAATGCGACGGGAGTGCTTAAAGTTTCATCATATTGCGTCATACATACATAATACAGATTTTTAATTACTTTTTTGCGATTAAAGCCTTCAAAATTTTCGTCGACAAACGAACGGGTGATTTCTCTTGCACGGTCGGGTCTGTAGTTAAAGAAAATTATCGCATCATTATCATCAATTCTTCTTTTTGAAATTGAAACAGGCTCAACAAATTCATCCGTTACATTATTGTTGTATGAATTATTTATTGCACTGTTTGAGTCTTCTTCTTTAATTCCTTCTCCTAAAGTCAGGCAATTATACGCTTTTTCAACTCTTTCCCAGCGTTTATCCCTGTCCATTGCCCAGTATCTTCCGATTATTGAGGCAATTTTTGGAAGATTATATTTTTTAAGCTCTTCTTCGATTTCAGCTAAATATTTATCTGCGGATTTGGGCGGGGTGTCCCTGCCGTCTAAGAATGCGTGAACATAAACATTTTTTAAACCCGTATCGGATGTCATTTTAATAAGTGCTTTTAAATGCTTCATTGAGCTGTGAACACCGCCCGGAGAAACAAGTCCGTAGATATGAAGGGCGGAATTATTGTTTTTTACATGATTTATTGCATTTAAAAATTCGCTGTTTTTAAAGAAATCCCCTTCATCAATTGATTTATTTATTCTTGTTAATTCCTGATATACAATTCTTCCCGCACCGATATTTAAATGTCCCACTTCGGAATTACCCATCTGCCCTTCGGGAAGTCCTACATTAAGGCCGTCGGCATGGAGAATTGTGTTTGGCATTTCTTTTATAAATTTATCATAATTTGGTGTATCTGCACAATATACCGCATTATATTCTTTGTCTTTTGATATTCCCCATCCGTCTAATATACAAAGTAAGACTCTTTTTTTATTATTTGTCATATTTACCTCAATAAAATGTGTTAACGCATATATTTTATCAAGTAAATATTACATATACAATTATGTTTTTATTTAATTTTTGTTTATATTATTATTTTACTGTGGAGATAGATGCATAATGAAGTACTCTAAATATGATGTAATTATTGTGGGAAGCGGGATAAGCGGATTATATCTTGCAAATAAGCTTTCTGTAAATAAAGACTTTAAAGACGGAATACTGCTTGTCACAAAAGAAGATATATTATCAGGCTCATCTTATCTTGCACAGGGCGGAATGGTTTCAGTCATACCCGAGATTAACCCGCTTGATTCAATTCAATCTCATATAAGCGATACAATTAAAGCGGGCTGCGGATTAAATAACTTAAATACGGTTAAATATGTTTCCGAAAATTCTTTTATTGCGGCTCAAGAGTTGATTAACTTCGGCGTTCGATTTGACAGAAACGAAAAGAAATCCCTCAATTTTACTCTTGAAGGGGCGCATTCATGCCCGAGAATACTTCATGCAAACGGCGATTCAACAGGCAGGGTTATTGTTGAAACTCTTGCAAAATGCCTTGAAAAACAAGAAGGAATTGATATATATAAAAACACTCTTGCACTTGAAATTTTAGTTGATATGGATAATGTCTGCAGGGGGCTTGTTGTATATAATTGGGAGCAAAATTCATACGAAGCAGTATATTCAAACAATGTTATTCTTGCAACGGGCGGTATCGGCCAATTATATAAAAGAACTACCAATCCTTCAACTTCAACAGGGGACGGGATTGCAATCGCATACCGTGCGGGCGCTGAGGTTGAAAATATGGAATTTGTTCAGTTTCACCCCACTGCGCTTTATTGCAAAAATAAAGGCTCAACCCCTTTAATATCCGAATCAGTCAGAGGAGAAGGAGCAAAACTTGTTGATTTAAGCGGTAATTATTTTGCAAAAAATTATGATAAAAAAGCCGACTTAGCGCCAAGGGATGTTGTAAGCCGTGCAATTGTTTCTCAAATGAAAATAAATAATGATGAATATGTTAATCTTGATATATCTCAAATCGGAATTGAAAAATTCAAAAAAAGATTTCCTACCATAACAAGACTTTGCGAAGAAAACAATGTTGATATTAATTCGGGTCTTATACCCGTTATTCCCGCTGCACATTATTTTATGGGCGGTATTAAAACGGATTTAAATTCAATGACTTCAATTAAAAATTTATACGCCGTAGGCGAATGCGCTTCTTCGGGACTTCATGGCGCAAACAGACTTGCATCAAATTCGCTTTTGGAATGTGTCGTGTTTTCGGATAAGCTCGCTAAAGATATAATAAAATCTCATATTGCCCCGCCAAAAATGCATGACGAAAAAGTGAAAAATACGATTGATAAATATAATTCAACCGATTTTGAATATTATGCAAAAAATGATGATTTAAGTGAAATATTTGACAAATTAAAAAATATTATGAGCGAACACTCGGGAATTATAAGAACGGATTACGGTTTAAAAGAGGGACTTAGGGAAATTATTTCTCTTGAGAAAAAACTTGATATTCTCCCTTCATACGGCTCAAGGATTAAATATGAGCTTGAAAACGCAATATGTATTTCAAAATTAATTATTAAATCGGCGCTTAAGCGCACAAAATCAATCGGAGCTCATTATAGAGCGGATTATACCGATAATACCGAAGTTAAAAAAGAAACAGGATTAAACGAAAATGTCGAATTATTCTCTTGAAAATTTTGTGATTGATGATTATATTAAATCAGCACTTAAAGAAGATATGTTCTGGGGCGATATTACTACCGATGCGATTTTATATAACGAAGGAAAAAATGAATTTGAGTTGTTTTTATCCACAAGACAAGACGGCATATTGGCAGGTATCCATGTTTTTAAACGTGTTTTTGAACTTCTTTCGGGGGATGAAGTAAAAATTGAACTTTATTTTAAAGACGGCGATACAATTAAAAAAGGAGATAAATTAGCGAAATTAAAAGGAAATGCGGGCTATATCCTTAAAGGGGAAAGGCTTGCGCTTAACTTTGTTCAAAAAATTTCTGGAATTGCAACCTATACAAGACAATTTTATGATATAGCTAAAAAATATAACGTAAAAATTACCGATACAAGAAAAAATACCCCTAATTTCAGACTTTTTGAAAAATACGGAGTTATAATCGGCGGGCATTATCTTCACCGTTTTAATTTGTCTGACTGCGTTATGTTAAAAGATAATCATATCGCTTTTTTGGGCGGCTCAATTACAAGTGCCGTAAAAAAAGTAAGAGAAAATCTCTCTCATGCTCATAAAATTGAAGTTGAATGCGATACAATCGAACAGGTTAAAGAAGCCCTTTTAAACAATGTTGATATAATTATGCTCGATAATATGAGTCTTGATAAAATGAAAGAATGTACAAAGCTTGTCAACAAAAAAGCAATTGTAGAAGCATCGGGATGTGTTACCCTTGAAAATGTTGAAGAAATTGCAAAAACGGGAGTTGACGTTATTTCAACAAGTGCAATCGTTATGAAAGCACAGCCTCTTGATTTGGGCTTTGATTATATTAACTAATTATTCTTCATTAAGGGATAAAACCGCCATAAAGGCTTCCTGCGGGATTTCAACTCTGCCTACGGATTTCATCCTTTTCTTGCCTCGCTTCTGCTTTTCAAGAAGTTTTCTTTTTCTTGTGATGTCACCGCCGTAACATTTATCAAGAACTGATTTTCTCAGAGCCTTAATGTTTGTCCTTGCAATAATTCTTCCTCCTATTGCCGCTTGAATTGCTACTTCAAAGAGCTGTCGGGGAATTATTTCTTTCAGTTTGCTTGTTAATTTTTGACCTATGTTATAAGCGCTGTCTTTGTGGCAGATAACGCTGAGAGCATCCACAACTTCATTTGCAAGCAGTATATCCATTTTAACAAGGTCGGATTTTTTATAGTCGCAAAATTCATAATCTAAGGAAGCATAGCCTTTTGTTCTTGACTTTAATTGGTCATAAAAGTCGGTAATTACTTCAGATAAAGGTATTTCATATTCAAGATTAACTCTTATATCATCAATGTATTTCATATCACGGAAAATGCCCCGTTTATCCTGACATAATTCCATAAGGGTCCCTACATAATCGTTTGGTGTAAAAATATTGACTTTTACGTAAGGCTCTTCAATATAGTCAAGATATTGCGCAGGTGGAAGTTCTGCAGGGTTATCAATTTCAACAATTGAATTGTCTGTTTTGTGGACTTTATATACAACGGAAGGCGCTGTTGTAATTAAAGAAAGGTCATATTCTCTTTCAAGGCGTTCTTGAGCAATTTCCATATGAAGCATACCCAAAAAACCGCATCTGAAACCAAAACCGAGCGCACTTGATGTTTCAGGCTCATAGGTTATTGAGCTGTCGGACAGTTTTAATTTTTCAAGCGCTTCTTTTAATTCTTGATAATCTTCGTTATTTACGGGGTATAGTCCTGAAAACACCATTGGTTTTGCTTCTTTATAGCCTTCCAAAGGAGTTTGTGCAGGATTTTCAACGTGTGTTATTGTATCACCCACGAAACGGGTAATTTCTTTGATTGAGCCTGCAAAATAGCCTACTTCGCCTGTTTTAAGTTCGTCGACAGGGTTTCTGTTCGGATTTAAAAAACCGAGTTCAACCACTTCAAATTCTCTTCCCGTTGCCATGAATTTTATTTTATCGCCCAGTTTAATTGAGCCGTCTACTACTTTAAAAAAACAGATAGTTCCCAAATAGCTGTCATAAGCGCTGTCAAATACAAGCGCTCTTAGGGGTTTGTCTGACGTGTCTTCGGGAGAGGGTATATATTCCACAATTGCTTCCAAAACCTTATCAATATTTTCGCCCGTTTTAGCGCTCACGGGAATTGCATATTTTGAATCAATTCCCAAAACATCTTCAATTTCTTTTTTTACTCTCTCGACATCCGCTGAAGGCAGGTCTATTTTATTTATTACGGGAATAATTTCAAGATTTTGCTCTAATGCCAGATAAACATTTGCAAGGGTCTGTGCTTCAACACCCTGTGTTGCATCTACTATTAACAGCGCACCTTCACATGCGGCAAGAGAGCGGGATACTTCATAAGAAAAATCAACGTGTCCCGGGGTATCAATTAAATTTAAAATATAGTCTTTGCCGTTTTTAGCTTTATATTTCATTTTTGCGGCATTCAGCTTGATTGTAATTCCTCTTTCACGCTCAATATCCATTGTATCAAGCAATTGGTCCTGCATATCTCTTTTGGATATTGTATTTGTCGCTTCAAGGAGCCTGTCTGCAAGAGTTGACTTGCCGTGGTCAATATGGGCTATTATGCTAAAATTTCTTATGTGTTCAAGTTTTTTCATAAATTTAATTATATAACAAACTTTCATGCTTGAAATATTTTTTTGAGTAAGTAAAATTATTACTATAAGTTACTATCACTAAAAGGAACATACAATGAAAAAAGATATTCACCCCGATTACAAAAAAACTACAATAAAATGTGTATGCGGTAATGAAATTGAAACAGGCTCCGTTGAAGAAAATATCACTGTTGAAATTTGTAATGCCTGCCACCCTTATTATACGGGCAACCAAAAAATTCTTGACTCCGAAGGAAGAGTTGAAAGATTTAAAAAACGCTACGAAAAAAAATAAATTTAAATTGTGGTTTGGCTGGCTAATAACCAGCCAAAAATTTATATAGACAATTGGGAGTTTGATATGCCGAAAAAAGAATTGGAAGTGTCTTTAATATCTGTTCCGGATAACATGCTTGATGTTATCTATACTGCTTGCAGAACTTGCTACAGTCCGGACGGCGCGGTTGAGATTTTTAAAAACATCACGGATTCAAAAGAAAAAAAACTCAACCTTATAAAAAGAGTCATTTCCTCGGGGCATTACTCGACAATTGAACATATTCAACTCACTTTTGCAATTAATAATATTTCACGTGCGGCTACTCATCAGCTTGTAAGACACAGACACATGAGCTTTTCTCAAAAATCGCAAAGATATGTAAAAGAAAAAGGAGAATTTGACTATATTGTTCCTTTGGCAATTGAAAAAAAACAACAGCTTTTTGAGAAGTTTAAAAAACACATGGAATTAACTTCTCTTTTATATAACGAAATGCTTGAAAGCGGTATCAAAGGCGAAGATGCACGTTCTATCCTTCCGAATGCAGCGGTTAGTTCAATTGTTGCAAGTTTAAATTTAAGAGAATTAATTCATCTTGCAAATTTAAGACTTTGCACTCGTGCACAGCTTGAGATTAGAACGGTTGTAAAAAAAATGTGTGAACTTGTTCTTGAGCGTGAAGATTGGCTTAGGGAGCATTTAGTACCCAAATGCGAAAGATTGGGCTATTGTGATGAAGATAATTCTTGCGGAAAGGTAAAACCCAAAAATGGATAATTCAATGTTTGAAAAAGTGGAAAAAATTGAAAAAAAATATCAGGAATTGGGGGAAACTCTTTCTAAACCTGATGTAATTCAAGATTATGAAAAATTTCGAGACCTTTCCCGCCAGAGAAAAACCATGGAAGAGACGGTTAATATTTATTATAAATATAAAGATGCAAAAAGCGCTATTGACGATGCAAAAGAAATGCTTCACAGCGAAAAAGATTCTTCCATGAGAGAATTTTTAAACAATGAAATAACATCCAACGAAGAAAAAATTGAAGAATATGAACACAGATTAAAAGTTCTTCTTCTGCCAAAAGACCCTATGGATGATAAAGATATTATGCTTGAAATCAGAGGCGGCGCAGGGGGTGATGAAGCAAACATCTTTGCGGGCGACTTAATGAGAATGTATTTGAGATATGCCCAAAATAAAGGCTGGCAGACAAAAATTTTATCAATCAACGAATGCGAAGCGGGCGGGGTATCTGAAGTAGTTATTTCTATTAAAGGCGGGGATAATATCTATTCTCAATTAAAATATGAATCAGGAGTGCACAGAGTTCAAAGAGTTCCTCAAACGGAATCTCAGGGAAGAGTTCATACTTCAACCGCAACTGTTGCCGTTATGCCTGAAGTTGATGATGTTGAAATCGAACTTAATATGAACGATATTGAAATTACAACAGCCCGCTCGGGCGGTGCAGGCGGTCAAAACGTTAATAAGGTTGAAACCGCTGCAAGAGTTTTCCATAAGCCAACGGGAATTATGATTTTTTGTACGGAAGAACGCTCCCAGCTTCAAAACAAAGAAAGAGCGCTTCAAATCCTTAAAGCTAAATTATATGACATGGAAGTACAAAAACAGATGCAGGAAGTAACCGATTTAAGACGTTCTCAAGTAGGTACGGGTGACAGATCGGAAAGAATCAGGACTTATAATTTTCCTCAGGGAAGATTAACCGACCACAGAATCGGTCAAAATCTTGACGTATGGGAAGTTATTGAAGGCGAGCTTGATAAATTAATCAATATGCTGATTGAATATGACCAGAAATTGAAGCTTGAAAAACTTGCCGAAGCGGAAGTTTAAACTAAATTGAGAATATGTCTTTAATATCTTGATATGTAAGAGTTTTAACGATATTTCTGTCGATTGAGATAACGCTGTCTACAAGCGAACGTTTCTTTGATTTAAGAGCCTGTATTTTTTCTTCAACCGTATTTTTGGTAATAAGCCTGTATACGAATACTTTTTTGGTCTGTCCGATACGATAGGCTCTGTCTGTTGCCTGATCTTCAACCGCAGGATTCCACCACGGGTCATAGTGAATTACATAATCTGCGCCGGTTAAGTTTAAGCCCGTACCCCCCGCTTTTAGGGACACAAGGAAAACGGGAATTGTCGGGTCATTGTTAAAGCGCTCAACCGTTCCTTGTCTGTCTTTTGTTTTGCCTGAGAGGTATTCGTGCTTAATTCCTTTCTTTTCAAGCCAATCTTTAATTATATCAAGCATTCCGACAAATTGTGAGAACAGTAAAATTCTGTGTTTTTCGGCGATGATTTCTTCGAGCATATCCTGCAATTGTTCAAATTTACCCGAGTCATTAATTCCTAATTTGCCTTCCTTGTCATATAATCTCGGATGACAGCAGATTTGTCTTAAGCGCAAAAGAGCAGAGAATATTGACATTCTTGATTTTTCAAGCCCGACTGTTTCAATTGATTTAAACAGTTCTTCTTTTGTTGAATCCAATACCTGTAAATATAGGTCTTTTTGGTCGGGTGTAAGTTCGCAATATGCAACGGATTCAATTTTGTCAGGCAAATCACGTGCAACATCTCTTTTCATACGGCGCAATATGAAAGGATAAATCTGGGATTTTAATCGTTTTTGTACTTCCGTGTCCTCATCTTCAACAATGGGGCTGACAAATCTGTGGTTAAATTCGTTTGCATCAAATAAAAATCCGGGCATTAAAAAGTCGAAGATTGACCACAATTCTTCAAGTCTGTTTTCAATCGGCGTACCCGAGAGCGCAAGCCTGTGTGCCGAATTAAGCTGTTTACATGCGTGAGATGTTTGGCTTGTTGCGTTTTTAATATTTTGAGATTCATCCAAAATTACATATCTGAATTTTTCTTTTTTAAGCTCATCTATGTCACGTCTAACCAAAGCATAGCTTGTAATTATAACATCATATTTTGAAATATCTTTAAATTTTTTCTTTCTTTCGCTTCCCGAAAGAGTTAAATATTTTAAATTGGGAGCAAATTTATCAATTTCCTTTTCCCAGTTAAATACTACGGAAGTCGGACATACAACCAAATTAGGCTCTTTGGAATCTTTTTCTTTTGCTTTTTGAAGCAATGCCAAAGTCTGTACGGTTTTACCAAGACCCATATCATCCGCCAATACTCCGTTTAGCCCGTATTTATATAAAAACCAGAGCCAATAAAATCCTTTAAGCTGATATTCTCTTAATTCGGCTTTAAGAGCTTTAGGCAGTGTTGTATTATCCATATCGGAAAACGTTGAAATTTCTTTCCAAAATTTAGAAAATGCTCTGCTCATTTTAAGAGTAATACCCATTTTTTCCATTTCGGAAATTACGCCCGCACGATATGTTTTAACAATGTATTTATCTTCATCGTTTTTATAAACATCATAGGTATTAAAAGATTTTAAAAGAGATAAAACATCATCCGTAGGTATTGAAACTTGTCCGCCCGAGGGGATGTTATAATATTTTGCACCTTCATAGGTTAAATCAATAATTTTTTCAAAATCGACTTCTCTTTCATCCGCAAGCCCTTTTAATCGGATGTGGAATTTGTCTGTTCCTTCGTCGCTGAAATCAATGTCCGCTACAAGTTTTAAACCTTTTTTGTTCAATTTATAGAAAGATAAGTCGTCTTTTTCAATAAATTCCCAGCCTTCGCCCGCTTTTGAAATGTAATAGTTATAAAAATCAATTGCAAATTCTTTATCAAGCGCAAGGTTGTTGGATTGAACAGGTGCAAATCTGCATGCTAAAAGCATTTGATATGCTGATTGTTCAAATTGCATATCTCTTTTAATCCAGTATAAAAGGTCTTTTTTAGGGTCTTTAATTGTGACGTAAGGGCTTTTATACTGCTTTTGATAAGGAACTCGAACTCCGTCATATTCAAATTCAAGAGAAGCTTTTAAAGATTGGTCGTAATCAACTCCCAATTCAACTATGCATTTTGGCGGGCGCTTTTCAAAAGATAATTTTTCCATTTCTTCCGACATGTTTACGGTCATTACTTCTTTTAATTTCGGAAGTTCCTCATATATAAATTTCCCGCCGTCAGCATCTTTAATATCGGAAAAACTTGCTTTTGTAAGATTTTGCGGAACTACGCTTACCTGAGTATCCGCTTGAAAAATTACATCCTTATATCTTCCCCATTTGAGCTGCCTTGAAAAATATCTTACTTCTTCAAAGGGGTAAATTTCGTCTATATCATTTCTTTTCCAGTACAGGCTTAAAAGCACGTTGCCTGCAAGAGATACGTTTACGTCAAGGCATAAATTCCAAATATCATTGCTAAATCTGATTTTTTGGTGCGTTTTTGCATCTATAACATCATCCATTTTGGATAACATTCTGAAAAATTCATCAAATTTGTTAATCTGAACATCATACCAGCCGGATTTTTTATCAAGCCTTGATTGGCTTAAAAGCATTTTAAACATAACAACTTCAAGCTTTTGGGAGTTATTAAGTTCAAAATTTTCATCTTCTTTTTGTTTTAACAGAATTTGTTTAAAAACAGCCTCAAGGTCACGAATAACCTTTTTTGTATGTCTGTTCATAACAAGTATGGAAAAGAAATTCTGGCGCCTTTTGGGATTAAAATGAAAAATGTAGTCCCCTTGAGGATTTTCATTCATCGGCAAATCTTCATCGATAAGATTGGGCTCAATATTTAATTTTTCATACAGAAATTCTTCCCAAAAATGATTTTTTAAAGATGTAAACCCCAGGGCAATGGCATGCTTACACCATGGCTCTTCAAGAGGGCAGTTGCATGTCGGTTTTGCGCCTGCTTTTGTGAATTTAATTCCCGTTTCGTAATGTGACCTGAAATTGCCTTTTACTTTTGCTCTTACAATATTTTCGTTAAATTTAACGTCTTCAACCATTCCTTTTTGGAACGTTTCATAACCCCGTCTGTAAGAGCCGGGTTTGGAATTATCTTTTAAGTATTTGTTATTAAATGTATACTTCACAAATTATCCGTGATAAACTGTTTCTTTAATTAGACACCGCACCACAAATTTAATAACCGAAGTCAAACTATCCGGTGCTTATATAATTAAGATTACAACGGAAATGAAAAATTGCAAGCAGTTTATTTTAAATAATATGTCATATTTACATTTGCTCTTACATTCATTGTTCCGGGCTCAATAACATCAAGTGCGGCTTCCGATGCAGCTCCGTCAGCCATTACTTTAAGAGATGAATTAGCATATCTGGGCTGAACAAATGTTGAATTTAGCGAGCAATAAGGATTAATTGATTTTGGTTTATCAAGACTAACACCTGCGGCACCTGCAAGATACTGCGCTCTTGATTTTGCTTCTTTTATGACTTGAGCCATTAATTGATTGCACAAATCATCTCCTTTTTCGATTGAAAAATTGAGTCCGTCAATTCTTTTAACCCCGTTATCGGTTGCTTGTTTTATTATTGCCGAGATTTTATCAAGGTTTTTAAGTTTTACTTCAAAACCGTTTGTAACTTCATATTTTTGAAAAATTCTTACTTTGTCTTTGTAAGAATATACGTTATTTACTCTATATGTAATGGTTTTTATTGTTTCATCCTGACTAAGGCTTTTTTTAATTTCATTAATTGCACTGTTTACGATTTTATCATTTTTTTCTTTTAATTCATTCAAATTTATTCCCGAATTTTCAACATAAAATCTTATTGTAACGGTATCGGGCTGAGCTTGTGTTGTCATTGAGTATTCGGTTGAAATTGTTGATTCATGTACTTCCGCCGCTATTGCCAAAGGCATTAAAAGTGTAAGTGAAAGTAATATTGCGGATAATTTTTTATTCATTTTCTTCTCCTTTTAATAAATTAATTAATTCCTTTTCATTTAAAATCTTAATTCCTAAGTCCTGTGCCTTTTGAGCTTTAGAGCCCGGGTTTGCGCCCACAATAACGAAATTCGTATTTTTCGATACGGCAGACGGAGTTTTAGCGCCCAATTCTTTTAATTTTGTCTGTGCTTCTTCTCTTGACATTGTATCCAGTGTTCCCGTTATTACAAAGCTTAAGCCTTTAAGTCTTAAATTTTGAGCGTTGGTATATTTGTTTGTAATTTTGATACCGCATTTCAAGAGCTCATCTATCATATCAAGATTTTCTTTATCTTTAAAATATTCAAAAATGCTCTGCGCCATTTTAACTCCGACACCCGTAATTGAAGCTAAATCATCATATTTTGCATTTATTAATTCGTCAAGTGTCATATAATATTGAGCTAAAATATCGCTTGATTCTTTCCCCACAAACCTTATTCCGAGCGCATTTATAAATTTTGAAAATATAACATTTTTAGAGTTTTCAATCGCTTCAAGGATGTTTGATGCCGATTTTTCTTTAACTAAATCAAGAGTAAGAAGCTGTTCTTTTGTAAGCTTGTATATATCGCTTGAGCGCCTGATATAATTTTTTTCTATCAGCTTTTCTATGATATTTATTCCAAAGCCATCAATATCCATAGCCCCTTTTGATACAAAATATTCAATTCGTCCTTTTATTTGTGCGGGGCAATTGTCTTTATTCGGGCAATATGTCGCAACTTCACCTTCGACTTCAATAAGTTTTGTGCCGCAACTGGGGCAGAATTGCGGAAGTTCTATGGGCTTTGAATTGGAAGTTTTTCTTGTTCTTACAACTTTTGGAATGATTTCAGCCGCTTTTTTAATAAGCGCCTCATCTCCGATTGAAATATCCAATCTTTTAATTTCGTCAAAATTGTACATTGAAGCCCTTTGAACGATACTGCCCGATAAGCTGACGGGCTCTAATACCGCAACGGGGGTTATAACTCCCGTTCTTCCGACACTGTATTCAATGTCAATTAATTTTGACCAAACTTCTTCGGGTGGAAATTTAAAAGCGACAGACCACTTTGGAGCACGGGATGTGAAGCCGAGTTCGTTTTGTTTTGCAATTGAATTTACCTTAACCACAACTCCGTCTGTTGCCCAATCAAGAGTTTTTCTGTATTCTTCCATATTTTGACAGAACTCAATTGCTTTGTCGGAATTTTTGCAAAGCGTATATTTATTAACCTTAAAACCGAGCTTTTTACAGTAATCCATTGCTTCGGTGTGTGTTTTTATATTTTTTGATTTATCAATTATTGCACTGTATATAAAAATCGACAAATCTCTGCTTGCGCTGATTTTCGGGTCAAGCTGTCTGATTGAGCCGGCTGCTGCGTTTCTTGGGTTAGCAAATGTTTTTTGATTATTTTTAATTTGATTTTCGTTCAGCTTGTTAAAAGAAGATATAGGCATATATATTTCGCCTCTTACTTCAATATCAACCTCTTCAAAAAGCTTCAGAGGAATTGCTTTGATTGTTTTTAAATTATTGGTAATATCCTCACCTATGATGCCGTCCCCTCTGGTTAAACCTTGAGTAAACTTGCCTTTTTCATAAGTCAGGCTGACAGCCAGCCCGTCGATTTTTAATTCGCAAGCAAGCTCTAAATCTTCATACATTGGACCTAACAAGCTTAACTGCTGCGTTTTTAAATCACCCACTTCTTTAAGAAGTTTATTATACCAAAGAGCAAGTTCTTGATAGTTATTACAGTTATCAAGACTGTAGAGCCTGTTTTTGTGGGGAATTTGAGCAAATTTTTCGCTTATTCCGCCGACTCTTTGAGTCGGGCTGTCGGGTGTAATTAGAGAAGGATTTTGTTCTTCAAGCTCTTTTAATTCACGAAAAAGTTTGTCATATTCCCAATCTTCAAGTATGGGATTATCTTCAACATAATATTTATAAGAATTAAGCTCAATTAATTTGCGTAATTTTGTAATTCGTTCTTGTACATCCATAGATGTTATTTTAATATAAAATTATGAGCATAATCAAATTATTAAGCAAAAAAACGGACAGATTTTTATTCACTACGCCTTCTCATAATCAAAAACCGATTTTTTCAAAAGAATACAGCGAATTTTATAAGGATGATTATTCGGAGCTCGAGGGTTTTGATAATCTTTCAAATCCGAAAAATTCCATTTTTATGGCGCAATCTAAAGCAAGTGATATTTTAGATACAAAAAAAACTTTTTTTGTAGTTCAAGGTGCAACAACGGCGCTTCTGGCTGCAATGAAAGCATTGATTGAACCTGCGGATAAAGTCCTCGTTGCAAGGAATTGCCATAAATCCGTTTTTAACGGACTTATTTTATGTGCGGGTATGGTTGATTATTTTATGCCGGATGCTTCGCCCGAGTGGGGAATTTATACCGTAATTGACCCGAAAAAGCTTGAAAAAACGCTTGAATTAAATCATTATAAAGTCTTTATTATGACAAGCCCTACCTATGAAGGTGTCAATTCGGATATTGAAAAAATCTCTCAAATATGCCGTGCCCATGATACATATTTAATCGTGGATGAAGCACACGGCTCTTTGTATAATTTTTCGGATAAACTTCCAAAAACAGCAATTGCTCAAGGTGCGGACGTTAGCGTTAATTCCCTTCATAAAACTGCAGGTGCGCTTAATCAGACTGCACTTTTAAATATCGGCAAAAATATCAAAAACGTTGATATTGCACTTTTTCAAAAAGCGCTTAATCTTTTTCACACAACGTCGCCTTCTTATCCTTTTTTGTCAAACATTGAAGCTTGCATTTCCTATCTTTCTTCAAAAGAAGGAAAAAATAATATAGATACTTTAATACTTGAAATAGAAAAAATGAAAGATGAGCTCAAAAGGTTTGGTGTTTCATTTTATGAAGATTTTAATCATGATCCGACAAAAATTCTTGTAAAAAAAGAAGGTATAAGCGGGTTTGACCTCTCGGACAGTTTGTTTGAGGATTATAAGATTGAAGATGAGCTCAATAATTCAATTTCTTGTCTTTATCTTTGCGGAGCGGGTACTACAAAACAAAAACTTGAAAAGCTTAAAAATGCTCTTAAAAAAGTACGGACTAATCCTTCTTTTGATTTTGTCGAAGCCGATTTTCAACCTTTCCCAATGGTTAAAATACAGCCTGTTGATACTTTTAATCGTGAATACAGGTATGTTAACAAAGACGATTCTGTCTTAAAAATTTCAAATAAAATGGTTATTCCGTATCCTCCCGGTATCGGTCTTTTATATCCCGGGGAAGCAATTCAAAAGTGGCATTTGGATTATTTGGAAAATGATGTTGAAATAATGGTGTAGGTGGTTTTATGAATAAAAAACGTGCAATTGTGATAGTTGTTGATTCTATGGGCTGCGGTGCAGTTGATGATGCTTTTGAATTCGGAGATGATTTAAGCTGTAATACATTATCAAATCTGGCTTCAGCTGCGGGCGGTTTGAAAGTAAAAAATCTTGAAGAAATGGGGCTTGGAAATATTGTTGAGATAAAAGGGGTAAATAAAGTTATGGATGCAAGCGCAAAATACGGTATTTTATCCCCAATCTCAAAAGGAAAAGATACTACAACGGGACATTGGGAATTAATGGGGCTTGTTTTAGATAATCCCTTTAAAACCTATCTTAAATTTCCCGATGATTTTATGGCGGAATTTGTTAAAAGAACAAATTGTAAAGGTTATTTAGGCAACTATCCCGCATCAGGTACAAAAATTATTGAAGAACTCAACGATGAGCACCAAAAAACAAAATTCCCGATAATTTATACTTCGGCAGACAGCGTTTTTCAAATTGCTCTTGACATTGATTTAATTCCTCTTGAAACTCTTTACGAGTGGTGTAAAATTGCAAGAGAATTGTTGAATGAAATGAATATGGGTGTTTCAAGAGTTATCGCAAGACCTTATCGAGTTATAGACAATAAACCCCAAAGGCAAGGTGCACTAAGGCATGATTATTCGGTTGCACCCCCTAAAGACACTGTTTTAAACGAGCTTAAAAATAACGGTAAAAAAGTTTTGGGAATAGGTAAAATTTATGACATTTTTGTAGGCTCGGGCATTGATGAAAAAATTTTAACTTCGGGTAATACAGAAGGACTTAATAAAACTCTTGAAGCAATTAAAAATTCCGATTGCGACTTAATTTTTGTAAATCTTGTAGATACCGATATGCTCTATGGACACAGACGGGACAGCATTGGCTATAAAAAAGCAATTGAAGAGATTGATTCATATATTCCAAAATTTATATCTTCAATGAGCGAGGATGATATTTTAATTATTACCGCCGACCACGGATGCGACCCGACATTTAGAGGCAGCGACCACACAAGAGAAATGGTACCTTATCTTGAATATCGAAAAAATAAATCAGGCGGATATATCGGTCTTAAAGACGGATTTTCTTACGTTTCTCAAGTAATTAAAAAACATCTTCTATAAGATATTTTTTAAAAAAGAGGGTCTGTGGTATTTTGTAATTCCATGGGTTTTTATGGCTTCGGCATGGGCTTTTGTGAGATATCCTTTGTTTTTCTCCCAGCCGTAGCATGAATAATATTTATCGATTTTTGTCATATACCTGTCTCTTGAAACTTTTGCCAGAATACTTGCCGCTGCAATTGATGCTGATTTTAAATCCCCTTTTATAATATATTTTTGATTGCAATTAAAGTTCTTAATTAATTTATTGCCGTCTATTAAAACAAGCGTTTCTTTTGAATTAAGTTTTTGCAAAACTTCTTCAACGCAATATTTTATAGCTAAAAGTGATGCATTTAAAATATTTATTTCTTCAATTTTTTTAACATTAACAGCTTTGATTGAGTAAATCGAATTTTTTATTATGAGAGGAAAAAGTTCTTCCCTTTTTTTGGGAGTTAATTTTTTTGAGTCATTCAACTCGCAAAATAATTTTTCATCAACATCCTCAAAAAAACATACAGCGCTTGCCCAAACTCCGCCTGCACAAGGACCTCTGCCTGCTTCGTCGGTACCTGTAATATATTTTATTTCTCCCTTTTTTTCTGATGCATCAAATTCAAACAGTTTCAAATATTGTATTCCTCCGGAATTTCAAGAGTAAAGCGCCCTATTTTTCCTTCCCTGAAGTTTGAAAGAATAATTTCGGATGTTCTTTTTGTATCGGGCTTTCCTTCTTTTTGAAGATATTTTCTTTTAAGTGCAATATTTTCAAGATTTATTTCTTCGTCTTCCCCGAAGCCGAAATATTCTCTCATTTCTTTTTTATAGCGTTTATCAAGAATTTTAATCAATTCGGATGCAATAAATTCGCTGTCATATGCATTTGAGCCGATAGAATTAACAAGTGCCAATTTTAGCGCCTGATATTGGTCATCCTGTACGGCAGAAATTATACCCGGGGTGTCTAAGAGCTCTATTTTATCGTTAATTCTAACCCATTGCTGCTTTTTTGTAACCCCTGCTTTTGCACCTGTTTTTGCTTTTGACTTTCCTGCAAGTCTGTTAATTGTGCTTGATTTTCCGACATTTGGCATACCGATTACCATAGTCCTTGCGCATCTTCTTAAAAGCCCTTTTTCTTCCCTTTTTTTCATTATATGTTCCGTCAGAACATTTACTTTTTCAATTATTTTTTTTATATCTTTTTTGCTTTGTATATCAGTCGGAAATACTTCGCAAGAGGTTGCTTTTTCAGTGGTTTGCGCCCAAATTTTATTATATTTTTCATCGGACAAATCAGATTTGTTCATCAAAATTAATCGGGGTTTATTTAAACAGAGGCTGGCTGCATTTTTATAACGGCTTGAATATGGTATTCGAGCATCAATAACCTCAATTATAACGTCTATGAGGTTAAGTTTTTCTTTTAGTTCTTTTTGCGCTTTTGCAATATGTCCGGGATACCAGTGTATGTGCGCCATATTTCCTCTTAAATTTTAAATGCCTTGAATTTATTGAAACTCAAGGCATTAAATACATAACTGTTTTTGGAAAAATTATCTTTTTTCCATTTTTTCTCTGATACGTGTAGCTTTGCCTGAACGTTCTCTTAAGTAGTATAGTTTAGAACGTTTTACATCACCTTTTCTTAATACTTCAATCTTTTCAATTCTCGGTGAGTAAACCGCAAAAACACGTTCAACACCAATTCCTTGAAATACTTTTCTTACGGTAATGGTTTTGTTGATTGAACTTCCACGTTTTTTAATTACAGTGCCTTCAAAAGCCTGTGTTCTTTCTTTATTTCCTTCGATAATTCTAACGAAAACTTTAACTGTATCTCCGGGGTTGATTTCAGGCAATTCACGACCTGTATATTCTTTTTCAAGTTCTGTAATAATAGGATTCATTTTTTTGTCCTTTTTGTTTGTTATTCTAGTATAATCCATATTATATTAAACAAAATTAATAAACAAGTACCAAAGTAAACTTTTATTAACAAAATAACAAATTTTATATATTATAGTGCTATGAAAAATAAAATTTTAACTTCTTTGATTTTATTTTTAATGTTTTCGGTTTTTGCTTTTTGTTTTTATAAATCCGAAAAATCACCCTCATATAAAATTTTAAAAGTCGTTGAGGCGGATAAGTTTTATATTGACATAAATTCAAACAATAAAATTGACGATGACGAATTGTTTAAATTAAAAAATGTTAATGCTTTTGTACCGATTTTAAATGATTATTATAAAAATGAAGCTCAAACTCTGGGTTTAACTATTGATGAATTTATGATGGCAGGCTATCTTGCAAGAAAATATGCAAAAGATAATTTAGAAAATAAATATGTTACAATTACATCTTTAATACCTGACAATCAGGGCTATAAGAAATATAGGTATATTTCATTTAATTATAAAGGGAGTGATTTTGCAAAATTTTTGCTTAAGAACGGTCTTGGCTATTTATATTCGGGCACTAAAGACATAAATTATCTTCAAGCTCAAAATATTATTCAAACAAAGAAAAATATAAAAGAAATCTCTAATCTTGATTTTGCAATTTTGAATATAAATACAAATATTGTCCACAAGCTCAATTGCGAATATGCAAAAGAAATTTCAAGGGGAGAATTAATTTTAGCTTCTGAAATTAATGCTTATAAACCCTGTAAAATCTGTTTTTCTAAAAACGAAGATAAAAATGAACTTTGTGATATACCAAAAAGCAAAAAGGTTTATAAAAATTCTTTGGTTATTACAAAAGGCTCTCTTAAACTCTTTTTAATTAATCCGCTTTTATATAAAAAGCCAAACAGTGAATGTAAAACGGATATATGCAGGGAAATAGTAAAAGAAATAAATTCTTCAAAAAGTTCTATTGATATTGCCCTATATGGTTTTGGCGCTCAAAAAGAAATATTTGATGCGCTTAAAAATGCTAAAAACAGAGGTGTAAAAATTAGAGCAGTGGTTGACTACAGCAAAAATTCTTTTGAAATATATCCTGAAACAGAGTTGTTTATTAAAGAGTTTGACGCAAAGAAAGATAGTTTAAAAGCACTGATGCACAATAAATTTATTGTGTTTGACAACACAAAAGTTATAACGGGCTCATCCAACATTTCTTCTTCGGGAACGGGCGGATATAGCGCAAATTCAATGGCTTTAATAAATTCTTCATTAATTGCAAAACAATATAAACAAGAATTTGAACAGATGTATAACTCTAAGTTTTCGGATTTAAAGGTAAAAATCAATTCAAACGGTTTTGTTGAGGGCGATTTAAAAATTACCCCCTATTTTACACCAAAAGGAGATGTATATGACAATATGATTTTGCCTTTAATTAAAAATGCAAAAAATGAAATATTGATAAGCGCCTTTTATCTTACGGATAAAAATTTAATAAATGAATTAATTCTTGCTAAAAAGAGAGGAGTAAGAGTTCTTGTTCTAATGGATGCGCTCGGTGCATCCAATTTTAAAGAGAGAATTAACCAATTAAGAAAAGAAGGTATTTACGTAGTTGTTGAAAACTGGGGCGGAAAAAATCACGATAAAACAATTGAAATTGATGATAAATATTTGATTATGGGAAGCTGTAATTTTTCAAAGAGCGGATTTTATAAAAATGATGAAAACCTTTTATTGATTGAAAATACAATGATTGCACAATCTTGGCGGGATTATTATTTATATCTTTTCAATTCGATTGATAAAAAATATCTTAAACTTTTTCCCAGAGCAGAAGGCAAAGACTCAATCAATTCATGCCATGACGGAATTGATAACAATTTTGACGGTAAAATCGACCTTGATGATGAAGGATGTAAATAATAATCTTAAAGATTTGCTTAAATAAGTTCCTTTTTGATATTATATTATTATAAAGTAAATAAAGGTTTAAAAATGGAATTTTTCAGAAAACACAGAAGAATAATAGTATTGGTATTATCCGTTATGCTTATAGCTTGGATGGTTGGCGCATTTGCTGTTGTCGGTGTATTGCTTGCAAAATAATATATGAAGATTTTTTGTAGAAAAAAAAGTTATATCCTGTTATTTGTGTCCGTTTTGCTTTTATGCATTACTCCTTGCTTAGCGGATAACAGGCTGTCGGCACAACAAAGCGACATTGAATCTCAAAGAAACAGGGTTAAACAAAAAATTAACAATTTAAAACTGCTTGAAAAAATTGAGACAAATAAACTTTATAAAAATCAGCAAAAACTTGAACATACCCAGCACAGTCTGCAAAAAAATCAGCAAGAGTATTCAAATGCGAAAACCGAAGTAGAGAATTTACAGCAAAAACTTGATAAATTAATGGCGGAAAACAAAAAGCATGAAATTTATGCCTCAAAAAGAATAGTTCAGATTTATAAACATAAACGAAATAACTATATTGATTTTTTGCTTAACTCGGAAGATATTAATGCTTTTTTGGACAGACTTTATTTTGAAAATATTGTAATTTCATACGATAAAAAGCGCTTGCAGGAAGCAAAAAGGGCTACTCGTGAAATACTGACTCTTAAAGCCCGTATTGACAATCAAAAAAGAAATCTTGAAACTTCTATAGCTTATATCAATAAACAGCAAATTGATATACAGGATGCTATTTCAAAAAATGAGAAGTTTATTGAAAAACTCAAAACCGACAGAGCCACCTGGGAAAAATCCGAAAGGGATTTGGCACGACAATCAAAAGCAATTTCCCACATGATTAATCAGGAAATGCGAAAAACCGAAAAAACCGGGGGCAGCGTTGTTGTAACGGGAGGATTTATTAAACCCGTTCCGGGTAAAATTACCTCTCCTTACGGTTGGAGAATACATCCTATATTTAAACGCAGAATTTTCCATTCGGGCGTGGACATAGGCTCTCCTTACGGTACTCCGATTAAAGCCGCAAACTCGGGAAGGGTAATATTTGCGGGTTGGTATAACGGCTACGGAAAAGTTATAATTATTGACCATGGCAGCATAAATGGTATACCTACAACTACTTTATACGCCCATATGTCGGTTACAATAGCGCAAAAGGGTGCGCATGTAGCAAAAGGTCAAGTAATTGGTAAAGTCGGTACTACGGGATATGCAACAGGTCCTCATCTTCACTTTGAAGTCCGTCAAAAAGGTAATCCGACCAATCCGTTAAACTTTATTTGATGATTTGTTTTTGTATGTTTTTTGTTGTAGATTTAAATAGTTAGTATATCCATGGGGTGAGATTGTTGAATTTTGGCAAAAAATTTATTTATATAATATGTTTGACGGTAATTCCGTTTCAACTTTCTTTATCTGCTTATAGTGCATACGAAATTATAAATGCGAAAACTGTGGGTGAAATTTTGCCTGATGCGGAAAAAAATGATAATTCTATTCCGACTTTTAATGACCCTGAGATACCAAATTTTTCTGAAAACAACAGCGTGAGTGCAAAAATTGAGAATAAATTCAGAAATTTTTTCGATAAAAGAAAAAATAAGAAAAATTTAAAACAGCAGGATGATATCGGCGCTGAAGTACAAAATGAAGAAATAACCGAGGATACTTTGCAAAATGATACAAGTTTTCGTGATGCTTCAAAAACCGAATCCGTACAGGATAAAAACAAATTTCAGGTAAATGCCGATAAGATTACCTATGATGAGGAAGACGGCAACGTCTATGCGAAAGGCCATGTTGAAATTATTGCAAATGCTCAAAATTTAAAACTTTGTTCGGATGAAGCGGTTTTGGATAAAACTTCTCAAACTTTAAAATTATTTGATAATGTTAAAGTTATCAAAGATAATGTTGAAATGACGGGTGAATATTTGCTTGTCGATTTAAATGAAGAAAATATTTTAATGGATAACCCCACTGTCGAAGCATATTCTTTTAAAATTAATGCCCAGGAAGGATATTTAATTGCAAATGATATTCAAATGATTAACGGCACAATAAAAAGCAATCAGCAAGCCGAATATGCTCTTCAAACAAGCGGATTTCAAAGAATTGAAAATGTTGCGTTTGATTATGCAAAAAAACGCAGTAGTCTTCGTGCTTTATCTGATACAACAAGAAAACAAACTTATAAAATTGATGCCAAAGAAATAGTTATTACAAGCTACAAAGACCATGACAGCGTAATTATGAAAAATTCCGATATTTTTTATAATAAGCACAAAATTATAAGAAATTCGGATATTGAAATATTGTCGGACAGAGAACATCAAATGGTTGAAACAAATGCACCGGAAGCCGGAACTTTAAGAAATTTCGGTACATACATAGGCTATGGTCTTGTATACAGACTCCCTCACGGTCAAAGTTTTAAAATCATGCCTGCTTTAGTGTACGGTAACAGCAACATTGGTGTCGGCGCAATCGGAAGGTACAGAACTCCAAACAGCGTATTGGAAGCGGGATATGCTACCGCAACGACTAATTTGGTTGCAAGAGGAAGATATAAATTTAGCGATCATTTGGCATTAAGATATGGCAGAAATGCTTATCTGCCCGAAGGTTTCATGGGTACAAGACGCTCCGGATATGCTGCACAGCTTGAATATTTAAGAAGCTACAAAGTAGCGGATTTGGATGCATATTTTAATCATGGTGTTTATGCAGGTATTTTCAGTGATTACCAGGAACATAAACAAGAAAAAGCTTATGCAACTACAAGATTTAGGTATATCGCCGAATTAAGAAAGCCCTTTATTAGATATCAAAATAAAGAACAAGATTTGGAAATAAGCCTTAACGGATTAGTCCAAACGGCAGCCACTTTATATGGCTCAGGTCAAACAACGGGCGTTATTAGGGTCGGTCCTTATTTAACAACAAAATTAAAATTCTGGGAATCAAGCCTCGGATACCTTTTTGGCGGTGTCCATGGCGACAGCCCCTTCATATTTGATAAATACAGATACGGTAAATCTTCAATTATGCTCAATGAAAAATTGAATCTCACGGATAAATTTGCTCTCGGTTTTAGAGCCGTAGTTTCTCCTCTTAAAGATAACTATGAAAAAGATTTACTTACGGAATCACGACTTTATGCTATATTTGGACCCCAGGACTTAAAAGTTGCAGTGTCCTATGACTTTGTAAGGGATATTGCTCATGTTGACTTTATGTTTTTTGTAGGTTCCGATTCATCTAAAATTGACTTTGAAAAGTTAACCACAAAAGATGCGGACGGCTCGCAAAGAAAACGTGATTTTTACAGAAGAACTAAACCTGTTAAGGTTGAAGATTTGGAAAATATTTAGCCTTCCATTATTTTTTTAAATTTTTCATAATCTTCAATTGTATCTATTCCCGTTGGGTTTAAATCGGTTATTGCCACTTTGATTGTCATTGAGTTTTGAAGCGCTCTTAATTGTTCAAGGCTTTCTTGTTTTTCAAGAGGCGTTTGTTTGAGTTGAGTCATTTTAATAAGCGAATTTCTCCTGTAGCAATATATACCGATATGAGCATAATAAGAGGCTTCGCCTTTATTTCTTTCATAAGGAATCGGACAGCGTGAAAAATAGAGGGCGTTATAGCTGTTATCAAAAACACATTTAACACAATTCGGATTATTTATTTGATTGGGGTCCGATATTTTCCTTACAAGCGTTGAAATATCCGCTTTTTCATCATCTTTAAGAGTTTTGATTGCTAAATCAATAACTTCTGGTGTAATTTGAGGCTCATCACCCTGTAAATTTAAAATATATTCAAAATCGTCGTGTCTGTTTACGATTTCTGCAATTCTATCCGAGCCGCATTTATGATTTTTTGATGTCATTTCGCAATTTCCCCCGAAGGATAAAACTGCGCCTTTAATTCTTTCATCATCCGTAGCTACAATTATTTCATCCGCCAAGGAAGAAAGTTTTGCCGCTTCATATACATATTGAATAATCGGTTTATTTTTTACTTCAAGAAGGGGTTTTGCGGGAAGTCTTGTTGAAGCATATCGTGCAGGTATAATAATTGCAGTTTTTTTCATATAATTCCTTAATAATATTTTTTTCCAAATGAAACAACTTTTTTTTGAACTTCTTCGACTAAGTCTTTTTCGTCAGGCTCGATTGAGAGAAATCTTTCATAAGAAATAAGCGCATTTCTTTCATCGTTAATTTTTTCATACGCAATGCCTAATTGATAATATGATATATAGTACGACGGGTCAAGACTTATTGCTTTTTGTAAATCCGAAATTTGTGCCGAATTTCTTCCCAGCGCATCCGAAACCAGCGCTCTGTAATAATATAGCTGCGCATTTTCGGGATATTGTTTAATTGCGTTATCTAAAATTTCAAACGCTTCAACGTAGTTTTTGTTTTCAAATTTTGAGTATGATGAGTTGATTATTTCGGTTATAATTTTTTGATTGACAAAAGACAGCAGATTGTATGCTTTTGAATTATCTTTATTTAAATCTACCGCTTTTTGAAGTGCTTTTTTTGCGCTGTAGGGAGAATTTAGCTCAAGATATGCAACTCCCATATTATATCTTAAATCTGAATTTGCAGGGTCAAGTTTAATCGCCTCTTCATAATTTTTGAGTGCATTTGTATAGTCGCCCATTGATTTATAGGTGTTGGCGATAGCATTATATATTTGCGCATCCTTTGGAGTCATTGCATTATATTTTGCAATCTGTTTTTGATATTCGTTATATTCTGCGGGATTATTTGTTTTAACAATTTGTTTTTGGGTAATTTTCGGTTGTTCTTTTGCTGTTTTTTGTTGTTCTTTCTTTGCCTGTTTTTTAGTTTGTATTATTTTCGTGTTTTTTGATATCTTTTTTGTGTTTTGTGTTTTTGTGTCTTTGGTTTTTGGGGTGCTTTCAATTTGTTTTAAAGGTTTTTGGATTTGTTGCGATATTTGCTTTTGAACTTGATTTTCTTTTGGAGCTGATATTTTTTGGCTTAATTCATCCGTTATTTTTTGTGCATTTTGTCTGAAATTTTGCGCACCTTGATTGTCGCCCATTGTTTCCAAGAAATTTGCGAAAGAATTAAGCTCTTCCGGGGTTATTTTATGTTCGGCGTTGTTTTGGTTGATTTTTTCCAATATTTCTTTCGGAGAGATTTTATTTTCATAAATTTTATATATTCCGTATTTTGCTTCTTTTGAGTCCGGATAGCAGTTTAGCAGGGTTAAATATTCATAATATGCTTTTTGTTCGTCCCCTAAATTAAACAGCGCTTTTGCTTTGCTTGCTCTTATTTGGCTGTCTTTTGGGTTATCTTTTAAAATTACATCAAAAAGCACAATTGCCGCTTTATCCATACCGTTTGAGAATAATAAATCGGATAAATAATATTTAAGATAAATATCACCGGGGTTTGATTGAATAGCTTTTACAAATGCATCATAAGCCAATGTACTGTTATTCATTTTTATATATATCATGCCTAACGCCTCTTGGCTGATGTTTGTTTCAAATCTGCTCTGGGGAACGAATTTGTTTTTTAAAATATTTTCGATTTCCGTGAGAATTTCCGTATCATCAGTGCTTTCGATTGCCTGTTTAATATATTCCAAACCGAGAATGTTCTTTTTTTCGCTTAAATAAAGTTTTGAAAGCTTAAATAAAACACTTGTGTTTGAAGGGTTATAGTTGAGAGAGTTTTTATAAAATTGTGCCGTTTCCTTGGTGTTTTGTGCGCTTTTATAGCTTATATCCCCTAAAAGTTCATAGCAAATCGCAGGCTCCGTATTAGTGCTCAATAAATCAAAGAGTTCATATTCGGCAATGTCATATTTTTGTTCGTTTATTAATCTTAAAACATCATTTAGCCTTGAGTGTGCAGAGTAATCAATTTTATTTTGTTCTATGAACTTGATAAGTTTTTGCTTTGTTTTAATATGTTTTGGAGAATTTTTGTCCTGATATTGGTATAGTTGCCTTCTAATGTCATCTGCCTCATTTTGTTTTTCAAATGCGTGAGCACAGTTGAACATTGTCATCCCCAATATAAAAATCAGAAATATTTTTTTGTTAAAAAAATGCAAAATTCTACCTCATATCTTTGCAATTAATTCTAATATAAAATTATATCAAAAAAAATAACCCTTTGACTATTGTTAAAAATTTTATAGTTGCATTTTATCTTGTTCGGTTTAATAATATTCTGTATGAGAAGAAAATTATTATATGGTTTATGTGCACTTTTGGCTTTTAATTTTCTATATTGTGAAGCTAAAATGAGTGCTCAATCAAACAAATTGTATAACAGCGCAATATTACAGGAGCAGGACGGTAATTACAAACAAGCGCTTGAGTATGTTAAAAAAGCACTCCAATATTCTCCTGAAGACGCCGTGTTAAATATTAAAGCAGCAGGTTTATATACTAATTTAAATATGTATCCCGAGGCTATTTCAAGCTATAATAAAGCAATATCTCTAAGACCCAATGACGGCTTTTTATATCTTAGTATGGCAAATTTGTTTATGAATACTTATGATTATAAAAACGCTCTTATTTCTTTTGAAAAAGCACAGAGCCTTATGCCGGATTATAAATATAACTATATAAATATTGCTAATGCCCAAAGCTTATTGGGCGACTATAAGAGCGCAATTGATTCTTATCAAAAATTTCTTGAAGCATACCCTAATGACCTTGAAGGTCAATGTGCAATTGCTAACATATATCTTGATGAAAAAGACTATGATAAATCAATTGAATATTTTGCCCTTGCTTTAAGAAATAACCCGAGCGAATTTCGTGATTATTCAAATTACGGATTGGCGCTGTTAAGAAAAGGTGATTACCCAAAAGCAGAGATTGCTTTTACAAGCGCTGTCGGGGTAAATAAAAATGATGCAATGAGTTATGCAAACCTTGCAATTGTACAGATGAAACAAGATAAAGACGATTTAGCTTTAAAATCGTTTGAACAAGCACTAAATTTAGACAATGAACTTAATTCAATAAGATTTGACTATGCAAATCTTCTTTCTTTAAAAAACAAAAAAGATGAAGCGATTGAGCAGTATAAAACATTTATTCAAGCTTATCCCGAGTATAGCAGCGCCTATATTAAATTATCCGAACTTCAAAGTGCTAAGGGTAATTTTGATGATGCAATTAAGACACTTGAAGACGCAAGAAAAATTAATCCGAATGATAAGTCGTTATTGCTTCAACTCGGAATGCTTTATCAAAATAATTCTCAATTTGAAGAAGCGCTTAAATACTATGATGATGTTCTTAATTATGATAAGACAAATCCGCTTGCGCTATACAACAAAGCTGTTGTAAAAACAGCTCTCGGCGATTATTCGCAAGCTCAAATACTGCTGACACAACTTCAAAAAACCGATAAAAAAACTCTTTCGGATTATAATATTTATTCTTCTGACATAAAGAACGATTTAATTGAAAATAAAATTAAAATGGCACAAAATTTACAATCTCAAGGGGATAATAAGAAAGCTCGCGCAATTTATGAAAAGCTGCTGGATGAAACAGAAGATGATTACAGAGTATATTTGGGACTTGCAGATACTTCTTTGGCTTTGGGTATGAATGTTTATGCAAAAAATTATTATGAAAAAGCAATTGAGCTCGATAATACAAATTCTGACCCGCTTTCAAGATATGCCCAGGTTTTATATGAATTGAAGGATTATGAGACTGCTAATGCAGTTATTGATAAAGCGATTGAAAATTCTAAAGACGACGATAAACTTTATTATAACAAAGCTTTAATCGAGTTTGGACTTGAAAAATATGACAGCGCTTTATCAGACATCCAAAAAGCCAATTCAATAAATTCTTCTCAAGCTGATTATTATCAGCTTGAAGGGATGATTTGGGAAAAAAATGATAATAAACAAAATGCAATTTTTGCTTATGAAAAATTTATTGAGTTAACAAATGATGAAAGCCTTAAATCAAAAGTCCAATCAAGAGTTAAAAAGTTATATGATGAAGTAGTTAAATGAAAAAGATAATAATTGTACTTTTTCTTTATATTTTAGTCGTAAGCCCTTCTTTTGCGTGGAAGAAAAAAGAGAATCCCGTCTTAATATTATCTAATCATGATCCAAGAACGGAAACTGCGGTTGATGAAAAACTTGAAAATCAATCAGTTTTTCCCGTTAATTCAAGAATTTATTTTTTGATTTATACAAAAGAAGGTTTTAAGTCGGATTATATTAAATATCAAATTGTAAAACAGGATGATAAGGCTCACATGGGCGGTTTTAGCAGAATAAGAAACATCACAAAAAGGGTGGATAATAAAAATATGTATGTTGATTATTTTGTTATTTCTCAACCGGGAAAATACTTTATTCAGGTTTTTGATATTGAAAATCTGCATCAGTGGCTTGCAATAGGTGCTTTTATCGTGGCGGACGAATAAATGTTAAATGATTTAAAAATGTTTTTTGAAGATATTATTTTTGATTTAAAAACCAAACTTTTTTCATCAAAATATATACTTAAAGGAAAATGCAAAAGATGCGGTGCTTGCTGCCGCAATATTCTTTTTTCAACCGAAGAAGGCTATGTAAAATCAAAAGAAGTTTTCTTAAAAATGCAAAAGAAACATCCTTATTACAGAAGGTTTAAAATTTCGGGAATTGTAGAAAACAAAAAAGATTTTCAAAACGGCGCTTTAACATTTCAATGTAAGTTTATTTCAAAGAATAATAATTGTTTGATTTATCCCTTCCGCCCTTCTTTTTGCAGAAAATATCCCAATGCCTCAAACGAACTTATCTATCAAGGTATTGAAACCCTTGACGGATGCGGCTATTATTTTGATATTGATAAAAAATTTGAAAGTTATTTAAAATAACTATTGATATTTAATTCCCGCTTCTCTAAATCTTTTAAATACTTCCTGAAGTCTTAATATCGGCTGTACCAATGATACTCTGAAATGGTCGTCGCTCATTGCGCCGAATGCACTTCCCGGAGTCAGAAGAACACCTGTTTTATCAAGAACATATTTACAAAATTCCATTGAGCTTTTAAAGTTTGAAGGAATTTTTATCCAAAAATACATTGTGGCATCGCTTCTGGGTGCATAGAAACCAAGATCGGTAAAGCCTTTTGCTACAATTTCACGACGTCCGTCATATTTATCCATTATGTCTTTAACGTACCTGTCATCCATTGTAAGAGCGGCAATACAGGCATCTTGAACTATGGTAGATGTTCCGTAATCAATGTTGGATTTCATTGCATAGAGATTTGAAATAAATTCTTCTTTACCGACGGCAAAACCGCATCTCCAGCCTGCCATGTTAAAGGTTTTGGTAAACGAATGAAATTCGATTGCAATATCTTTTGCGCCGTCTATGTTGAAAATTGAATACGGGCGGTAATTTGAAAAACACACTTCGCCGTATGCCAAATCGGATACAAGAAGAATATTATTTTCACGGCAGAAATTAACAACATCAGCTAAGAAACTTTTTGGAGCAACTGCGCCCGAAGGGTTATTGGGATAATTAATAAAAAACATCTTTGCGCTCTGTGCAATTTCTTTCGGAATTTCATTTAAATCAATCAGAAATCTGTTTTCTTCTTTTAAATTTACAAAAAACGGTTTGCCCCCCGCAATAAGCGTTCCTCTGCACAAAACGGGATAATAAGGGTCGGGAATTATGTTTATATCGCCGGGGTTAGTGTATGCAAGTGCAATGTTTGCCAATCCTTCTTTTTCGCCGATTAAAGTTTGAATTTCTGTTTCCGCATCAACTTCGACAAAATATCTTCTTTTCATCCAACCTGCAATAGCTTTTCTTAATTCCGGTTTTCCTCTAAAGTTCGGATATCCGTGGTTTTGAGGGTTTTGTATCGCTTCAAGGGCAACTTTAACAACAGGGTCGGGAGTTGCTCCGTCGGGGTTTCCGATTGAGATATCAATAACATCAATACCGTTTTTTATGGCTTCCTGTTTCCATTCCGCAAGTTGTGCGAAGATGTATTTAGGCAGGTTTAAAATTCTGTCTGCGGGAGCAATATTAATCATATCAATTGGCTGTGTCATCATACCTCCGTTGTTTTAATTTTTATAAAAAAAGAGCCTCGAATATAAATTGCGAGGCTCTTTTAATGTTAAACTTAAACTATGCCTCAGCTTCAGCAGTTTCGCCCGCTTCTTGAGCGTCTGCATTTTCAGCTTTAGCCGCTTCTTTTTCTTGTTCTAATTTAGCTTGAGCTTTTTTAGATAATTTTTTAGTTTCGGATTTCTTGTAGTTAAGAGTTCCGTCTTCATTGGAATTAGAAATTAAATACATAACCGTTTTGCTTGCTTGAGCTCCTTGAGCAATTCTTTCTTTTGCTCTTTGAACATTTAATTTCATTTCTTTTGATTTGGGATTGTAATACCCGAGTTCTTCTATAGGTGCACCTTCTCTTTTAGAACGGCTGTCTATAGCAACTATTCTGTAGCTGGGATTTTTTTTATAACCAAGTCTTTTAAGTCTTATTTTAACCACTTTGTTAAATTCCTTTTTATTTAAGTACTGACTGTTTCTATCAAACTATAAACATATTTAATTTGCAAGTAATATCAGAAAAATATTTGTTAAAAAAATTAATATTGTGATATATTATACGTATGAATAATCTCATAATTGATAAATTGAATGCAAAACTGGATATTACGCCTTTTGAGCTGAAGCAAATATTTAAAAGTTTTAAAAATAATTCCGGAAACAAATCCGAAATTAAATCATTTTTTGATGCATTAAATAAAAAAGGTCCGACAACCGCAGAGTTTTCGGGTATAGTTCTTTGTCTTGCCGAAGGAGTTGATATAAATTCACCTTTTAAAATCGGCAAGAGTGCAATTGAAAATATTGTTCTTGACGAAAATTTCAAATTTTTTGACATTTCTTTTGTGGTGGATATTATTTCTTCTTGCTGCGGATTGTCGGTTTTCAGATGTAAATTTGATGATGAATTAAAAAAACTCCGTTCTTTTGATTCACTTAATCATTTTGGGTTAAATGAAATAAATTTGACATCTGAAATTAACAAAAATTTTAAAAAAACTAATTTTTTCTATGTAAAAATTCCCTCTTGTTCAAGAGGTTATGATAATGTTTATGAAACCGCAAAAAAACATAAACGAAATTCGATTATTCCCAATGCGCTTAAGTTAATTAATCCTTTTGGCGTGACAAATCAAACAATCGGTGTTTGTTCAAAAGAGGATGCGCAAAGATATGCAGAATGTGCGCTTTTGCTCGGCAATAAAAATACTGTTTCTTTTTGTCATGATGATTCCATGCCGCTGGTATCTCCCGAGGGTGATACATATATTTGTGAAGCTTGGAGAAATAAGATTTTTTCTTACACGCTTTCTTCGGATGTTCTTGGTATTAAGCAATCGCCCTTATCAGACATAATGTGTGAAAATATCAACGAAAGCTGCGAAATAATACTTGATGTCCTTAAAAATAAATCGAAAGTTGCTCAAAAAAATACCGTTATATTAAACAGCGCACTTTCTTTATACATTTCAAAATGCACTCCTTCTCTTTCGGAAGGAATAAAGCTTGCAACTAAAGTTATTGAGGACGGCAGTGCTCTTAAAAAATTTAATCAAATAAAAAGAGCTTATAAAAAATATATTTTTTGATTTTATAAAAATAAATTGAAATTGAATAATTTTGAATTTATAATATTAGTCCGATATGAAAAAATATTTAATTTTATCATTTTTGTTTATATTTCTTTTTGTTTTTACACTGCCCGTTTTTTCTTCAGGCAATGATTATCTATATTCGGAAGAATATTTTGACTATTTGATTGAATGTGCTCAAATTGAAAAAAATACCAAAGATGAGCCTGAAAATAACCAAATTGAAACTCCCATAGATTTTGTTAATGAAGAAGATGTAATTACCTCGGAATATGAGCCCTTTAAACTTCGCATAATTGAAGAAAATACTGTCAGTCCTTATAGAGAATCGTTCAAGAAAATTGATACAAAAACAATTGTTCCGATTGGGGATAGCTTGAGTTTTTATCAAAATACTTCAAAAACAAGGAATAAATATAACAGTAATGACTATAAAATCCTTGCGGGAGTTCAATATTCTCCCATAAATTTTTTTAGCATTGAATCGGGTCTTGAAACAAATTACAGAGGATATGACCAAATTCCTTCATCAAGAAAGCTTTATGTAACGCCGAGTATTTACCTTGGAGATAAACTTTCGTTGAGTTTTTACAACAAAATGAATGTTCAAAATTATTCTTCAGACCATGATATAGGTTTAACTTTTTCTCCCCTGAAATCAAAAGCGGTTGATTTTGGTGTATATACCGGACTTACAAGAAATCAATCCGGGACTTTGAGCAGAAGCGTTAATTTTTCAACAAATTTTTATCTTTATTGATTATCTGTTTAAATAATTTTTGTTGTATTGACCCAATATTTCAAGGCTCATAAGAAGAGCTTGATTTGTATTGTTATAGCCTGATGAGCCGTTTGATTGTGCTTGAATACTTGCCAGCTCCTGACTTAAGCCTTTTAGTAAAAGAAGTTCTTTTTCGTTATTTGAAGCGGATGAGATTTTTTGTTCAAGCACTGTTTCAATTATTTTTAATAATTGAGCAAAATTTTCTCCTTCACTTGTTTGTATTCCAAGTTTTTCGGCTAATTTTTGCGCTCTCTTAAAAAGGTCATTTCCGCCCTTTGTTTGGCTTTGATTTTCCTCTTTTTGCGCATTGTGCATTTTTATTAGTTTTTTTCCTTCGTCCTCTGTTATATTTTTTTCATAGGGAATATTAAGGCTTTCAAGCTTTTCTTTTGTTTGCTGTGTAAGCTTTTGGCTGTATGCTCCGTAAGACGCTCCAAGCGCAATATTTACCGAATTAATATTCATAATCTCACCTTTTCCTAATTAATACTTTCTCTTTAAAAGTCAACCTATCCACATTATTTATCGGCATTTGTTGATAAATTATTAGGAAATTGAGATTAATTTTAATAATTCTTTACAATTATTATGCAAGACGTTCAATAAGTTGGATGTTATGATTATCGCTGTCAATCCAAATTGAATTGCCGAGAGTATGCCTTGAATAGATTAATTGTATATCTTTTGAATTGTCATCGGTTACAAGAAGATAATAATCTTTAAGCCAAGGATTATAATATACTGCCGAAGTTTTTCCGCCGCCCATCAATTTTCTTCCCGTTGAAATTCCTTTTGCGGTGCGCTCCATATCTTTAAACATATCAATTGCATCTTTAGGGTCAAGCACTTTTTTTATTTCATCGGGCAGGGTTGAATATTTTTTCATATACTTTGCCGTAGAGCCGAAAGAAACCGTATCGCCAATCGGGTCATTTAATTTTGAAAAGTTTTTTGGTGCAGTTTTTTGAGAATAGTTATTTTGTATACCAAAAAGACCAAATTGTGAAATTTGCGGTACCCTCATACTTATCTCGATTCATTTTTACAACACAACTATATAATTATTATATCAAATTTTTGGTTTTTATTCCATAATATGATTAATGTAGCTATTACAAAACTAAATATAGTGTTTTATACACTTATGAACTTGTTTGTCTTTTAATTTAATGTTTTAATTAAATTATGAAAATTCTTCATCTGGGTGACTTGCATATCGGTAAAAAAGTAAACGGTTTTTGTATGCTTGAAGAACAAAAATATGTTCTTCAAGAGGCTCTTGAGCTTATTAAAAATGAAAAAATTTCCTCTGTTTTAATTTCGGGAGATGTCTTTGATAAGCCAATTCCTCAAGTCTTTGCTCTTAATCTTTTTTCTCAATTTTTATCCGAATTAAATAAACTAAAAATTAAAGTTTTTATTATTTCGGGCAATCACGATAACCTTGAAAGACTTTCTTATTTAAATGAGCTTCTTAAAAGCTCAAATATTTATATTGCAGGGATATTCAAGGGTGAAATTGAACATTATGATATAGAAGATGGTGTTACAATTTATCTTATGCCATATCTTTATCCTCTGCAGATTAAAAAATATTTCCCCGACAGTGAAATTAATTCTTATAATGATGCGATTAAAGTTTTGATTGATAACACAATTTTGGATAAAAATCGGGTAAATATCCTTCTTGCTCATCAATTTGTTTCTTCAAACAAGACCGAACTTCAATTTTCGGACAGCGAACAAAGGTCGCTCGGGTTGTTGGATATGGTTGATTATAAAATTTTTCAAAAATTTGATTATACCGCTCTTGGTCATATTCATTGCCCTCAAAGCGCGGGTGATAAGAATATAAGATATTCGGGCTCAATTTTAAAATATTCTTTCAGCGAAATTAACCAAAAGAAAACCTTCAGCGTTATTAACATTGAAGATAAAAAAATAAATATGGAATTTTTTGATATCAAATTTCAACACGATATGAAAGAATTAAGAGGATATATTGATGATTTTTTGGATGAAAAATTTTATTCAAAAATAAACCGTGATGATTATTTTAAGTTTACCCTGCTTGATGAAGAAGTGCTTGATGCCAAAAAGAAACTTTCAATGATTTATCCCAACATTATGATTTTGGAATTTGATAACAAATTTACAAGAGAATTAAATTCAAGTTATTCAAAAAATTATGAAAAAGATAAAACGCTTTTGGAACATTTTTGCGACTTTTATAAAATTCAAACAGGCGAAGACATTGATGATAAAAAATTTGATATAGTAAAATCCATGGCTGAAAAAATCGAAAGGAATGATTGTGCGCCCGATTAATCTTATAATGCAGGCATTTGGTGTCTATAAAAATCGTGTTGAAATTCCTTTTGATAAAATTCAAGGAAATTTATATTTAATAGCAGGCTCAACAGGCTCGGGTAAAACAACGATTTTTGATGCAATTTCATACGCTTTATTTAATTGCCCTTCGGGTAGTTTAAGGACAAATTCGGACTTAAGGAGTCATTTTGCAAAAGTTGATGTTGAAACTTTTGTTGATTTTACTTTTTCAATTAAAAATGATGTTTATAGAATTATAAGAAAACCTTCCTATTTGAGAAAAAAACAAAAAGGCGAAGGCGAGATTTTAACTAAGCCAACTGCCGAGCTTTATTTACCCAACGGCACAACAATGTCAAACGGTGTTGATATAGATAATTATATTATTCAATTGCTCGGAATTAACGCTTCACAGTTTTCTCGAATTGCGCTTTTGGCTCAAGGCGAATTTTTAAAGCTTTTAAATGCTCAAACACAGGAAAGAGGAGATATTTTCAGATCGATTTTTAAAACATCAAATTATGCTTATTTTCAACAGAAATTAAAAGACGAAACGGCAAAATACAAAGATGAATTTGATATGGCTTTATCTTCAATAATTCAATATTTAATTCAGCTTGATATTGATGATAATGATATCAAAAATCAAACGGATTATTTTATAAATAACAATGTAATTCTCAATTTTGATAAATATATGGAAGATGTTTCAAATTTTCTTGAAACGCAAAAACAAAAAAATGAAACAGATATTCAAAAAATACGCTCCATGGAAAAAAATATTGAAGATAAAAAACGCTGTTCGGATAAAATTTCTCTTAAATTAAAATTGATTAATTCCAAGCATGAACTTATTGAAAAAATAAAAAATCAGGAAATTGTTTTTTCGGATATAAAAAAAGAATTTGAACAATCGGATAAATTGAAAGAAGATGCGAAAAAACTAAGTATAGATATTTCAAAACTTGATGAAGATTATAAAAAATCTCTTGAAGTTGAAAGTCTGAGCGCTGATTTAACAAAAAACGAAAATGAACTTGAGAGTGCAATTAAAACCCTTGATGATTTAGTTAATGACTACAGTGATTTAAAAAAAGCTCATATTACAAATATAAACACCGAAATTGAACTTAATTCGGATTTGTTGTTCAAAATGCAATCTGATTTTGAAGAATTTCAAAATAAATTAAGTGAAAAAACGCAGTCATATAACATCAAATATAATACCTATTTATCAATTCAAGCGGGAGTTCTTGCAAAAAATTTGAAAGAAAATTCTCCCTGCCCCGTTTGCGGCTCTTGTGTTCATCCAAACCCGGCAAAACTTGAAGATGAAAATATTACAAAAGAAACTCTTGACGTGGAAAAAAGCGAAATTGATAAAATGAACATTTCTTTGAGCGAAAAATCAAAAAAGTGTTATGAGGTGAATTTAAATATAGAAAGTCTTAAAAATAAATCTAAAAAACTTCAAAATGAATATTCGATTGTTGTTGATGAAACTTATATATCATTGAAAAATGACGATTTTGAATTACTGATTTCTCAAAAAAAAGATGAAATTGATAAATTACAGGATAATATTTCATCATCTCGAATTTTATGCGCATCCTTAAAATCTAAAATTGAAACTCTTGAGACGTCTTTTAAGGGAAAAAGCGCTAAAAATATATTAATTGAGCATGAAAAATTAACTCTTGAACTTGACCAATTAAACAGCAAAATAGAATTATTGGCTAAAACATACGAAAAAGAAAACCTTGAGCTTCAAAATCTGATTTCAAATCTTGAATTGTTAAACAGTCAGGAAGCGGAATATGAAAATATAAATGAAGGTGATTTTGATAAGCTCAACGGTGAAATTTTAACTTTAAGCGATGAATTAAAGCTGTTGAATGACGTTTTAAAAAAAGCTGATTTAAAATATCATACAAACCTCAAAATCCTTGATTTAATTAAGAATAAATATAAAGATTATCTTAAATTGTCGCAAAATTATTTAAGTCATAAAACTTTGTGTGATTGCGCAAACGGAAATTTAAAAGGCAAAAAACGTCTTGCGTTTGAGCAATATATTCAGGGCTATTATCTTGATATGGTTTTAAACGAAGCAAATAAAAGATTTAAGGTAATGACTAACGGGCAATTTGAGCTTTTAAGAAAAAAAGACTACACTTCGCTTAATTCTAAGACCGGACTTGATATTGAGGTAATGGATTATTATACTTATAAAACACGCTCAACAAAAACTCTTTCGGGGGGTGAGTCTTTTAAAGCGGCGCTATGCCTTGCGCTTGGTTTATCGGATTGCGTTTCTGACATGTCGGGTGCTTTGAATATTGAATCAATGTTTATTGATGAAGGCTTTGGCTCGCTTGATTCGGAATCTGTTGAAAGCGCTATGGATGTTATTTTAAACCTTGCCGATTTAAACAGGTTGATTGGAATTATATCCCATGTTGAAGAATTGAAATCAAAAATACAAAATCAAATAATTACACATAAAAATGATAGCGGTGCATATATTTCCATGGTATTTTAATTTATATATTACTTTGGAGGAATAATTATGCATAACGTAAGAAAAATAAATGATGATTTATACTATATCGGCTCTTCATCAAGAAGGGTTGCCTTGTTTGAAAATGTCTACCCTATACCTTATGGAGCAAGTTATAATTCATATTTTGTTGACGGAGATGAAACTCTTTTGTTTGATACAATAGATAAATCACTCTCCGAGATATTTTTTGAAAATCTTTCATATTGTCTTAAAGGCAGAAAACTTGACTATATGATAATTAATCACATTGAGCCCGATCATTCCTCTATGATACAGTGTGTTGTTGAAAAATATCCCGATGTTAAAATTATCTGTAATCAAAAAACAAAACAGATGTTATATCAATTTTTTGAATTTGATTTTGATATTGAAGGGAATTTTAAAATCATTAAAGAAGGGGATAAAATTACAATTTCAAACCACGAATATACCTTTATTATGGCGCCTATGGTACATTGGCCCGAAGCTATGGTCACTTATGATATAACTAAAAAAATTCTTTATTCCGCAGATGCTTTTGGCTCTTTCGGAGCACTTGACGGCAATTTGTTTGATTGCAACATTGACTTTAACGAAAGAATTGATGAATACAGAAGATATTACACAAATATTGTGGGTAAATACGGACTTCAGGTTAATAATCTTTTAAAGAAAGCTTCAAGCGTCCAAATTGATATGATTTGCCCTCTGCACGGACTCATTTTAAAAGAAAATATTCCTTTGATGATTGATAAATATATGCATTGGGCAAATTATGAGCCTGAAATTAAATCTGTTTTAATTGCATACGCAAGTGTGTACGGCTCAACGGAAAATGCTTCAGAAATTTTAGCTTCAAAACTCAGCGATTTGGGTGTTAAAAATATTAAAATGTATGATGTATCAAAAACACATCCTTCCTATATTTTAGCTGATGCATTCAAATATTCTCATATTGTGATTGCGTCAAGTACTTATAATAACAATATTTTTGTTAACATGGATAACTTCTTATCAGATATTGTAAAACACAATCTTCAAAACAGATGTTTTGCAATTATTGAAAACGGCTCTTGGGCGCCATGTGCTGCAAATTGTGCAAAAGCAAAACTTGAAGCGCTTTTGGGTACGAAGTTTATCGGTGATATATTAACCGTTAAATCATCCCTTAAAAAATCGCAAGAAAGCGATATTGATAAACTTGCAAAAGATATATTTAATTCACTTAAATAAAAAGCCCGTTTAGCGGGCTTTTTTATTAATTTTATTTTACTTTTTTTCTTGAAATTTTTGAAATTCCCGTTCTTTCAAGAGGCTCTTTTGATATTATAATTTCAGTCGGTCTTTTATAGCTTGAAAGCTCGAGCGAAAGCGATTTAACCTCTTTTCTTATAACATTTTCGAGCTCTTTTAAATCCGTATATTTATCTAAAATATCTTTTGTCGGGTGAATTTTTGCCGCAATTTCTTCACTGCCTTGTTTTGAACCTGTTTTAATAATGTCTGAAAATACCAGAACTTCTTCTATCATCGGGCTTTTAGACAGAACTGCTTCAACTTCTTCGGGAAAGACTTTTTTCCCGCCCGATAAAACAATCATATTTTTTATTCTGCCTGTTATATAGACATAGCCGTGCGAATCTATTTTTGCGATATCGCCCGTTTTAAGCCAGCCGTCCTCGGTTATAACTTCTTTTGTGAGGTCCGGTTTGTTGTAATATCCTTTCATAATGTTATCGCCAAACATTTGAAGCTCTTTTGTTTCTTTATCAAGTCTTATTTTAACATTGTGTATGGGTTTACCTACAGAGCCCAGTCTGTGGTGTTTTTCGGTGTTCATTGTAATTATGGGGCTTGCTTCTGATAAACCGTATACTTCAAATATTTTTATTCCTATTGTTTCAAAGAATTTTGCGACATCAATATCAAGAGGAGCGCCGCCTGACATAAAACCTTTGAATTTTCCGCCGAATTTCATCCTTAATTCTCTGAATAAAAGTTTTGATATTGTTTTGTTTTTAAGCGTTCTTGACAGAGCATATTTAAAATTATGGAAAGCTTTTTTAAAGGGACCGTATTGCTTGATTTCGCTTTCAAGAGTTGTTTTCATTAGTTTTAAGAAGGCAGGGACGGCAACCATAAAGGTTATTTTTTTCTCCCGCATCAAAGGAAAGATATCTTTTGGTTTAAGACTGTTAGAGTAATATACGCTTGCGCCTTTATTTAAAAATGACATAAAACCTACTGATATTTCAAAAAGATGATTCATCGGAAGAATTGATAACATTGCATCATCCGAATTGAAATTAAAACACTTTCCGATTGCTATAACCTGAGAATATATGTTTCGATATGTAATTTCAACTCCTTTAGGGTTGCCTGTTGTACCTGAAGTATAGACAATCAGTGCAGTTTTATCCATATTTCTGTGGCGCCATTTTTTATCCGGCATTTCATCAAGCGTGTGTAAATTTACAAAATCTTTGTTTGCGCCTTTGCCGTCAATTAAAATTATGTGTTCAATTGAAGGAATTAAATTTTTTAATTCTTTTGCTTTTTCTAAATATGTGCTGGATACAAGAAGAACTTTAGGCAAACAATCGGATAAAATATGGTTTAATTCATGTATGGTTAATTTTATATCTAAAGGTACACTCGTTGCTCCCGATAAGACGTTTGCAAACAACGTCGCACCCAGTTCGGGCATTGATTCCGATAAAATTGCAACTTTATCCCCTTTATCTATACCCAAATCAATTAAATAGCTTGCAAGTTTTCTTGAAAGTATTCCGAGCCCTTTGTATGTAATTTCGCTCCAGCCGAGCTGTGAGCGAATACCGAGAGCAATATGATTTTCAAGCTCTTTCGTTCTTTTTTCCATAAACTTTAATATATTTGTTTCCATTTTGTTGCTAACTCCTGTCGGAAAGTATTAAATATATTATATATTAATTTTTAAAAAAATAGTCTAAATATTTGTAAACTTATTCGTTTTTAGTGCTATAATTCAATTTATATTCAAGGAGATAAGTAATGATTGAAATGAGAGTTATGGGTATTGCGCTTGATACAAGAACAGGCTCCCCGATTGTTGTATTAAATGATATGGAAAACAGACGGGCATTGCCTATTTGGATTGGCTCAGCGGAAGCCTCGGCAATTATAAGAAAAATAGAAAATATTCCTACATCTCGTCCTATGACTCATGATTTGTTCATTGATATTGCGGAGTTGACGGAATTTAAAATAACCAAAATCGAGATAAATGATGTTGATGATCAAACATATTTTTCTTCAATCTATATGTATAATGAAAAATTACAGAAAGAAATACAAATTGATTCACGTCCTTCGGATGCAATTGCGATTGCTCTAAGAGCTGACGTTCCGATTTATGTTACAACAAATGTTTTAGCTGCCGGATTGGTTTCAACGGATGTTGAAAAGGATGAACAGGAAGCAAAAGAATTTAAAGAATTTGTTCAGGATATTAAACCGTCTGATTTTGAAAAATTACTCAAAAAGAACTTTGAGTCTGACCAATAAATTCCATTTTGTACCGTCAAAAGTCAGTTTGCTTTTTAAATATCTTTTTCTGATTGAATTTAGCCCTATGGCATAAAATGTTGTACTATTTTTATTTTCCATGGTATCTTATTAATGTAAAAATTAAAAAAGGCAACATTATGGAAAAAGTAACAAAAGATATGGGTATTATGGATATTGTTACGGCACATCCCGAAACTCTTGAAGTTTTTCAAAATTTCGGCATGGGCTGTATCGGTTGTGCGGCTGCTCATTTTGAAAATCTTGAAGCAGGTGCGAAAGTTCATGGGATTGACCCGGATGAAATGGTTAAAGCTATGAACGAAGTAATCGAAAAAAATGCTGGACAATAGTATTTGTTTATTTTATTATAAGTTGGCGTTTTAAAATTTTCGCCCTGGTGGTGGAATCGGTAGACACGTCGGACTTAAAATCCGATGAGGCTAATAACTTCGTGCCAGTTCAAGTCTG